>JAXDJO010000026.1:0-24115 GCA_034667525.1 Actinomycetota bacterium
CCGCAAGACCACCGCACGTAAGGCTGCAGCACGCAAGGGCGGCAGGGCTACTGCCCGCAAGACCACCGCACGTAAGGCTGCAGCACGCAAGGGCGGCAGGGCTACTGCCCGCAAGACCACTGGGCGGCGGAAGACCACCGCTCGCAAGACGACCGCTCGTAAGACCACCGGGACGCGGCGCAAGTCCACTGCCCGGAAGTCGACGGGCACCCGCAAGACGACGGGGCGGCGCAAGTCGACGGCGCGAAAGAGCCCGGCGCGCAAGTCCACCGCGCGCAGGAGCCCGGCGCGTAAGTCGACGGGCCGGAAGACCACCCGGCGCAAGACTTCCAGCACCTCTAGCTCGAGCTAGAGCGCACTCTCTTTTCCAGGCATAGGTCCGGCTGCTCAAGCAGCCGGGCCGCTTGCTTTGTGGGGTCCGGAAGGAAGCGCTCGGGTACCAGCCCCACCACTTCACAGCCGACGATCCGTACGCTCGAGCGCTCGACCATTCCGGCGATGGACTCGAACACCTCATCTATCCCAGCGGTTCCCGGCTCCGTTAGATTCATCGAGACCTGGAAGACACCTGAGCCGAGCGGAAAGGAGAGGGCTCGCACGCCGGGGAGTCCTCCGCTGGTCTCCCGCACGCGGTTGGCGATCTCGGCGGCTGCGGCGAGGTCAGCCTCGAGGTTCACGTTAAAGGCGACCAGTGGACCCCGCGCGCCCACGCACACGACCCCGTACTCCGGGTCGACCGGTCCGCCGATGTCCGGAGGAAGCGGGCCGGCAGCTCGCTCCACCAAACGGCGGAGGCCCCCGCGACGGAGGTCACGCAACTCGCGCGTCTGTTCGCGTACCGCGGCTTCGCCATAGAAATAGATCGGTAGTCCAGTCGCGCCGTGGATCGAGGCGCCTACCGAACGGGCAAGCGCTACAGCCTTGTCCATGGACGCATCAAGAGGAACGATCGGACAGACGTCTAATCCGCCGAGCCTCGGGTGAACCCCGTCGTGATGGCCGAGCCTTATCTCGGCGGTGACCTTGGCCAGCCGGGTGAGAGCGATCCGCAGAGTAACGGCCGGCGCCGTGAGTGTAAATACGCTCCTGTGATGTATGGCATCTGAGTGAACGTCCAAGATCGAAGCTCCAGCGGCACGAAGGGTGCGGACCATGGTTCGGATCCGCGCCTGGTCCCGGCCCTCCGAGATATTTGGGATGGCGACAAATGGCATCGGCGTTACCGTAGGCGACGTGGATGAGGCTCAGTACGGATACAGCGTGGAGGTGCCGGAAGGCTATGACGAGGCCATCGTGCGCGCACGCCTTGCCTTGAGGAGAGAGGGCTTCTCCATCCTGAGTGAGATGCACGTCGGCGGGCTCTTGGATGGAGCCGGTGACGGCAGGCAATATCTCTTCCTCGGCGCGTGGAGCTCGTCGGTCGCGAGCCGGCCCATCGGAGGCGACCTGCGCGTGGCGGTTCACCTTCCCTCCAACGTAGTGGTGCACGAGACGGGGGCCGGCGCGATCGTGGCGGCCCTCGATCCCGCGGACAACGTCGAGGTGGCCGAAGCCGCGGATGAGACGGTCGAGCTGGCGCGAGCTGCGTTGGGACGCGTCCTGGACATGGTCAGGACGGGCTGATGGCTCCCCTGGCTGCGGTGCGGACCATAATCGAGCGCTTCCTCGGTCGCCTCGACGAGGTTGTCGATCGCTGCACCGACGCGATCAACGACACGATCCCGTCGTACAAACGCGCCGGCGGTCCTCTCATGGAGGACGTTCGTGAGGCGGTGCGAGAGAACGTCGCGAACCTCTCGCAGGTTCTAAGCCAGGCAAGAGATGTCCGCAAGGATGAGCTCGAAGCCATCGAACGGGTGGGGGCCAGGCGAGCGGAAGCCGGCATCCCCCTAGACGATGTTCTCCACGCCTACCGGACCGTCTCGAGGGTGTGCTGGGACGCCTTGGCCGAGGAGTGCCGCGGGTTTCCCGGTGACGCCTTGGAGGCCACCATCGAGCTGGCCCAGGCCATCCTTCGTTACACGGATGTGATCTCCACGGCGGTGGCGGAGGCGTACGCACGCGCCCTGCGGGCGATAGTCCGCGAGCAGGAGGGCGCCCGCCGGGAGTTTCTGGCCGACCTGCTCTACGGCACCGAGGCGGCTCCCGACGACATCCTTCGCCGAGCCCACACGTTCGGTTACGACCTGTCGCTCAGCTATATCGCGCTGCTGGGTATCGGCCCAGCCGGCGCAAGCATGAAGGAAGCCGCCATCGCGAGCGCTGCAGCAAACGTGCTGCCACAGGCCGGCGGCGACCCGATCGTGCTCCAGCGGGCCGACCAAACGATCGCTCTCGTTCCTGGTGACCCCGCTATCGATCCTTCTACCGTTCCCGAGAAGCTGGTGGGTGAGCTCGGAGACGACTGGCATTTCGGCATGGGGGGGCCTGCGCTGGGGCTGGAGGGGATCCGGCGCGCGTATCTGGAGGCGCGCGAGGCTCTGGAGATAGGTCTGGGCCTCGGTCTTCCCGGTCCCGTCTATTACTTCGACGACTTGCTCCTGTATCACTTCCTGCGCACGGAACCGGCGTTGGTGGACCGCTTCATAGAAGAGACCCTTGGACCCTTGATCGCTTACGACGACCGACGGCGGGGCGAGCTCATAAAAACCATGGAGGCATATTTCGAGTGTGACGCCAGCGTGAAGCTTGCGGGCCAGAGGCTATTCGCACACCCTCACACCGTCACCTATCGTCTGAAGCAGATCGAACGGTTGACGAGCTGGTCGCTGCGCGATCCAGAGGACAAGCTCCGGCTTCAGCTCGCGCTGCGGGCTCACCGTCTCGCTCAGGCCAGGACGGAACCGCCGGAGTAGTAGCCTGCCGCCCGATGACACACAGAGTCTTGATCGTCGGATGGGACGGAGCAGATTGGAAGGTCCTGCGTCCGATGCTGGATGCAGGGGAGCTTCCCAATCTCGCTGCCATGATCCAGCGGGGTGCCCACGGTGATTGTCTGTCCACGGTTCCCTCCCATTCGTGGTGTGCGTGGCCGTCCTTCATGACGGCGCTCAATCCGGCAGGGCATGGGGTGTTCGACATCCTCGAACACAAGCCGGGAGTCTCACGCCGCCTTCCCGTCACATATCGCTCGATCAAGGCACGCACGATCTTTGACGACTTCACTGAGGCGGGAAAGACGTCGCTCGCTCTCAATATCCCGCTCACCTTCCCCACTCCACAGATCAACGGGAAGGTCATCGCAGGGGGGGTACTTCCCGCGAGCCGCTCATACACGTATCCCCTCGAACTGCAAACCGAGCTCGATCGGCACGCTCCGTTCCCGATCAATGGGATGAGCTGGACAACCTTCCGCAATCGGCCGGAGGCATTCCTCGAGGAGACCTCGGCGATCACGACAAAGAGACAGAAGACTTTCGAATACCTCATGGACAGCACCGACTGGGATTTCGGCGTGCTCGTTTACGTGTCCACGGACCGCATCCAACACTGCCTGATGCAGTACCTCACACCCGAGCATCCCGCCTATGCGGAGCTCAAGGACTCTCCCGTGGCCAAGCAGACGCGCGCTGTGTACCAGCAACTCGACGAAGGCCTAGGCAGGCTCCTTGAGCGCACGACGAGCGACGATCTAGTCATCTTCATGTCCGATCATGGCCATCAGCCGTGCACCCGGACGTGCACGATGGACAGGATCCTCCAGCATCTCGGATGGCTTGAGTTCGGACGCGGATCGTTCGCCTTCAACCTGATCCGCTGGGGGCCGGGTCGCAACCTTGCCCGCCGGGTCTACGACCTGTTGAAGTTGCACGGACGGATCTCTATCCCCGCATCGCCGGTCGATTGGTCCCGGACGCGCGCTTACACCAGCGTCGTCTCCACCGGCGAGGGGGTGTCGGTGAACCTGAAGGGGCGCGAGCCTCAGGGGATCGTCGATCGCAGGGACTACGAAAAGGTGAGAACGGAGCTCGCAGATGCCCTCACTGAGTTTCGCGATGCCGAAACGGGCGCGTCTCCGATCGAGAAGATCTACCGAAAGGAAGAAGTTCTTTCGGGCAAGTTCCTGGACACCGCTCCGGATCTTCTGCTCGTGCCCGCCCCCTTCTATTCTCTGACACACGCCAAGGGGATGGTTGAAGCGGCCGACTGGCTTTCGGGCGATCACCGGCTGGAAGGCGTCGTCGTTGCCACGGGCCCCGACGTTGTTCCGGGTCCTATCGAAGAAACCGTTCGTCTCATCGATCTAGGGACGAGCGCGATGGCGGCTCTGGGGGTTCCGAGCGCCATCCCTCGTGATGGCGTCCCGATCGGTTCTCTCGTTGGTGCCAACGCGCGGCTGGAGGTCGCCGCAGCGACGGCGACGGTTTCGGACGAGGGTGACCAGAGCGGTTTGACCTCCGATGAGGCGGGAGAGATCGAAGAGCATCTCCGCGGCCTCGGCTACGTCGAGTGACACGGGCTCCGGAGGAGCGGTGAAAGCAGCCCGTGCCCGCCGATCCTGCCTTTCGGTTCCCGGGTCCAGCCCCAAGATGCTGTGCAAAGCTCCGCAGCTTCCTGCCGATGAGGTTTTCATGGATCTCGAGGACTCGGTTGCGCCTCTTGCGAAGGAAGAGGCCCGGGGCAACATCGTGGATGCTCTCAAGAACAACGATTGGAACGGCAAGACTGTGGTGGTCCGGATCAATTCGATCGACACTCAGTGGGCTGCCGACGACTTGAAAACGGTCGTCGAGAACGGCGGCCCCTTTCTCGATTGCATCATGATCCCGAAGGTCCAATACGCACACGAGGTGCATTTCGTCGATCACATGTTGCGCATGATCGAGGCAAACTCCGCTCTCGACAAGAGGATCGGCATCGAGGCGCAGATCGAAACCGCCACCGGCTTGAAGAACATCAACGAGATCGCGCACGCATCAGACCGTCTCGAAACATTGATCTTCGGTCCTGCAGATATGAGTGCTTCTTTGGGCCTCCCCACCGTGACTGCCGGCCTGCCAATGCCGGGGTACCCGGGCGACCACTGGCACTGGGTGCTCGAGACCATCTTGGTCGCGGCGCGCGATGCGGCCCTCCAAGTTATCGACGGGCCCTACTTGTTGATCAAGGACCTGGATGGATTCCGCGAGATGGCGATGCGGGCTCGGGCCCTCGGCTACGACGGCAAGTGGGCGTTGCACCCGGGACAAGTGGATGTCTTGAACGAAGTGTTCACACCGACGCAGGAAGAGTTCGACAAGGCCGAAGCGATGCTGGAGGCATACAAGCACGCCACCGAAGTGGACCGCAGAGGGGCCGTGATGTTCGGCACCGAGATGATCGACGAGGCCTCACGGAAGATGGCCGTGCAGTTCGCAGAGCGGGGCCACGCCGCAGGGATGCAACGCGAGCGAAAGCTCGAAGACTTCGAGCGCGAGTGGAGCGGCGCCTGATGCTTCAGCTTTCGGAGATGCAGAAGGAGATCATCGAAACGGTCCGCGACTTCGTCGAGAACGAAGTGATCCCAGTGGCGGACGAGATGGAGCATCGAGACGAGTTTCCAGAAAAGATCGTCGAGCAGATGAAAGAGCTGGGACTGTTCGGCCTCACCATTCGCGAGGAGTACGGGGGCATCGGGGAATCGCTCACCACCTATGCGCTTGCGGTGGTCGAGCTGGCGCGGGGATGGATGAGCCTCTCAGGCGTCCTGAACACTCACTTCATGGGCTGCTATCTGATCGACAAATTCGGAACCGACGAGCAGAAGCAGAGCTTGCTTCCCAAGATGGCGACCGGCGAGCTGCGTGCAGCACTCGCGATGAGCGAGCCCGAGGCGGGATCGGACGTCCAGGCGATCCGCACGAAGGCCGTGCGCGACGGAGATGAATACGTCGTCAACGGCCAGAAGATGTGGCTGACGAACGGATTGCGGGCCGGGATCGTGATGACGCTGGTCAAGACCGATCCGACGGCGGAGCCCGCTCACAAGGGGATGAGCATGCTTATCGTTGAGAAGGAGGCCGGCAACCCGCAGCCGGCCCCCGGGCTCGACGTCGGCAAGAACATCGAGAAGATGGGCTACAAGGGTGTCGAGACCACCGAGATGAACTTCGCCGACTTCAGGATCCCGACCTCGTCGCTGTTGGGAGGAGAGGAAGGGCAAGGCTTTCGTCAGGTGCTGGACGGCATCGAGATTGGACGGGTCAACGTCGCGGCCCGCGCCGTCGGTGTGGCTACGCGTGCATTCGAGCTGGCGATCGCCTATGCGCAGCAGCGCAAGGCCTTCGGCAAACCGATCTCGGCCCACCAGGCGATCCAGATCCATCTTGCGGAGATGGCCACGACATTGGAGGCCGCAAAGCTGATGTTGATCTCCGCCGCGGAGAAGAAGTCGGCGGGGGAGCGCTCGGATCTGGAGGCCGGGATGGCCAAGCTCTTCGCCTCCGAAGCTTGTAACGAGATAGTGCTCAAGTCACTCCGGGTGCACGGGGGCTACGGCTACTCGAAGGAGTTCACGATCGAACGCCTCTACCGCGACGCCCCCTTCCTCCTCATCGGAGAGGGAACGTCCGAGATCCAAAAGACGGTGATCGCCCGCCGCCTCCTCGAGAAATACAAACTCTCCTGATTTTTTGCTCGACGTCGAAACCCGTCTGAGTAGGACGGCGACGCGCTCGATCGTCCGTTGTGGATGTTTGTGGATCTGCTCTGCCGTCACCTCTAGGGTCCGGTATCCCGTCGCGGTGAGAATCCCGAGGCGTTCGGCATCACTATTGAACGCGTGCAGAGAGGAGTGGTGCGCGTAGCTCTGGATCTCGATAACGACCTTGGGCTCCGCGTAGACCATGTCGACGATCGCGCAGAAACCGTCTGGCCCCCTTATCTCCTGGTTCAGTTCCGGCAGTGGGACTCCGGCCTTTTGTAGAAGAGAGAGAAACCTCCGCTCCAGGGTGCTTCGGGATGTTCCAGTCTCTTGCGAGCGGACGGTGATCGCCTCGCGCAGTCGTTGCACACCGTCGACGCCGGATCTTCGTTCGCGTTCTAGGAAGTCGGCGACCCTGTCGAGCGAGACCAAGTTGCGCCGCGGGGCGGCATCCACGGCTTCGTTGAACACCCATGGCGGTGTAGTTCCGCAAACATCCAGAAGAGTCCTTTCCACCGCGGTCACCGGTATCCCTCCAACCTGGACGATCTCATCTGGCGAAAGCCGGGCCCACCCTGTGGAAGCGATAGAGGGGGCGATCGGACTGCCGATCGCCGTCTCTGATGTTGCGGGTCGTCGCGATCTCGATGGCGTTCTCTTTCTCGTCGACGAGACCTCACAAACGAGCGGCCGTAGACGCGCGCGCAGGCCTCCGGCCATCACCCAGGTCTCCCAGCGGATCGGGGGCCCCGGCGATGGCAAATACCCGAGGTAGAAGGGGGATCCAGCTTCCGGAGCCAAGCCGCAGGTCGACCTGGCGCGGCGTCATCCCGCTCGCCACGGCCTGCTTACGGCTGAAGCATCCTTGTTGCCGTTGATCTCAGAGGTGTGACGGGGGCAACTTCACTTGGGCGCCGAGGCATCTTCTATGGTTGATCAGCCACGCTGTGCGTGGCTGAGCTCGCAAAAAATCAGTCCAGGTCGCCGGCCTCGATCCGCTGGATGCGGACGTCTCGGGCCAATTTGTGGCCGGTCAGGGGCTCGAGGGTCTCGGGCTCCTCCATACCTTCGGCAAGGAGGGTCAGGAGGTCCCGCAGGGACAGGATGCCGCACACGTTGCCTGCGTCGTCGACCACCGGAAGATGACGGAACCAGTGGTCGAACATGATCGTGGCGGCGTCGCTCAGCTTCTTATCCGGCGAGATCGTGACGGGATTGGTGCTCATCGCGTCCCGCAGACTGGTAGTCGTGGGGTCGTTTCCTTCCGCAACGACGCGAAGGACGTCTCGTTCCGTAACGATCCCGGTCAGCGCGTCTCCCTCCATCACCAACAGGGAACCGGTCTGTTGTTGCCACATCATGTGCGCCGCAGCCGCGAGGGTGTCGTCGGGGGAATCGTGGATCGCTGCGGAGGTCATGATGTCGGAGACCTTCATGTCGGGTGATTGTAGTGGTTTCGGCCGGTTGCCCCACCCGTACGTCCCCGTTGCCCGAGCCGTGGGGGCCGGTTGCCCTACCCGTGCGGGGCCGGTTGCCCTACCCGTGCGGGGCCTGAACCCCGCAGGCTCAGCCGGGACCGACCTAGACTCCGGTCGTGCGCATCGGGTTGGCCCTTCCTCATTACGACACGAGCCTTGCCGGGGAACCGGTGACCTGGACGGGCCTTCGGAGCGTCGCTCGGGTCGCTGAGGAGGCCGGCCTGGACTCCCTGTGGGTGTCCGACCACCTCTTCCTTGACTGGGGCCGGTATGGGGGCCCAGACACTCCACAGGGCTCACTCGAATGCTGGACGACAGCGGCGGCGGTTGCCGCGAGCACCAGCCGGATCAGGGTCGGGACGCTCGCGCTGTGCAATGACTTCCGCCCTCCCGCGCTGCTCGCCAAGATGGCTGGAAGCCTGGACCGCCTCTCCGGTGGTCGCCTCGACATCGGGCTGGGGGCAGGGTGGTATGAGCAGGAGTACAAACGGGCGGGCCTCGACTTCGACCGCCCTGGGATCCGGATCGAGCGGCTGGGCGAGGCGGTCGAGATCGTGAAGAGATTGCTGGAAGGCGAGGAGCTGACGTTCGGCGGCAGTCACTACCGGATAGAGGGCGCGGTCTGCCGCCCAGGGCCCGCCCCCGGTCGCCAGCCCCCGGTGTGGGTCGGAGGCAAAGGGGATCGTCTCCTCGCGACGGCGGCGCGGGTCGCCGACGGCTGGAACATGTCGTGGTTGGGTTCTGTGGAGACCTATCGTGATCGCTCACTGGTCGCCACGAGGGCCTGCGAAGCGGTCGGGAGGGATCCCGTCACTCTTCGCCGTTCGGTCGGCGCGTACGCTCTGGTGGGTCGCAATGAGGCTGACGCCCGAGCCAGGTTCCGCCGGCTCGCCGAACGAACCCCGGCCGGTGTCTTGGGCTCCACTAACGGAAACACCGCAGTATCCTGGGACGTGTTCCGGCGTGACCATTTCGCAGGGACGGCTGCCGAAGTGACAGACCGATTGGGCTCCCTCAGAGACTTGGGGGTCGAGGAGGTCATCGTGACCCTCGGGACGCTGCCGTTCCAGGTCGCAGACGAAGAGGATGTTGAGCAGATCGGCGAGCTGGCGCCGGCTCTGCGCTGAGGAACGGAGGAGCTGGGTGTTTGGTATCGATCTACCCGAGATTCTGTTTCTTCTGCTGATTGTGCTGCTTTTGTTCGGTGCTTCCCGGCTCCCAAAGCTCGCTCGTTCGCTGGGACAGGCGAGCAAGGAGTTCAAGGTGGGCATCAAAGAGGGCTATCAGGAGCAGCCTGCGGAGGGACCCTGCCCGTTCTGCGCAACCGAGGTTCCGGCGGACGCGAAGTTCTGCCCGGGGTGCGCAAAGAGCGCCGCCGAGATCGTCGCGGAGAAGCAGCGCCAGGCGCACAAGCCCGCTTAGATCCCGCCGTCGTCTCCCCCGGCCGCTCACGGGAGGATGTTCGCTCGGTGAGCGAAGCTCCGGCGTTGACTAGGGCGTGAGCACGACCTTCATCGCAACCCGCGACGCGAACAGCTCATAGCCTTCTTCGGCGTCCTCTAGCGACAGCCGATGTGTTATCAGCGAGGTGGGGTCAACGGCTCCGTTCCCCACCGCCGTCAGCGTCTCGTCCCAGTGCGCCTGGATGTTCGCCATTCCCGAGAAGCGAAGGTCTAGCCCCCTCACCCAGGTGTTTCCCATCGCCAACTCGTAGCGCTCGCTTCCGTAGACACCCACGACAACCACCCGGCCCCCAGCGCGCGTGCACCTCATGGCGGACCTGAACGCTTCGGGGGCGCCAACGGCCTCGATGACGACGTCTGCCATGGCGCCATCGGTGCGCTCTCGGATCGCTGCCTGCGGGTCCCGGTCAGAGACATCGACCGCCTCGAGTCCCAATTCGTCTGCGAACGCGATCCGTTGAGGATCGGAGTCGAGGAGCAGCACGCGAGCCGGCTTCGAGACGCCTGCTGCCAGCGCGCAACAGAGCCCAACCGGGCCGGCCCCAACCACGACGATCGTCCCTGCGCGCGACGCTTCTGACAACGCGCCGGCGTAGAAGCCCGTAGCGAGGATGTCTCCGGAGAACAGTGCCGCTTCGTCGGATAGCTTCGCGTGATCCCCCTCCAACGAATGCAGGTTCACGTCTGCTCGGGGCATCTGCACGTATTCAGCTTGTGCGCCCTGGAGATCGCCGGCGATCGGACCAAGGCCGAGCCCGCGGCGTTGAAGGCAATGGTTGAAGCGTCTTGCGCGGCACTCGGGGCAGTCTCCGCACGCGATCAGGAACGAGCCCACGACCCTCGTTCCAACCTGGTGCGACGCTACAGACGATCCCGTTTCGGTGATCGTTCCGACGAATTCATGTCCGATGACGCCTCCCTCGGGCATCCCCGGCGTCTTTCCGTTGAGAAGGTGCATGTCCGACCCGCAGATGGATGTCTTGGAAACGGCCACGATCGCATCCCTATCGTCTTCGAGCCGAGGCTCGGGCACGTCTTCTACCGGGACCCGGCCGGGCCCCGCGAAGACGACGGCTCTCATCGTTCCGCGAGCGCCCGCGCGATCCGTTCCTCCGCGATCAGGACGTACTCGGGATCGGTCTCGTAGCCGGCGTAGTGGCGGCCCGTCTCGACCGCGGCGACGGCAGTCGTGCCGGAACCCATGAATGGATCGAGCACCAGATCTCCTTCGTAGGTGAAGAGCTCGATGAATCTTCGGGGCAGCGTCACCGGAAACGGAGCTGGATGACCCACCCGCTTCGCGGACTCGGGTTGGAGGTCCCATACCGACAGGGTCGCGTCGAGGAACTCCTGTTTCGTGATGGTGCTGCGGCCTCGTCTGACCCGGTCGAATCGTCCCTTGTTGAAAACGAGGCAGTATTCGTGCACGTCGCGCAGCACGGGATTGGTTGCCGACAACCACGACCCCCACGCGGTCGATCCACTGGCGGCCTTGCCCTTCCGCCAGATGATCTCTCCCCGCATCAGAAATCCGAGGTCTTCCATCATCGTCACGATCCTCGAAGACAGAGAGATGTACGGCTTACGGCCGAGATTCGCAACGTTTACAACGGCTCGGCCCCCGGGTTCGAGGACTCGATGGGTCTCGGCGAACACCCTGGCGAGAAGAGCAAGGTATTCCCCGAACGTCGTGTCCGAGTCGTAGTCCTTACCCACGTGATACGGGGGCGACGTGATCATCAGCGCCACCGAGTTCTCCGGCAGCTCTGGCATGGCCTCGGCCGAGTGGAGCCACAATGTGTCCTTCTGGAGCGCGTCGGCAACTCGAGAGTCGGCCGAGACTGCGGCTTCGACGAGCTCGCGTTCATAGAAGCCCGATGCGTCGTGGTTCTCCCTGTTGCCTGCGCCGAAAGAGCGCGTGCGGCTGGCGGGTCGCTTAGCGTGAGCCGATCTCGATGGTTCCGGGGACACCGTCATCTCTCTATCGTGGGTGAAGATCGCCCGCAGGGGAAGTGCCGCGCCGCCCCAGGGCTTCAGCCGTCGCTTTTACACGTATCGTAAGGTATATACATGTCAAACTTCAGAGAGCTCTTCCAACAGGTGCGGTCTGAGATCGCCGAGACCACCCCGGAGGAGGTCACCGCCCGGCTCGGAGCCGGTGCCCGCCTACGACTGCTCGATGTCCGGGAGGAGGACGAGGTCCGCCTGGGCATCATTCCAGGCGCTTCGTATCTTTCGCGCGCCCATTTCGAGAGCCGGGTGGAGGACGTGTTGCCGGATAAGGATGCCGAGGTCGTCCTCTATTGCGCCACCGGGGTGAGGAGCGCGTTCGCTGCCCGAACGCTCCTCGAGCTTGGCTATCACAACGTGAGCTCGATGCTTGGCGGGTATGTCCGGTGGCGAGCGCTCGGTCTGCCTGTGGACATCCCCCGGATGCTGGAACCGTCCCAGCGTGAGCGCTACTCCCGCCACCTGATCCTGCCCGATGTGGGCGAGGAAGGGCAGCTCCGATTCCTCAACGCCAAGGTGCTTTGCATCGGTGCCGGGGGCCTGGGCTCGCCCGCACTTCTCTATCTGGCGGCCGCCGGCGTCGGAACCATCGGGATAGTTGACTCCGATGTGGTCGAGGAGAGCAATCTGCAGCGGCAGATCATCCACAACACCGACAGGATCGGCGTTCTCAAGGCGGAGTCGGCCAAAGAGACGATCACGAAGCTGAATCCCGACGTCGAGGTGGTGGTGCACCCGTTCCGTCTCGACGACTCCAACGCGGAGGAGCTGATCGCGGAGTACGACCTGATCGTCGACGGCTGCGACAACTTCGATACCCGCTACGTCGTGAACGACACCGCGGTGAAGCTGCGGAAGCCGGTGGTTCATGGTTCGATCTTTCGCTTCGAAGGGATGGTCTCCACTTTTATCCCGTACGAGGGGCCTTGCTACCGATGCCTCTATCCTGAGGCGCCCCCGCCCGAGCTGGCCCCCACCTGAGGCGAAGCTGGGGTCCTGGGCGTGCTCCCAGGCATCATCGGGTCTCTTCAGGCGAATGAGGCCCTGAAATTGATAGCGGGTTACGGCGAGCCGCTGGTGGGTCGTCTCCTAACATTCGACGCCCAGTCCACGAGATTCGCAGAGGTCAAGATCCGACGGGACCCACACTGTCCTGCGTGCGGGGACAAGGTCGAAGCCGCCGAGCCATCCTCCCTGGACGCGGCCGCGGTCTAGAGGCGGGGAAGCATCACTCCCGCGACGTCGATCGCCCGAAGCGCCGACCACAATCAGGGCCGCTCTCAACTAGCTGTCTCGTCGATGGTGCAGGTAGCCTGTCGAACCGTGAGGTCAGAGGTTCCAACGATTCCACTCGGATGAAGGTGGGTGTGGTCGCGGACACGCACACGCGCGGAGCGCAACGCCAGCTGCCTCCGGGAGCGTGGCCCTATCTGGAAACTTCCGATCACATCCTGCATGCAGGCGATGTGACCGATCCCAGTCTTCTAGACGAGCTGCGTGCGTTGGCGCCCGTCACGGTGGTGATGGGCAACTGCGATGGCACCGACGTCCGGGAGTGGGGAGCGACGCAGGAGGCATTGGTCGAGCTCGAGGATGTTGCCATCGCGATGATTCACGATTCCGGGCTCGCTGCCGGCCGCCGGTCGCGTATGCGTAAGCGCTTCCCGGATGCTCGCGTGGTGGTGTTCGGTCATTCCCATCAACCCCTCAGCGATGACGAGGACGATCTGTTGCTGTTCAATCCCGGCAGCCCGACGTGGAAACGAACGGCCCCCTTTACGTCGATGGGATTGCTCTGGATCGACAAGGGCCACGTCGAAGGCGAAGTCGTGCCGGTGTGAGGGCGCTCGGCACGATCCTTGGTGTTTGGGCACACCCGGACGACGAGACCTACTTATCCGCCGGCGTGATGGCCCACGCCGTTGCCAATGGTGAGCGCGTGGTGTGCGTAACCGCGACCCGGGGTGAATCCGGCTCTCAAGACGAGAAACGCTGGCCGACCGCGACGTTGGGTAGCGTGCGAGAGGCTGAGCTGATGACTGCACTTGGGATCCTGGGGGTGACCGAGCACGAGTGGCTCGATTATTCCGACGGCGGGTTGGATCAGATCCCACAGGAGGAAGCCCTCATCAAGCTCGGCGCCATCTTCGATGAAGTGCAAGCGGACACAGTCCTGACGTTCGGTCCCGAGGGGATGACGGGTCATCCCGATCACAAAGCAATCTCGGCGTGGACAACCGAGGCGTTCAAGCGATCTGCCAAGCTGGGCGCGGCCCTTTACTACAGCACCGTGACGCCGGAATGGATGGAGACGGTATTTCCGCAACTCGACCGCCTCGATGTCTTCTTTGCCGGGAAGCCCTTGGTGACGCCCGTCGAAGAGTTGGGCATAGACATGGCTCTCGACCGAGACCTGCTCGAACTCAAGTACCGGGCGATCTCGGCGCAGGTGAGTCAGTCGGAAGGTTTGCTCAAAACACTCGGACGGGACTTCTTCGATCTTTCTGAAGGTGCCGAACGATTCGTCCTGGCGGCCGTCAGTTAGGAAGAAGTCCTAAGTCTCGAACAGGACCCGCTCCATCCAGGCGAACGGATCCTTGATCTCGTCCAGGGTCGGCAGATTGTCGGGCGCCTCCCAGATGCGGTTGAGGGACGCGATCCCCCGCAACTTCACCACTGCGGCACAGAACGTGGTTCCGGCCGCCAGCAGGGGGCGGTCAACATCGAACCCCAGAACCGCTTGGAGCAAGGCGCGTCCCTCCGAGGGAGATGCGTCCCGTCGCGCCATGCCTTCCTCGATCAGCACCCGATCCGACAGGATCTCATCGCCTACCGCCGCCGCGGCGTGATGCGCGTAGCCATGCAGGAGCGCGATGAATGCGCGTAACCGATCCAGCGCACGGGAATGGCGCTCGCTCGGAACGACCGGGAGCACATCTTCGATGCTCACTCCGGACTGCAGGCCCTCCAGACCTTTGGTCTGTAAGTCCATCAGCCGCTGCTCGATGTCGCCGACATCGATGTCTGTGGCATCGACCAAGTCGGACAACAAGCTGTGGAAGTACGGCGTCAGCCATGACACGCTACCGACGGCGAGGTGGCGAGCCGCATCGCGCAATCCAAGCCACCTCCTCAGATCATCCGCCGGAAGCGAGTAGTCGCGCGCTACTGACTCGACGTTGCGATCGACGAATGAAAGGCGGGTCTCGTCTTGGGGAACGGGGAAGTCGTAATGGCCGAGGACTTCGACAGCGAGGTGACCCAGCACGGTACCGGCCTGAATGCCGAGGAGCAGAGGGGTCACTTGACCCAGCACTGTGCTGATGTCGGCTCCCTGAGGCTCGCCTTCCTCCTGCAACCGGGCGAATTGCGCGCCCATGTGGCTCGCGAGGTGCTCGAGCAGCCACCGCCAGGATTGGAGGGTGGCCGAGATCCATTCCGTGCGGGTGAGGATCGCCGTTCCCGTGGGCTCTACGAACGGGAGCCGCGTGTAACCCGCGATCAGGACCTCGGCGGCGCCCACCGACTCGGCGAAGACCCTCGCACTGGCATCGGCCGCGGGAACATCTGGCGCGCCCTGCGTTGCTACCGCGAGCGCCACCTGGCGAGCGATCTCGAGGTTGATCGGGCCGTCCCCGGCGGATAGCAATCTCTGGATCTCGCGGAACAAGGGAACGTCTCCGAATGGCTCTTGGCTCATCTCTGCATGGTCGCGCAGACAAGATGCAACCCGGCACAGCCGCAGCCGGGGGAGATGACCCCGGGCACCGTCCCGTCGGGGGGGAGGTGAAAGACGGCACAGTCCGGCCGGAGGGCCGGGGCCGGATAGGGCTGGCCGAAGACCTGCTGGGCCGACCGTGCCCTCAGCTGAGCGAGGTCCCTGTTAGGGTGCCCTGGTCCCTCGGCCAGGAGCCGGGGCCGTTGCCGGCGCCTGTGAGGGCATCTAGCCTTCCAGCAGCTGGCGAGATCAATCGCTAGAGACAGGGAGTGCACGCGTGGTTTATCTGGGGATCTTAGTGGTACTGGCAGGAGCCGGAATTGCCCGACTATGGTGGATGAAGCGCCAGCATTCGACGACCCTTGCCGATGTGGACGGCTTCCGCATGAGCCTCGAGCGGCTGTCCGGTCAAGAAGGGGCGCCTCCGCAGAGGTCGTACTCACAACCGCCATCTGTTGATTCTGAGATCGAAGACTCCTCCCTTGATCCTTATCTGCAACCTTTGGACACAGAGCGGCGCGCCGCCGCCAAGGCGCGGCTCGAGGCGAGGCGGCGCAACTCAGTTCGCAACGGCGATCTCCGCTCCCGATAGAGCCGGACGGCGAATCGGATGCCCCGCGACGTAGCTATCGACCTCGGCACCGCGAACACCTTGGTGTATCAGAAGCAGCGGGGGATCTTGTTTGCCGAGCCCACCGTTATCGCTCTCAACAAGGAGACCGGTGCGGTCCTCGCGATGGGCGAAGAGGCGTGGCAGATGATCGGGCGCACGCCCGGTTACATCGTTGCGGTCCGCCCCCTGCGCTCGGGGGCGATCTCAGACTTCGAGGTCACCGAGAAACTCCTGCGTCTCATCCTTCAGAAGGCCGGTGTCACCCGCATGTCGAGGGCCAGAGTGCTCGTCTGCGTCCCCAGCGCGCTCACCGGGGTCGAGCGGCGGGCAGTTGAGGAAGCAACGCTGGCGGCCGGAGCGCGATCTTGCTACCTGATCGAGGAGCCGATGGCGGCGGCCATAGGCGCGGGCTTGCCCATCCACGAACCCCTGGGGAATCTCGTTGTTGATATAGGCGGCGGTACGAGCGAGGTCGCATTGATCTCGTTGGGCGGCATCGTGACGAACACCGGCGTCAGGATCGGAGGATTCGATCTCGACGCAGCCATCCAGAACCATGTGAGGCGCGAGTACACGATCGCGATCGGAGAGCGGACCGCAGAGCGGATCAAGATCGCAGTGGGCTCTGCGTTCCCTCTGGCGCACGAAGAGAAGGCCGAGCTGCGCGGCAGGGATCTGGCTACGGGGCTTCCCAAGAACATCTTGATTACCACCGAAGAGATCCGCGAAGCGATACACGAACCGATCCGGACCGTCGTCTCTTCCGTCATCGAGTGCATCGGCGCGTCTCCTCCCGATCTGGTTCAGGACGTTTTAACGAACGGGATCACCCTGACGGGAGGGGGCGGGATGCTCTCGGGGATGGACATGCTGCTCTCTCAGGAGGCAGAGGTCCCCGTGCATGTGACGGAGCAACCGCTCGAAGCCGTCGTCCTCGGCGCAGGAAAGTGTCTGGAGGCATTCGACAGCCTTCGCTCGATCCTGGTCTGAAACTCCCGCCCTGCTGCAGACGCAGACTTCGAAACTTTCCTGCCCCCCTAGAGTTGCCTGGTGCAACCCGATCAGCAGGTGACCTCACCCGGGGATGGCTCGGAGAAAGGCGGGCCGGGGTGGCGCAGGGCCGCCTGGGCGACCGTCGGCCTGGTACTCGTCTACATATCCTTCGTCGTCCCCATCCCCATCTTTTTCGAATATCTGCCGGGGCCGGTGCGAGACGTCGAGAGCTTGCTGCGCGTCAAAGGAGTGCCGACGTACGCATCGCAAGGGCATCTCTATCTCACCACCGTTTACATCGATACCACCGTGACGCTGGCTCAGGTTGTCGAATCACTGTTCAGGTCAGACGCCACGATCGTTCTGCGCCAGCAGGCCACCGGCGGCCAATCGATCCCCCAACTGTTGAAAGAGAACACGCGGATGATGTCGTCGTCGAAGATGCAGGCTGAGGTCGCGGTGTTGTCCAAGCTCGGGTTGGGGCACCCGACTGGCGACGGTGCGGAGGTACAGGCGACGGCCCCCGGATCTCCAGCTCAAGGTGTGTTGGCCAAGGGTGACATCGTGGTGGGTGTGGATGGTCAGAAGATCGGAACCACCTGTGCGGCGGGAAAGCTGATCCAGGGACACCGCGTGGGGCAGGCCGTCGCCCTCACTATCGAACGTTCCGGTGTTCGCAAGCAGGTTCGGATAACGACCGCAAGCAATCCGCAGAACCCTGGCGTTCCTTACCTGGGAGTCCTTTGGACCGACCGGCATTACCGATTTCAGCCAAAGGTCCATGTCGCCTTCGCAACTGGTCGGATCGAGGGGCCGTCCGCGGGACTGATGTTTGCACTCGCCCTCTACGACAAACTGACCCCGAACGATCTGACGGCGGGCCGCAAGATCGCAGGCACGGGGGCGATCCAGTGTGACGGGGCGGTGGGACCGATCGGAGGCATCCAGGAGAAGGTTTCGGCTGCCGAAGCGGCGGGAGCCCAGATCTTCCTGGCCCCCAGTTCGGAAGCCGGCGACGCCCGAGCGGTGGCTCACGACATCCAGGTGGTGTCCATCACGACCTTGGATTCGGCGGTCAGATATCTGCAGAGCCTCAATCGCTGATGGTGGCTACTGGACCAGCCGCCGCGAAACATCCCGGAGCTCTCCCAGCCGGCAACGGGTCGGCCCAAGTACCCTTGGCCCCCGTGGAGGAACCTCTCGTCCTCATCGCCGAAGATGACCCCCATATACGGATGACTATCGAGCTCGTGCTGGAAGGGGAGGGGTTCCGCACGCTCCTTGCCGTGGATGGTGAGCAGGCGCTTCAGCTTGCTTCCACAGAGCTACCGGACATGATCCTGATGGACCAGAGCATGCCGAAGATAGGAGGTAAGCAGGTCCTTGCGTCCTTGCGGCAACGCGAGCAGACGCGCCACATCCCGGTTCTGATCCTCAGTGGGAGATCCTGGGGTTCTCCTGAGGAATGGCCGGGGGCCCAGTTCCTGGGCAAACCCTTCAACTCAGATGAGCTTCTCGCACTCATCAGACAAGCCCTCGAGCCAATCGCGTGATCGAGGGTCACCCCTTTAGCGGCGACGCTGCCATAATCTGCCGAACATGGTGAACCGCCCCCGCCGTCGCGGAAAGCGCGGCCTCTACCTCGTCGCGCTTCTGGTCATTCTGTTCTTGATAGTTAGCTTGGCCCGCTTCTATACGGACGTTCTGTGGTTCCGCGAGGTGGGTTTTTCGAGCGTGCTGTTCAAGAGTCTCAGCACCCAATTCATCGTTGGCGTGGTCGTCGGTGCCGTAGTTGGGCTGGTGGTGTGGGTGAACCTATTGCTGGCATCGCGATTG
Source organism: Actinomycetota bacterium (assembly GCA_034667525.1). GTDB lineage: Bacteria > Actinomycetota > CADDZG01 > CADDZG01 > WHSQ01 > DATAPE01. The sequence goes on from JAXDJO010000026.1 coordinate 18,734, forward strand.
GCACCCCCCTATCCGTTCTCCCGATTCGAGGTGGCGGGACGCGCCGATCCCCTCGATCCCTATCGCGACGCCATGATGCCCCGGCTAGGCGCGATCCGGATCGCGGCCTCTCTGGCCATCGGCTTCCTCGCGGGGCTCAGCGCCGCCGGCGCATGGCAGAGCTATCTCCTGTGGGCCAACCGGGTTTCCTTCGGGCAGGTCGACCCGCAATTCCATAAGGACATCGGCTTCTACGTCTTCGATCTGCCGTTCTTCCGAGATGTCGTTGGTTGGGTGTGGTTGGCAGTCATGGTCTCGCTGTTGGCTGCGATCGCCGCGCACTACTTCCACGGAGCTATCCGGCCGCAAGCGCGCCTGGCGGGGGTGCTGCCCGCGGCGTTGGCGCATATCTCGGTGCTTCTCGGCCTCTTGGCATTAGTCAAGGCGGTTCAGTATTGGCTAGGGACGTACGCGCTCGATTTCTCGCCTCGCGGTGTCGTGACGGGAGCCAGCTACACCGATGTGCACGCGCAACTGCCGGCCCTCAAGCTGCTGGCCATCATCTCGATCATCTCCGCGATCCTGTTCCTGGTGAACATCCGGTTCCGGACGATCGCTCTCCCGCTTGCCGCTGTCGGGATCTGGATCCTCTTCGCTTTCGTTGTTGGAGGTCTCTGGCCGTTAGTGGTGCAGAACTTCTCGGTGAAGCCCCAGGAGCTGCAGCGGGAGAGTCCTTACATCGCGCGCAACATCGCGGCCACGCGCAAAGCCTTCGGCGTCGCTGCCGTGAAGACCTCTCAATTCCCCGCCAGTAACAACCTGCGTGCACAGGATCTGCGTAGCAACCAGACGTTGATCGGAAACGTTCGCGTGTGGGATCCCGCCGTGTTGCAGCGAGCTCTTTCCCAGCTGCAGGCTCTTCGGACCTATTACTCCTTCAATGACGTTGACGTGGACCGTTACATGATCAACGGTCAGCTGCGACAGGTATTGCTGTCTGCTCGTGAGCTATCTCCACAGGATCTCGAGGGGAAATCGAAAACCTGGGCCAACTTGCACCTGGTCTTCACCCACGGATATGGGCTCGTGGCGACTCTGGCCAATGGGGCGACGACGCAGGGCCAGCCCGAGTTCCTCGTCAGTGATGTTCCGGGAACCGTAGCGTCGGGAGCCCAAGCATTGAGCCCCTCGCAGCCACGCGTTTACTACGGCGAATCGTTCACACCTTCCGAGTACGCGATCGTGAACTCGAAGCAGAAGGAGATCGATTACCCCACGCAGAATGGCGTGGCACGAAGCAACTACGCGGGTTCGGGCGGCATCCCGACAGGCAGCTTTTTCCGGCGGGCGGCTTTCGCAATCCGGGAGGGTGACCCCAATCTGGTGCTCTCGAACCTCCTGGACTCCAAATCCAAAATCATGATCTACAGAAACGTCAGAGACCGGGTGCTGCGGGCAGCGCCGTTCCTTTCGCTCGACAACGATCCCTATATCGCATCGGTGGGGGGCCATCTGGTCTGGATCATGGATGCGTACACCACAACGCCCTGGTACCCCTACTCCCAACGGGAGGATCTGAGCGGCATCATCGATCAAGGTCAAGCAGGTGCACTCTCCGGACACGTGAACTACATCCGGAATTCGGTCAAGGTCGTGGTGGATGCGTACACAGGGAAGATGAAGTTCTACGTGGTCGACAAGTCCGATCCGCTGATTCAAGCGTGGGAGAAGGCCTTCCCCGCGCTCTTCACCGCCGGCCAGGCACCGCCCGACCTTCAGGCGCATTTCCGCTATCCAGAGGATCTGTTCAAGGTGCAGACCGAGGTGTACCGCCTCTACCACATGACCCAGCCGTCGGTCTTCTACCAGAAGGAAGACGCGTGGGCGATCCCTCGAAATCCTCTAGCAGGAAGCCAGCTGGCTCTTGACCCTGTGCAGGAGCCGGGGAGCCTTCCTCCCACCTATCTGCTCCTCAAGCTTCCCGGAGAGACCCAGGATCAGTTCTTGCTCACGCGTCCCTTCACGCCGCGGGGCCGCGACAACATGATCTCGTTATTCACCGCAAACTCGGGTCCATCGTCGTATGGCGAGTTGCAGACTCTGCAATTTCCTCGTCAAAGGCCGATCTTGTCCCCGTTCCAGATCAACAACCTGATCAATCAAGACGTCAGCATCTCCCGCAATCTCTCCTTGCTGAGCACCGGCGGCTCCACCGTCATCTTTGGCTCCCAAGTCGTGCTGCCCATCGACAAGTCGATCCTGTACGTGCAGCCGTTATTCGTTAGCGCGTCCAATGTCGGAAACCCCGAGCTGAAACGCGTCATCATCGCGTTCAACGGAAACACGGTCATGCGTAACACGCTCGGACAAGCGCTGTCCGCGCTGTTCGGCGGCAATGCGGGACAGGGATCGCAACCCGGGCAACCCTCGGGTAACGGCGGTGCCGGTGGTGGTGGGGGGGCCACGAATCAGAACCTGATCCAGAAGGCGGATTCTCTGTACCGCCAAGCGCAGAAGGCTCTCCAGAAGGGTGACTTCGCAACGTACGGCAGGCTGAACCGGGAACTAGGTCGCATCTTGCAGCGCGCTTTGTCACAGAGCGGCCAGACAACCCAGCCCTCTCCCAAGCCGTCCCCGACCAAGAGCTAGCACCAGCGGCGGCCACTCGAGGGTCGGCCCAAGGAACCTTGCCCTGGTAATCTCGTCGACGCAGGGTGGAGCAGTCTGGTAGCTCGCCGGGCTCATAACCCGGAGGTCGCGGGTTCAAATCCCGCCCCTGCAACGAGTTTCACAATCCAATCCTGAGCGCCGACCGACACGGAACCCCCCAGAGTCCGATTCGGTCTCTAACAGAAAACCCGGGCCTGTCGATCTTTTCGCCCTCGTAGGCACAGAGCTGCTATCGGGTCCGCTTCTCCAACCCTGAGCGGAGGCGACCTGTCTAGCTTGACGAGTGGGCGAGACTGGCGAGCAACCGAGACGGAGGGAGGGCCATCGATGCCCAAGTACTTGATTGCTGCGTCCTATGCACCGGAGGGCGCCAAAGGAGTCCTGAAGGAGGGCGGTTCCAGCCGACGTGACACGATCGGAAAGCTCATCCAGGGCTTGGGCGGCACGATGGAATCGTTCTATTTCGCGTTTGGCGAAGCCGACGTATACGTGACGTTCGATCTCCCGGACAATGCCTCCGCAGCGGCAGTAGCCTTGGCGGTCAACTCGGCCACGACCACCCACCTACAGACGATCGTTCTCTTGACACCCGAGGAAGTGGACGAGGCCACAAAAAAGTCTGTGGGTTACCGCCCGCCGGGAGGCTAGCTCCCGCGCCGGCCCGGCGGTCTCGGTGACCAGATCCTCGGGTCGGAGGGAGGTTCTTTCTGCGCTCTCCGCATTCGAGCGGGTGCCTTTAGGGCGCTCTAGAGGTTTTGCAGGTACGGGAGCAAGGACGCCGTAGGAGGTGACGCCGAGGCGCATCGCGGCAGATCAGCCGCGTGGCTCGGACCGTTGGTGGCCGCGGCTAGAGTCCGGCCCGTGGCTGAATTCATGAGGGATGACCTGAGCGGCTCCCACTTCGAGCATGTCGATCTCTCAGGTGCGGAGTTCCGCGACGTCGACCTTTCCCACGCCCAGCTTCGCGGTGCCGACCTAAGGGGAGTCAACATGCGCGGTGTCGAGATAGCGGACGCCCGGATCGACGGCGAGATTCAGAACCTCCTGATCAATGGAGTCGACGTAGCACCTCTCGTCGAGGCGGAGCTTGACCGGCGCGACCCGGAGCGGGCAAAGATGCGGCCGAGCGACCCCGCAGGTTTCCGGGAAGCGTGGGACATCGTCGAACGACTCTGGGACGGCACCGTTACGCGGGCCCGCAGCTTCGCCCCCGAGCTTCTGCACGAGTCCGTCGACGGCGAGTGGTCGTTCATCGAGACACTGCGTCACCTGGTCTACGCGACCGACGCGTGGGTGCGTCGGGGGATCCTCGGCGATCCCTCCCCCTGGGATCCGCTCGACTTGCCCTGGGATGAGATGCCGGACACTCCGGGTACCCCGCGGGATCGCGACGCGCGTCCATCACTCGACGAGGTGCTTGCGCTGCGCCACGATCGGATGACGACCGTGCGCACCTTGATCGACGGCCTCACCAACGAGTCTCTTGCGGCTTACACCGAGCCGGTCGAGGGGCCCGGCTGGCCACCTGCGCAGAGCTTCCCGGTGCGTGAATGTCTTTTAGTTGTCCTCAACGAGGAATGGCATCATCGGCTCTTCGCCGAGCGTGATCTCGACGCTCTAGAGTCCGGCACGAGTCGGCAAGCGCACTGAGCGAAGGCCGCGGTGCTCGGGCGGCAGACTCGCAACTTTAGTCAGTCGAGTTTGAATTGGTCACTCACACCGTGGCTTCGGTGTGATGGGGGCGGTATGCTTCCCGCTTCAGCCGACCCGTCAATCAAAGGTCGAACCGCTAATCCTCGAGGAACCTAGGCGCACGCTATTGCGGTTCAGGGCCCACGATCTGAACGGCGTCGCCCAGGTTGATCGTGCCTGGTACTAAGCAGGTCATGATCACGCCGAGGTTGGCGCCGTTGACACGCCCGATCGTTTTGAGGTTGCCAGGTTGTGCTGGCAGATCAGCGGTCTTCATATCGATCATTACGCACCTCGGTGACCGCATCGTGACCGATAACACGGCTGTGCCGACCCTCAATCGGTGACCAACCCAGCTGTCCTCCACGAAGGGTTCACTGGTTTCGAGGACAACGTTGGGCCGGAAGCGTGCACAGTCCAGCGGCTCCCTGCGTTCCTGGGCCGATGCCAGAACGGACGCAGTACCGATCAAGCTGAGGGGCCCGTCGTCGAAGTGACTGCCTTCCCTTTCCATCGCCGCCGTGAACCGCCGGCTGTGCTTGCCACTCCCGATCTTGCCGTCGCTCGTACGAACCGACCAGAGCCGGTCGCCAATGGAGCCCCGTTGATCGATGTCAAGGTGCGTCAGCTGCTCGCCCACCATCGACTTGATTGGGTACCTGTGCAGTGACGCCACACGAGGAGGAGAGGGCACGCTCGAGAACTCACCTCCATAGGAACCGATGGCACTGGCCGACGGCTGTTAGCTAGGCAGCGGCGAGATAGTAGTGGGCGAGGTGAAGGCAAGAGACACAGACAGGTCGATACGGCTAAGACGGTTGACTCCTCGACTCCGTGACCACGTGTGTGAGGAGACTGCTCTCTGGATATGCGTCACACCCCCCCTTGGAGCCTCTGGGGTGAAGGCGGCCAGAATCGAGGACAATTGCCGGCATGAGCGGCCCCACCAACAGAGCAGACGTATTCATCGACTCCGCCCATGACCCGCGGGAGGGTGGCCCCACCCGTGGCGATGAGCGCGCCACGCTCGTCGAGTACCTG
>JAXDJO010000027.1:0-46512 GCA_034667525.1 Actinomycetota bacterium
CCACCCAACTCACCGCGCGAGGCTGAAGTGTCGACACCCCCCGACAGAACGGAGTAACGAAACCCTCGAGCCCGGTGCTACACGTTCGGTTACGGACAAGAGTTGGTTAGTTACCCTCCTTGACCTCGTAGATCTCGTCCGCTACGAGCCCGTGAGCATCCCGATGAACGGTGTTGGCCGCTTCGGCGTCGGGCGCTTCGACGAGGCAGAAGATCCGTCCGTCTCCCTCGTCCACCCAATACTTGAGGTAGTTGACCCCGTGCCCGCTCTGGGTCTGGAGGTCCGCCATGTGTGCCTTAGCGACGTCGTCCAAGCTGACGCCACCCTCGATCTTGTGGATATCCATATACAGCGGCATGAACATTCCTTTCTCTCGAGCGATGAGCCAGAAGCATCCCACTATCCGAAGGCTCAGGTTTCCATAGATGATTCCGTCCTGAGGAAAGCCGTGTCGACATCCTCATGGGGGGGCCTTGGGTGCCCTTACCTCACCCGAGAACCGGGGCGGCCGTTCATGATTCCATGGCGCCCGGCCAACCTCTCGGATAGTGAGTTTTATTCGACAGGGATCTCGGCGAAGCGCTTCGAGACGTCCACACCACGGCTCGACTGCACCGCCTTGGCGATGAAGTAGATCACCAGGCCGCTTATGAAGATGAGGATGTTCATCCAGATCAATCCCGGGTGCCCGTTCAAGCCTGCGCTCGGGTCGGTCAGGAAGGCCCACGCCATTATCAACAGCGCTACGAGTGACAGAACTCCCACCACGCTCATCCATGGGATCCCGCCGATGCGGGAATTGACCGGCGAGGACGCGAACACATCGGGCAGGCGGTAGGGGAACATGATGGCAGCGATCGAAACCACGATGAAGCCGAGAATGAAGCCGAAGATTCCGACAAGCGTGGCGAAGTTCGGGACCCACACGAAGGCAGCGAGCGCGGCGATCGATCCCGCTCCCACCAACATCAAAGCGTTGACCGGCGTGTGATATTTCGGGTGCACGCGGCCCAGCGCCTTCGGCATCAATCCATCGATCGAGTAGGCGAGGAAGTTGCGGCTGGCGTTTGCGATCTGACCCGGTAGCCACGTGTAGGACTGGAAGATGAACAAGCCCATGATGAGGAACGCGAGCAGCGTGCTGCCGGTGCCGAAGGCTGCGATCTGAGTGAACAACAAGCCTTGGCTAGCGGCCAGCCTCCCGATGGTCGTCAGTCCCACCGCCTTGTCGGCAAGGGCAAGCATGATCAGCATGAAGGCCGTCGCAAGCACCGCCGCGAGAGGCATCGACCAAAGCTGCAGCCGCGAGGCGCGCTTGACCTCTCCGCCTATGTACGCCGACGACTGATTGAAGACCAGATTGATGTAGATCCAGGTGCCGGCCAGCAGCGTCCATTTGAGGCTGAAAGGTCCACCTCCTGCGAACCCGGCTTTGGCGGCGCTCTGTCCGAGACCGCGCAGGGTGTTCTGGCCCAGGCCTTGTCCTAGGTCGGCCAGGATCCCGGTCCTTGAGCGAAGCAGCCACACCCCGGCGATCAACACGAAGCTGACCAATGAAATCAGGAACAGTGTGTTCTGAACCCGGAAGTAAAGGCGCATGCCGCGCGCGAACAGCGCGACTAGAACGACGATCAGCACAGTGCCCGCGATGAAGGTTCCCCAGTTCGATGCGAACCAGGTCCCCCAGCTCTGCATCCAGCCGATCCCTGCCATCTGACCCACCGTTGAGAAGAACGGCGCCAGCCCGAACTGGGCGAAGAAGGCCGAGGGCACGCCTCCGTAGATGAACCACCAAGCGGTGTTGTTCCAGCTCGACATCATTCCGAGAGCGGGATGCAACACCCGGCTGACATAGACGTAGTCCGCCCCCGAGCGGGGCATCGCACTGGCAAAGAATGCGAATACCAGGCTGGTGGGAATGACGACGAGGAAGATCAGGATCGCGGTCAGGTAGAGGTTGGCGCCGGGATAGAAAGCGGTGGAGAACAGGAATACCAGCGCCGCCATGAGCCCCAGTGAGATGAAGTTCATGTTGTAGACGAGCACGTCTAGCGTGCCGGCCTCGCGCACGAGCCCGGTAGCTCTGCGCTCGAACGTCTCCGGACGACCTTGTCCCTGCACCGCAGTTGACTCAGCCATGCTCAATCTCCCTTCGTCGGCGCGTTCACCCGCTTACCAGCTGGTAAGAGACGACATTGCCCCCCTCGATGTCGACGACCGCGCCGTCGAGTACACCCTGGCTGTAGGCACTCCCCGGGTTGATGCAGATGGTTCGCCCGATCTCCGCAGCCGCGCGCGATTCATGGATGTGGCCATGGAGCGCAAGCATCGGCTGGTGCCGTTCGATCAGCGTTCTGACCGACGTCGAGCCAACCGAGATCAACTTTGGCTCGCCGCCCTCTCTTACGACGCGCAGATCGTCGGTCAGCTCGGGTGCGACGTCGAGCCCCGAGTCGAAAGGGGGACAGTGCAGATTGAAGATCGCCGGGACGTCCGGTCGGAGTTCGGCGGCGAGCTTCTCGAGGCGCTCCAACAACTCTTCTTCGGGCAGCTCGCGAGGCGAGTCCCAGGGCGTGGGGTTCGCCCACGCCGACGAGATCATCTGCACGCCGTCGAACTCGGTCAACCTGCCCTCGACGCTCTCGACCGGGGGAGCAGCCTCGCCGAGGACATCGTCGATGTCCCAGTCGTCGTCGTTTCCCGGCATCAGGAAGCAGCGAATGCCGCTTCCCTCCAGTCTGCCGGCGGCGAATTCCAACCAGCGCTGTAGCTCGCCCCGCATGACTTGGTGGAACACCTCATCGCGATGAGTCTCGTCCTCCTGCAGCTTGGTGAACTCGTTTTGATCGCACCGCACGGGATAGAAACCGTTCACGCGGATGTTTCGCTCGAGTTCCGCTACCTTGTCTTCTCCTTTGGCTTTCTGCTTCTTGCCGAACACCTGCGCGACCCACTCGCCTGGTCGTTGCTCGACCAGCGGAACCATCACTTTGCCGGTCAGATCCCCACCCATGATGAGGACTTGGGCCTCGTAGAACGTGGCGGCGTTGATGAACTTCCGCCACAGCTTTTCGGAACCGTGGATGTCACTGGCGTAGTAGAGGCGCATCAGCCTTCGACCTCTTCGGGAAGCTCATACCAGCGCACACGCTCGCCAACTTTGGCGCGCATCCGCCACCTCATCGATTTCGGGGCTTCCTCTATACGTTTCTTCAACTCCTCGATGCGGCCGGCCACAGTAGCGGAACCTCCGAAGCGATCGAGGCCAGCCACATAGGTGCCGACCTTATCGAGATTCCCGGTAGCGGTCCGCCACCAGCCCCAGTCGTTTCCCAAGACCAACGTGATCCGGTCAACCTGGATCCCGCCCTCGTCCAACGGGTGGTCCACGAGGATCGCGGCCGCGTCCTTCAGATCCTTCTCATTGATCTCGAACACCTGCAGTTTGGTGAGCAAGAGGTCCGCCAGGGTGATCGTGTCTTCGTCGAGGGCGACGCGGTTCGTGAGATCGAGCTCGTGACTCATCGTTATCCGTTCGATAAAAACATCGAGCTGACGATGGTTCTGCGCATCCCAGAAGTAGAGACGCTGGTGACCATGCAGCTGGTTGAACTCCTCGTCGCCCCTGTAGCCGAGAGACTCGAGCAGCGCCGTTGCGGGTTGCGCCACGCCGGCCGGCCCCACCAGGTCAAGATCTTTGAAATCGCGTCTAAGGGGAGCCTCTCGCGCCGAGGGGCAGCGGATCCACACGGCCAGGCCCCCGGTGGCGCGCAGGACGATGTTCGTTTCTCGAGCCGAATCGAGCACCCTTCTGACCTCGGACCGAAGGTCCGCGTCGGTCGTCCTCGTCTCCGCGCCATCGTCGTCAGATCCCATGATTCCCCGTTCACGGTGATTGCTTGATGTCCGCCGCTTCGCATAGTAAGCAATGGGAGCACCACGGATTGTGCAATGCTTCTGGTCCCTCAAAAGTCTCTTGGAGGATCCTGCCGAGATGCGCGTCGCCAAGATCGTCGATCTGTCGCTGGTGCTGGACCCCGAGTCGCAGGTGTACCCGGGCGACCCTCAACCGAGCTTCAGCGTGGCCACCACGATCTCAGAGGAGGGATACAACCTCCTCTCCCTGCACCTGGGCTCCCAGAGCGGCACGCACGTCGATTCCCCGTATCACTTCCTGGATGCCGGGCCCGTTCTGGAGGGTTGCCCGCTGTCTCTCTTCGTAGGCCCCGGCGTGGTCATCGACGTCCAGGGCCACGAGCCGCGCACGCCGATCGAGTGGGACGAGCTGGAGCAGTACGCCTCGCAGTTTCAGAGCGGCACCATCGCCGTCCTTCGAACAGGCTGGTCGGACGCACACTACGGCACGGATCGGTACTTCGACCATCCCTATCTCTCAGCAGATGCCTGCGCCCGGCTGGTGTCCCTTGGTGTACGTACGTTCCTGACCGACTGCATCAATCTCGACGAGACCGTGCTCGATCCCGAGGCCCTCCTGTCCTTTCCATGTCACGACTTGATCGCGGCTGCCGGGGGGATCATCTCGGAGAACATCACCAATCTCGGGGCCATCGACTTCGACGAACCACTCATCAGTCTGATGCCGATCCGCCTTGGGGGCGATGCAGACGGAGCGCCCTGCCGGGCGGTGGCATTGAGGGTGGAGCCGTAGAACCATGAGATACGGCCCCGCCGACTCATCCAAGACGCCGCGCTTCACCGGGCCCAGGACGTTCATGCGCCTTCCCCACGTCGAGACAACCGAGGAAGTCGACATAGCGGTCGTGGGCGTCCCCACCGACGATGCTGTCTCCTTCCGATCCGGCGCCCGGTTCGGCCCCGAAGCCATCAGAAGCGCATCGGTGCTGCTGCGGCCTTATAACCCCGAGCTCAAGGTCGATGTCACCGAGCACCTGTCCCTGGTTGACGGGGGAGACGCGCCCACGGTTCCCGGATATCACGAAGAAACCCTGCCCCGGATCCAGTCATTTCTAGAACCGCTGCACGAAGCAGGCGTTACGCCGCTGTCCATGGGAGGGGACCACTCAATGGTGATCGGGGAATTGCGCGCCGCCGCACAGGTGCACGGACCGCTTGCCCTCGTTCATCTCGATGCACACGCCGATGTGTGGGAGTCCTACTACGGTGTCCGCTACTTCCACGGCACCGTGTTTAAGCGCGCGGTAGAGGAGGGCCTTATCGACCCGTCGCGCTCGGTGCAAGCGGGGTTGCGCGGCACGCTCTACGGCGCTGACGATGAGATCGCCCCTCGCCTGCTCGGTTACGACGCCATCCCATGGTCCGAATTGAAGCACCTGTCTCCAGCTGAATATGCCGAGCGGGTGCGCGCACGCGTCGGCGACAGTCCTGCATTCCTCTCTTTCGACATCGACTTTGTCGATCCCGCTTTTGCGCCGGGAACCGGAACTCCCGAAGTCGGAGGGCCCACCAGCGCAGAGGCCCTCGGCTACCTGCGCTCGCTGTCCGGGATCGACTTCAAGGCTTTCGATTGCGTTGAGGTGGCACCGTCGTACGACCCCAGCGGCATCACTGCATGGCTCGCGGCCAACGCCTGCTTCGAGATGATCTCGCTGAAGGCGCTGGCACGCCGGACGGCTGATTGATCACCACGGTGGGGCATCTTTGAGGAGATGAGTGCACCCGGATCGGACGATAAGGAGCAGGAAGACAAGAAGGAACGCATCGATCGGGAGCTGATCGAGCTCCTCAACGAGCTAAGGGTGGCTCTTCCGGGGGTTCAGGTCCTGTTCGCGTTCCTCTTGGTGCTACCTGTGAGTCAGGGCTTCACGAAGGTCGATGCGGTCGGCCGAGCGATCTACTTCGTGAGTCTTCTCGCCGCCGCAGCCGCCAGTGCCCTTCTGATAGCGCCGAGTTCCTACCATCGGCTTCATTTCCGTTCCGGCGACAAAGAGCACATCCTGCTCACATCCAATCGCTGGGCGATCGCCGGGCTCGTCTTTCTCGAGTTAGCCATCTCGGGGGCGATTTTCGTGATCTCGGGCTTGCTCTTCGACAACACGATCGCTTCGGTTGTGGCTGCTGGAACGGCCCTCTGGTTCACCTACTTCTGGTATGTCTTTCCGCTGGCCCGAAAAAGGACGCACAGCGGGACCTCCTGACAAGAGACTCCGATCTACCCGTTTGCCTCCGCGGGCATAAGCAGCATCCCGCCGTCGACGACGAAAGAGGCTCCGGTCGTATAACTCGACTCGGGCGAGGCGAGGAACGCGACGGTCGCGGCAATCTCTCGGGCGTCCCCGGGGCGCTTCAAGGGGATCCCAGGACGATCCTGGGTCGTCGGATCCACATCTTCCTTGCCCGTCATCGGCGTCGCGATCTCCCCAGGGGCTACGGAGTTCACGGTGATGTCGTGCTCCGCCAATTCGAGTGCCATCACTTTGGTCAACAAGCCCAGGCCCCCTTTGCTCGCGCAATAGGCAGCTGAGTTCCTCAGCGGGATGTGCTCGTGCACCGAGGTGATGTTGATGATCCTGCCCCCGTGACCCGCGGACACCATCCGTCGGGCAGCTCGCTGCGCGCAGAGGAAGGCGCCGGTGAGGTTGACATCGATGATCGTTTGCCACTCGTCGAAGGAGTGCTCGAGAAAGGGCTCGTTGTGTCCCGTGCCGGCGTTGTTGACGAAGACATCGAGACCGCCCAATGAATCAGCGAGCTCGTCGATGACATCTGCGGCTCCCGGAAGCTTGCTCAGGTCGAGATGGGCTACCGCGCAGCGGACCCCATGCGAGCGAACCTCTTCTGCGGTGGATCGTGCGCCGGATTCGTCTTCGTGCCAGGTCACGCCCACATCGGATCCCGACTGCGCCAACGCCACCGCGCAGGCCTTGCCGATCCCCGAGTCCGAAGCCGTCACAATCGCCACCCGATTCATCCGCGTACTCCTTTCATCGATCCGGTCCGTTCTCTGGCCCGGCGTACGCCAGCTCCTTGAAAGCACACACCTACCCTGGTGGCCGTGTCGTTAACGGCCGTCTCCTCCAAGTGAGAAGTAGCATCGGCGGAACGTTCTTGGGAAGAAACCCAAGGATGTTAGATCTGAAAGGATCGAGCTCGAGTGCCGGGGGAGGCCCGCAACCCCATGCAGAGAAAGGCCATGGAAAGAGCCGACTTGCGATCGGCTCAAGACCCTCTTAAGGAACGGTATCGCCGTGAGCCAACCTCGGCTCTCGGCACGTTGCACGCCGAAGCTTCGCTTGACGACGAAATCAGCGTCTCCCTCCAGACCTGGAGCGGGCCGGTCACGGCTGGACTACACCCTGGAACCGGGGGGGACGGTTCGTTGGCATGTTCGGGTGACATGCTTCTCGAAGCTTTGGCCGCTTGTACGGGCGTGACCCTGCTGGCGGTCGCGACCTCTCTGCGCATCGCGATCCGGAGTGGAACGGTGCGTGTGGAGGGGGACCTGGACTTCCGCGGAACCCTGGGAGTCAGCGGGGACGCACCCGTGGGCTTCACCGATATCCGCATGGAGCTCGAGCTCGAGACCGATGCGACAGACGAGCAGCTCGATAGGTTGATCCAGTCGACCGAGCGTTACTGCGTGGTCTATCAAACGCTGGCCCAGCCGCCAAGTGTCACGGTCTCACGCCGGGGGAGAGGGTCGGAAGACTCGGCACGAACGGAGGCTCGAACCTAGAATCTCACCTTCTGATTTCTCCACCGGTGGGAGGCTGAGATGGATACGAAACCGCCGATCGTCTATGTACGTGGGTTCGCCGGTGGTACCAGCGGTATCGACAAACAGGTGGACGACCCCTTCTACGGTTTCAACGCCGGATCCACGCACGTTCGGGTCGATGGCGACGGAGACCCAAGGTTCTACCAATTCGAAGGAGTGCTCGTCAGGTTGATCGATGACGAGGAGTACAAGCTGTTCGTCGGCGGCGACCAACACGCGTACCTCGAATCTCACGACGATGGCAGCCTGCCGCCTGCGTCGATCTGGGTGTACCGCTTCTACGATGCCGCGGCTTCGACCTTCGGTGCCAAGCCGGTGCCCTTCAACATCGAAGACGCAGCGGTCGGGCTTTACGACTACGTGCAGCTGGTTCGCGCCAAGACCAAGGCACCGCGCGTCCATCTTGTGGCTCACTCGATGGGGGGCCTCATCTGCCGATCCATGATCGAGAAGATTTCTCAGGAAGAGGGCCGGGACCACGGCAGCGACATCGTCGACAAGCTGTTTACTTTCGGCACGCCGCATGGCGGAATCAGTTTCGAGCGCGGCGGTGGGCTCATCGATTGGGCGATGGAGACGTTCGGGCCCAGCGGAGCCGACATCTTCTCGCCGCCGAAGATGTATGGATACCTAACCCCCGGCGCGCACTGGGGCGACGAACCTAAGGATCAGGATTGGCGCCCCTACACACTAGGGGAGGGGGCCTTCGACGTCGAAAGGATCTTCTGCTTGATCGGCACGGATCCCACCGATTACGGGATGGTTCAGAAGGTCGTGGGACCCAAGAGCGACGGGCTCGTCATGATCGACAACGCCTATATAAGAGGAGCGAACCGGGCTTTCGTGCACCGTTCGCACTCCGGGCGTTACGGGCTCGTCAACTCTGAGGAGGGATACCAGAACCTTCGCCGCTTCCTATTCGGCTCGCTGCGGGTCAAAGTCGAGCTGAACGGCCTCAGCCTTACGTCCCAGAACGCAGACGAGGTGTGGCAGGCGGACGTCAGGCTCTCGATCAGAGGTCTTCCGATCGTGATGCACGAACAACTGGCCGCTCATTACTGTCCGGTGCAGTTGAACATGGAGGAGGACCGCCACCGGGATACGCCCGATGCTCCCGTCCCCCTCGCCACCGTCTTCCTCCTCGATCAATCGAAGTGGAGTCTGGACCCCTTAGAGGCGCCACCACCGAGATGCCGCTATGCGATGAAGCTGCGGGTGTACTCACTGAAGACTAAGCATGGCTTCTTTTCCTGGAAGGACCACCTCGAGCAGGTTGCCGACTGGGAGGACACGCTCATCGTCGACATCGGGCAGGCGCCCGACGATGTCGAACATCAGCACGTGTGGGCGAACTGGAAATCGCAGCTGGCCGGCGCGATCGAAGACCACGACCCGATCAGCGACCAGCCTGAGGAAGTGGCCGACGACGCGGTCACCGTTCCGCTTCCTTCGACCGCCACCGCGATCCTCGGAGACGACGCCCGTTTGACGTTCACGATCACCAGGCAGGCCCCCGTCCCAGCAGCTACATGAGGCGCTGCCCCAACCAGCCGCCGCAGATCGAGTTAGGGGGTCGCCTTCCAGTTCTCCGTCAGCCAATTCGATTGTGAGGTCGAGGTCCCCCCGGAGGCGTACATGCTCGTCATGACTACCGATCCGGAAGTGCCCGTCGTGGAGGCATTGGGGTCGGGAGTGGCGCTCGAGTAATCGCCCCAACGGCAGGTGTTTCCCACGTTGGGACACGAGAAGTCGATATCCGAACCACCTGATATCACCGTGGTGATGGCCGACTGCGCATTGGTCCCGATCTTCGACACCATCCCGATCGTTGGAGCTTGGGCCGAGGAGGAGGTATTGAAATCGGCGACCATGTTGGACCCGAAGGCATTGACGGTCGACGAACGGAACACGCGATCCGGCGAGATGGAGCCATTGAAGATGTAGAGGCTCGAGCTCGAGACGGTTCCGGTTTGGGCAGAAGCGGAAGTTCCGGGCTTGAACTCGTACCATCTCACGGCCGCGCCGGGGCCGCCGAAAACCGTGTGACTCGTCCACAGGACCGTTGAACCGAGCCGAGGATCGGTCGCCTGGATCGCCTGCCATAGGCGGTTGTCGAGGGTGTCGAGGGAGCGACCGTTGGGCTGAGGCGCAGTCGCAGGGACCGAGTAGGAGGTCACTGAATGACTCGTAGCCGATCCGAACACCGGGGTGCCCGTTGAGGACTTCGTCACCTTGCGCTGCTGGAGCGTTGTCCCCCCGCTCCACGTTGCCGTGAGTAGGTATCCAGTCGACGACGGATCCACTTGCCGTGCGGGGATCGTCGAGAACGGGAGGTTCCCGCTCAACCCCGTCGTCACAGTAGGACATGTGGTGAGCGCGGCCGCGCCCGGCTTGGTGAACCAGCGGACGTTGCTGTTGTGGTATGTCGTGTCGTTCGTGTAGTTGTTCGTGCCGATCAGGCCGAAGTTCTTCGTGCCGCCAATCTTCGGATAATCGGGAAAGTCCGTTCCGTAGGAAGCCTCGTACTTGCAGAAGCTCGCGGAGCCGGTCGGATTCGCGCTTTTGGAGAAACCGAACGCCAGGAAGTAATTGCTTCCGGTGCCGTGTTGATGGATCGCGGTGTAATAGAACTTCTTGGTGCCTGGGTCCCAGTAGACATCCGGGTCCGTAACGTAATCGCTACCTGCTCCCAGAAAGCTCCCAAGAGTGATCTGCGACAGCAGGTCGAGGCTGGTGCTGAAGATTCCGACCTGATTGTTGACCATCTCGATGTATTTGCCAGTACCTGCGGCTCCGTTGGAATCGGAGGGGGCCCAGTTGGGGTCGTTTAGCCCATTTTTCGCCACCGTGGTTACGGGCGCTGAGGGCACAGGCGCGATTGCCTTGGTCGAATGGGCTCTCTGGTTAGCTTCCTTCTTGAGCCGCGCGTAGAGGGCCTGGTCCGGAACCCGGAACGGAACGGTGTGCCGAGCGACGCTCGTTGCCCCAGCCGAGGGAGCAAAGGAGCTTCCGGCAAGGGCGGCGATCGCCACAGCTGCGGACCATTTCATATTCAATGGATGTCCCTTCCCTTGTTGTTCGCCTCAGGATGGGGCCATTCAATACTTCCGTCCGTGGTTGTCAAATAGCGATGGTTTAAGTAGGAGTCGTCGTCTGCCGCGAGTCCAGTTTGCCCTTCCTTCGGAATTTTGAGGCGATGCGCTCCAGGTTTCCGCTGCGTGGGGCCGCCGTAAGATCACTAGCCAGAAAGGGGCCGCAGTGAGCATGTTCCACGAGGGCAGCCGGAGCCTGCAGGCCAGCTTCGACACGCGGCGTATCGCGGACCGCATCGAGGAGAAGCTGGTGAGCGACACCATCAGCGACAACGACAAGGCCTTCATCGAGCGGCTCGATATGTTCTTCCTTGCCACCGCCGACGAACAAGGACATCCCAATTGCTCCTACAAGGGTGGGGATCCTGGCTTCGTCCGCGTTCTGGATGAGCACCATGTCGCCTGGCCCAACTACGACGGAAACGGTATGTACCTGTCGATGGGCAACATCTTCCGAAATCCCAAAGTTGGCATGCTCTTCATCGCTTTCGATACCGGCCACCGTCTTCGCCTGAACGGCGAGGCAACCATCCACGAGGATGATGGATTGGTCGCGGAATATCCCGGCGCCCAGTTCATCGTTCGTGTCCGGGCGCGCGAGGTCTTTCCGAACTGCCCCCGCTATATCCATCGCTATAAGCTGGTGGAGCGGTCCCGATTCGTGCCCCGGATCGGGGAGAAGACACCCGTGCCTGATTGGAAACGCGCGGAATGGGCACATGACGCGCTCCCGGAGAACGATCCCGCTCGCTTGCCTGAGTAGTTCAGACAAACAGCGTGACCGCCTGATGGCAGTCCTGTGAGCTCTCATGCATCGACTCTGCGGGGCAACGGGGATGCAACGCGTAACCTGGCACAAAGTCGCACTAGAGTCAGTTCAGCGAGCTATGGGGCTGCGCGACATCGTGAGCGAGGGAGGACTGCATGGCCGGCGACGAGGTTTTAGCCAGCATCGAACAGCTGGCCCACGAGGAGCATGAGCTCCGGGAGCGCGAGGGCAGCGCGCAATTTTCGGATGAGGACAGGACGCGGCTTCGCTGGGTCGAGGAGCATCTCGATCAGTGTTGGGACCTGCTGCGACAACGACGCGCCCGCGCCGACGCCGGCCTGAATCCGGATGAAGCAAGCGTGCGCGAGGTAGACACGGTGGAGCACTACCGGCAGTAGTTGTGGAGAAGTCGTTCCACCCGAGTGGTTGTGCCGATGCAGGGAACTCCTTAGCAACAAAACCTATAATCGCCACCGTGGATGAGCTGGCTTCCGAAGCGGTCGCAGAACAGCTCGACCGCCGCCGCCGTTCCGCCGCCGAAGCGTGGGACCTCAGCAACGAAGTCGTCCTGATCGGGGCCGGCGAGGCCATCCCGATCCCGGGGCGCGGCGATGTCACCTACCCCTTCAGGGCCCATTCCGAATACTTCTATCTGACAGACCGCGAGCGACCGGGCGGCGTACTTGCGTTCGATCCCCAGACCGGGTGGGTGGACTTCGTTGAGCCGGTGACGAATGAGGAACTGCTGTGGTCGGGCACGCAAGGTGCCCGCGTAGGCGTACCTGAAGGAGCCGTGCCGGTCTCCGATCTCGCCGCCTGGCTCGAGGAACGCGCTGGACGCCGCACCGGATGTCTGGGGGCCGAGATCGCCGGAGTCACGTCCGACGCGCGCCTACACGACGAACTTCGGTACACGCTTACGCACGTGCGGCGCGTGAAAGACGCCGTCGAATTGAGCCGCATGCGCATCGCCGAGCGCGCCACCCGTGCAGGGTTTGCGGAGCTAGTTGCGTTGCTCGCACCAGGTAGAACGGAACGGGAGCTGCAGATCGAGCTCGAGGCTGGTTTTCTGCGCGGCGGCGCGGACTTCCTCGCGTTCGACTCGATCGTTGCCAGCGGTCCTCATTCCGCAGTGCTCCATTTCATGCCGACCGAGCGGCAGCTTCGTGACGGCGAGCTGTTGTTGATCGACGCGGGCGGCGAATACCGTGGATACGACAGCGACGTGACGAGAACGTACGGCGTGTCCGGGGGCCTCAACCCGCAGCAACAAGATCTTTATTCTTTGGTTCGCGCCGCGGGAGTGGCCGCCACAGAGAGCTGCACGATAGGCACGGAGTGGAGGGAGGTGCATCGCGCCGCCGCCCACGTAATCGCTGAAGGCCTCGTCGAGTTGGGCATCTTGCAGGGCGATGCCTTCTCGCTAGTCGAGCGCGGGACCGTATCACTGCTGTTCCCGCACGGGATCGGACACATGGTTGGGCTGGGAGTCCGGGACGCCAGCGGCATCCTGCGCGGGCGCGAGGGTTTTGACCCCGGCTCCCCATCCCTGCGCGTCGACCTCCCGCTCCAAGCGGGCTACACCGTGACGATCGAGCCGGGCATCTACTTCGTCCCCGCGCTTCTGGAGAACCCGGCCAATCGGGAACAACATCGGGATGCCGTGGCATGGGAACGGATCGATGGCCTGCGTGGGTTCGGCGGCATCCGCATCGAAGACAACATCCTGATCACCGAGGAGGGTCCTGAGGTTTTGACTGCCGATATCCCGGTTCCCTACTTATAGGGCGGTACTCCTGCGGCTAGCCCAGAACGCGCAACCTGCGGAACCGGCCCCACGAGCACGACGCGCACGGCCGCCGTGGCTGAGGTTTGGCTCAGGAGCCCCCCGCCTCGAGAACGCGTTTGAGGTTCTCGAGTTGGCCCACCTCGCTGTTCATCGTCTTTTGCACAACGGGGGCCATCACTTTCTTCAGCCCGGAGAGCTCGGCGTCCAATGAAAAATGCACGCGCGTGGCCGAGCCCGCGGACTCCAAGCGATATCGTCCGGTCGGGCGAACGGGCCCGCTCGTGGCCCGAAACCCGATCAGCGAGTCAGGTTCCAGCTGTGTGACCTCAATGTCGGCATCGACCCGGCGTCCACCGGGCCCCTTTACCCCCTGCCGATAACGAGCCCCGACGCCGCTTCCCGACACCCGGTTGATTTCGATTACGCCGCTGCGCCACTTGGGATCGTTCTCGGCGTCGGCCAGGAAGCCGAACACCTCGGCGATCGGACGCTCGATCACGGTCTCACTCTCTGCGTGCGGCATTTCGTCACCCTTCCTTCTTCCAGCGTGCAGGGTCAGGGAACAAGCCTAGGACGCGGCTGGAGGTAAGTGCGCTGGGAACAGGATTTACCCTAGCGGCAGAGATCGCCGAGAGGTGAAAGGTCGGGGTGGCCTGTCATGAGGGTTCAGCTTCCGAAGCGCTACTGGAATCCCGTCACGGAGACGTTGCCACGCGACGAGCTAGCAGCTCTTCAGTGGGGGAAGCTTCAGACACAGTTGGAGCACCTCTACCAGCACTCCGCCTTCTACCGACAACGGATGGACGCAGCGGGTTGCCCGCCCGATCAGATCCGGTCTCTCGACGATTACTTCAAGCGGTTCCCGATCCTGTTCCGCGACGACATCACTAAGGCCGAGCTCGAGGATCCGCCGTATGGAACTCTTGCAGCGGTCGATCCCAAGCACGCCGTCTTTCATCACCAAACAAGCGGCAGCACGGGAGCCCCACCGATCCGCACTTTTGACACCGCACGGGACTGGACCTGGGTGTCGGACATGTGGGGGACAGCTCTTACTGGAGCCGGGGTTCGCGAGGGCGACCGAGCCATCGCAGCCTTCGGGTATGCACTGTTCATCGGGTTCTGGGGAGCCCACTACGGCATCCAGAGGATGGGTGCCCAGATGCTCTCGACCGGCGGGCTCGACACCGAGAAACGGATCGAATTGATCATGGATCTCGGGGTAAACGTCTTTCTCACCACGCCGACCTATGCCTTGCGCGTCGCGCAAGTTGCCAAGCAGATGGGCGTGGACCTGGCGAAGGATTCTCCGATCACGCTGGTGGTGACGTCGGGAGAACCTCGCCCGGAAAGCACCAGGAAGATCGTCGGCGATGCGTTCGATGCCTACATTGCCGATACCGCAGGGATGACCGAGGTAGGCACGGTGGTCATGTTCGAGTGCGTCGACGATCCCGGCGGCATGCACATCATCGAGACGGATGTCATCGAGGAGGTCTTGGATTCAGAGACGCGGGAGCCGGTCGGTTACGGGGAGCAAGGTGTGCGCGTGATGACGGCCCTGGGCCGGGAGGGCATCTCGGTGCTTCGCTATTGGACCAACGATCTCGTCATCAAGCAGCCTCATACGAAATGCCGGTGCGGACGGACCTGGGACATCTACGAGGGTGGAATCAGAGGCAGAGCCGATCATCTCCGCAAAGTCCGAGGGGTGTGGTTCACCCCAATCATGGTTGAGGACCTGGTGCGCAGCAAGTTTCCCGACGTAGATGAATTCCAGATCAAGTTGGCAAAGGTTCAGGGGATAGACGCCTTGATCATCCAGCTCGAGCCCGCGATCGGCGTGCCGCGTGAGCGTTACGACGACCTCCATGAACGTTTTGCAGTCGAGGCCAAGCGGGCCCTGACCCTTACCCCCGAGGTCGAGGTGGTCAGCCCGGGCACGCTGCCTCGATTCGAGATGAAGGCCAAGCGATTCGAAGACGTGCGCCAACTGGCGGATCGGTAGGAGGGGCTATGGCATCCGAGTACGAGGTGATCGCATTGAACGATGACGAGAAAGAGCGCCTGCACCGTTGTTACGACGACCTGATGTCGTTGTCACAGAGCAAGATCCCCTCGGTGCGCGCCGCCGCACGGGAAGCCGTGGCCAGCGTGGCTCAAGCTTTGAATGGACAGGGGCTGCGTTACGAGCTCTACACGAACAACTGGAGCGATTGACCCTTCGTGGACATGCGGGTAGGAGTGGCTCTTCCAGGGGGGATCCCTGGAGCAGAATCAGAAGTGATCGTGGAGTGGGCCGCCAACGCCGATCGGGGACCCTTTTCGCATCTGGCGATGATCGACCGGGTCAAGTACGACAATTACGATCCGTTCGTCGTCCTGTCCGCAGCCGCTGCCGTCACCACCCGCGTGCGTTTGGCGACCACCGTTCTCATCAGCACCTTGCGCAACACAACAGTGGTGGCCAAGCAAGCTGCGTCCCTGGACCGTATGTCGGGCGGTCGCTTCGTCCTTGGGCTTGGTCTTGGCGCCCGCGCCGACGACTACGAGGTCACAGGCGTGGAACGGACGACGCGAGGAAGAGATCTCTCCGATCAGATCACCGCCATGCGGACTGTCTGGGAAGGAAAGACGATCGGCCCTCAACCTCAGAGCTCGGGAGGTCCCAGGATCCTTCTCGGAGGAAGTAGCGGGCCCGCTTTCGGCAGGATGGCTCGATTTGCCGACGGTTATATCCACGGTGGCGGGCCCCCCAGGGTTTTCGCTCGCGCCATCGAGCAGGCGCGCGCGGCGTGGATCGATGTTGGAAGACCAGGTCGACCGGAGATCTGGGGACAGGCCTACTTCGCCCTGGGAGGCGAGGTCGAGAGAGGCCGGGATTACATGCGCGACTACTACGCGTTCACCGGGCCCTTTGCCGACAAGCTGGCTGCCGGGATGTTGAGCACGCCGCAGGAGGTTGCGGAGTTCGCCAAAGCCTACGAGGAAGCAGGCTGTGACGAGCTCAGCCTTCTTCCCGCCGTCGCCGAGTTGGATCAACTCGAGCAACTCGGCGATGTTATCGGATCCCTGAGCTGACGGGCGAGCGGAGGGGTTGTTGGGTCCGAAGAAGGTTCTGGTCATCGGTGGGGGTCCTGGAGGTCTCTACTCGGCGCTCCTGCTGAAAAAGTCGGATCCGTCGCGGGAAGTCACCGTTCTCGAGAGGAATCCCAGGGGAGCCACCTACGGTTTTGGCATCGTCTTTTCCGATGCCACCCTCCGGGAGCTGCAGGATGCCGATTCCGAGACGCATGCCGACATCACTGCGAACTTCGCAAAGTGGGATGCGATCGACGTTCGGTGGAACGACGAAGTTATCCGCGCCCACGGACATGCATTCGCAGGCCTCTCGCGCAGGGTGATGCTCGATATCCTGCAGCACCGTTGCATCGAGGTGGGCGTCGAGCTGGTCTTCAGTCACCACCACACCGAGTTCTCCGACTTCCACGAGCACGATCTGGTCATCGCGGCGGACGGTAGCAACAGCCTCGTCCGTCACCACTACGAAGAGGTCTTCCGGCCCTCTTTCGACGTCACCTCTCGTAGGTACGTATGGCTCGGAACCAGCTTCCGCCCGGATTCCATCTTCTTCGATTTCCGCCAGACGGAATTCGGCTTGTTCCTGGGAACGATGTATCCGTTCACCGGCGAGTCGAGCACCTTGGTCGTCGAATGCGACCCCACGGACTGGGAGCGCGCCGGGTTGGATGAGGCCAGCGAGACAGAGACCGCGGCCTTTGCCGAGAAGATCTTTGCCGAAGACCTCAGAGGAGAAAGCATCGTCACCAACAAGTCCACGTGGTTGAACTTCGTGACGATCAAGAATCAAACCTGGCATCACGACAACATCGTGCTCCTCGGGGACTCTGCGCATACCGCTCACTATTCGGTGGGGTCGGGTACCAGGATGGCTATGGAGGACGCCATCGCCCTGTCCCAGGCGGTGGACGAGCATGAAGATCTGGAAGAAGCGTTCGTTTACTACGAACAGGGCAGGGAACCCATCACCGAGGCGATCCAGGAGGCGGCCAAGCAGAGCTACACATGGTTCACGAACCTGAGCCGATATAAGGAGCTAGAACCCGTCCAGTTTGCCTTCAACCTCGTCACCCGCAGCGGGCGGATCGGGTACGACAACCTGCGGATCAGAGACGCCGCTTTCGTCGATCGCGTCGACCGTTGGTTCTCGATGCGCGTGCGAGAGACGCTCAAGAAGCCCATCCTCGCTCCACCTCCGATGTTCACGCCGCTGAGATTGCAAGAGATGATCCTGAGCAACATGATCGGCCTGTCACCGGTCGGCCTCTTCTCTGCATCCGACGGAACACCTGGCGATGGACATCTGGACCGCCTATTGGAGCGCGCCGAAGGTGGCGCCGGACTGGTCCTGACCGAGCCGATCGCGATCTCTCCCGACGCTCGCATCACGTCCGGCGACTCCGGCATGTATTCCGAAGCACACCTGAAGGAGTGGACGCGTACAGTCGATGCGATCCACGAGCGCTCCTTCGCCAAAGCCGGTATCCGCCTCAGCCACGCAGGAAGAAGAGGCTCGGCGCGCCCGCGCCACGAGGGATTGGACCGGCCCTTGACCGCGGGTGCGTGGCCGCTTCTATCGGCGTCGCCGATTCCGTATTCGGTGGAGACGCAGGTTCCGAAGGAGATGGATCGTTCCGACATGGACCGAGTACGTGACGACTTCGTGCGAGCCGCGGGGATGTCCAACGCCGCAGGTTTCGACATGATCGACCTCTTCTTCGCCCACGGTTATCTGATGGCCAGCTTCATCTCGCCGTTGACCAACCTGCGCCGGGACGGATACGGAGGTTCGTTGGATGCCCGGATGAGATTCCCACTCGAGGTGTTCGATGCGGTGCGAGCCACGTGGCCGGTCCAAAAGCCCATATGCGTCTCGATCTCCGCGTCTGACCTCACCCGCAGCGGTCTTCAGCCGGAAGAGGGGATGGCCGTCGCTAGGATCTTCAAAGAACATGGATGCGACTTGATCGAGGTCCTTGCCGGGCAAACCATTCTCAACGACAGTCCCTCCTACAATCGCTACTTCCTCGCCGATCTCAGCGATCTCGTCCGCAACCTTGCCGGGATCAAGACGATGACCAGGGGCCGGATCACCAAGCCGGATGAGGCCAATACGATCCTTGCCGGGGGCCGGGCCGACCTCGTCATCATGGATCCTCCGGATCTGTTGTAGATGGAACATTCCAAGGCCGCGCCCGCTTCGATCCGGGTTCAGAGGAAGGTCGAATGGAGCGATACCGATGCTTCCGGGCACTATCACAACGGGCTCGTGTTCCGCCTCTGCGAGGTCGCCGAAACCGCTCTGTTCCAGGGGGTTGGTCTCTTGGAGCACGTGTACGGCCGCATCCCTCGGGTTCACGTCACCGTCGATTTCCAAAGCGTTCTCTACTTCGGTGACGTTGTCGATGTCTTCCTGCAGGTCGTTTCCGTGGGAACAACCTCGATCAATTACGGCGTCGAGATCCGTCGAGGGGATGACGTATGTGCCAAGGCGAAGGTGGTGGCGGTACTGGTGAAGCCGGATGGAGGCCCGCGACCGTGGCCGGAGGATTACAAGGAGGCCCTGCTATCCGCCGGCCCCCTGCAGCCCGAGTTGCTCACGACCAGGGCGAGGTCCGTGCTCGAGGAATTCCGGGAGACACCATGGAACACCAGAGTTATCCCCGGTGATGAGCGGTGATCGCTGGGCAGAAAAGGTGCGGCCATGGTGGCCAGCTGCCCCCCTGTGCAACGTGGCTAACCTGGCGGTCTCACGATCGGAAGGGATGCATGTGAACACGCCACAAAGAAAACAGCAAACGCCGCCCGATCCACTCGACTTCTTGGGGATCGATTCTCTGCTCGACGAAGAAGAGCGCCTGATCCGGCAGACGGTGCGGAAATGGGTGGACGAGCGCCTCCTTCCCGACATCGAGAAATGGTTCGAGCAGGGAGAGTTCCCCAAGGAAGTCTCGGGCGAGCTGGGATCCCTCGGGGTCCTGGGCATGCACCTGACGGGCTATGGGTGCGCGGGGACGTCGGCGGTGAGCTATGGGCTCGCCTGCCTGGAGCTCGAGGCCGGCGACAGCGGCTTCCGGAGTTTCGTCTCCGTCCAGGGCTCCCTTGCGATGTTCCCGATCTGGAAGTTCGGATCTGAGGAGCAGAAACAAGCGTGGCTTCCGCGGATGGCGGCCGGCGAAGTCATCGGCTGCTTCGGTCTCACCGAGCCCGATGCAGGCAGCGATCCTTCGATGATGCGCACGAACGCCCGTCGTCGGGGTCCGGATTGGATCCTGAACGGCACGAAGATGTGGATCACAAATGGAGGCATCGCCGACGTTGCGGTCGTGTGGGCCAAGACAGAGGAGGGGATCCGCGGGTTTCTCGTTCCCCGGGGCACGAGGGGCTTCTCGGCTCGAGACATACATCGGAAACTTTCTCTGCGGGCGTCGGTGACATCTGAGCTGCAATTGGAGGACTGCCTCTTGCCGCAGGATGCTGTGCTGCCCGACGTGGTCGGTATGAGGGGCCCGCTGTCGTGTCTCAACGAAGCGCGCTACGGGATCATGTGGGGGACGATGGGGGCCGCGCGTGCTTGTTATGAGTGTGCGCTTGAGTACGCAAAGTCGCGCCGGCAATTCGATCGGCCGATCGCCGGCTTCCAACTCACCCAACAGAAGCTTGTCGACATGATGCTCGAGATCAACAAGGGAACCCTCAGCGCCCTGCACATCGGCCGCCTGAAGGACGCGGGCAAGGCTCAACCGGAGCACATCAGTTTCGGCAAGCTCAACAACGTTCGCGAGGCGCTGGCGATCGCACGAGAGGCCCGCAGCATCCTGGGCGCCAGCGGGATAACACTCGAATATCCCGTCATCCGCCACATGAACAACCTCGAGTCCGTATACACCTACGAAGGAACCAACGAGATCCACACCTTGATATTGGGTGAATCGATAACCGGTCACCGAGCCTTCAGCTGATGCCCTTTCCAGCAGAGAGTTCCGGGCCGGCCGCACGCGCGGTGGTGGTCACCGGCGGGGGCAAGGGCATCGGCAAGGCGGTAGTCGAACGATTCGCCGAGATGGGTGATTGGGTGATGGCGCTGGGGCGGGACGAACAGAGCCTCAAGGAGGTCGCTGATGTTCACACTGGATCGGGGCGCCGCGTCGGCTACGAGATATGTGATGTGACCTCCGAAGAGTCGGTTCGGGAAGTATTCAAGGGGCTGGGCGCGGTCGACGTCCTCGTGAACAACGCCGGCGCGTCGACATCTGCCCCCCTGCACAAGACGACCCTCGACCAATGGCAGCAGCAGATCGCGGTCAACGCCACCGGCGCCTTCTTGTGCACGAGGGCTGTCGTGGCCCAGATGAAAGACAGAAACAACGGCCGGATCGTCTTCGTGGCTTCGACAGCAGGCTTGTCGGGATCCCGATACACGTCCAGCTACGTTGCCTCCAAACACGCCGAGGTCGGACTGATGCGAGCGGTGGCAGCCGAGTTGGCGGGAACCGGGGTGACTGCGAATGCAGTCTGTCCCACCTATGTCCGGACCGAGATGACAGAGCGCTCCGTGGCGCGGATCGCAGAGACAACGGGCCGGACCGAAGCTGAAGCACTCGAGGCTCTGGCTGCAAGCTCGCCTCTGGGGCGGCTCCTCGAACCCCGGGAGGTTGCAGCAACCGTTGCCTTCTTGGCCTCGGATGACGCCGGGGCGATCAACGGTCAAACGGTGATCATGGATGGTGGAGGGATACAGACATGACTCCGTTCCGGGCGTCGGCTGGGTTAACCGAAGAGTGGGCCCACTTCTCCTTCGAGGTCGAGGACGGCATCGGCACCATCACTCTCGATCGGCCCGAACGGCTGAACGCTTTGACCTTTGAGGTTTACGCCGATCTGCGTGACCTCTTCGCGGAGTTGCCCCACAGGACAGATGTCCGTGTGGTGATCATCACCGGCCGCGGCAAGGGCTTCTGCTCGGGCGGTGATGTTGAAGACATCATCGGACAGCTGCTGAAGATGGATGCGCACGGCCTCCTGGACTTCACGAGGATGACCGGCATGACAGTGCAACGGATGCGGGAATGCCCGGTGCCTATCATCGCGGCGGTCAATGGAGTGGCGGCGGGGGCCGGCGCCATGATCGCTCTTGCGGCCGACCTGCGGATATTCGCGCGGTCTGCCTCGATCGCGTTTCTTTTCACGCGTGTGGGATTGGCCGGCGCCGATATGGGTTCGGCCTATCTGCTTCCGCGTGTGGTTGGGTTCGGCCGGGCTTCCGAATTGCTCTTGCTCGGTGACGCCGTGAGCGCGGCTCGCGCGGTGGATGTCGGGCTGGCCTACCAGGTTGTCGACGACGACGACCTCTCGGGGACCGCGACGCGACTGGCTCGAAGGCTGGCGGACGGGCCCGCGTTGGCGTTTGCGACCACGAAGATGCTGCTGTCCCGCGAGATCGACATGGATCTCTCTGGTTCGCTCGAATTGGAGGCGATGGCTCAGGCATTGCTCATGACGAGCGGAGATTTTGCAGAGTTCTACGACGCATTCAAAGCAAAGAGGCAGCCGAACTGGGGAAGCCGGTGACGGCTCACGAGATCATCAATCCCGAAGGCCTGGTGCCGGCCGTGGGCTTCACGCATGCGCTCGTCGCAGCACCGGGAAGGACCATCTATCTCGGGGGCCAGGCGGGGATAGACGCTGAGGGAAACGTAGTTGCTTCGGGCTTGATCCGGCAATTCGATGCCGCTGCGGCGAACGTAGTCAAGGCTCTCGGAGCTGCCGGAGCCAAGCCCGAGCACCTGGTGTCCATGCAGATCTTCGTTACGAGTGCCGAGGAGTACAAAGGTTTGTTGGAAGAGTTAGGCGAGGTCTACCGGAGGCATCTCGGCAAGCACTATCCCGCCCTCGGGCTGTTCGAGGTGACGGGTTTGTTCGACCCTGAGGCAAAAGTGGAGTTGTGGTGCGTGGCCGTGGTTCCTGAAGATCAGCGATAGAGCTCTCGGGCGATGATCTCGCGCTGGATCTCGCTGGTTCCTTCGTAGATCCGAGTGGCTCGCACATCCCGGTAAAGGTGCTCGAGCAGATGCCCTCGCTCCAAACCGCTGGCTCCATGGATCTGGATAGCGTCGTCGATCACCTGTTGCGCCATCTCCGTGGCAAACAGCTTGGCCATCGCCGCGATCTTCGTCACGCGCCGACCTGCGTCGTAGGCAGAGGCGGCTTCGTAGACCAGAAGCCGGGCAGCATGGATCGTTGTCGCCATGTCTGCGAGCTTGTGCGAGATCGCCTGAAAATCCTGAAGGTTCCGCCCGAAGGCACGACGAGAGCCAGCTTGCGCAACCGATGCATCCAACGCGGCTTGGGCCATACCAACGGCAAATGCACCGACACTGGGACGGAATAGATCGAGGGTCTGCATAGCCACGCCGAAACCGAGCCCAACCTCGCCAAGGACGTGACCGTCCGGCACAAAGACGTCCTCGAGCTCGATCTGTCCCACGGGATGGGCCGAGAGGAGCTCCAGCGGTTTGCCGGAAAGGCCGTGGCTATCGCCCGCTACGGCGAACGCAGTTATGCCTTTGGCTCCCTCGTCGACAGCGGTGCGGGCGAAGATCGTGTAGATGTCCGCATCGGGGGCGTTAGATATCCACTTCTTCGTTCCCCTCAACCGGAACCCACCCTCCACTCGTTCCGCCGAGAGGGACAGCGCCGCAGCATCGCTTCCCGCGTCCGGTTCGGACAGTGCGAATGCAGCGACTGCCTCGCCGCGAGCTACTGCTGGGATCCAGCGATCCTTTACCTCGTCCCCACCCGCCAGCAGGACGGGATAAGCCCCGAGCCCCTGCAACGCAAGCGCGGTCTCCGCCTCCGTCGATACACCCGCAAGGGCTTCTCGCAGAAGGCAGATCTCGACCGCCGACACTCGGCCATCCGCCAGATCCTTTCCGAGGTCCGATGGAAACAGTCGTCCCAGTACGCCGTGCTCGCCCATCGCTTTCAGGAGGGGACGATTGACGCGGCCCGCGTGGCCCTTCTCTGCGAGCGGGACGAAGGCGTCGCGCGCGGTAGCTCGAACCTTGTCGAACCGATCACGTTGCTCAGGCGAGAAACCCGACCATAGATCCGATCCGTTCATGGGTAACAGAGGGTACCTGCCGTCTGGGGATGGGCCCCGATCGGGCCGGCTGGGGATCACCTTCGGTCGCTAGCCGGTTGCTCCATCAGCAGGGGCGCGCGTGCAGTTCTGCCTCGGCAGGGTTGGTCTGTGAAACTAGGAGTATGAGCGAAACCCGGATCTCGATGGATGAACTGGCAACGCGGGCGGGGGTGCCGACGGAGCTGGTGAAACGTCTCGTCGACGCGCAACTTTTGACTCCGGATCCGAGCTCCCTCGTTGACGTAAAGGAGGTCTCTCTCGTGAACCTCGTGGGCTCTCTCGAGGCCGCCGGGATGTCCGTAGAGGTATTGAGTGAAGCCGCAAAGCGCAATCAGCTTTCGTTTGCTTTTCTCGACCTCGTGTTGGGGCGGCCCGAGTCGTTGGTAGGCGAGGAGACTTTCGAGGATCAGTGTGCGCGGTTGGGTGCAGATCCGGCGACGGTCTCGGAGACTGTGGAGGCGGCAGGGCTTCCCCGGCCGCAACTCCACGACCGGCTTCGTAAGGAGGATGTGCAGGGCATAACGGACGTGACGATCGCGCTAGCTCTTGCAGGAGCTCCACTGATCTCGCGGCTGATGCGAGTACACGGAGAAAGTCTGCGGCGCGTAACCGAGATGGAGGCTCACATCTACCACCTCGTCTTCGAAGAGCCGCTGCTGGCTTCCGGCCTCAGCGAGCAGCAGATGCGTGACCAGATCTCGCAGATGAGCCCCGAGGTCCAGGGTCTCGCCGAACGCGTGTTGATGTGGATCTACAAGCGACACCGAGACCATGAAACCCTGAGCCACCTGATCGGTCACATCGAGGAGGCCGTGAGCGCAGCGGATGTCGGCTACGCCAGGTCCAAGTTCCCTCCGGCGGTGGGATTTGCGGATCTCACCGATTACACCGGACTGACCGAAAGGCAGGGGGATTACGTCGCGGTCGAGGTCGCCGCGGCTTTCTCGCAGCTCGTTACCCGCGACGCCGCGGAGTGCGGCGGCCGCCCCCTCAAATGGCTGGGGGACGGAGTGATGGTCTATTTTCCTCAGCCGGCGCAGAGCGCGCGCTTCGCCCTCGAGCTTGTCGAGCACGTTGCCCAGGCCGAACTGCCACCCGTCCATATCGGCCTCAGTGCCGGTCCGGTGATCTACCAGGATGGCGACTACTACGGCAAGACGGTCAATCTTGCGGCACGCGTTGCCACGCAGGCGGTGGGGGGTGAGGTTCTTGTGACGCAGGAAGTCGTGGACAACTGCTCGTTGGAAGATGTCGACTTCTCCTCCATAGGAGCCATCCCTCTCAAGGGCATCGCGACACCCGTGATGCTTCATCGAGCGACAAGGATCTAGGGCCGCGTCGGCTCCGAAAGAGGTGGCGACACTTGCATCTGGGCCCCAGTCATGCTCGGCACCACCCGGCACCCGCCCCCCGATAATGGTCATGCGATGAGGGTTTATCCAACGTCGAGTGACAACACGCCTGTTCTGGCGCGATTGATCTGGCTTTCGATCGCCGCCGCATTGGCGACTATCAGCTTGAAGTTTGTCGCGTGGGCTCTGACGGATTCGGCCGGGTTGCTTTCGGACGCGATCGAGTCGGTGGTGAACCTACTGGCGGCGGTCTTTGCGCTGGTTGTCGTTCACTGGGCGGCGCGGCCGGCCGATGAGCAACATGCCTACGGTCACGAGAAGGCCGACTATCTCGCCGCAGCCGTCGAGAGTCTGCTGATCTTGAGCGCAGCAGCCACCATCTGCTATCTAGCGGTGCAGAGGCTGCTACACCCAAGCGGCCTGAGTCACATCGGGCTGGGGCTGGTGATCTCGGGAGCTGCAGCGATCATCAATCTGATCGTCGCCCGCATCCTGATCGCAGAAGGTAAGCGTCAGGTTTCGTTGGTCCTCGAGGCGGACGGCCGCCACCTTATGGCCGACGTGTGGACTTCGGTGGGCGTCATCGTCGGCGTGCTGGCGGTTCGGATCACCGGATGGAAGCCCTTGGATCCACTGGTGGCACTTGGTGTAGCCGTCAACGTGGTGGCGACGGGAGTGCTGCTCATGCGCCGCTTCACCGGCGGTTTGATGGATAGAACGCTGCCTCCCAACGAACAGTCGGTGGTGGAACAGGTGCTGGATTCCTTCGCCGACCACGATGTCCGATTCCACGCGCTGCGCACCAGGCGAGCAGGACGCCGCGCGTTCATCTCCGTTCATATCCTCGTTCCGGGTGGCTGGTCGGTGCAGAGAGCCCACGACGTCGCGGAACAGGTTGATGCCAAGCTTCGTGGGGCGCTCAGTCATGCAACCGTATTCACCCATCTCGAACCGGTAGAGGATCCGAAGTCTTTCCAAGATGCCAACCTGGATCGAGAAGAGTCGACCTCTAATGATTAGCTGCGGCTTCGTGTGTGGGTCTTGTAGGGGATCGGCGGGTCATCCCTGGTTCGCATACAGGATCTGGGCAGGAGTGGCCCCTATCCTGGCGCGGAAATCGCGCATCCCATAACCGGTAAGCACCGCGGGCGTTGCTGCTCTCGCGGTGGCGGAGCGTTGGATCCCGAAGAGGGGAGCTAGCTCACCGAAGTAGGTCCCGGGTCCGCGTCGTCCGAGGAGGTCTTCACTCCCATCCGGCCGCGTCCGAACCAGCTCGATGGTTCCTTCTTCCACTATGTAAACGAGGTCGCCGTCTGATCCTTGTTCGAACAAGATCTCTCCGGGACCGAGTCTGACCTGCTCCGGGGGCCGGGTCACATCGCTTGCTCGCCGCGTTAGTTCGATAACCCGATCTGCCAGGGGGAGAAGGCGCTCGTCATGTGTTGCGACGAGTAGCACTCGATCCGCGGTGGCTAGCTCGCGCAGCAGCTTCAAGATCTCCTCCACCTGGATGTAGTCCAGATGCGCCGTTGGCTCATCGGCGAGCACCAGGGGGGGATCGTGCGCCAAAGCCCTAGCGATGGCGACCCGTTGCTGCTGTCCACCTGAGAGATCTCCCGGATGATGGGCCATCCGATCGGCGAGACCCATCCGGGTCAGGAGCGTCTCGGCCCGAGCCTGCGCGGTCTTGGCTTTGACCTTTGCCGCTCGCAGAGGCGCCTGCACGTTCTCAGATGCCGTCAGGCTGGGGACAAGGTTGAAGATCTGAAAGATGACGCCGACAGTGTGTCGCCGGTAATCGACCAGATCACTGCCCCGAAGCCCGGTGACCTCTGTGTCACCGAACCAGATCCTTCCTGAGGAAGGCGTCAAGAGCCCCGCTACTGCCGACAACAGTGTCGTCTTGCCCGATCCGCTGGCTCCGAGCAGGAGCACCAGTTCGCCCGACGAGATAGTCAGAGTCATCGAGTCGATCGGGCGCAGGACGTAATCACCCGTCGAATATTCGATCGTCAGATCTTCGATGATGAGATCGGTTGCCACTAGGCAGCCCCGAATGCTAGAGCTGGGTCGACTGTGATGGCGCGCCGAAGCCCGGCGAGACTCGCCATCAACCCGACTGCCATCGAAACCAGCGTGAGGGTCAAGATCGCGGAGATCGTTATCTCGACGGCGAACGGAAATAGGGGGGCAAGCAGCTTGGCCACGGCGATGGCGATGACCACAGATACAAGGGACAGGAGAGCTGCCTGAAGGGCAAGACCGGCCATCAAGGATGCATCGGTAGCACCAGTGGCTTTGAGCACTGCAAAGTCGCGCGTCCTTTCCAGCGCCGAAAGATAAACGATCGAGCCGATGATTCCGGCGGCGACGACCCACAGAAGGATGTCGATGAAGTAGATCGATTGCGTTCCGCTCTTAAGCGGACGCAGAAGATCGGATGCTACCTGGTCGTTGGACATGACGCGCAATCCCGGGAACGTCCTCTGGGGAGCGCCCTTAGTGACGATGGCCATCGCAAGGGGCCTCCCGCCGAAGGCGATCTGTTGCGCGTCCACTATGGGTATGAATAGCGTCGGCGTTCCAAAGTAGTAAGTGATACCCCGGGCCAACCCGACTACCGTCAACCGACGGCCGCCGAGATCAACGTGCTGGCCGAGGTGGAGTCCGAGGGCGACGTCGGCCACGGTCTCGTTGGGTGCTCTCGGTGTGCGCCCGCTCGTGACTGTGGGCGCGCCGATGCCCGTGATGTTGTAGCCGATGACATTGACGTCCGAAAGACTGGGTTCAGTCAGCGTTGAATGCAAGAGCACAATCGGATCCGCTCGAGAGACTCCGGTGGTGCCGGCTACGTCATGGGCGATCGACGCGGGAATCGCGGTAGAAGTCGTGAAGGGCCCGGATGTTCGAGCGGCAACCAGCCATCGATCAGCGCCGATGACGCTGAGGATCCTGTCGGGTTCGTCATGCAAGCTCTTGTCGACTCCCGCGAGCAAAAGCGTCATGGCGAAGACGATGGACGTTGCCGCCATGGCAATGATGAATCGCCGATGACGCCATTGCAGATCCCGAAGGGTCACCATCCACATCGCCGAGCCTCCACCCGATCCTGTTCACGACCCGAGCTGGACGGCCGAGTCTAGATGCGGGCTCCCGACGGTCCTTCCCTGGACCGGTCACGATGCCCGTTCAGCACCCTCCTTCCGTGATAACCGGATCCAGCAGGTCGGCGAGGCGGCATAACTCTGCGCGCGAGTAGCCCCCCAGGAGGTGCTTCTCGGCTCGGAAGACCAGCGGCGCGGCGGTTTCGAGCACCTGCCAGCCTTGTTCGGTCAAGCTCAGGATCACGACCCGACAATCGTCTGTACCGCGGCACTTGGTGACGAGACCTGCCTCCTCCATCCGTTTGGACAACCAAGAAGTGTTCGGCGGAGTGCTGATCAGGCGTGAGTTGAGCTCGTACAGGGGAAGCGCGCCATGCGGTGCAGAGGCGAGCTCCATGAGGACGTTGAATTGCGGCAGCGTCAGCCCGGCTCCGGCAAGCGCCCTCTCCAGGATCTGACTCACCTTCGAATCGGCCCGAAGGATGGACACCGCGGTCCGGCTGATCTCCGTGTTGCGCTCGGCCCGGCTCATCATTTCATCGAACCTTGCGCACCTTGCGCTTGCCTCTTCCGGCACTCCGGCTCCCTCTTGCTCCCAGAGCTTTTACTTCCAGCTGGAAATATATCCGATGGGCACCCGGTTGTGACTCCCATAGGCGCTCCGGACGGAGGAGCGGGATCGGCTAGGAAAGAGGGAGGAAACGAACATGGCGTGGACCATTGACAATGCTCACTCGAGCGTCGGTTTCGTTGCACGACACATGGGACTCTCGAAGGTGCGGGGGCAGTTCACCAGCTACCGGGGCGAGGTCGAGGGTGACCCCTCCGACGTCACCTCCGCTCACGCTCGGATCGAGATCGACACCGCCAGCGTCGACACGGGAAGCCCGGACCGGGACGGTCACCTCAAGAGCGCGGACTTCTTCGACGTGGTGAACTACCCGACCATCACGTTCGTCAGCAAGTCCATCGAGCGCCAAGGGGACGACTACAAGGTCGTCGGCGATCTCACCATCAAGGATCAGACCCGTCCCGTCGAGTTGGTTTACGAGCACGGTGGCGACCTCAAGGATCCGTTCGGCAATCGCAAGGTGGGCGGCTCGCTCACGGGCACGGTCAAGCGCAGCGAGTGGGGCCTGAGCTGGAACGTTCCCCTCGACAGCGGTGGCTGGTTGGTGAGCGACAACGTCAAGCTCGAGATCGACGTCCAGGTTGCTGAAACCAAAGAGTCGGTCGAGCACGAGGTGGAAGCTGAAGCAGCATCGATGAGCAGCTAACTCCAACTAGAACAAGCAAGCGGCCCCCCGGAAACGGTCGGGCCGCTCCTGTTTTGGGGCAGCTATAGGAAAAGGGGGCCGGAGAGATCCGGCCCCCTTTTATTTCGCCTGGTCGAAGCCGATCGTTATTGCTGGTTGTCGTCTCCGCTGGTGCTGGTGTCGCCCTGCGAGTCCTGCGTGTCGGTGCCCGATCCTCCGCTGAGCGTGTCGTCGCCCTGGTCACCTTCAAGTGTGTCGTTACCGTCGTCACCCTGAAGCGTGTCGTCGCCCTGGTCGCCTTGAAGCGTGTCGTTACCGTCGTCGCCCTGCAGGGTGTCGTTGCCGCCATCGCCCTGAAGATTGTCATCGCCCTGGCCACCTTCGAGCAAGTCGGCGTTGTCGTTGCCCTGAAGCAGGTCGTCACCGCCGTTGCCGTACTCCGTGTCCGAGCCGTCGCCACCGATCTCGGTGTCGTTGCCATCGTCCCCGGTGAGCGTGTCGGATCCGGCGTTGCCAACAAGCGTGTCCGAGCCGGCACCGCCGTACAGCTTGTCGTTCCCGGTGCCGCCGCAGATGACGTCCCTGCCGCCCTTGCCGTGGACTACGTCGGCGCCCGCGCCTGCCGCGATGACGTCATTACCCGACGTTCCTGCGATGGTGTCGGCGCCTGAGGTTCCGACGATCGTTGCCACCTGTCCGTGACACATCGTGGGGGTCGACGCAAATGCGGTTCCGGTCGCTCCGAAATGCATCGCACTGTAGATAAAGGCAAGAACGATCACGGCGAGCAGCCGAGGTGCCTTGCTTCCAGCGATTCTTATAGCCATTCCCTGTCTCCTTCGGTAGCGGGGCTGCCTCAGAGATGATCTGAGACCCCTTGCTTTGCGTCCCCGTCTTGCGGCGGGTTTGCCTTTGTCGTGGAGCGGTTGCTCCGCAGAGGAACTATCGGCTTGGGTAGCTTGAACCGTGAAGGACTTACGTAGAACTACTTAGCTCCGAGCCCTTCTCAGGATGCCTGCCTCGGGCCCGAGCTGGGCCCAGGTGAGCGTTGAACAGATGTCAGCCGTAATTTCAGTGCGCCGGACGTGGCGCCTATGCCCGCTCCAAAGCTCTTATGTCGATCTTGCTCATCTTGAGCATCGCCGCCATGACGCGGTTTGCCTTATCGGCGTCTTTATCCGTCAGCATCTTTTCCAGCACCGTCGGAACTATCTGCCAGGACAGACCAAACCTGTCCTTGAGCCAGCCACAGGGGCCCTTCTCTCCGCCGTCCGACAGCTTCTCCCACAGGTTGTCGACCTCCTCTTGCCCCTCGCAGTTCACGAGCAACGAGATGGCTTCGGTGAACTTGAAGTCCGGGCCCCCATTGATCCCGGTGAATTGCTGGCCCGCGAGTTTGAACGACACGGTCAACACCATCCCTGCAGGGCGAGGCCCGGCTTCGCCATAGTGCGAGACGTTCAAGATCTCCGAGTCATCGAAGATGGAAATGTAGAAATCCGCCGCCTCTTTGGCCTCGGTGTCGAACCACAGGTTCGGAACGATCTTCTGGAGTTGGGCCATCTGCTTCTCCTCTCTCGCTGCGTAAGTTTTCGATCGTATAGACGGGGCCGAGAAGGGAAACTCACCGGGGCATCGTCTCGGCGTCAGTAGCGGGCGTTGCCCGTGGTAATACGGGCCCCCTATCTGTTCCCTGCGAGAAAGAAGGCCACCGATGAGCGAATCAGCCGACGAGGGACGTGGGCGAATGGCCTCTTCGCAGATGGACCCCACCTTCTACCGGAGCGCTGCCGAAGCTGTAGCCGCGCCCAGGGAGAAGCTGGCCTACGTCGTGGCATTCGACCGCAGCGGCGAGCGGCCCGACGCCCTGAGCGTCATCGATGTCGACGAGTCATCCGAAGACTTCGCGGACGTCGTTGGCTGGGTCGATCTGCCCACACGCGGGGACGAGCTGCACCACTTCGGGTGGAATGCGTGCTCGAGTGCCCTGATGCACGAAGGCCACGATATGGGCGAGGACGGACTGCAGCGCCGCTATCTATTACTACCGGGCATCCGGAGCTCGCGCATTCACGTCTACGACACCCGCCCCGATCCTCGTTCGCCGCGTCTTCACAAGACCATCGAAGCCTCCGAGCTGGCCGGCAAAGCTGGCTATTCCCGTCCTCACACATTGCACTGTGGTCCCGATGGAGTTTTCCTGACATGCCTCGGCGGGCCGGACGGCACCGACGGACCGGGGGGCATAGCGCTCCTCGATCACAACACCTTCGATGTAGTGCGAGCGTGGGAGACGGATCGAGGGAGCCAGTACCTGGCCTACGACGCGTGGTGGCACCTCAACCAGAACACGCTGATCACCAGCGAATGGGGCACTCCTTCAATGATCGAAGAGGGCGTGGTGCCCGAGCTGTTGCTGGGCAATAAGTATGGCCATCAGCTTCATTTCTGGGATCTAGCCGCTGGTCGAAACCAGCAGACGGTGGACCTTGGAGCGGAACATCAGATGGTGCTGGAGCTTCGCCCCTCCCACGACCCCGATGCGACTTGGGGTTTCGTGGGAGTCGTCGTCTCGACCGCTGACCTTTCCGCTTCGATATGGCGCTGGCACCGCGATGGGTCGGAGTGGAAAGTGGACAAGGTCATCACCATCCCGGCGGAGCCGGCCGACGCCGCCGACCTTCCGCCCGCGCTAAAACCTTTCGGAGCCGTCCCGCCGTTGGTCACGGACATCGACCTCGCGGTCGACGACCAGATGCTGTACGTGTCGTGCTGGGGGACCGGTGAGCTCAAGCAGTTCGACGTATCCGATCCTGCCGCTCCCCGCGAGGTGGGGTCGGTCCATCTGGGTGGGATCGTTCGTCGCACCTCGCATCCAGCGGCGCCTTCGGAACGGCTTGCTGGAGGGCCGCAGATGGTCGAGGTCAGCCGCGATGGACGCAGGATCTACGTCACCAATTCCTTGTACGGAGCCTGGGACGATCAGTTCTACCCGCACGGTGTGGGGAGCTGGCTCGCAAAGCTCGACACGGATCCCGTTTCCGGCGGACTGACGCTCGATGAGCGCTTCTTCCCGCGCGGAGATGACTTCCGCGGTCTGCGAGTGCACCAGGTGCGTCTCCAGGGAGGTGACGCCTCGTCCGACTCCTACTGCTACCGCTGATGGGGTACTCCTCCAGGCGTTAGCGCAGGGATGAACCTTGGCCCCTTCAGGTTATGTACGTAAGAAGTGGGCAGCCGTGGAGGCGCCATCGGGGCTGGGACTGAGGGCGGGCGGCGTCGAGGGTCTGCCGGCAGCGCTGGAGGGGGCCGGTCTCTTGGAGACTCTCGATTCAGGCGTGGTTACGAAGCTGCACGTGCCGCGAAAGACGGGGATGAAGGATGCCTCCACCGGCATCCTGCATGGCCCGGAGTTAGCGCGGTTCGCTCGCCTGCAGGCCGACACGGTTGGATATCTTCTTGACGCGAGACGCACACCGGTCGTGTTGGGGGGCGACTGCAGCATCCTTTTGGGCAATGCCCTCGCGCTGGGCCGCCGCGGCCGTTTCGGATTGCTCTTTCTCGATGGTCACGCGGACTTCTATCAGCCTTCCGCAGAGCCCACCGGCGAGGCTGCGTCGATGGATCTTGCCTTGGTGACGGGTTACGGCCCCCGACTGCTCGAGGGCCCCGATCCCCTGATCAGGGTTGACGACGTGGTCGTGTTCGGGTTTCGCGATGGGCAAGAGAGCGCCCGCAACGGCAGTCAACCCTTGCCTCCACAGATGGTCGCGTTCGATCTGGCAGCCGTTCGCTCTCGCGGTGTGGAGCAAATCGTGGAAGACGCGATCGCACACCTCACGCGTGCTGATGGTCCTGAACAGTTCTGGATCCACCTCGATGCCGACGTGCTCGACGACGAGGTGATGCCCGCCGTCGACTATCGATCACCGGGTGGTTTGACCACAACGGAATTGATCACCGTGCTCCGAGTTGCGACGGCCACCCGTCGCGTGGCGGGGCTTGAAGTCACCATCTATAACCCCACCCTCGATCCTGGCGGTGCCGCCGGCCGAGCTCTTGCAGCCGTGCTGGCCGCCGGTCTCCGCTAAACGAGCGCGACCGGAGCCGGGAGATCTAGGTGGTGGAGCCGTACTCGTGAAGCTGCCGCTAGATCTTTGCCGGGCTGACTGTGACAGAGCGGGGAGCGTGCATGGGTTAGGCGGAGCGTAGGGAACCGAGGACTTCGACTATCCCCGCGACCACGGCAATCGCGCATGCGATCCGCAGCAGGTTCCCGTGGGACCAA
The DNA here is from genome assembly GCA_034667525.1 of Actinomycetota bacterium. GTDB lineage: Bacteria > Actinomycetota > CADDZG01 > CADDZG01 > WHSQ01 > DATAPE01. The sequence continues at coordinate 33,593 of JAXDJO010000027.1, forward strand.
CGAGGTGACAGCCTCCAGCCCACCATCGCCAGCAGGAAGATGACCGTGCCGAAGATGAATCGACCTCGTTCGAGCAGGGGGCCGGGCGAGAGCGACACTCCCTGCGCCGGCGGCAGCGAACCGTGTGCGAGTGGGAGAGCTCGGGAGATCACTTCCTCGGCTTCGGCAGGCGCGGCGTAACCGTTTCTCACCATCGAACGCAGCACTTCCACCTGTCGTGCGCGGGCATCAGCAGCATCTCTCAGCGGATCGTAGGCGCTGGGAGCTTGGATGAGTCCCGCCAGCAAGCTTGCTCTTGGGAGAGAAAGCTTCGAAGGGGCCACGCCGAAGTAGGTATGAGCAGCGCGTCTGATGCCGTAAGCGTGATGACCGAAGTAGACGATATTCAGGTAGTCATCAAGGATTTGTTGCTTGCCGGTCGCATTCTCTATCCTCAGCGCGATCGTGGCGTCCTGAACTTTTCGCCAGAGTGAATGATCGTTGCCGTTCAGGTACACGATCTTCGCCAGCTGTTCCGTGATGGTGCTGGCCCCCTCGGCGGTCGACAGATGAGTCAAATCGTAGGCAGCTGCGCGCGCTATCCCCAACGTGTCCACGCCGTGATGACGGTAGAAGCGTTCGTCCTCGGTGGCCACGACGGCCTCTCGCATGATCACGGGCAGCCCGGTGATCGCTACGGGATGCACATGGTAGGTGCGCTCTATCCGCGCAACGCGCTTCTGAAGGTACGTCGGTGATGGAGCCGTCCACCAGGCGATCGCACCCACGGCGGCCCCCATCGCCACCAGGGCTACCACCAGGAATCCCAGGTGCCGCAAGCGCAGCCGCGGCTGTCTGCTGCTAGCCACTTGTGTCTCGGGGCGACAAGGAACGATCTTCTGCCATCCCCTTGGGGCGCGCCTGCCACAGGGGGGCCGAAGCAGGGTGCAGGGATCTGATCAGCCCACGAAGTCTGTTGTCAACCATGAGGCGCCATCGTCTATCACGTTGGCTATTCCTATTATGAGTGCGGCCCGGTTGCAGGAAGTTTTGCGCACCTGGTCTGGGGCGATCTCCGGGGGAATCCCCTCGGTCCTATGGCAGACCCCGAAGATCTCGTCCGCAGCGCTTGGAGCCGATCCCACCGCCGCACAGACTGTCGATCGGCTGCCCGCGCGGTTGGGCGGAATCTCGGCGGATCTTCCGCTAGAGTCCTCGGGAATCGGCAAAGGGGGCCATATGAGCTCGAGAAGATCCTTGCGGATAGCGGCAGCTGTTCTAACCGCCGCTCTGGTGCTGGTGTCGCTGGATGCATCGGCAGCGGTGAGCCCACGGTTCACGATTCCGCACCGGCTGGGCTTCAAAGCCGGCGACGATTGGGAACCGGCCATCGCGACTGACAGGCATGGACACGTCTACGCCCTCTGGAGTCACTATGGATTCGATCCGGCCTGTCCCGCATGTGTAAGCCCGCATTCGGAGCTGCAAGTTTCCAATGATTCCGGTGCAACGTGGTCGAAGCCCCGCCCCCTGGCGCCCTCCACCCAGCGCCAGGATGACCCGCAGATCGTGGTCGATCCTGTTGATGGAAAGACCGTGTACGCGTCCTTTATCCAAGGGAATAAGTCGAGCCAGTACGTCGCCAAGTCAACCGACTTCGGCAGGACTTGGAAGAAGATGCTCGTCGAACACCTTAAGCGGGGAATCGACAAGGACATCCTTGCGGTAAGAGGGCCCGACGTCTATGTGGTCTACAACGCAGTGATGAAGGTCTACGCGTCTGTCTCCCACAACGGTGGCCGAACCTGGAAGCAGTACAGGATCTCGGCGCCGACTACCAATTCGAAGCTGGGATGGTCACTGCCCAGTGGGGGCGCGATCGACTCGAAGGGCAACGCCTACTTCGCGTGGGCGGGCTACGAACAGAACGGGAAGCCTTCGGGTGACGTGAATCTGTTCGTCTCCAAATCAACCACCGGCGGACGCACGTGGTCTACCTCCATCGTCGCCGTGTCACAAGCGCCCCCGCTGTGCGGCTGTGCCGGCTGGGCGTTCTGGGGGGAGCAGATGGCATTGGCGATCGACAGAGCCGACGTTCTTTACGTCCTCTACGACGCGAATCGTGCTCCTTTCGGGGTCAATCAGCTGCATTTCGCCCGCTCGACCGATGGCGCCAAGACGTGGGTGGGAAGAAGCGAACCATCGCTGGCTCCATCAGGGGCTAACAATCTGTTTCCCGCGATCGCGGCTCGGGCCACGGGTGACGTGAGGATCGCGTGGCAGGACGATCGCAATGGTTTCGACGCCGGAGGCAGCGATCCCAGCGCTCGCTGGAACACCTATTACCGAGCGTCCACGAACGGGGGCCGGACGTGGTCGTCGGAGACGCAGATCTCACGGTTCGTGAAGGGCTACGACTACAACTTCCTGACCCCCAAGGACGGCTACCTCCAACCCTACGGTGACTATTTCGAGATCGATATCGACGGCGCCGGCCGCACCCACGCGCTGTGGGGCGAGGGACCTAGTTACGCAGGTCCCGGAAACGTGTGGTACTCGCACAGCCTGCCTTGAGCTCTGCTAAGCGGAGCCCGAGGGTCGGGCTCCGCTTAGAGGTTCACACAGACAGGACTAAGAGCAGGCGAGATTCAATGCCCGGCGTTCCACTGCGACGCGACCTGCGTGGCGGTCAGTGCGTGATTGTAGACCGCCACCTCGTCGATCTTTCCCTTCCAGAAGGAGGTTGGCGTGGGACAGCAATCGTATTCGGCGCCGATGGTGAAGAACCCGTTCTGCAGCGGGCGGGCCTTGGAAGTGAAGCTGGCCTGACTCGAGCCGTTGACGTACAGATGGGCCCGGTTCGAGCCGTTCACCGTAACCACCACCTGATAGATCTTGCCCGCGACGGGGGTCGTCTTTGAATAGGCGGTCGCGCACGATGAGCTTTCGCACTCATGGAACTTGAACTTGTTGGTCGGCTCATCACGGAAGATGGCGAGTCCGTTTGCCCCGCTCTTGGTGTTAAAGGCCAAGATGTGTTCTTCGGCGGAAGTTGTAGTGGTCATCACCCAGGCTTCGAGTGTGTAACCCTTCGACCACGAAGTTTTCGTGCGAGAGGTCAGCCCGTTCGCGGTAACCCTGTTGTTGATACCGTCGAAACCGGGCGCTTTGTTCGTGTCATTTATTATCAGACCGGTGAGACCAAGCTTTGGTGACCCTTTGTAGGTACCTACATAACTTCCCATGGTCGGATAGGCGGTGGTACCCGACGTCTCACCAAGACGCCAATACGCGATCGGTCCGCTGTTGTCGACCGTAGTTTTGTAACTGGTCGAAGCGATGGCAGCTCCGCTCCACAACAGAAACGCGATCGTGACGATCCCTGTTCTTCGTAACAGGCGCATATATCTCCCTCTCATATCCGAGTGACCCTCTGGCACAAGTGGGGCATCCTCAACGGGAAGCGCCAACAAGTCAAGCTCAGCGCGGGAAAGCGCCCTGTTCGCGTGAGTGTGTGTGATTTGTGCGCCGTGCGAGCGGTGATTCTCTTAGCCGAAGGATGCGGGCACTGCAATCCTCGGGAGGCTCAGCCGAGCGGCAGGCCCCATAACGGATACCACCTCGAGAGGTCTTTCTCGAGAGGCAGCTCCGTGTCCAACAGCGCCTTTACTTTTAGCTCGAGTTGGTTGTCCCGCGTTTCTTTGCCTGCGGGAGCGAAGGGATAGAAACTGCCCCGCTTGTAGAGGTAAACAAGGTTGACAGTGTTGGAGCCGTCTGCGAAAGGAAAGACCGAGCACAGCAGCTGGGGGCCGAAGCCCTGTTCCTCCAGCGTGGTGTTGACGGCGTGAACCGTCCCTACCAGATCCTCGAGCTCCGGGTCAGTGACCACCACCCAGTGGAAACCATAAGAGTCTTCGGACTGCGACAGCTTCGACCCGGATTCCTTGGCGCTCAACTCCAACAGAGAATCGAGATCGGCAGTCGTGTTCGCAAAGCCCCCGCCGGAGACCGTCTTGAAAGCAACTGCGGCCTGGCCGGCTGTTTTCAGCCCCGCAGCAGTCTCGAGGGTCACGGCGGCGGAGGGCAACGAGAACAACGCGGAAAGCTCTGGGCCTTTGGGCTTGGTTCGTCCGAGGATCGTGTCGAGCAAGCTCATCCAGAGCGGCCCAGATCCGCCTCAATCTTGGCGAGTTGGTCAAGGCGTTGCTGCAAGCTGGGATGGGTGTCGAACATCGACGACAGGCTGAATCCTCGCGAGATCGCGGGTGCGAAGGCCAGAGCGTTGACGGTCTCGGCACGGCGGAGATCGCGCGTCGGGATCTTGCCCATGTCTCCCGAGATCTTGACGAGGGCGGAGGCAAGCGACGAGGGGGCTCCCGTGAGGATCGCACCAGAGCGGTCGGCGGACAACTCGCGATAACGCGACAGGGCGCGCGTTAGCAGAAAGCTGATCACGTAAACGAGGGCCGAAACAAGCATGATGACCATCACGGGCGCTCCGCTGTTGCCGTCGCGCTCATCGCGACCAAAGCCACCCCCATACATTCCGGAATAGAAGAGGACGCGCGTAAGAAGGCCTGCCACGAGGCCCAGGAAACTGGCTATCGTCATAACCGCTACGTCGCGATGGGCGACGTGGGATAGCTCGTGAGCAAGGACGGCCTCTAACTCCTGGGGCTCTAGCCTGCGCATGATGCCCTTTGTTACGGCGACCACCGCCGCCTCCGGGGTGCGACCTGTCGCAAAGGCGTTGGGCACATCGGTGTCGGCGATGGCGACGCGCGGTTTGGGCATGTCGGCCATCACGCACAGCCGCTCGACCAGCGCGTGCAGCTCAGGAGCTTGTTCAGGTGATACTTCCTTGGCCCCCATGGAGAAAAGTGCGATCTTGTCGGAAAAGAAGTACTGCGCGAATAACAAGCCTCCGGCGATCACCAGAACGAAGACCGCCGATTTGATAACCACGAACAACACCGCCACAAACACGACGTATAGGAGGCCGAGGAAGAACATCGTCATACCCATGCGCGCGTTGAGTCCGCGGTCCTCGGGAAAACGTGAGATAGCCATTAGCCTGGGATCAGTCCGTGATTGCCGAGCAACTCCTGTACCTCATCGACCGTTGCGTCGGCGTGAGGAAGGATCAGATCGGACGGGGCAAGATGGTCGTCTGCAACGAGAGTTGAGTCTTTGCGCACCGCATCCAGAAGGGCGCGCAACCTCGGTTGGAAGTCGGTGTCGTCACCTTGCTCCAGCGATGCGAGCAATTCGTTGTCCAGCGAGTTGAGCTCCTCGAGGCGTCCATCGTCGACCTCGAATTGACCCTCGCCGAGGATCCTTACGATCATCGGCTTGCTCCTTCTTCAGTCGTAGGGGCGGCATTGAGAGCGGCGGGAGTGGCCCCCGGACCCAACTCCGCTTTGAGCCGTTGGAGCTCGGCGTCGACACCGCCGCCCGTGCCCAACGCGTCGAGTTGAGCCTGGATCGGATCTGAAGTTTGAGTTGCGTCGTCGAGTGCGCCCGTGGCCAGCAGCTCGTCGAGCGCCCCGGCGCGAGCCTGCATCTGTTCCGTCTTGTCCTGGGCCCTTTGCATCGCCAATCCCACGTCGCCCATCTCCTCAGAGATGCCAGAGACCGCCTCGGAGATCTTGGTCTGAGCCTCGGCGGCCGTGTACGTTGCCTTGATCGTTTCCTTGCGGGTGCGGAAGGTCTCGACCTTGGACTGGAGACGCTGGGCCGCATCGGCCAACTTGTTCTCCTGAGCCTGGAGATCGGACTCCTGTCTTTCGAGATCGGCGGTCTGCGTCTCGATGCCGGCTCGACGCGTCAGAGCTTCGCGCGCGAGATCCTCTCGTCCCTGCGATACCGCTTGCCGGGCCTGGTTCTCTAACTTCGCTTGGGAAGACTCCAGTTGCTGGAGTTGCAACTGCACACGCTTCCGGGAAGTGGCTACGTCGGCCACCCCGCGCTTCACCTGTTGAAGCATCTCGAGTTGGCGCTGATAGCTGTAATCGAGTGTCTCCCTCGGATCCTCTGCGTTGTCCAGGACCTTGTTGGCCTTCGTCTTGAACAGCAGCGACATCCGTTTGGCAAGTCCCATTGCTTGGCTCCTTAGGTTTGTGGACCTTCCATTTTGCCAGCGCCGTTGCGGTAGCCGCTCTCTCCAGGAGAGCTTCTCCTGCTAGGATTCGTACCCATAGTCCAGTGTTAATAGGGAAAAAAAGGAGGGCTGCCATGGCCAACGCCGAGCAGCTGCTGAAGAACAACGAGGAGTACCGGAGGAACTTCACGAAGGGGGAGCTCCCGCTTCCTCCCGCTCAGGGCGTAGCCGTGCTGGCCTGTATGGACGCCCGGCTCGACGTCCACAAGATCCTGGGCCTGCAAGAGGGAGACGCTCACGTCATCCGGAACGCCGGCGGCGTCGCGACCGACGACGCTATCCGGTCGCTGGTCATCTCGCAGCGATTGCTGGGGACGAAAGAGATCCTTCTCATCCATCACACCGATTGCGGGATGCTCACCTTCACCGACGACGAGGTCAAGCGCCAGATCCAGGCCGAGGTCGGTATCAGGCCGCACTTCGCGCTCGAAGCCTTTACCGACCTAGAGGAAGACGTGCGCGAGTCGATTGCAAGGATCAAGCTCAGCCCTTTCATTCCGAACAAGGAAGGGATTAGGGGCTTCATCTACGACGTAGCGACCGGCGAGCTGGACGAGGTCGCTTAGCTTGCCGCTATTGACGGATGCCGAGGGTTCTCTAGGATGGAGGCAATGACAACCTTGCAGCGTTGGAGCGCGGGCTATCGGAACTATTGGTGCGGTGGCTCCACGCGCTTCTCGGGAGGGACCTCAGGGTAAGAGAAGGTCGGAATCGGCTCGAGAGGCGTGGAGTTTTCTCCACGCCTCTTTTTTGTTGGAGAGAGAGGCGAACGATGGATCAACAACGATGGGCGTGCAGGGGCGCGCGAGGAGCCATCACCACCGTTGGATCGACCGATGATGCCATCGAGGACGCGACAAAGACTCTGCTCGAGGGCCTTGTCGCCGCGAACGATTGTCCGCTCGAGGAGATCGCCGCGGCGATCTTCACGGTCCCCGATGAGCTTGCCGGCTGCAATCCGTCGGCTGCCGCGCGCAAGCATGGCTGGTCGGGCGTGCCTCTTCTCACGGTGCGCGAGCAGGCCGGTGACAGTCCCGTCGACCGTTGTTTGCGCGTGCTGCTGCTGCTGAACACGACCCGGGCTCAACACGAGATCCGCCACCTCTATCTGGGAGATGCCGCGGTTTTGCGTCCCGACCTCTCGAGCACACCGATAGGAGCTGAAACATGATCATCATCATGCAGTCGCACGCCACAGAGGATGAGATCCAAAGGGTTGTCGAGACCGTAGAGGCGCACGGACATACGCCGCACCTCTCTTCCGGCGTTGAGCGAACGATCATCGGAGTCATCGGCGGCGAAGCGCAGATCGACCCAGAGATGTTCGAGCCCCTCGCCGGCGTGGAAAGAGTCGTGCGCGTCTTGCATCCTTTCAAGCTGGCGACACGCGATTTCCACCCGGCGGACCGCACGATCACCTTCGCAAACGGAGCCCGGCTCGGCGGCGGAAATCTGTTGGTGATGGCCGGTCCGTGTGCGGTGGAGAGCCGCGAACAATTGCAGCTCGCAGCCGAAGGTGTTGCATCTTGTGGGGTGAAGGTGCTCCGTGCAGGGGCCTTTAAGCCGCGCACGTCCCCCTATAGCTTCCAGGGGCTGGGGGACAAGGGACTGCGGATCCTCGCCGAGGTCGCCGAAGAACTGGGACTGGCGACGGTGACGGAGGTGGTTACTCCCGACGACGTGCCGTTGGTGAGCGAGTATGCCGACATGCTCCAGGTGGGAGCCCGCAACATGGCGAACTACTCCCTGCTGCGGGCCGTGGGCGATTCCCACCATCCCGTGCTTCTGAAGCGGGGGCCGGGCTCGACGGTGGAGGAGTTGTTGCAGGCTGCCGAATACATCCTGGCTCAGGGCAACGATCAGGTGGCGCTGTGCGAGCGGGGGATACGCACCTTCGAAACCGCGACCCGATTCACCTTCGACGTGAATGCGGTTCCGGTGCTCAAGGGCCTCAGCTCCCTTCCGGTAGTGGTGGACCCGAGCCACGCGACGGGAAAAGCAGAGCTGGTTCCGCCCATAGCGCTTGCCGGAGTAGCGGCGGGGGCCGACGGCCTCCTGATCGAAGTGCACCCCGATCCCACGCGCGCGTTATCGGACGCGGCTCAGTCTTTGGACCTGGAGTCGTTCACCCAGCTCGTGACCTCATTGAATCTTGTGGCGGGCGCGCTGGGCCGCGATGCGGCGTGAACCCCGTTCTGGTGGATCGGAAGGCTGGCAGGGAGCTGGGTCGCATCGCGATCGTGGGTGCCGGACAGATCGGAACGATGCTTGGTGTCGCTTTGCGAAATGCGGGTTGCGCCGAGGTGTTCATCCACGATAGGGACGCGGCGGTTGCCGACGTCAGCTTCGGGTTGGGCGCGGCAACGGGCCGGATCCCTCAGATCGATGGAGCCCTTGGCTTCGACACGGTGGTGTTGGCCCTGCCGGTGCCGGAGATCATCCGGTTCCTCCAAGACTTTGGCCCTCAGGTAAAACCGGGTTCGTTCCTGGTGGATACGGGCAGCGCCAAGAGTGCAGTGACGGCGGCGATGCGCAGGCACGTTCCCGGCAGTGTTCACGCGATCGGTGGACATCCGATGGCGGGAAGCGAGCGGCCGGGTCCCACCGGATCCCGTCCGGAGATGCTGAAAGGGGCAACCTTCGTGTTCAGCCCCGTGAGAGAGGACCAGGTGGCCCTAGATCGCGCGCGCTTGTTCGCCTCTCTGATCGGAGCCAAGGTGGCCGAGGTCGACGCGGAGACTCATGACGCAGTGCTCGCGCGGTCCAGCCACGTTGCTCACGTCACCGCCTTCGCCCTCGCCTCCTTGGGTGACCCAAGTGCGACGGATGAGACTTCCGCATTGTTCTCGCCGGGATACCAAGGCGCCACGCGCCTTGCCTGTAGCGATCCACAGATGGTTGCGGGGTTTCTCACCGCCAACGCTTCCCATGTCCGGGGGGCGGTCGAGGAGCTCGTTGCGAAGCTCGCAGTGATGTGCGAAGTCCTCGACGAGGGTCCGCGTGAGTTGGAGGTGCTTTTGGCGCGGTGGCAGAGCGGGACCGCCTCACTACCGCTGACGCAGCAAGGAACCAGCCGGTGACGTTTCCTGCACTGGCTGGGTCCAGCGTCGTGCCGATCCGCGTGTCTGTTCCCGGTGACAAGTCGATCTCCCATCGCGCCGCTCTGCTCGCAGCCATCGCCCGCGGCACCTCCCGGATCGCCGGCTTCTCGTCGGCGGGCGACTGCGCAGCCACGCTCCGGGTGCTCCGCGATCTGGGAGTGTCATGGTCGATGGATGCCGGCGTCCTGGAGATCGAGGGCCGGGGCGCGGCGGGCCTGGGGGCTTCCGGCGCGGCCCTCGACTGCTGTCGGTCGGGAACCACGATGCGCCTGGCGGCCGGGCTGCTTGCATGGTGTGATTTCTCGAGTGAGCTGACCGGTGATAGCCAACTGCTGCGGCGTCCCATGCGCCGGATAGCCGAGCCCTTGCGCGCGATGGGGGCCTCGATCGAACTGACGCCTGAGGGCACGGCTCCCATCACCATCCACGGGACTGAGCTCCGCGGCATCACCTATGAACTTCCCGTCGCAAGCGCCCAGGTGAAGTCTGCGGTGTTGCTGGCGGGCCTTCATGCAGGTGGAACCACCACGGTGGTCGAGCGCGTCACGACGCGCGACCACACCGAACGTCTGTTGCGGGCGATGGGAGCCGTCATCGAGGTCGCGCCTGGGGTGCAAACGACCGCCGTTTCAGTGCGAGCCGGCGAGCTCGCCCCGCTGGAGCTCCCCGTGCCGGGGGACCTGTCGTCGGCTGCCGCGCTGGCTGCTGCGGCTCTCCTGATGAAGGTCGATCTGACCGTTGAAGGTGTTGGTTTGAATCCCACTCGGGCTGGATTCTTGAACGTGCTTGCGCGCATGGGGGCCGGCATCGAGAGCGCGATGCACACGAAGGTGCCCGAGCCGGTAGGCGATCTCCATGTGCACTCCGCCCCCTTGTTCGCAACGGAGATCGCTCCGGACGAGGTTCCATCGCTGATCGATGAGCTGCCTTTGGTGGGTGTGCTGGCGACGCAAGCGGAAGGGGTAACCGTGGTGCGAGGTGCGCAGGAGCTGCGCGCCAAGGAGAGCGATCGGATAGCCGGACTCGTCGCCGGACTGCACGGCCTGGGGGCCGACGTCGAACAGCTTCCCGATGGATTCATCGTGCGGGGACCTTCGCGTCTTCGCTCGGGGATCTGTGATGCGCGCGATGATCACCGGCTTGCGATGGCGTTCTCGCTCGCAGGGATGGTCGCCGACGGTGATGTGCAAGTCACCGGGATCGACTTTGTCGGAGATTCGTTCCCGGAGTTCACCGCGCTGTTGGCGGCCTTCCAGTGAACGCCCCGGGCAAACTTGCCGTCATCGGCGATCCGATCTCCGGCAGCCTGTCGCCCGTGCTGCAAAATGCAGCCCTCAAGTCGCTCGATCTCGACCTCGGCTATGCAGCCGTAGCGGTTCCCGCCCACGAGCTCGGTGCGATGTTCCCTGTGTTTCGGCAGACGTACCTGGGACTGAACGTTACTCGGCCGCTCAAAGAGCTTGTCGTCGATCTCTGCGATGACCTGGCACCGGAGTCGATGCAAGCACGCTCGGTTAACACGATCGTGTTCCGAAACGGATCTGCCTTCGGAGCTTCGACCGACGTGTTGGGATTCATGCCTGCGCTTCGATCGGTGACGCGGCGCGACGTGAAGGAGGCAGTCATACTCGGCACGGGAGGTGCTGCCCGCGCGGTTGCGGTCGCACTTGTTCGCGAGGGGACACGGGTGCACGTCTCCGGACGCAATGCTGCAGCGGGCACGAGACTGAGCTCCGATCTCGGCGTTACCTTCGCAGCATCAACGGCCCCCTCCACCCTTTCGGTTCTGGAGCGGGCAGATCTCGTGGTGAACGCCACACCCGTGGGCGGTGGTGACGACGGGTCGTCGCCGCTGCCGGATTCCGCTCCGCTGCCCCAGAACGGTGTCGTCTTCGACCTCGTATACCGGCCGCGCGTGACAGGTCTTCTCCGTCGCGCCCGGGCCGAAGGTTGTGAGACCGTTGAAGGTCTGTGCCTGTTGATCGAGCAGGCCGCTCTTTCTTTCGAGTTGTGGACGGGTCGCGATGCTCCGCGAGATGTGATGTGGGCCGCCGCCCTTGGCTCTTATGGCACCGTGGACTCCGCGGACAACGAACCCACGAACCTGCAACGAGAACAAGTCTGATGCTCCGCTTCCTTACCGCAGGTGAATCACATGGGCCAGAGCTGGTGGTGATCGTCGAAGGGATGCCCGCAGGCGTGCCCCTCCCGGCAGAAGCGATCGACCGGGAGCTCGTGCGCCGGCAGGGCGGTTACGGCCGGGGGGCTCGCTCGACGAAGATCGAGAAGGACCGCGCTCAGATCGTCAGTGGAGTGCAGGGTGGTCACAGCACCGGGGCCCCCATCGCGCTCAGGATCGTGAATCGCGATTTCGCAAACCAACCGCACGACCCCAAGCCCCTTACGACCCCACGGCCCGGGCACGCCGATCTCGCCGGCAGGGCGAAGTACGGACTGAACGATTTCCGCACGATCAGGGAGCGGGCAAGCGCACGAGAGACAGCGGCGCGCGTGGGCGCCGGAGCGCTGGCAAAAGCGCTCGTGGCCGCCTTTGACATCTCGGTAGGTAGCTATGTCAGTCAGATCGGAGATGTATGCGCCGGCGGACCCGCGGGTGATCCGGCTGATCTCGAGGACGCGGCACTGGTGGAACTGGCGGAGCAGGCAGAGTCCGACGCGGTGCGCTGCCCCGATCATCGGGCGTCCGCCGACATGTGCCGGTCGATAGATGAGGCCAGCGCGCAGGGCGAGACGCTGGGCGGAAGCTTCTGGGCCTTTGCGCGCGGAGCGCCCGTGGGCCTGGGCTCCTACGCTCACTGGGATCGGAAGCTGGACGGGCGTTTGGCGCAAGCGGTGTGCTCCATCCCTGCAATCAAGGGCGTCGAGATAGGTCCTGCGTTCGCCATCTCCTCGCTGCAGGGGAGCGCAGCACAAGATGACATCGTTCTCACAGAGGGACGGATCACGCGGCCCACCAACCACGCGGGGGGCATCGAGGCTGGCGTCAGCAACGGAGCCCCCATCTTGGTGCGAGCGGCGATGAAGCCGCTGTCTTCGGTGCGACGGGCTGTCGAGTCGGTGGACTTCGGTACCGGCGCCGCAAGCGATCCCCCTTACGTCCGCTCGGACATCTGCGCGGTTCCCGCGGCAGCCGTCGTTGCCGAAGCCATGGTCGCGTGGGTCCTTGCCGACGAGGTCACCGAGCGCTTCGGTGGCGACCGATTGGACGCGATGTGCGCGGCGCACCATTTTCTGCGTGACGCCGAGCTGCCCACCAGCCACGGACACTTGCTGGGAGATGAGCGGTCTTGACGCCTCAGGTGAGCCGCAGCTTCTTGCCCATGCCCCCATTGCCCGCGGGCCGTCCTCGTCTCATCGTGACCGGATTCATGGGAACCGGCAAGACCGAGGCGGGGCGAGAAGCGGCGCGATTGCTATCCCTGCCGTTCGTGGATCTCGATCTCGTGGTCGAAGCTCGGGAAGGCATATCGATCTCCGAGATCTTCGCCCGAGACGGTGAAGCGCACTTCCGGGCTCTCGAGAAGAGAGCGATGACCGACGCCGTCCGGCTCTCGGGTGTCGTGATCGCTACAGGTGGGGCCGCCGTCTTACAAGAAGAGGAGTTCGCGCAGCTTGCAAAGGGCTCGGCCGTTGCGGTGTTGAACGCGACGGTCGCTCGG
>JAXDJO010000028.1:0-3837 GCA_034667525.1 Actinomycetota bacterium
ACTCCCCCTGTGAAGGCAATCGCGTCCAGACCCCGCATGGCCGAAGCCATCGCTGCGATCGCCGCACACAGTCGGTGGATGTACACGTCCAGCGCCATCGCTGCATCCCGTGACCGCGCCATCACCACCTCTTTCATGTCGGCGGTGCCGCACAGTCCGAGCAAACCGGACTCTTGCTCGAGAGCGTGTGAGATCTCGGCCGGCTGAACCCCTTGGACCGTTTCGAGCCACAAGATGAGGCCCGGATCCACGCTCCCCGAGCGAGTGGCCATCACCAGGCCCTCCAGCGGAGTGAAGCCCATGGTCGTGTCTACGGAAGCGCCTTGTTTCACTGCAGCGAGCGAGGCGCCGGCCCCCAGGTGGCACGTGACCAACCGAAGTTCCCCCACGCTTCGACCGAGGAGCTCAGCCGCGCGTCGCGACGCATAGGAGTGAGATAACCCGTGGAACCCGAATCGTCGGAGTCCCCATCTCTCACGCCAGTCGCGGGGCAGCGCGTACGTCGCCGCGGCAGCAGGCAGTCGCGAGTGGAAGGCCGTGTCGAAGCACGCCACCTGTGGCACGCCGGGAAACACCTGACCCGTCTCCTGGATACCCTCCAGGGCGGGCGGAAGGTGCAGCGGAGCCAGATCGATAAGCCCTTCCAGTTGTGCGATGACCTGCTTGTCGATGCGAACACTCGAGGTGAAACGCGTCCCACCATGGACGATGCGGTGGCCAATCGCGTCGGGCTTCGCCCAGCCCTTCAAGACGGAGACCATCTCTCCGGCCCCTGCGACATCCTCGCTTTCGATCAAGTCGTCACCATCCCCGAGCAGCCGCAACTTCAGGCCACTCGACCCGGCATTGACGACCAGGATCTTCACGGTTTCTTCAGTGGGGCCAGGTCCATCCGCTGATCTGAGGATCATCCTCACCGTGCTCGCGCGTGTAGAGGCGGGCATCCATCCTGAGATCCAGCATCTCCTGTCGCACGCGCGCCGCTCCATTACCGATCGCGGGGACGCGATCGATCACGTCGAGCACTAGGTGAAACCGGTCGAGGTCATTGAGCATCACCATGTCGAAAGGAGTCGTGGTCGTTCCCTCTTCCTTGTATCCGCGGACGTGGATGTGGGGATGGGCTGCTCGTCGATAGGTGAGGCGGTGGATCAGCCACGGATAGCCGTGGTAGGCGAAGATCACCGGTGTGTCCGGGGGAAAGAGCGCGTCGAAGTGACGGTCCGAGAGCCCGTGCGGATGCTCGGTCTCCGGCTGCAGCCGCATAAGGTCGACGACGTTTACGAAACGCACCCGCAGATCGGGCAGATAGTCGCGCAACATAGCGGTGGCCGCGAGCGCTTCCAGCGTCGGGACGTCACCCGCGCACGCCATGACCACTTGGGGATCGGCCCCCTCATCGTTGCTGGCCCAATCCCAGATCCCGATCCCTCTGGTGGTATGTCCGATCGCTTGATCCATCGTCAGGTAATCGAGTGACGGCTGTTTGCCGGCAACGATGACATTGACATAGTGCCTGCTCTTCAAACAATGGTTGGCGACTGCGAGGAGACAATTCACATCGGGCGGGAGGTACACGCGAACGATCTCGGCCCTCTTGTTCACGACATGATCGATGAATCCGGGGTCTTGGTGCGAGAACCCGTTGTGGTCCTGACGCCACACGTGTGAAGTAAGAAGATAGTTGAGCGACGCTATCGGCCGCCGCCACGGAATTGTCCTCGTGACCTTCAACCACTTCGCGTGCTGGTTGAACATCGAGTCGATGATGTGGATGAAAGCTTCGTAGCAGGAGAAGAACCCATGACGGCCGGTTAAGAGGTATCCCTCCAACCAGCCCTGGCACATGTGCTCGCTGAGGACCTCCATCACGCGCCCATCGGGTGACACGGATTCGTCTGTGACCTCGATCCTCGCCACCGACATCCGCTGCGTGACCTCGAACAGTGCACCCAAACGGTTCGACGCGGTCTCGTCGGGGCCCATCACTCGGAAGTTGCGCGTCTTCTCGTTCAACCGCATCACATCTCGCAACAGATCACCCAGAACCCTGGTGGGCTCGCTCGTGCGCGTTCCCGGGTTCTTGACCTCGACCGCGTAATCCCGAAAATCCGGAAGCTGCAGATCGCGCAGCAGGATCCCACCATTGGTGTGCGGATTCGATCCCATGCGCCTCTCCCCCGCCGGCGCGAGCTCCCGCAACTCTGCGGCGAGAGCTCCATTTTCATCGAACAGCTCCTCGGGCTTGTAGCTGCGCATCCAGCTCTCGAGCTGCGCAAGACGCTCGGGATGATCGGCGAGCTCCGCCAGCGGCACCTGATGTGAGCGAAACGACCCTTCGACGGGAAGGCCATCCACCTCTTTCGGCCCCGTCCAGCCTTTGGGCGTGCGCAGCACGATCATCGGCCACCGAGGACGCTGCACAAAACCAGTTCTGCGGGCATCATCTTGGATCTCGGCTATCACTTCGGTGACATCGTCGAGGGTGGCCGCCATGATCTGGTGCATCGTTTCGGGCTCGTCTCCCTCGACGAAATAAGGAAGGTAGCCGTAGCCGGAGAAGAGGTCGGCGAGCTCCTCGTTCGAGATGCGAGCCAGCACCGTCGGTCCCGCGATCTTGTAGCCGTTCAGGTGCAGCACCGGCAACACAGCACCGTCGTGCACGGGGTTCAGGAACTTGTTCGAATGCCAGCTGGTCGCGAGCGGCCCCGTCTCGGCCTCGCCGTCGCCAACGACGCAACAGACGAACAGGTCCGGATTGTCGAATGCTGCCCCGAACGCGTGGACGAGCGCGTAACCGAGCTCTCCCCCTTCGTGGATCGACCCAGGAGTCTCGGGGGCCGCATGACTTGGGATCCCGCCGGGGAAGGAGAAATGGCGGAACAGCTTGAGCATGCCCGCCTCATCCTGCGAGATCGAGGGGTAGGTCTCGCTGTAACTCCCCTCGAGATAAGTGTTCGCGACGATTCCCGGACCCCCGTGTCCCGGTCCGGTCACATACATCGCGTTCAGATCGCGCTGCTTGATGACGCGATTCATATGGGCATAGATGAAGTTCAATCCGGGCGTTGTGCCCCAGTGGCCCAGCAGTCGCGGCTTGACGTGATCGATCTTCAAAGCGTCGCGAAGCAAGGGATTGCCGAGCAGGTAGATCTGGCCGACCGAGAGATAGTTCGCGGCGCGCCAGTAGGCGTCGATGAGACGCACCTCATCGTCGGACAGCGGCTGACCTTCGAGCCGCACTGATCGGATGTCCTCTGTCGCCAGCATCTGGACCACTCCTTCGGTCATCGCCTCACGTAAAACCGTGCTCGATTCTCCCTCGCGCCGCCGCGATCGGCAGAAGTCCGAACGTCGCATCTGATCCCCATCCCCTCCAGGAAGCAGATACCGTAGCGATCTCTACGACGCGAAAGGGGCCCTTGGACGTGATCGGTTTCATCCTGGCAGGGCTTTTTATCGGAGCCCTGGCGCGTCTCATCAAGCCGGGAAGACAGCATCTCAGCATCCTCATGACCCTGCTTCTAGGCCTGGCCGGCTCGATCATCGGCGGCATCGTCGCCAACCTTCTGGGTACCGGCACCATCATGGAGCTGAACTTCATCGGTTTCGTGGTTGCCGTGATCGCTGCTGTCTTGCTGATCGGGGTGGCCGAGGGGATCGCCGGCTCCAGCCACCGCTAAGCCGTAGGGCGGCTCGGCCGTACCTAGCCCGACAGCAACACGATCCACAGGAAACCCCGTGTTTCGCGACCTCGGTGCCGCATCCTTGGCGGATGTTCTCGTCGCTCGCGCTCCCTTTCCTGGTCGTGATCTTCGCTGCTGCGGCTGCGGCAGT
>JAXDJO010000029.1:0-11312 GCA_034667525.1 Actinomycetota bacterium
CCATGGAATCATGAACGGCCGCCCCGGTTCTCGGGTGAGGTAAGGGCACCCAAGGCCCCCCCATGAGGATGTCGACACGGCTTTCCTCAGGACGGACTCATCTATGGAAACCTGAGCCTTCGGATAGTGGGATGCTTCTGGCTCATCGCTCGGGAGAAAGGAATGTTCATGCCGCTGTATATGGATATCCACAAGATCGAGGGTGGCGTCAGCTTGGACGACGTCGCTAAGGCACACATAGCGGACCTCCAGACCCAGAGCGGGCACGGGGTCAACTACCTCAAGTATTGGGTGGACGAGGGGGACGGACGGATCTTCTGCCTCGTCGAAGCGCCCGACGCCGAAGCGGCCAACACCGTTCATCGGGATGCCCATGGGCTCGTGGCGGACGAGATCTACGAGGTCAAAGAGGGCAACTAACCAACTCCGTCGGTAACCGAAGGTGTAGCACCGGGCTCGAGGGTTTCGTTACTCCGTTCTGTCGGGGGGTGTCGATACTTCAACCTCGCGCGGTGAGTTGGGTGGAGCCTCGACGAGGGCCATAACGCGGACCCTCAGGTCATTGTCGCCCTGCCCGTGGATGGTCACGGTGCCCGCCTCAACGCGTCCCCTCGTCGCCTCCGCCGCAAGAGCGACCCGGATCGCGACCCGTCGCGATTCACCCGGGCCAAGTTGGAACTCCCGGGGGGCGGTTGTAAGCCCGAAGCCGTCATCGGCCACCGCGCTGCACGAGATGAGCGCAGACTCCGACCGGCTGTTTTCGGCGATCAGTCCCGCCCGCACGGTAGTTCCCGCAACACCTTGCACCTCGACGGTCATCTCGTCACGGCCTTGATCTCCCAAGATGGAACCCGCCACGGCGTCGATCGAAGTGTCGGCAATCCCAAGGACGTCGGACACAAGGTCGGCGTTCAGCTCGGCCATGTCTGCGAGGTAGTGCGGGAGTCGTCGCTGGAGAAATGCGTTGGCCGAGGTCTGGATCGCCTCGGGGCGCAACTTTGCCGATGACACCTCGTTCACCAGGAGTTGAGTCACTCGAGACGACCAGGCTTGTTGCTGAGTGAACCAGGCTGCGCACGATTGGTACCAACCTGCCCACCCCGCGGGATCGGAGTGATTTGGTGGCGATGGGACCGCAGGAGGCGGACCCACACTCGATAAGAGATCTGTCGGGATCAACTCGCTCAGGTATTCGTCCCTGTAACGGATGACGATTGCGAGGGCCCCCGAGTTGAACCGAGTCAGGAGCTCTGCAAATCGCTGGTATGCATCGAGACCGTGCTGCTGTCCTTGACGGGTCAGCTCGTCGGTCAGAAATTCCGGGTTGATCCCGGCCGCCGCCATGGAAGCAAGGAGGCGCTGGAAGTTGGCCGTTGACTTGGACGATCGTTCGATCGTGTCGTTGACCACTCCCCGCATCCGCTCTGTCCAGTCAGGCCACACCGCGCCCTGGTCGGCCATCGGCGATCAAGGGACCGTGGCAGGCGGATTCAGCAGCACGAGCAACTCAGGTGGTAAGCGTCGCAGTAAGTGGGCAGAACGGCGATCGCCACCACGATGGGCCTGATCAGGCAGCCACCAACGCGGATGGTCACGTATCCCACCTCACAGTTGTCGACATCACCGAAATCGCCTCGCTGCGAGGCGGTCCACGCAAGCAATGACGCGTCGTGGTCCGATGGCGGCGGTGACTTGTCTGCTCCTTTGGTTGTGGTCGTCGTTTCCTTGCTCGCTTGGCCAGAAGTTTCGTTTCCCTTCGAAGCAGGATCGCCGGTGCCTGAATCTCGGCAGTTGATGTGCGTGAGCAGTTCGAACCTCGTGGTACTGCACGGTTCGATCGTGAGCGGGCCCGCCGGGTTCAGATAAACCTGCCACGGGAGCGTGCGACCGCCTGACGAGCGAACTTCGCTCACCTCGAGCGTCACGTCGTCTCGCACTCTGCGCGTGTCGTTGTCGATCTCGATCGGAATAACGCGCAGTTCCCCGCAACGCGCGTACACGACGATGTCTGCATCACAGATATGGCACTCGCAGCAGCAATCGTCTGCATCGTCGCACTCCCGGCACCCGTGCTCACACCCCTCATGGTGGCCTTGCCAATGGCCCGCGTCATGGGAATGATGATGTCCGTGGCGCGTGCGCTGTCCGGCCCCCTGCGCAGCGTCCGCTCCGGGCGAACTTTGGCCCCCACTCCCCGCCAGAACCTGCGTGATCGCGGCAAGCCGCTGCTGAAGATCCTGGGTTGCCTCTTCGTAAACCTGGCGGAAGGAATCGATGTAGCCCGGCAGGTCCATCATCTCCATGCGCCTCGTCTGGGGGGACCATCCGTAGTACATGGGTGTGGCCGCGCTACCCGCTAGATCTCGCGAGTAACGACTCTGACGGTGACGCATGGTTCCATTCATGGCTTCTCCTTTCCCAGGGCGGTCAGGTCAGAAGGTCGACGGCGAAGCGCTCGGTGGCGATGCGGGGCATGACCCTGACGTGCAGGTTTGAGCCCAGTCCTGCTGGGGTGGTCAGCTGGAAGGTCACGTCAGCCCACCCGCCCACGGGAACGGTGGGTTTGTCGTTGGTGAACTTGACCTTGCCGGCCAGCGTTTTGAAACCCGTTGCGGGTTGGACCACAGCGGCCCCGCCGGTGCCGATGGCGAGCACCCGGGCGGCGTAGCTGACTTCATGTAGAGGCTCGTCCGCGATGGACTGGACGGGGACAGGGACGTTGCCCTTATTGAGTACGACGACCTTGCCCTTCAGCTTGGCGCCGGCCTTCACGCCGGAGAAAACCTGAGGATCGGCAATGAGCTCGAGGCGAAGCAGGGCGGCGATGAAGAATGTTGCAGGGATCGACTGATCCCCGTCGGACGTGACCAATCGAATGGTTGCGTCATAAGTCCCAGGGGGAGTGAAGGGCTCCACTCCCATCGTGATCAGCAGACGTTTGATGCCGTTGCCGGGGATCGCCGCCTCGGGCGGAATCTTGATCTCGCCCTCTTCAGGTCCCGAGACAAGGTTCACCCGCAGGTGCGCCTCCCTGACGTCGACGGGGTCCTTCGAATTGTTCGTCAGCCAGACCTCACCCTCGACGCGCTCGCCGTTCGCACGCAGGAGAACTGGAGTCGCGCCAGCAACGGCCAACGGCGGCACTGCGCGAGTTACTCGTCGTCGGGATCGAGGATGCGGATCCGGATCCCTCGGCCGCCGGCGACTTCGCTGCGCTGGTGCTCGGTGTGGCCAACGCGCTCTATCACCTGAGGACGGTGGGGGCTGTCGATAAGCTGCTTCGACTCGCCGTCGTAGGTGACCCCCATGAACTCAAGGCCGAACATCGTGTAGCCGACATGGTGGTGATACGGCTGACGGACCTCAGTCTCGGGGAGCGGGGCCAGCTTGAAGGTTTGGCAGGTGTCGACGGCGACCGGCTTCAGATCGATGTTCTCGTTCACCGTCACCGGCTGAAGGTCGATGTTCTCGTTCACCGTCACCGGCTGAAGGTCGATGTTCTCGTTCACCGTCACCGGGTTCAATGTGAGGTTCTCTGTCACCGACACCGGCCGAAGCGTCACATCTTCAGTGATCTTGGTTCCGCCCGCCAAGGTCACCGTTTCTTTCATGTCACTGAGGCCGGCGACGTTGAGGTTGACGGTGCTCGAGACCGATGAGCTGCTGCCACCACCGTCGAAGATGCCCAGCGGATCCAATAAGCTCACGCAAACCACCCCTGAAGGCTCGGAAGTGGGAGGAGCGGAGCATAGCAGAGGCCCCCAAAAGATCTCATTGTTTCCACCGTCCTTTCCCGTAGCGCCTCGAGGGGACAACGCATGTGAAGTTCGAAAGTCCAATCGTCGCCGGGAGCTGCCACAGCAGCGACATAGCCGGGCGGTGCCGCAAGCCGCCGCACTAAAACACCCGGCGGCCAGCTTCCACCGAATGCGCAATGCGTCGCCTTAGTAGCCGCTTCGAGACGTACGAATTCCTCCAGAGATGTAACGCCGATCTCCTTCAGCGCCTGCATGTCGAGCCGTTTCGGTTCGCGTTCTATATCGACCCCCACCGAGCGTCCCTCGCAGATAGCAAGAGCTATCCACGTCCCGCTATGGGACCAACTCACACTCAGATCGGCGGCTTCGACCGCCGGCGGACCCTCGTCGCGCAATCGCACCGCCCCCGGCGTCAAGCCCAGTCGCCGACCAAGCTCGATCCGCGCCGCGACCCGAGCGGTTACCGCGCGGTCGCGGTCCTCGGATTCGCCCAGCCTGCTGATTTTGGCCCGATCGTCGGGACCGAGCATCCCGAGCAGATTGGAGTCGTCCCCGGCTCCCTCCTGCACGGGCACCAGCCACGCGTCAACGATCTTCATCTCAGCCTCGACCGGAGGATCCTGTACTCCCACGCTCCCGAGGCCATCTGCTCGTAGACGGGCGATCCTGGAACCGCGAGGAAGTTGTCGAGAACGGCGCTCCGCTCACCAAACGCCTCGGTACGGCTGTCGGCAACCCGATCGCAAGAAGCAAGCACGTTCGGCGTGATCTCCCGATCTGCCTCCACCTTTAATCCCAGAGAACCAAGCAGTACCTGCACTTCCATCCACCGCTGACCCGCCAGCAGATCGGCATGAAGGAACCACCCTCCGGGTCGCAGCACCCTGCGGACCTCGGCCAAGAACGCCCGGATGTCCGGGTAGGTGTGCGACGACTCGAGGTTGGTGACGACATCGAACGAGCCATCCTCGAAGGGCAGGTTTTCGGCGTCACCCACCTCGAAGCTGACCCCGGGATGATTGTGGGTCTTGCGGCAGAAAGCTACGGCCTCGGGAGAAAGATCGACACCCACGGCCTCGGCTTTGAACCGATCCGCCAGCAGTGAAACGGTTCCTCCGCGCCCACAACCGACATCGAGAACCCTGCTCCCCCGCAGCGGCGTCTTGCCTATCAACTCGAAGGCAAGGCGGATAGAGCTCGGGTTGAACACCCCCTCCGGTTCCGCGAACTGCGCCTCATCGCCCTGGCCCAGGCTCACGTACCCATAGTTCAGAAAGAACGAGGCCTCAGCCATGCCCGTGGCTTCCAGCCGCCGAGTGACATCGTCGTAGAACTCCCGGTAGCTTGCCTTGGCCGCTCCCCCGGGCCCTTCCTCCTGGATCTCCGGTGCAGCGCGCACTTCCGGCTCGACATCACCAGGCGTGGCGGGCGCGTCGGCGACGCCACCGGAGACCTCCGCTTGCTCGACCAAGACGGCGAGCTCCGAGATGGTTGGCGCCTTGAAGAGCTGCAGGACGGGCATCTCGATCTGGAAGCGGTCGCGGATCTCGGAGGCGACCTGCACCGCGAGTAGTGAGTGGCCGCCGAGGTCGAAGAACCTGTCGTGGATTCCCACTTTCTCCAGACCGAGTTGGGAGGCCCAGATCTCGGTGAGCGTCCGCTCGGTTTCGGTGCGCGCAGCTGCAAAGGGCGTCGACAGATTGGGCCGGGGATGGCGCTTGCCCCCACCAGGAGAGATTCCTTTCGCCCGTACCCAGGCGTCGAGTCGTTCGTCGAGGTCGTCTACCGCGGCGATGACCCGGGGCCCGATGGGCGTCGCGAGCATCCGGAGAAACGCCTCTTGGCCCTCGGGTGGCTGTATCGGCTCAGGGATGGACGCCATCTGGGCCTCGGCGGCGTTGTCCCAGGCATCCCACGCGATGCTCAACCATGACGGGCCCCCGACGGTCGCCAGGGTATCGAGGACCGCGTTCGCTCCCGCGTACGCGGACAGGCCGAGGCCGCCCAGGGCCGAGGAGATAGAAGAGTGCAGCACCCACAGGTCCGGTTCTCTGTCCCGCATGGCTTCCATCACATGCAGGAGCCCGCGGATCTTCGGGGACAGCTGTGCGGCAACCACCGATGGCCCCGTCTCGGCTGCGGGGCCGAACGCCGCGGGGCTGACGTCTGCGGCTCCGTGCACCAGGATGTCGATGCGGCCGAAATGGGCCAGGGCCGCGTCCACGGCGTCCAGCACCTGTTGACCATCGCCCAGGTCGGCAGCCAGGACGAGCACGTCGTCTCTTTCGTTCCTCATTGCCAGCAGCCGGCGGAGAACCGCGCGCATGCCGTCAGGGGTATCCGGACTATGGGATAGAGCCTCCCAGCTGTCGGGTTCGGGAAACTCCGACCTTCCTACCAATGCGAGCCTCGCTCCCATCCTTGCGAACAGGACTTCGGCAAGGATCAGCCCCATGTGCCCGAGGCCTCCGGTGACCATCACCACAGGATGTTCCGGAAGGTCCCGGGTGTTGCCCGACTCGGCAAGCGGTACGCGCTCGTAATCCCTCACGTACCTTTTCGCGTCGCGCAATGCCACGTCCGGCTCGGCCGCCCCGAACAAGAGCTCCGCGACAACAAGATCCGGCACTGCAGGATCCGCGTCGACGTCAACGTGAGCGAGGCGGAATCCGGGATGCTCCTGCGGAACGACTTTGGCGGCCCCGATGCCGAACGCTCTCGGCGGATCCAGCGGATCATCGTCGTGGACGCGATCCGTTCCCCGCGCCACGAGGAGCATCGGCAACGGCCGGATGGTGGCGTGATTGCCCAGGGCGTGCGCGAGGCGGAGAGGGCTCAGGAAGGTAAGGAGTGCAGCATCGTCGAGATCGGTGGCTCCCGGGGGCTCGCCTGCCCAGCAATCGACGACACCGGCAAGCCGGCGGGACCTACAGACCTCGGTCGCCAGCTGTTGATAGGCAGCGGGATCCCGTGGGTCGACTTCGAACTCTTCCTCACCTTTCTTTGCAAAGGCATCTCCCTTGCTCACAACGATCGGGTGCGCCCCCGCGGCACGCAGTCGATCGACCACGCCGGCGCCCACTCCGCTCCCCTCATCCATGACGAGCACCGGTGCGCCCGAGAGCGGGCGTGTCCCCGGTTCGGCCGGCGGCGCTTCACGCCAGGTCGGAACGTAGAACCATTCCGTCACATCGCGTGGCTCGATCGGCCCCTTATCGGTGGGACGAACCGGTGCACCGATCCAGTAGCTCTCCCGCTCGAATGGATATGTCGGAAGGCTGACTCGACGGCGTGGCTCGGTGGAGTGAAATCCGGCCCAATCCACCGGCACTCCCCACTCCCATAGTTTGCCGAGCGAGTTCAGCGTCACCTCTAGTCCGGACCTCTGCTCGTCGGCTGCGGGCAGCGACGGGAACGCGAGCCAAGAGGAGCCCAGGGTTTTGGCAGTTTGCATCCCGAACGTGGTCAGGGTGCGTCCTGGACCGATCTCCAACAGCGCGGCATCGCCGTCTGAATCTTGCCGTTCGGCAAGTGCGCGCAGGCCGTCGCCGAAGCGAACGGTGGAGCGGATCTGCGAGCTCCAATATTCCGGCTTCGTGGGTCCCCCGTCAGCCCACTCGCCTGTCAAGGTCGCCACGTATGGGATCGTTGGTTCGGAGAGATCGATCTGCGACACGATGTTCTCGAACTCTTCGAGGATCGGGTCCATCATCGCCGAGTGGAACGCATGCGACGTGTGCAACCGCCGCGCGGTAATAGCTTTTCGGGTCAGGATCGCCTCTACGTCGTCGATGGCAGGATCGGGACCCGAGAGCACTGAGTAGCCTGGGGCGTTCACCGCCGCAAGACTGACCCGGTCGTCGAGTAGATCTTCCAACGCCTCGGCCGGAGCCATGACGGCGAGCATCGACCCCGGTGGCAACCCCGAGATGAGCCGGCCCCGCAGGGCCAGAACCCGGAGGGCGTCTTCCAGTTCCATCACGCCGGCAAGGGTCGCGGCGACGAATTCGCCGATGCTGTGACCGATCATCGCGGCCGGCTGAACACCCCACGACCGCCATAGCTCGGCGAGTGCGTACTCCACGACGAATAGAGCCGGTTGAGCCAGCGCGGTGTCTCGAAGTTCGCCGGCCGCGGTCTCGCGCCGATCTGCTGCGGGGAAGAGCACCTGGCGCAGATCCAAACCGAGGTCGGGTAGCAGCAGGTTGCAGCAGTGATCGATCGAGCGGCGAACGAGCGGCTCGGCGGCGTAGAGATCGGCCGCCATTCCAGGATATTGAGAACCCTGTCCCGGAAACATGAACACAACTCGGGGAGTGTCCACAGTCTCGGAGGCCCCCAGCAGCTCGGGCGCGTCCAGCGCATCTATGGCGCCATCACGATCATCGGACGCGATCGTCAGCGACCTGCGGTGCCGGAAGGCGTGCCGGCCCACGTGCAGCGTGTAAGCAACGTCCGCGAGATCTCGCTCTGGGTGACGCTTCAGGTGGGCGCCCAAGCGTCTGGTCGCCTCATCAAGAGCCGGTTCGCTGCGCGCGGACAGCACCAGCAGCTGCGAGCTGCGGCGCTTCTCCGGTGCCTCTTGCGCCGGCGCCTCCTCGAGCACGGCATGGGCATTGGTGCCACCGACACCGAACGAGCTGACCCCTGCGCGGCGCGGTGTGCCATTTCGCTCCCACGGCTCGAGCTTCGTAGTGACGTAGAAGGGGCTGGAGGCAAAGTCGATCGCGGGGTTCGGGGAGCGGTAGTGAACGGTGGGAGGGATGGCGCCGTGCTCCATCGTCAGCACCGCTTTGATCAAGCCCGCTACTCCGGACGCGCACGAGAGGTGGCCGAAATTCGATTTCACCGCTCCGATCCCGCAGAATCCCCGGCGATCGGTGTACTTGCGGAAGACCTCGGTCAGCGCCGAGAGCTCGATCGGATCGCCAAGGATCGTGCCAGTCCCGTGAGCCTCGATGTAACCAACCGACTCCGGCGAGATGTGTGCACTCTCGTATGCGGCAGAGAGCGCGGCCGCCTGGCCGCGGAACCCCGGCGCGGTGTAACCGACCTTGTCGCTACCATCGTTGTTGATACCGACACCGAGGATCACCGCGCGGATACCGTCGCCGCCCTCGAGTGCCTCTTCGAGTCGCTTTAGAACAAC
This sequence comes from Actinomycetota bacterium, assembly GCA_034667525.1. Lineage (GTDB taxonomy): Bacteria > Actinomycetota > CADDZG01 > CADDZG01 > WHSQ01 > DATAPE01. The sequence continues at coordinate 8,908 of JAXDJO010000029.1, forward strand.
CAGACCGACGCCACTGCCGACGATGGTTCCCTGAGCGTTCGCGTCGAAAGGTCTGCAGTGGCCATCCGGCGAGAGGATCGAGCCCGCAACATAGAAGTAGCCGCCGCGCTGTGGCACTCTCACCGTCACTCCACCTGCGAGGGCCATGTCGCAACGGCCGCTTTGCAGACTTTCGCATGCCAGTGCCACCGCGACCAGTGACGTTGAGCAAGTGGTCTGAACAACCACGCTCGGCCCCCGCAGGTCAAGCCTGTAGGAGACCTGGGTGCAGAGGTGATCCTTGTCGTTGGTGACCATCAGTTGCATGCCGTCGAGATACCCGAGCGTGTCGACGTTCTGGGACAACTGGTAGAGGTAAGTGCTCAGCTCACAGCCTCCGAAGACGCCGATCGCGCCGGGATAGGTCGCCGGGTCGTAGCCCGCGTCCTCCAACGCCTCCCAGGCGGTCTCCAGGAACAAGCGATGTTGGGGGTCGGTCAGGGATGCATCCCGGGCGGAGAAGCCGAAGAAGCCGGCGTCGAACATGTCGACATCGCCGAGCAGCGGCGCCGCGTTGACGTAGCCGGGTAGCGCAGCGATGTCGTCGGGAACACCCGATGCACGCATGTCGTCCGGGCTCAACGGAGTGATGGACTCCACTCCCTCGGCGAGGTTGCGCCAGAACCCATCGAGGTCCTCGGCCCCGGGAAAGCGACCGCGCATGCCGACGATCGCGATGGGCTCGCTGCGCGCCGAGATCATGGCTGGGGCGTGGGCTCTGTCGCGCGGATCCGCAATGGCACCTCGAGCAGGGTCTCGTCCGGGGTAAGGACGTGGAAAGTCCCGACGTAAAGCGCGCCGGCCTCATAGGCACCGTCGTCGAGCGTGAGCGAAAGGGCAACGCTTCGCTCATCGCCGGGAGCAAGAGCGAATCTCTCAGGTGAAATGGTGATGTCCGGTTCAAACGCGGGTCCCACGCCATCCGCCCGGCGAACATCCGTGCAGACGCAACGAACCGATGTGGATTCGCTCGCGGTATTGGCGACGGCCAATCGGACGACCGCCACCTCGCCAAGTGAGCCTTTAAGGTCGACCGCGAATGCGTCCGGATCGTCGGGGCCGAGGAGCGACTTGAGGTATTGCTCTCCGAACTTCGAGCTGAAGCCCTCAAGCCCGGAAAGCAGGTCGAAGTAGAGAGTAACCATCCGAGCTACGCTCTCGGGGAGCCGTTCGTAACTGTGGGTGGCGGAGATCTCCTCGACCGCATCGGGCTTCAGGCTGCCGCTGGCCACCCCCTCGATCACCGAACGAACCGCCTCCAACACAGCAGCACTCTCTTGGGTTGCGTAGTCGGTTAGCCGGCCGAACCAGTCCGACCAGTCGGCGGCCTCGAATTCAGGCGGCGAAGTCTCCGGAGCAGAGACGGCTCCCGGAACTATGCGATCGACGAGCTCATAAGAGTAGGTAGTGCCGGCTTGCACGACGCCGGTCAAGAACCGCATGCTGATCTCAGCAAGCTTGTCGGCGTATTCGGCTCCATGAAGTTGGAGAAAGCTGTTCAACAGGCCCTCGACCGCACCAGGGGTCAGCTCGCCCTCGGCCACGCGCCCGATGATCCGCCGGTAGAGGTCCTGGGTCCCTTTGGAGCGATCGCCCGCCCTGGTTAGGTACTCCTGGTACCGGGCCACCCAGTCTGCCGTCGCCGGGGACTCTTCGGGAGCCGAGCTTGTCTCCGCGCTGCTCCGAGCGGGCGGCGCCATGGGCTAGGCGCTCCGGCGGGATCGGGTCTCTTGCGTCACGGGATGTCTCCGCGATTGCTCACGCCAGGGAGGGGATGCGGCGTGCTGCGGCTGGGCTGATTCTGATCTCGGTCTGCCCGCATTGGTCCGCACTTTAGCCGTTTTGCTCCTCGCCTACCAGATCAACCAAACCTATGCCTGTCACCCATAAAGGTCCAGGGCCCCGGGGGAGTAGGTTGGCTTGACTTGGTTGTTTCGATTGGCTTGTAACACGATGGAGGAGGCTGCAGTGACGGAGTTCACCAAGCACGAACCGGGCACGTTCAGTTGGGCGGATCTCAGCACCACCGATCTCGATGCGGCCATCTCCCTCTACACGGATCTCTTCGGCTGGGAGGTCAGCAAAGAGGACATTCCCGGCGGCGGGGTCTACGCGATGTTTCGCCAGAACGGGAAAGACGTCGCAGCGGCTTCCACGCAGCGTGACGACGAGAAGGGGATGCCCGCTCACTGGAACGTCTACATCACCGTCGACGACGCGGAGCAGACCGCCAAGCAGGCCGAATCTCTGGGGGGCACCATCGTGGCCCCCGCCTTCGACGTGATGGATATCGGACGGATGGCCGTCATCGCCGACCCGACCGGCGCAATGTTCTGCGTCTGGGAGCCCAAGACCAACATCGGAGC
>JAXDJO010000030.1:0-7156 GCA_034667525.1 Actinomycetota bacterium
CCGCTACTACGGCATCAGCCGGCAGACCTACTACAGCTGGTTCCGGCGTTACGAAGAGTTTGGTCTGGCGGGTCTTCGTGACCGATCCAAGCGGCCGCTGGTGAGCCCTTGGGCGACGCCGAGTGAGGTCGTCGCCAAGATCATCTATCTACGCTCCAACTATCACTTCGGTCCCTACAAGATCCAGATGTACCTCAAGCGCTACCACGACATCACGATCTCGGTCTCGGGCATCTGGCGGATCCTCAAGCGCCTCGACATGAACCGCCTGCCAACCTCACAGCGCTACAAACGCCATCAAGCCCGCTGGAAACGCTACGAGAAACCCCAGCCCGGCCACCGCATCCAGATCGACGTCAAGTTCATCGCTCCCCTGAAGGGCTCACGCAAGACGCGCTACTACCAGTTCACCGCGATCGACGACTGCACCCGGTTGCGCGTCCTTCGTCTCTACGATCGGCTCAACCAGAAGACCGCGATCCAGTTCATCGACTACGCGCTCGAGCGCATGCCCTTCCGGGTCGAGGTCATCCAGACCGACAACGGTTCTGAGTTCCAAGCCGCCTTCCACTGGCATGTGCTCGACAAGGGTGTCGGTCACGACTACATCAAGCCGCTCACCCCACGGCTGAACGGAAAGGTCGAACGCTCACACCGGATCGACGGGGAGGAGTTCTACCGGCTCCTCGATGGAGTCGTGATCGACGATGCAGAGGTCTTCAACGAGAAGCTCCAGGAATGGGAGCACTTCTACAACTACGCTCGTCCCCACGGTGGTCTCGGAGGTCAGACGCCCTATGAAAGACTGCGCCAGAAGACGGCCTCAGATGTCACGCGTCAAAGTCAGTTGCACAACGTGCCCCCGGCAGGATTCGAACCTGCGCCCCACGCTCCGGAGGCGTGTGCTCTATCCCCTGAGCTACGGGGGCTTCATGAGGGAGGTTAGAGCATCGGGCGAGAACCGGGGAGATAGCATCGCCCGCATGGCGGCGACCAAGAAACGCATCCTTATCTGCGACGATGACCCTGCCATCCTCAGGGTTCTCCAGGTCAACCTCGAGATCGAGGGCTACGACGTGCTCCCTGCTCAGAACGGTGAACAAGCCGTTGAGGTCGCCACGGAGGAGCGCCCCGACCTTGTGATCTTGGACATCATGATGCCTCGCCTCGATGGCTATCAGGCATGCGAGAGATTGAAGGCGAACGACGACACGAAAGATATCCCCGTTGTTTTCTTGTCTGCCAAGGCGCAGCAGTCCGACATCCAGAGAGGCAAGGACTACGGGGTTGCGGAATACCTGACGAAGCCGTTCGACCCGATGGACCTCCTTGGGGTGGTCGAGCGACTTCTCGCCTGAGCTTCTGGTGATCGTCACCGACCGCCTCGAGCAGCTTGTTCGTACGGCTTTGGACTCGGCAGGGGCGGACGGTATCATCGGAGACCCCGACGTCTCGGTCCACTTCGAGCACCCGCGGCGACGTGAGCACGGAGATTGGTCGACGAACGTGGCGCTGGGGGCGGCCGGACCGGAGACCAAGGCCCGCTCCATCGCCGAGGCGTTGGTGGAACGGCTTCCAGCGTCCCCTCTGATCGAGAAGGTGGAAGTTGCGGGCCCAGGTTTTCTGAACTTCTATCTATCTCCTCGGTGGCTCGAGGAAGTCGTACGACGGGCGGCCGATCCCGAAGCAGGCTTTGGGACGAGCAACGAAGGTGGGGGCGCGGTCGTCGATCTCGAGTTCGTTTCGGCCAACCCGACGGGCCCCCTCAATGTCGTCAGCGGTCGTCACGCGGCAGTAGGCGACGCCGTGGGAAAGCTGCTCGAGGCGACGGGGCATCGGGTAACTCGTGAGTTCTACTTGAACGACGCGGGCCAGCAGGCGACGAAATTCGGCGAGTCCATAGCCGTTCGTTATCTGCAGCTGTTCGGACGAGAGGGCGAGATCCCCGAGGGTGGGTACCACGGAGATTACGTGCAGGACCTTGCTCGCGAGCTGGCAGACAGGGACGGTGACGCGCTCGTGTCGGCTTCCGATGAGGAACGTTTGGCGGCTGCACGCGAGCTCGGTCTGTCGAGGATGCTCGACGAGATCAGATCTTCGCTTGACCGATTCGGGACGAGATTCGACGTGTGGTTCTCCGAGAGGACATTGACCGAGGCAGGTGGCGTCGAGGCAGGTATCCACGAGCTCGTTCGCCGGGGTGTGACCGAGGAGCGTGACGGTGCGCTCTGGTTCCTCTCCAGTCGGTTCGGTGACGATAAAGACAGAGTGCTTGTCCGATCCGACGGACGACCGACCTATCTCGCATCGGACGTTGCGTACATGGTCGACAAGATCGGGCGCGGATTCGATAGGCTGATCTATCTATTGGGATCCGATCACCACGGAACGATCTCGCGCCTGCAGGCGCTCGCCGATGCACTCGATTTCGGGAGAGATCGGTTGGAGATCAACATCGTCCAGCTGGTCACCCTCTGGCGGGGGGGCGAGAGATTGAAGGCCTCGAAGCGAGCCGGAGTTCTGATTCCCCTTGACGAGTTAGTTGAGGAAGTCGGCGCGGATGCCGCACGCTACACGTTTTTAACGCGATCGATGGATGCTCCCCTCGAATTCGACATCGATCTCGTGAAAGAGCAGGCCCCCGAGAACCCCGTTTTCTATGTTCAATATGCACATGCTCGGATCAACTCGATCGTAGCGCGAGCTACCGATCAAGGAATCACACCGCAGTTACAGGGCGCACCTTTGGAACGGCTGGTGCATCCGTCGGAACAAGAACTGATGCGCAAGCTGGCGCTTTATGAAGAGGTCGTGCCGGAAGCGACTCGGACGCGCGCTCCCCAACGAATGGTGCGCTTCGTCGAGGAGTTGGCTGCCTCGTTCAGTGCGTTCTACAGAGATTGCAAAGTAGTTACGGATGATGCCGATCTGACCCAAGCACGGCTCGCGCTGTGCGTCGCCACGCAACGAGTGCTCGCGAGTGGCCTGAGCTTGCTTTGCGTCAGTGCTCCGAAAAGGATGTGACTTCGGTGGAGTTCTTTCAGGTCGATGTGTTTGCGCGAGCTCCCTACAGCGGGAACCCGCTGGCAGTTTTTCCTGAGGCGAGCGGGCTTTCCACTGGGCAGATGCAACAGATCGCCCGTGAGATGAACCTTTCCGAGACAACCTTCGTGACCTCAGTCTCACGGGCGGCTTACTCCGTCAGGATCTTCACGCCCGGCCAAGAGCTCCCCTTCGCGGGACACCCGACGATCGGCACGGCATGGCTGCTGAAGCAGCTCCACAGGATCGGGGGCGATCGGGTCGTGCAAAGCAGTCCTGCCGGCGAGACCGGGGTGTCGGCTGTCGGAGACGGCCTTTGGTTCGAAAGGACCGGGCGGGTGGAACCAGACCTCGGGGGCGGGAACGACGCGATGAGAGCCACAGTCGCGGATGCATTGGGGCTGGAGCCCGATGAGGTTGGACTCGATGGGCGCGGGCTTGGCTCGAGCGAGCCTCTGCGTCCCGCAGAGGCTGACGCGGGGCTCGCGCAATTGATGGTTCCGCTTCGGGATGATTCGGCGCTTGCAAGGTGCACACCCCGCACTCAAACGCTGCACGCCATACACGCTGTCGGCGTTTATTGCTTCACGGCCCTGGAGCGGGGACGTTTGGCCGCCCGCGGCTTCTTTCCGGCAGCCGGCGTTGCAGAGGATCCGGCGACGGGATCCGCGGCCGCAGGTCTGGGCCTCTATCTGGGGGATCGTGGGGGAGGAGCGGCTAGTTTCGAGATCGAGCAGGGCCGGGAGATGGGTCGTCCATCGCTCATCTTGATGAAGTGCGAACCTGGGAAGGTGTCGGTCGGGGGCCGATGCGAATCGATCCTGAAGGGAGAGTTACAGGCGTTGCCTCAGTGAGCGCGGAGCGGGTGCGCGTCGGTCTTCTCGGATGCGGCACGGTGGGAGAGGCTGCTGCTCGGATCCTGATCGCTAACGGCGACGAGATACGGCGTCGCGCGGGCACGCCGGTGCAACTGGCGCGTGTGGCCGTGCAAGACACCTCCAAAGCGCGGGGAGTGGACCTTCCTGCTGAAAGCTGGACGTCCGACGCGTGGTCTGTCGTCACGGATCCTGATATCGACGTTGTCGTCGAAGCGATCGGCGGCATCGATCCGGCAAAGGCTTTGATATTGGCGGCCTTTGCGTCCGGAAAGCCTGTCGTTACCGCTAATAAGGAACTGCTGTCAACCCACGGTCAGGAGGTGATGGATGCCGCCGATCAGGCGGAGGTGGATTTTCTCTTCGAAGCTTCGGTCGGAGGAGGCATCCCGATCATCCGTCCCTTGAAGGAGTCTCTCGCCGGCGATCGGGTGACTCGCATCATGGGGATCCTGAACGGCACCACCAACTTCATCCTCACGCGCATGTCAGAGACCGGCGGTTCTTTCGAGGAGGCGCTGGCCGAGTCAGAACGCCTCGGGTACACCGAGCTCGACCCGAGCGCAGACATAGAGGGCTACGACGCGGCTGCCAAGCTGGCGATCCTGTCGTCTATAGCGTTCAACGCAAGGGTGGTCGCGGGCGACGTGCACAGGGAAGGCATCTCCACGGTCTCCGCCCGCGACATCTCGGCCGCGCACGAGCTTGGCTATGAGATCAAGTTGCTCGGCGTGGCAGAGATTCAAGATGGTGCGATAACCGCTCGCGTGTACCCAGCGATGCTGCCCAAGACGCATCCTCTTGCCGCCGTGCGAGACGTTTTCAACGCCGTGTTCGTGGAGGGCGAAGAGTCGGGTGAGCTGATGTTCTTCGGCAGAGGGGCCGGTGGAGGACCAACGGGTTCGGCCGTGGTGGGTGATGTGGTTGAGGTTGCCCGGAACCTTGCGACCGGGGGACGGGCAGTGGGCTGCACGTGTGCGGGATACGCCAAGCTCCGTCCGCAAGAGGAAACACCGGTGCGCTACTACGTGGTGCTGTCGGTCGCGGATCGACCGGGGGTGTTGTCCGAGGTGGCCGGCGTGTTCGCCCGCCATGAGATCTCGATCGCGTCCGTCCGACAAGAAGGCCAGGGCGATCAGGCGACGCTCGTCGCCATCACCCACACGGCTAGTGAAGGTCAGCACCAGGCCACGTTCGCAAATCTTGGGGGACTCGCGGTCGTGAAGTCGGTGGATTCCACCTTGCGAGTGGAAGGAACTGACGAAAGATGAGCGCAGGACCGCTGACGATCGGGGGTAAGAGGGGAGTGATCCGCCGTTATTTCGATCATCTTCCGGTGTCTGAGACGACACCCATCGTCACCCTCGACGAGGGTGATACCCCCCTGATCTACTCCGATCGGCTGTCCGTGGAGGTGGGAGCCGAGGTCTGGCTCAAGTACGAGGGACTGAATCCGACCGGGTCATTCAAAGATCGCGGCATGACGGTTGCCATCTCCAAGGCCCTGGAGGAAGGGTCGCACGCCGTGGTGTGCGCATCGACGGGAAACACAAGTGCTTCCGCGGCTGCGTATGCAGCGCGCGCCGGGATGATCTGCGCGGTTCTCATTCCTCGCGGCAACGTCGCGCTCGGCAAGCTCGCCCAGGCCCTGGTGCACGGTGCCCGCGTGCTCGAGATCGCGGGCAACTTCGACCGAGCGCTGCAACTGACCACCCAGATGTCGAAGGAGCACCCCATCACGCTGGTCAACTCGGTCAATCCATACCGCGTGGAGGGGCAGAAGACTGCCGCGTTCGAGATCACGGAAGCACTGGGCCGGGCCCCCGACCTGCACGTGATGCCGGTTGGCAATGCAGGAAACATCACCGCCTACTGGCGCGGTTACAGGGAAGCCCAGACAGCCGGGTGGGCGACGTCTCTTCCACAGATGCTGGGATTCCAAGCCGAGGGGGCGAATCCCATAGTTCGCGGGCAGATCGTCGAAGACCCCAAGACGATCGCCACCGCGATCCGCATCGGCAATCCCGCCTCGTGGAAAGGGGCGGAGGAAGCCGCATCTGCCTCGGGGGGCGCCATCGGATGCGTGCGCGACAAGGAGATCCTCGAGGCCTACCGCTCCCTGGCCCAGGAGGGCATCTTCGTCGAGCTGGCGTCGGCTGCAAGCGTGGCCGGGTTGCGCCAGCTGGCACAGCGTGACGCTGTCCCTGCGGGATCCACGGTCGTCTGCGTGCTCACCGGGCACGGATTGAAAGATCCGGACTGGGCCATCGCAGGCGCTCCGCGCCCCAAGCTGGTCCCGGGCGAGCTCGGTCCCATCATGCAGGAGCTCGACCTGGGCTAGTCCGCCGCGGCGCTTCGTGTCATCCTTTCGCCATGCCGGCTGCCGTTCGAGTAAGGGTTCCCGCCACCGTGGCCAATCTAGGGCCCGGATTCGACGCGCTCGGAGTGGCGGTGCGTATGCATCTCGACATCGAGATAGAGCCCCGCCGCGACTCGGTCGAGATCGAGGTAGAGGGCGAAGGCGCCGATCAACTTGCCGCCGACGAAACCAACCTCGTCGTTCACTGCATGAACGTCTTCTTCGACCACGTAGGCCGGCGTCCGCCAGGCTACGCGGTCCGCATCAGGAACCCGATACCACTGGGTTCGGGGCTGGGTTCGTCCGCGGCTGCGGTCGTCGGCGGTCTGTTCGCGGCCCGCGCCATCACCGGCCGAACGGTGCCGCAGGCAGAGATGGTTCAGATGGCCAGCGGAGTCGAGGGCCACGCGGACAACGTGCTGCCGGCTTTGCTCGGCGGAATGGTGATCGCGTACGGATCAGAGTCTGAGGGCCTTCGCTACTACCGCATAGAGCCGAGCGACCGGTTGGTCCCCTTGCTCGCGGTTCCCAGTCAAGGCTTCCCCACGGCGACCGCTCGCCACGACCTCCCGAGCCAGGTGCCGTTTGGCGATGCCCAGTTCACCGCTTCCAGGGCCGCCCTCTTGGTGGCCGCGATGATCTCAGGCGCCGGCTCTGACATTCTCGCGGATGCGATGAGCGACCGCTTGCACGAGCCCCACCGCTTGCAGCTCATGCCCGAGTCGGCTGCAGTCCACGCCGAGCTGCGAGACGCCGGACTGCCGGTGGCGGTCGCGGGGGCGGGCCCATCTTTGCTCATCGTCGTCCCTCGTCCGGAAGTGGCGATGAGGGCGGAGCAGATCAGGCGCATCTGTCGCGAGCGTCATTCCGGGTGGCGCGT
>JAXDJO010000031.1:0-4464 GCA_034667525.1 Actinomycetota bacterium
GCAAGTCCTACGAGCTCGTCGGCCCCCTCGCCGAGGCGAGCCTTCCACTCATCAATCTGGACATGGTCATCATGGGGACCGACGGCATCTCTCTGGAGGCGGGGCTGACCACCCACCTCGAGGTGGAGGCGCACACCAACCGAGCGCTGATCGCCCGCGCCGGCCGCACCATCGTTGTCGCCGACAGCACGAAGATCGGAATGGTGGCCTTCGCTCGCATCTGCGAAGTTCAGGACGTTCATGAGCTGATCACCGATTCCCGGGCACCACAAGAAACGATTACGCAACTCGAAGATGCAGGGGTCGCCGTTTCCATCGTGTAACGGCAAGTTAGCCGTTCACCCCATAATCGACCCGGGCATCCGGCACTCAAGGGAGGCGCAACTAATGAAGATCGCGATATTGGGCACAGGCATAGTCGGGCGGACTCTGGCAAACGGCTTTTCGCAGGCGGGCCACGACGTTCTGATGGGCACGCGGGACGTGACGGAAACGCTTGCACGCAAGGAGGGTGATGCCATGGGCAATCCCCCCTTCCCAGAGTGGCAACGAGAGCACCCCGAGATTCAGCTCGCAACTTTCGCGGAGGCCGCGTCGACGGGCGAGGTCGTCATCAACGCCACCTCTGGCACCGGTTCACTCGATGCGCTCGCCGCGGCCGGATCAGCCCTCGAGAACAAGGTCCTGGTGGACGTGGCGAATCCGTTGGACTTCTCGCACGGCATGCCTCCAACGCTTTCGGTCGCCAACACCGACAGCCTGGCCGAGCAGATCCAGCAGAGATTTCAGGGGGCCAAGGTGGTCAAGGCTCTGAACACCATGAACGCCCGCCTGATGATCAATCCGTCGAGCCTCTCCGAGGACCACGACGTCTTCCTGGCTGGCGACGATGACGCCGCGAAGGAGACCGTGCGGCACCTGCTTCACGAGCTCGGCTGGAAAGATGGAAACATCGTCGACGTCGGCGGGATCCAGGCAGCGCGCGGGCTTGAGATGTACCTGCCATTGTGGCTGAACCTCATGGGCAAGCTTGGTACGCCCGACTTCAACATCAAGATCGTGAAGGCAACGAGTTAGGACCACGGATTCGCGTGCTCTGGGGCCTTGGCTCGGGCAGCAGTCCACCACCCTCCCTTGCCGGTGCGACGGGTGGAGGACTTATTGGCAGGAACTCCGACGCTACGCGGCGCTATGAGACGTGGCGAAGGGCGGGGGGCCGAGGATCTGGATGCCGCCGTTCTCTTCTCCTGACTGGCGGATCTTGTCGAAGTCGATGGGCTGCGAGGCGTCAGTCTCCGCAGTCGCCGGTTCGCTAGCCCCTCGATAGAAGGCTTCAACACGGCCAGGAGTCAACATGGTGAGAACCCTGGCAGTTGTCGACGTCACCATCAGCGCGTGGGCAACGCCGCGGGGGGCCACACACATGTCACCCACACCCAGCCGATGGTTCTCACCGTCGGAGTGGACCAACAACTCGCCCTCGAGCACATAGAGGGTTTCCTCTTCGTCGGGGTGGAGGTGCAGCGGGGTGACTTTGCCTTGGACCATGTCGTCCTCGAACATAAAGAACGACCCGTTGGTCTCGTCAGCGGTGGCCTTGACGGTGAACACGCCACCTCCATAGAACCAAAGCCGTTCGCCCTCGCCTTGTGCTCGGATGATCGTGGCTCCGGTCATGTGGACTCCCTTTGGGTCGGTTGGCCAGATGAACTGGCTGGCTTTCTGGAACTACGATACCATGATGGGCATGTCGATACCATATGAGCTTCAGGGGCGGAAGCAGCAGAAGGCCCGCACCCGGGCGGCGCTGGTAGAGGCGGCTCGGGAGCTGATGTCTCAAGGGCTTAGCCCTACCGTGGAACAGGCGGCCGAAAGCGCTGCCGTGGCCCGGACCACCGCCTACAGATATTTTCCAAACCAGCGCGCCCTGCTACTGGCAGCCTTTCCTGAGATCGATGCGACCTCTCTTTTGGGAGACGAACCCCCTGCAGATCTAGAAGGTCGCCTCGATCTCCTGACCAGGAACTTCACCAGGCACGTCCTCGATCACGAGCCAGAGCTTCGAGCAAGCCTCCGTCTCGCGCTGGAGCCGCACCCCGTTCAGAGTGATCCGCTTCCCTTTCGCGGGGGCCGGGCCATCCGTTGGGTCGAGGACGCGCTTTCACCACCACAGAACCAAATATCGGAGCCCGAGGTGCACCGCTTGGCCCTGGCAATACGAGCGGCGATCGGGATCGAAGCGTTGGTTTGGTTGACAGATGTCGGGGGACTATCGCGAGCGGAGGCAGTGGCCACGATGCGGTGGTCGGCTCGGGCCCTGCTTCGAGCCACACTCGACGATGCTGCGGCGAAAACTCAAGCGTCCGAAGGTTGAACTCTAGCCCTATCCGGATGAAGGATCGGGCGCCCCCGCTGGCAGAAGGCGGTTCAAAACATCTGGTGGCAAGTCGCCCAGGTCATCGACAACGACGTCCGCGCCATGCTCTCGAAGTGCGGCCCCCTGTCCGATCCGGTCGACACCGATCACCAAACCGAACTTGCCGCTTCGACCTGCCTCTACGCCGGAGAGCGCGTCTTCAACTATCGAAGCACGCCCTGCGTCGACGCCCAGACGCGTGGCTGCTTCGAGGAAGGTTGCCGGATCCGGCTTCCCCGGGAGCTTCATCTCGTCGGCTACCAGGCCGTCGACCTTGACCTCGAAGAGATCGCTCAAGCCGGCCCCCTCAAGAACCGATTTCACGTTCCGGCTGGCGGAGACCAGGGCAACCAACACGTCATTGGCCTTGAGCCCTTCGATGAGCGCAACCGTGGAGGGATAGATCTCGACGCCGTTCGTCTGAAGATCCTTGAGGAAGTAACTGTCTTTGAGTTTGCCAAGCCCCCGCACCGTCTCCGCGGTCGGAGGATCGTCGGCGTCACCGTCGGGCAACGTGATCCCTCGCGACGCGAGGAAGCTGCGAACTCCATCCTCCCGTCTCTTGCCGTCCACGTACCGCGGATAGTCGGAGCCGATCTCGAAAGGATCGAACGATCCGCTCTCGCGGCTCGCGCGCTCTTTCAAATAGTCGTCGAAGAGCCGCTTCCAGGCCCGGGCATGGACGGCCGCGGTGTTTGTAACCACTCCATCGAGGTCGAAGATGACCGCCTCCAGCCTGTCGCCGCTGGAGGTGTCTCGTTGAGCAGTTTCGGGGGCCGCGTCGCGCACCGCCTCGCTTTCCGTTGACCCTCGTTGCCCCGTCATTCCTCCACCTTCTCCAATGCCGACCATCCTGCATCGCTTCTGGTGGCAACGTAGCGTCCGGCCGTGAGATGAGACGCCGGGCCGCCACCCAACGCCACGGTCTGCGGACGCTCCAGCGTCAACGTCAGCCGCTCCGGCTCCACGTCCACAACAACCTTCGCACCGCCTGATCTGATCGGAAACTTCAGCCGCTTCCACTCCGCGGGAAGTCGAGGATCGAGCCTCAGATGCTCTCGGTCATGCACGAGGCCCCCGAAACCCATCACCGCCGCTTGCCACAGACCGCCCGCGGTCGCCATGTGGACTCCCTTTGCAGAAAAGCCGGCTCCAGCTCCCAGGTCGGTGTTCGCAGCCATCCGAAAGTAAGTGACCGCGTCATCGAGTAAGCCGGCACGAGCGGCAACGGCGGCGTAGATCGCGGCAGACAGCGAACTTCCATGAGTAGTGCGCGGCTCGTAATAGCGATAGTTGGCGGCCGCGATCTCGGGTGATGCGTTCTTGCGCAGCATGTGCAGCATCATCACGACATCTGCCTGCTTGACAACCTGCGCTCTCCGCAACTGCTTCCAGCCGAAGACCTCTTCTCCCGAGTAGGGACGAGGTGCGGCATCGGCCACCGGAAGAGCATCCAGTCCGAAGAACCCGGAGAACTCTTCGTACAGCCGGGTCTGCGGATCGAACTGATCGACAAGACCATCCGCCGCCGACTGCCATCGCCCCAGCTCATCTTCTTCGATACCCACAACCGAGCTCAACCTGGCCCACTCCGATGCGTAGCGGTTCCGAAGGAGCTCCACCACCTCGAGCCCTCTCTTGAGGTTCCAGCGCGCCATGACATTCGTGAAAGCGTTGTCGTTCACGTCTTCGTGGTACTCATCGGGGCCGACGACCTTCTCGATATGAAAGTGTCCATCGCTCCCCTGCCGGACCCTCGACGCCCAGAACCTGGCCGTTTCGACAATTATCTCGGCCCCCATCTCGACCAAGAAGTCTTCGTCGCCGGTCGCGCACCAGTACTCCCATACGGCCCACGCGATATCGGCAGCGATATGGACTTCCTGTTCGCCGGTGAACACCGGAATCATGGTGCCGCCGGGCCCGGGGATCTCAGGGGGAGTGCAGTCCTCTCCGGTGTCGGCGGATTCCCACGCGAACAGAGCGCCTTTGTAGCCCAAGCTCTCGGCGCGCACCCGCGCCGCCGGCAGCGTTCGGTATCTGTAGGC
>JAXDJO010000032.1:0-73321 GCA_034667525.1 Actinomycetota bacterium
ATTCATCGGGGGAGAACCGATGAACGCGGCCACGAAAAGATTGGCCGGGTGTCTGAATACCTCCTGGGGGGCGGCGAGCTGTTGAAGCACCCCTTCTTTCAACACCGCCACCCGATCGCCGAGCGTCATGGCTTCGACCTGATCGTGGGTCACGAAAACGGTCGTGCGCTGCAGACGGGTGTGGAGGCGGGCCAACTCGGCTCGCATCTGAACCCGCAGCTTGGCATCAAGGTTAGACAGTGGCTCGTCCATCAGGAACGCTACCGGATCTCTCACGATCGCGCGCCCGATGGCGACACGCTGACGCTGCCCGCCGGAGAGGGTTGCCGGCTTACGCTCGAGCAATTCCTCGAGACCCAGCATCCGCGCCACCTCTACGACGCGGTCCCGGATCGTCTCCCTCTTTGTTCTCCTCAGCTTCAGTCCAAACCCGATGTTTTGCGCCACCGTCATGTGCGGATAGATCGCATAGTTCTGGAAGATCATCGCAAGGTCGCGCTCTTTGGCGGGAAGGTCGGTGACTTTCCTGTCCCCTATCCAGATCTCGCCGTTGGTCACATCGTCAAGTCCCGAAAGCAAACGCAAAATGGTTGACTTCCCGCATCCTGAGGGGCCGACGAGAACCATGAACTCGCCATCGGCGATCTCGATCGACACGTCGTCCACCGCCACGATCTCGGATCCGAAGATCTTGGTGACGCCTTCCAGAGCTATGCGTGCCATTGGATATCCCCCGCCCAAACGGTGGCATTCATCCTTTGATCCCGGTCAACGTGACGCCTTCCATGAAGGCGCGCTGTGCCATGAAGAACAGGATGATGACCGGCAACATGAAGAGGATAGAAGCAGCCATCTGGATATTCCACAACACGCTGCGATGGATCACCTGACTGAACTCTGCCAGACCAACGGCAAGGGTCCAAGTGTGCGTGTTAGCAAACACCAATGGCCCGAAGAAGTCATTCCATGAGTAGAGGAATTGGAACAGCGCCACCGCCATGATCGCTGGTTTCGCGAGCGGCACAATCACACGTGTGAGGATCTGAAGCTCGCTCGCACCGTCAACCCGCGCCGCTTCCGACAACTCCTCTGGGATCGTCATGAAAAACTGGCGCAAGAGGAAGATCGTGAAGGCGTCTCCAAAGAAGGTAGGCAGTATCAGCGGCTTCAAAGAGCCTATCCAATGGATGCGGACGAAGATGATGTATAGGGGAACGATCGTCACTTGGCTGGGCAGCGCGAGCGTAGCGAGAACCAGCAAGAAGGCAACTTGTCGCCCGCGCCAGCTCATGCGGGAAAGCGCATAAGCAACAGGGATCGATGACACAACGGTCCCTACGGTCGCCAGCACCGAGTAAACCACCGTATTCCGCGCGTAAGTAGCGAAGGGCACAAGGTCGAATACCTTGATGAAGTTGTGCCACTGGAAGGGGTGCGGCCAGAAACTCCCGGTTAACGCTTGATGTCTCGTCATCAGTGCGGTGGCCAAGATGAATACGAAGGGGGTGAGAAAGACAATCGCCACGACGATCGCTACCGAATGATTGCCGATGGATAGCAGCAAGCGATGCCGGCGAACCTCCGGAGGCAATGGCCTGCGGGGGCGGTCGGTAGCAGGGCGGCGGCTCCTGCTCTCGCTGGTCGAGACGGTGGCTATCGGAAGCCTCCCTGATAGAAGACCCAGCGATCAGATGTACGGATCAGGATGACAGTGCAGATCATCACAACGACGAACAGGAGCCACGCAAGCGCCGACGCGTAGCCCATATTGGTGTACTGGAATCCCTGCTGATACAGCCATGTGGAATAGAAGAGCAGTGATCCTTGCGGCTGTCCCAAGTTGAGGTCTCCACCCGACACCACGAACGCCTCGGTGAAATACTGAAAGCCATCTATCACCCCGATGATCACCGAAAAGAAGATCACCGGAGAGATCATCGGCAGTGTGATGTTGCGAAACTTCTGCCAGCTACTGGCTCCCTCGATATCTGCAGCCTCGTAAAGCTGTTTGGGGACATCAAGAAGAGCGGCCAGGAAAATGATCATCGTGTTTCCCACTCCCCACAGTCCCAGTCCAACAAGTGAAGGTTTAGACCACTGGGCGCTGGCGAACCACAGAGGCTGGGGGAGATGGAGAAAGCGCAGGATGGTATCGATGGGACCGGCAGGATCGAGAAGGAACAGAAATCCGAGTGCGGCCGCCACCGTTGGAACCATGGTCGGCAGAAAGAACATCGTTCGGTAGCCTCCGGCCCCCCGTTTCACCCGGGTCAGCACAACTGCCGTCGCGATCGCGAAAACGATCTGGATCGGGATCCCCAACCCGATGATCCAAAGGGTGTTGCGCACCGCCAGCCAAAAGTTGGGGTCATGGGCGAACATGAAGCGGTAGTTGAAGAGGCCCACCCACTGCGGCGTTTGAAGAAGGTTGAACTTCGTGAACGAGAAATAGAGGCTCGACAGCATCGGGTAGGCGATAAATGCCAGAAAGCCGATGATCCAGGGCGCCATGAACAACAGCACGGCGAGACGCGAGGTTGTCAGCCGCCTGCGTTTCGAACGCGAAGTTCGCGTCCGTGCGACCTCTTTTGCTTCGGCGATGGACACCGGGCTCTTGGTTATCCGCCTAGCTGAAGTTGTTGATCCACCTGGTTGGCGAGCTGTTTAAGACCCTGCGAAAGACTGGACACGTTGCCGGCCTGCCACTTCGCAACGAACGCATCGAGATCGTCGGCCGCTGCAGTGCCCGCGGTCGTCAACGGGTAGAAGCGAGAGTTCGGGTTCTGGAAGATCTCCAGGAACGGCTTGAAGTGCGGATCGTTGACGAGCTTTGGATCCTTCAGGGAAGCGTAAGTGGTGGGCACGTTCTTCAAAAGCTCGGCGAGCGTATCGAGAGCCTTGGTGTTTGTGGCGAGGAAGCTCACCAATGCCCATGCTTCATTGGGGTGCGCTGACGTCTTTGGGATCCCGATGACCGTGCCGCCCACCTGTCCTGCGCCGTACAGCTGGGTTTTGTTGTCCGCGGTGGGGAACGGGGCAGTGCCGTAGTTGATCTTGGCTTTGTCGTTCTGGATGAACGACGAGCGCCACTCGCCATCGAACGCCATGGCGACCTCGCCATTCTCGAAAGCCTGCGCCGACGACCACTCCGAGTTCGGTCCCCCGAGCTTGGAGAAGAACTTCTGCAGGTTGTCATAGCCGTGGAAGAATCCGATCTGACTCTTGGCCCACTGCATCATCTGTGCCCACATGGGATCGGTGGCAAAGGCCGACTTCCCGGCTGCCGTGTACCACGTGGTCCCCCACGGAAGCCCGTTGTACAGGTTGGCGTTCTCGTAGAAGGTCGAGAGAGGCACGAATCCCGCCACCTTGATCGATCCGTCGGGATTGAACTTGGTGAGCTTGCGGGCATCCGCCTGGAATTCAGAGAGGGTTTTGGGCGGCCCGCTTATGTGTGCTGCCGCAAACATGTCCTTGTTGTAGTAAAGGCCGTAAGCGTCGGTCAAGAGCGGGAGAGTGCACTGGGTGCCCTTGTAGCTCGTGTACTTCAAGGCTGCGGGCGGAAAGGTCTTAGTCATGTCCAATCCAGAAGATTGGATGTAAGGGCCGAGATTCTGGAAGGCTCCTGTGGCACAGTACTTGGCTACGTTGTCGGGCCCGGGGTCGATGGCAACGTCGATCGTCTGCCCACTGGTGATGCCGCGGACGTAGTCACTGAAAGATTTGCCGGGAACAAGGTTGATGTGTATCCACGGGTACTGCTTACTGAACTGGTTGAGGACGTCCTTGAGATTGGAGAGCTCCCGTTCCGTGAAGTAGTCCCACACAGTCAGGGTCACGGGCTTATGAGAACCGCCGGTGCTTACCGCTTTGGGAGGGGTGGAGTTACCTCCGCCACCTGCCGTGCAGGCTGCGCCGAAGAGCATCGCAGCGATCAAAACAGCGATGAGTTTCTTCATCAAAGCCCCCTATCTGCGATGGACCCATTTCGTGAGCTCTGCAACAGAAGAGTCATAGTTATGCGCGCGCTTCAGAGAAGAATCTAGGAAGATAATCGCGATTGGCCGCGAGCAGGTCCTCGAGCAGTGGGGCGGCGACGGAGTAATCACTGACCAGTGGATTCGCCACCAGCGCCTTGAGCGCGGCTTTGCGATCCCCGCCAGCGGCGGCCCGAACGGTCAGTCGCTCGTAAGCTTTGACCTGTTGCACGAGGCCCCCGATCTCCGGTTCAAGCGCGGTGACGGCGATCGGATGAGCGCCCTCTCGGTCGATCCTCGCGGGCACCTCGACCACTGCGTCGTCTGGGAGTCCGGGGATGGTGCCGTCGTTTCGGATGTCCACAACCTGAACGTCGCCGGTGCCCGCCTGAAGCGAAGCTATGAGCTGCGCGGCAGCCTCGCTGTAATACGCGCCGCCGCGCTGCTCCAAAAGCGCAGGCTTCTCGTTCAAGGTCGGATCCTTGTACATCTCGAGAAGATCACGTTCGATCTCCATAACCTCTTCCGCGCGCGTGCGGCCTCCGAGTTGTTCCTTAAGTACCTCGTCGGTCAGATAGAAGTAGTGAAGATAATAAGAGGGCACCATGCGCAGCAGCTGTATCAACTCTGCAGGTACGTTTGCCTCTTCGGCCAAAGCCTCACCATGCGCCTCCAGCAACTCGGGTAAGCGGTCGATCCCGTCGACGAGGACGCGCCGTTCCCACGTCAGGTGGTTCAGCCCAACGTGCTCGAGCTCAACGCGCTCCGGGGGCACCCCGAACATGGCCGCAAAGCGCCGCTGCAGGCCGATCGCGACATTACAGAGCCCAATGGCGTGGTGGCCCTCGTCCAGAAGCGCCTGCATCACGATCCCAACCGGATTGGTGAAGTCGACGATCCATGCACCCGAAGCACCGCGAGCAGCCGTCTGCTCGGCTAGCTCGAGAACCAACGGCACCGTTCGGAGTGCCTTGGCAAAACCACCGGGGCCGGTCGTCTCTTGCCCGATGCAGCCGAACCTCAACGGCAGTGTCTCGTCAACGAAGCGCGCCTTCTGACCCCCCACCCGGAGCTGGATGACCACGAAATCGGCGCCTTCGAGCGCCTGGTCCCTGTCGCCGGTGAGGGTCAGCCGACCGCTCCATCCGCGCCGTTCGAGGATGCGCTGAGACAGGCCGCCGACGATCGCCATCCGCTCGTCGTCGATGTCCAGCAGGGTTAGTTCGTCGATGGGAAGCTCCTGCTGGCGGGAGGCGAAGCCGTCCACCAGCTCTGGGGTGTAAGTGCTGCCGGCGCCGACCACGGCTACCTTCACACCCATGGTGGGCCTCCCCGGCGCCATGAGCACCCTCCGCCTGGCCAGAACCCGCTAATCATCAGGCTGAGCCTAAGCCTCCATAGCGACAAAAAGCAACAGAAACCATGAAGCTTTGTGCTCTATAATCGGGGTCGATGCAACCGGCGAAGCCCTCCAACGCGATCCTCGAGCCTCTCTCCCTCACCGCCGCGTCAGCGTATCGGAGATGAGGGTGGCGCTGACCTTTGACGCCGAACACCCGAGCAGGAGCCACTGCCCTCCCGGCGTGCAAGAGGCTCTGCTCGAGGAGTTGGCGAACCGTGGCCTTAGGGCGACCTTCTTCGTTCAGGGACGGTGGGCGAAGGCCTACCCGCAAACAGCTCGGGCGATCGCCGCCGCCGGCCACCTGATCGGCAACCATTCCCACTACCACGCCCGCATGTCACTGCTCTCTGACGAGGGTCTGCGTATCGATGTGGTGGCGGCGCAGGAAGCGATCCGGACAGTTCTGGGGGCAGATCCCCGCCCCTGGTTCCGCTGCCCGTTCGGCGACGGCGCGGCGGATCCGCGCGTGTTGGGGGCACTCCGCGAGCTCGGTTACCGCGACGTCAACTGGGACGTCGACGCCGCCGACTGGGACGCGGAGCGATCTCCTGAGCAGGTTGCCGGCGATGTGTTGGAGGGGGTGGCAGCTTCGGGTGACGAGGCGATCGTGTTGCTGCATACCTGGCCCGCCACCACCCGCACGATCCTGGGCCCCGTGATCGATCAGCTTGATCGCTCGGGCGTGCAATTCGTAGCCCTCGACGATCTTCCGAAGCTTCGCTCATAAACGAGCATATAATCTGAAGCTTCGTGGTGCAAGGTTAGGGAGCCCCCATGAGCTCAACCATCGAGGAGATCGCCAGCCAGCCCCTCTTGTGGCCGGCCGCCGTTGCGGCGGCAACCGCCCACTCCTCGCTTCTTCCTCCCCCGGGATCCCGCGTGGTGGCGGTCGGCTGCGGCACCTCGCTTCATATCGGAAGGGCATGGGCAGTCGCTCGTCAGGCACGCGGAGCTGGCGATACCGAAGCTTTTCCCGCGTCTGAAGTCCGGGGCTCCGGCAACGACCTGGCGATCTTCATCTCCCGGTCGGGCACCACCAGCGAAGTGCTGTGGGCGGTAGAAAAGCTCTCCCATTCCATGCCGACCCTCGGGATAACGGCCGACGGTGACTCCCCTCTGGCCCGATCGGTGGACCATGCGATCGTGCTGGACTTCGCCGATGAACTGTCGATCGTGCAGACGAGATGGGCGACCTGCGTCCTGGCGATGCTGCGCGCGCACATCGGCGACCCGATCCTGGCGTCGATCGCTAGAGCGCAGAAAGCAGTGGAGGCCGACCTCCCCATCGATCCCACCCAGTTCGCACGGTTCGTCTTTGTGGGCCGAGGCTGGGCGGCAGCCATGGCAGACGAAGCCGCACTAAAGCTGCGCGAGGCGGCGGGAGCATGGAGCGAGTCGTACCCCTCTATGGAGTACAGGCATGGCCCGATGAGCGTGTCCGGCGTCGCTACCGTGGTCTGGTCCCTCGACGAGCTCGCCCCCGAGCTGCGATCGGATGTCGAAGCCACCGGCGCAACCGTGGTCGGAGCGGAAAGAGATCCGATGGTCGAGCTCATCTACATCCAGCGAGCGGCGGTGGCCCTAGCCCTCAGCCGGGGCCTGGATCCCGATACCCCCAACCACCTAAGCAGGTCGGTCGTCCTCCACTGATCACGCGGGAGCTACCTCCTCCCGCGGATCCCGGCCTATTCCCAGTCTTCAGGTTCCTCCCAGAAGATCGCGTCTCCCAGGATGTCGTCGATGCGACCCAGTACTTCCTCCTCGAGCTTGACACCCGAAGCTTTTACGTTCTCCTCGACCTGTTGCGGCTTCGTGGCCCCGATGATCGCCGCCGAAACGTTGTCATTCCGGAGGACCCAGGCGACGGCGAGTGCGGCCATAGAGATACCCAAGTCGTCGGCGATCGGGCGCAGTCGTTGGACCGCAGCGAGGGTGGAGTCCTTCATAAATTCCTCGGCGACCTCACCACCCTTTCCGGCCCGGCTTTCACTCGGAGGTTGCTCGCCAGGTTTGTATTTGCCGCTGAGCACACCCATCGCCAGGGGCGACCACACGATCTGGCCCAGGCCGCGCTTACGGCTGAGAGGCATCACCTCCGCCTCTGGAACCCGCCACAACATCGAGTACTGGGGCTGATTGGTGATGATCCGCGCGAAGCCAGACTCCTCACTAATCCGAAGCGCATCCGATATCTGCTCAGGGCTCCACTCGCTGACACCGGCGTAGAGGATCTTTCCCTGGCGCACGAGGTCGTCCCACGCACGCAGCGTTTCCTCGAGCGGCACATCGTGGTCGAAGCGGTGAGCCTGATACAGGTCCAAGTAGTCAGTGCGCAGGCGCTTGAGGGAACCATGGCAGGACTCCATGATGTGCTTTCGGGACAGCCCCTTGTCGGTCGGACGGTCGCTCATCTCGAAAAAGCACTTCGTTGCCAACACGTAGCTGTCACGGGGGACGTCCTTCAGGATGTTGCCGAGGACGGACTCTGCCTTGCCGCGGGCATAGACGTCTGCGGTGTCGAAAAAGTTGATCCCGGAGTCCAAGGCCGCGTGTACGCACGCGTCCGCAGCGTCGTCTTCCACCCCGATGCCGTGCGTTTCCCAATTCCCGAGCGCGATCTCGCTCACACGCACGCCAGATCCGCCCAACCGCCGGTACTCCATCGGGGCACCTTAAGCCCCCTCGCATACCCCTCGATCCGCGGACGAGTGGTAACGCAGACGGTCGCGCTTCCAAAAGAGCCGTCGACTCGAGTGCCGCGCGGGCTGACTGGGTCACAGCCAGGGAACAAACTCTTGCGTTAGTTAGTTATACTAACTAACTATGGAACCTTCCCGATCGGCTGTTCAGGTGGACCGCGAGCTCCCGGCCAGGCTTCGCTTGGTCGTCATGCGCCTTGCCCGCCGGTTGCGCCAGCAGGCAGAGGAGGGGGCCACGGCATCGATGCTCTCGGCACTTTCCACCCTGGAACGGTTGGGGCCGCTGACGCTCACGGAGCTGGCGCAACTCGAGAGGGTGCAGCCGCCTTCGATAACCAAGGTAGTTGGCCGGCTCGAAGAAGAAGGGCTCGTGAAGCGTGAGGGGGACGCCAAGGACCGCCGGGTTTCGCGGATAACCCTGACCGCCAAAGGAAAGAGATCGATCGAACAGAATCGGTCTCGAAAGACCGCCTATCTCGCGCGCGGTCTGGAGAGCCTGCAGCCGGAGGATCTCGCCGTGCTCGCCCGCGCATTGGACGTTCTGGACGGGTTGATGGAGGAGACGGAATGACTCCTCTCCAGCGGGCGGGGCTGACAACAAAGAAGACTTTCAAGTCGTTGCACGTAAGGAACTATCGCCTCTACTTCTTTGGCCAGATGATCTCGGTGACCGGGACGTGGATGCAGACGGTCGCGCAAGCATGGCTGGTTTTGAAGCTGACTCATAGCGGTCTCGCTTTGGGCTTGACGACCGGTCTCCAATTCGCCCCCGTTCTGGTTGCCGGAGCATGGGGCGGCGTCATCGCAGATCGCTTCGATAAGCAGCGCATCGTCATCGCAACCCAGTTCGCAGCGGGATTGCTGGCTCTGATCCTCTGGGCCCTGATGATCGCCGGAGCGGTTCAGCTGTGGATGATCTACGTGCTGGCGTTCGCGCTCGGCTGCGTGACGGTAGTCGACGTTCCCACTCGCCAGGCCTTCGTGATGGAGATGGTGGGGCCGCAGGATGTCACCAACGCGGTGGGTTTGAACAGCACCGTCGTCACTTCGGCTCGGATCATCGGACCTGCGATCGCTGCAGCACTCATCTCTACAGTTGGAATCGCATCATGTTTCTTGATCAACGGGATCTCTTACGCGGCGGTCATCTGGAGCCTCCTCCGGATGGATCGCGGGGCCTTGTTGGAGATCGATCGCGTTGACCGCGTGAAGGGCCAGGTGCTCGAGGGTCTTCGCTACGTCTGGGGCGATGTCACCCTGCGATCCACCCTGCTGTTGATGGCCGTCGTCGGGACGATGGCGTTCAACTTTCGCGTGATGCTTCCGCTACTGGCCACCGGTGCCTTCCATGGTGGTGCGGGACTGTACGGAACACTGTCTGTCGTTATGGGGGTGGGGACGCTGGCCGGCGCTCTGGTCTCTGCCAACCGGGCCCATCCCAGCGCAAAGCTCCTCGCCGGCTCCGCCTTGGCCTTCGGGATCTTGATCGTGGCTGCCGGAGCCGCGCCCAGCGTCGCCACGGAGATAGCCGTATTGATACCTCTCGGCGCTATCAGCATCATCTTCATGGCGACCTGCAACACGACGCTTCAGTTGGGCTCGGCGGACGCGATGCGAGGGCGGGTCATGGCCCTCTACTCCGTCGTGTTCCTGGGAACGACCCCGATCGGGAGCCCGCTCATGGGCTGGATCGCACAAGTGTCGGGCCCGCGCATGTCGTTCTATGTGGCGGGCATCTCTACCGTGCTCGGGGGGCTGGCAGCGCTGTGGGTGTTGCGGCGGCGGATCGTCCTGGGCAGGCTCGATGAGCCTCAGGCGGAAGAAGACGGAGCCGTACGCGCCGCGTGAGGCCGGTTCGCTCGAACGCCAGAGATGGACACTAGTGATGGCCTCCCCCGCTGATGGCTATGTAGGTGATGGCGATAACCGCTCCCGTGAAGACGGCCAGCTGCGGCTGATCCAGCCGCACGCTCGCACGCGACGGAAGCACACTTCTGCGCAGCACCATCACGATCGACACGACTAGCGCCACCTCGAATATCGACGCCACCACGTCGAGCAGTCCAAAGCTTTCTGGCGCCCACGGCGTGGGGCCCACCGGCAACCCTGTGATGCGCGTGATCAGCCAGAGCACCACCACAACTGCATTCGCGACGGCAGCCACGATAAGGATGGTTTTCGAGGGCCGGCGAAGTATCAAGACAGCCCAGACAAACTGCAACACTGCTGCGATCGCGAAGAACGTCCCGTACAACCACCATTCCTGCAGGTGATCCTTGGTAACGGCGGCATGGATGGCACCGGCTCCCGCGGAAAACAGCGCGACGGCAACGAGGGCATCGTTCTGATCGAAGCCTGTCTGGGTCTCTGCTCGTGCTTGGCGATCCTGCATCTGTCTAGGATGCCGCCTCCCGCCGGATAACGCACCGGCCCCGGGCCGACCCGCCGCGGGGAAGGGCCGGATCCCTGACTTCAGCCGCCGCCCGATCTCAAGCTCGTCAGCCGCCCGATCGCACAGCCTTCACTTGGACTGAGTCGATTATTCGGGGAGAGAACGAGCGGTGGTAAGGATCGACGAATTCGGCGGCGATCGAGTGTCTCCCAGGACTAAGGACCACTCGAGCCTGGCCTGTTGTCTGCATCGCGCTCAGGTGGCCGTCGACGAGGATATGTATGTGACCTGCGTTCGGGGGTGGAGGTGACGCAAAGGTCTGGATGGTCGTGGGCACGAGTTGTGCCCCCTTCAATTGCAGCAGCACGGGGATGGGATGGCCGGCTGGGAGCACCTCATGATCGGTTGGCGAGATGACTTTGATGGTTACTCGGGGGGGCGGTTTGGGCGAGCCTGCGGAAAGGTAACCCGACAAGACGGTCAACGCGAGGATGAGAATGGCGATCCTGACGATCGGTGCTCCGACCCTTCGAACGAACAGGAGCACGGCTACCGCCGCGAGCAATATCGACACCACCACGAGACCGGGGCCCGGCGGGATCGCGTCGAGGATGCCATCGGCGACTATCAACGAACCTCCACCAAACGCGAAGACGCGTGGCGCAAAAGAGCTCTCCTTCCATCTCTCATGAGGCTCGCTGCCGGGGTATCTCCGATCGACTATCTAGGATCGGAATAGGCGCGGCGCGTATTCGCCGATGAGATAACCCACGCCGGCAGAGGCACCACCGATGAGTAGGACCTGAAGGCCACTCCGAAACAGAGCCAGCCGCGCAACGACGCCCTTCAAGACGCCAAGCGAGAACAGTGCCACCGCCGTGGCGATGAGGGATATAGGCAGAGCCGTTGAGATCTTCCAGAAGAAGTAGGGCCACAGCGGGATGAAGGCAGCTATCAGATAGGAAGCTCCGACTACCGCTGCGTCCCCTCGCTCAGTCGTCGCTTCTCCGTAGCTGAGACCCAACTCCTTTTCGACCTTCGTTTTCAAAAGAGAACGCGGCGAGGTTGAGATGAGATCCGTGACCACACTCGCGCTGTCTTCAGAAAGACCCTCTTCGAGCAAGAGGATGCGGAGCTCTTCCTTTTCGATCTCCGGTTGACTCCGTACTTCCGCCTCTTCGGTTGCGATCTCGCTCTGAAACAATTGATTCTCGGCTTGGGCCGACAGGTAGGCCCCCGTCCCCATGGCCAACGCCCCCGCCGCTGCTTCGGCGAGACCGCCGACGATCACAGTGCTGGCGGTCACCGCCGCTCCTGCAAGCCCCGTAACAACGGCTAGGGGCACTAGCAACCCATCCTGGAAGCCCAGCACGAACTCCCGGACGCGGGAGAGGCGCGCGATCCTGCCGCGTTCGCCCAGGACATGCCGGCGCAGCTCCTCAGGATCGTCCGCCTGGGGATGGTCCAGCTCTTTGGGGGTGGAGGACATGTGTCACCTCTGTCTGTGGATCGGTCACCTCGGCTGCTTCAGGTCGCCGACGCGCCGGGAACAGCCACACTAAGGGTTCCTCGAGCGTGAGACCATCGCGGTATGAGCCATCTTCCCGTTAACGAACCGCTAGAGATCGATATTCAGGAACCACCAGGTTCCTTGGAGGCATTGGCGGGGGCCGACGCCGCCGAGGTGGCAGCACGGTTCCCCGAATGCCTGACAGCGTGGGCAAGTCTCGGTGAATCCGCTCTGGCAGCGGGTCACAACGTAGAGGCCTACGCGTACTTTCGAGTTGGTTATCACCGGGGACTGGATCGCATCAGAAGGGCTGGCTGGCGGGGATCGGGAAGGGTCCCGTGGAAACAGGAGTCCAACCGCGGATTTCTCAGATCTCTGCGCGGCCTCGCGGCAGCCGCAGATGCGATCGGGGAAGAGGATGAGGCCATCCGGTGCAGTGAATTCCTGCGCGCGATAGCTCCCGACGCGCCCCCGGGCTAGACCTCCTCGAAACCTTCGGGCGACGCGCTTTCGGAAAGCTCTTTCTTGAGCTCTGCCAGCTCCGCTTCTAGCCGTTCCACTCTCTGTTGGAGATCTCTGGCGTCCCGGCCGGAAGTGAATGCCTGCCCGTCGGGAAGATCTCGCGACAGGACAGCATTCGCACCCACGTAACAGCCCTTCCCCACTTCAACGGGGCCCAGAACTTTGGCCCCGACCATGAGCATGGTGTCGTCACCGATCACCGGAAAGCCGTCGGTGAAGGTGGCGTCGAAGAACGCCCTCCCCGCGCCACCAAGAGTCACCTCGTGAAGGATCGTGACGTTAGCTCCGATACGAACCCCGCGCCCGATGACCAACCCGCTCGTGTGCGTTACGCGGAGCCCCGGACCGATCTCCGCCCCCGGGTGGATATCGGCTCCCGTCAGGAACAGGTTCACGCGCCACACCAGTTCTGCAACGGTGTGCCAGCCTGCGCCCCACAGCCGGTGCGAGAACCTGTACAGAACCAGGGCTAGCGGGCCGGGGCGAGTCAGCACCCTGCCGATGACCTTACCGATCGTCGGTCTGCCCTCATGCGTTCCGTGAACGGAGAACAGCTTGGCGATATCGCCGCGAAGGCCCTGGGGAAGAGGTTCGGTCATGATCCATACTCTGTACTCGCGAGGTGCGAGGTTGGCAAGTCGGGCCCCATCGTCTAGCCAGGTCAGGACACCGCCCTTTCAAGGCGGCAGCACGGGTTCGAATCCCGTTGGGGCCACCGACACATTGCTTGGCACCGGTTATGTGGGGCGGCGCTCACCCACCAGTAGGTGAGTCCCGCAATCAGCAGGGCGAGTACGACAAAGAGCGCGAACTCATACCACTGAAAGGTCCAGAAACGGCTTGCCGGCTGGAAGGCCACCGCCTCGTGCAGGTCAAGCTTGTCCGCGCAGTTCTTAACCGCGTGGGCAAACTGCTTGGGATTGGGGTTCAGTGGGGCACCGATCTTGACACCCGCGCATCTCAGGTTGTTGATGATGACCGTGGTGGGTTCCCGGTGACCCCGATCCGCATCCCTCCGTTGGCGCTGATCACGTGACCACCGCGCGCGATCAGCTGAAGGTACCGCTCTCGAGTTCGCGGGCCACGAGTGGCGCCCCCCAGAAGATGCCGGCCGCTGCAGGGGCGGCCATAACGAGCATGGTGAGCGCGATCCGCAGAAAACGATCGATCGAGGGAATCTCGGGGCCCGAACCGAAGCAGTTGCGCTGAGCGCGCTGTCCTCCGGACATCGAGCCTGCCTTCTGAGTCGGATCGAGACTGAGCCGTTCGATCCGTCGCGTCGCCAGCGCCGCGTCCCAACCAGGGTTGAGCCGCGCCCCGAAGCGGAGTGTTCGGCGACCGAGAGCCCTCCGTAGATCGGCGTTTCTTGCGCCACGAAACCGATCCGGCCGGCTGCGCCGCATCCTCGGCGGGGACGACTGCCGAGCACCGCGATAGTGCCCGTGGTCGGCGCGAGCAGGCCGACGGCGAGATGAAGAAGCGTGCTCTTGCCGGCGCCGTTGGGGCCCACGGGCCCGATGACGCGGCCCTGGGGCATCTCAAGGGTGCAGTCGGTCAGCGCCCACCGCCGTCCGCAGCGCTTGCCCAGCCCGGGGGTTGATGGCCAGGGTGGGCGACCACGTCCTTGACGGTAGGGAGCTGATCGACCTTCTGCAGCATCCCGAGGCGCAGCGCCCGGCGGACCTGATCCACGATCTGCCTTGATTCCCAGGGCTTCCCAAGTGAGCACGCAGACGATCACCAGCAAGATGCGGTCTCATCGATACATCGATCCGACGACCCGAAAGGAGGTGAATCAATTCCGTGCCAATGAGCCTAAGAAAAGCAGCGATCGCACTCTCGGTTGCGGCAAGCGCGGCGGTAGGCGGGCTCGGCCTCACGCATGCGATGGCGGCAACGAAAGCAACTCCATCACCACCTCGATCTAGGAGCAGCACGTCGAGCACGCACAAGTGCCCGAATGACACTACGAGCAAGACCAGTACAAGCGCGTAGAAGCGAGAACGCTCGCCGGGGAGGGAGAGGGCCAGAAAGAACCTGGCCCCCCTCCTGAGCGAGGAAACACATAAGGGACCGACGATCCGGAGCCCGGATACTTCCCACTCACCAGGAGGAATGAAATGAACAGCGATCGACCAACGAACCATAGAGCAGCATCCGATGGATTTCTCAAGCATCCCAGAAACAAAGTCATCGCCTTATTGGACGATGTCGATTCCGTGGGGCGAGCGATCTCCGACTTGGTTCGTGCCGGCTTCGAAAAGGAAGGCATCAATGTGTTGTCGGGGGCCCAGGGAGTGGTGCGGCTCGACATCGATGGACGCCACCACGGTTTGAGAGCGCGCCTGTACAGGTTGGGTGGAAGGATTGAGCGACATCCGCGAATGGCTGGAGCGACACAGCCGTCATATGACCCGGGGTGGCTTTGGGGTTGCCGTGTCGGCGGATAGGAACCGGAAAGCGGAGGCAGCAAGCATCCTTCAGCTGCACGGCGCGCACGATGGCGCATTCTTTGGCGCGGCATATTGGGAACGGCTGGACATGGCGGGCCCCGGCACCAAAACCTCGCGGATCCTTGCGTAGCTCCTCGAGAGGTTTCCGTGGGCCGTTCGGCTGCGTACTATCTTCGGCGAGCGTCGGACCTAGCCGACGGATCGTCTCATGGCAACGGGGCGGGATAGAGCAGGGAGGGTGGCAAGTTAATGGCGATCGACAGAAGCGAACCTTCGACCACAGCCCCCGAACGCGCCATGCTCGACGGTTGGCTGGATTACCATCGCGCCACCCTCGAGATGAAGTGTGAAGGGTTAACCGCCGACCAGCTCCGAGATCGATCCGTGCCCCCGTCTTCCCTGTCCCTCCTGGGCCTGGTCCGGCATCTGGCTGAGGTCGAGCGTTATTGGTTCCGCAATATCTTCCGGGGCGAGCCGGCAGCGCCGCACTTCTACACAGATGAGAAGCCTAATGATGACTTCGACGATCTCGAAAGCGTCGAACCAGAGCAGGCCTTTGCGACTTGGCGCGCGGAATGCGAACGCGCGAGGGAGATCTGTACCGAGGCTTCCCTGGACGACATCTCGAACGAGAAAAACCAACGAACAGGCGAAAGCTTCTCGCTGCGCTGGATCGTCACTCACATGATCGAGGAATATGCGCGCCACAACGGGCATGCCGACCTCATCCGTGAGGCAATCGACGGCAGCACTGGAGACTGATTGACTGCAAGACCCTGAGTCGCCGGAGGTTGTGCACTTAGGGTTTACAGGGTGAAACGTAAGATCTTGATTGCCCTCGGTGTAGTGGTTGGATTGCTGGTCGTCCTGACCATCTACGTGATCACGACGGTGGGCCCCCAGATCTCACAGGCTCGATCGATCCTGTCCGTTGATGTAACAAAGCTCGATTCCACAGACATCTCCAGGGCGGAGCAACATCTCCAGTCCGCCCACAACGTTCTTCACGGGGTGCCGGCCAGCATCCTCGGAGCAGTGCCCATAGAGAGACAGAACCTCAACGCCGTTCGGGTAGGGGTAGATGAGACTTTGCCCTTGCTCTCCTCCGCGCGCGCCTTGCGAGAGCGACTCAGTCTCCTTCAGCGAACCGGAGTGGTTCACGCGGGCCGTGTGTCTCTCTCCGCGATCCGAGGACTACACGGTCTTTTGGCAAGGACGGAAAGTTCCGTCACTTCCCTTGTTGACACACTTCGCCGCGACAGGAGCGGTTGGCTGGTGCCGACCGTCTGGAATGGTCTGAACGAGATCCTGTACCGAGCGAAGCAGCTTCACACCACCACTGCGAACGGCACAGACCTTGCAGGAGTGGCAGCAAACATGCTGGGAGCAACCGGACCGCGCAGGTACCTCGTCCTTCTGGTCAATAACGCCGAGATCCGGCCCAGCGGAGGGATCGTCTCCGGGATCGGCCTTCTCACCATCAACAACGGACGCTTCAAGTTGGGGGCCTTCCACTACTACACCGACCTCGCCACCCCCCCTTACCAGCGGGTTGCAGCGCCCGCCGATTTCAAGCGGCGATACGGCCGGTTCAAGGCTGATACCACCCGATGGGTGAACGTAACGTTGTCTCCGGACACGCAGGAAGTAGCAACCGTTGCATCCAGGCTGTACAAGGTCACCGCGGGGAAAGCCACGGACGGAGCCATCATCGTCGATCCCAGGGGGATCGCGTCCTTGCTTCCTCCCACCACACGGGTGCGAGTACCGGGTACGCACACGACGCTGACTCCCGGCGACCTGCCCAAGTACGTCTATTCCAAGGCCTACGCGCAGTTGGGGGGTGGGACCTCCGTGCGGCACGGCGCGCTCATCGCGCTTGGCCAAGCAGCGTTCAAGAGTCTGCTATCCACCAGCTTCGGCAGCAAGAAAGAGCTTGCCGCTGCGGCATCTTCGGTGGCGGGCGGCCACGTCCGGTTCGTTTCATTCCAACCCCGGGAAGAGGAGGCTCTGCGCCGTGCAGGTGTCACCGGGGCATTGCGTTCGAGCACGGGGGATCGGCTGTTCATCACGCAGACCAACTTCAACGGCACCAAGCTCGACTTCTGGACCCACCAGACGGTAGGGCACACCTGCGATGTCAGAGGCGATGGTTCTGCGCTGTGTCAGACGACGCTTACGCTCAAGAATCAGGTCCCGCCCGGGCTCACGACCTACGTCGCAGGCGACCATCCCTACGGTCAGTTGCGGAACCTGATCGATCTCTACGTCCCTGCAGACGCGGTTCTTGAACGGGTGCTGTTGGATGGGAATGCCGCCTCCTTTTCCAAGCAACTGGAGAGCGGCTTGATCTCGGTGGGCGTCTTGGTGCGGGTGCTCCCTGGCGGAACAAGCAAGATCCTCGTCGACTACTCGTTGCCCCCTTCACAAGCTGGATACTCGCTGGCGATCACGCCTCAACCGATGACCCACGACTTGAGCCTCAACCTTGCCCTGCAGATCCCTTCGGGCTGGACGGTTTCCGCCACGGGCTCGAATGGCAAGCTCAGCGGACGCGTCTACCAAGAGTCCAAGGACGTGCGCCAGCCAGAGGTGCTGCTGGTACGGCCTCGTCCGGTGCGCGGGATCTCTGCGCTGTGGCAGAGGCTCGTGACCTTCTGGCACAGTCCGATCTTCTAGAGAGGACGGCCGTTCCGGCTCTCGGTTGGGATAGCCTCTGACCTCGTCGGCCCCAGTGGAGCAGTTCGGAGTGCTCGTCACCCTGTCAAGGTGAAGGTCGCCGGTTCAAGTCCGGTCTGGGGCGCTAGGTGAAGCTCTCCCGGGAGATAGCTACCGGGAGCATGGATCGGCGAGGTAGCTCAGTTGGCAGAGCACGCGACTGAAAATCGCGGTGTCGGCAGTTCGATTCTGCCCCTCGCCACTAAGGGGACGAGACGCTCCCGCCGGCGGGGAGTCTGCCGGTATCTCGGGGCGAATCTAAGAGGCGGAGTTGGCGAATCCGTCGTCGGACCCGGACATGCCGGCTCCATCCAGGAATTTGCGGACCTCGTCCGCTCGATAGCGACGGTGGCCGCCCAAGGTGCGTATCGAAGACAGCTTCCCAGCTTTCGCCCAACGAGTCACGGTCTTGGGATCTACCCGGAACAGCGCAGCTACCTCCGCCGGGGTCAGAAGCGCATCATCTCTCTGCGCCTTCATGTTGTTGCCTCCGATATCTCGTTATGGGAGGAGCGTGTTATCTGAGCCGCAGGGCCCATTGGCTCCAGTCCCTTGCTATCTGCCAAATTATGGATGACTTCCCACCGTAAGTGAATGACTACTCTGAGGGGTATTTACCGTTTTTTCAGGCTAGGTCCGAATAGTACGCTGCGCAATCAGAACAAGCAACCCAGACGCGCTCAGTTCAGGATCTCGAGTGATCTGACCTCGGACCAACGTTCCGAGAGCGTGGCGAAGATCCGACCTGCCCGTGATTGATCTCCCTCTTCGAGAGCCAGCAAACATTGCCCCAGCTCCGCGGCCGAGCGGTCTTCCAAGAGTTCCTCATCTTCGAACATGCGAGCAACGCTTCCGTAATCCAGCTCGACCAAGCCATCGTCAGAAAAAACGGAGAGCCAGTCCAGGAGCTCTCTTACGGCATCGACAACGCCTTCGTCGATATCGGATCCCTCCAACGTCTGAAGCGTACGGTCGAGTCTGGTCCTCGCCTCATGAGTGCTCGTTTCGTATCTCAGGCGCAAACCACCTTTGTCCTCGACGATGATCCGGTCGGTATCTTCAAACGCGCCGAACCAGCGCAGCGGAACGTGCCAGTTCGCATGAATGATGTGCGAGCGCATGCCGGGGGCCCGCTCATCCATCGCGGCTAGCTCCCTAGCGGCTTGTTGTGCCTCCATGTCCGGTACGAAAGCATCGGCCACCTCGTCGGGAACGGCGTTGCGGAACGCAAGCAAACCCGTGAGCATCCTCAGTCTCGTGCGCCACGGGCACACCAGCACCCGCCCATCGATATGGCGTACAAAGGCGCGCTCATCCAACGCAGAAGAAGCCTCCCCTGAGGGGAGTGCGGCGGTGATGAGCCACTTGCGCGACACCAGCAGATCCACAGCGTCATCCTCAATCGACTGGGCTTCCCACCGGTATCTTTCGGTCGCGGGAAACGAATCAAGTGGTTCATACACGCGCAGGTAGGCCGTTCTGATCATCTCTCCGGATGCTAACCACCTCAGAGTGAATCCCCAGGTCACGGGCGTGTTCTGTTGGACATCAGCGGGGGTAGCATTTGCACGATCAGACGCAACAGCGCCTCTCCCAAGGGGGATCGTCGACCGACATGAGTGTTTTCGAGCACATCAACGGAGACGGATACGAGCAAATCGTTTTCTGCTCCGATGATCAATCTGGGCTGAGAGCGATCATCGCCATCCATTCGACCGCACTGGGTCCCGCCCTAGGCGGGACCCGTTTCTATCCCTACGACAATGAAGAGCAGGCACTCATCGACGTTCTGCGCTTGTCCAAGGGAATGACCTACAAGGCAGCGGCCGCCGGCCTGGACCTCGGAGGCGGCAAGGCCGTCATCATCGGAGACTCCAAAAGGATCAAGACCGAGGAGTTGCTGCGCGCCTATGGCCGGTTCATCGAGACACTCGGGGGCAGGTACATCACTGCAGAGGATGTAGGGACGGCACTGGAGGACATGGATGTCGTTCGCCGCGAATCGAGATGGGTCACCGGTTGTTCCAACACGTACGGAGGATCAGGGGATCCGTCACCGGTAACGGCGTGGGGGGTGCTGCAAGGCATCAAGGCCTGTCTTCTCGAGGTCACCGGATCCCCCACCGTGCAGGGGCGAACCGTGGCCATCCAGGGTGTCGGCAAAGTGGGCCATGCGCTGTGTGGGTATCTCTCCAAAGAGGGAGCGGAGGTCGTGATTGCCGATGTCGATGTCGACAATCTGGCACGCGCGGTGCGTGACTTCGGCGTCGAGACAACATCTCTCGACACCGTCCATGGCCTTGATGTCGACGTCTTCGCTCCCTGTGCGTTGGGAGGCGGGATCAACGACGACACGATCTCTGAATTCCGCTGCAAGATCATCGCAGGAGCCGCAAACAATCAGCTCGCCCGTCACGAGCACGGTGAGAAGCTCCGTGACCTTGGCATCCTCTACGCGCCCGACTTTGTCATCAACGCCGGTGGCCTCATGAACGTCGAGGACGAGCTACGCGGCTACGACCGCGAACGCGCCATGAAACGGGTCGAAGGCATCTACAGGCAGCTGCAATACATCTTTACGATGGCGCGCGAGAAAGGCATCTCCACCGCTCAGGCGGCCACCGATTACGCGGAGGAGCGCATCCGCAAGATCAGCCGGATCCGTCTGGTACGGGTCACGGAGTACGGCCCGCTGTCTGCGCACTAGATGTCCGCTATCGAGCAGCGCATGATCCGCATCATCGGCGACGGAGCTGAGGTTCCCGATGCAGACGTGCCCGACGGTCTCAGCGAGAAAAACCTCGTCGAGCTGTTTCGATGGTTAGTTCTGCTCCGAACGTTCGATCTGCGCGCGGTTGCTCTGCAGCGGCAAGGAAGGATCGGAACGTACGCTCTGTACTGGGGCGAGGAAGCGACCCAGGCGGGGGCGTTGTACGCGTGCGAAGACGCGGATTGGGTGTTTCCTTCCTATCGTCAGAACGCTATCGGGATCCTCCGGGGAGTCCCCGCCGCAACGATCCTTTCGTGGTGGCGAGGCTACGGCGGCGAGTACGGCTTCTACAACCCGAGGGAGCATCGGGTAGCTCCGATCTGCGTACCCATCGCTACCCACCTGCCTCACGCCGTCGGCTTGGCGTGGGCCGCAAAGATCCGCCACGATGGCATCGCGTCCCTCTCCTGGTTCGGTGATGGAGCCACGTCAGAGGGTGATTTCCACGAGGCGATGAATTTCGCCAGCGTCTTGAAGGTGCCGACCGTATTCTTCTGCGTCAACAATCAATGGGCCATCTCGACCCCGCTGCATAAGCAGATGGCAACCGAGACGGTGGCCGAAAAGGCAGCCGCTTACGCCATGCCCGGGGTTCGTGTCGATGGTTTCGACCCCATCGCCTGTTGGAAGGTGACTAAAGATGCCCTCGATCGCGCACGCGGTGGCGAGGGACCGACATTGATAGAAGCCTTCTGCTACCGCATCATGGCGCACGGCACTGCCGACGACCCCCGTTTGTATCGAGACGAGGCTGAGTCGGCCAAGTGGAAGACCTTCGAGCCCCTGTTACGGATGTCGGCATTCCTGCACCGTCTTGGAGTTCTCGATGATGGCCAGGAGGAAGAGATTTACGCCGAGGCCAAGGCGGTGATGGCACAGGCGGTGTCGGAGATGGAGGCGATCGCACAACCGGACCAGAGCATCCTCTTCGATCACGTGTACACGAGCTCTTATCCGTGGACGTTCTCTGAGGGCTTGGAGGAGCTCCAGGAAGTCGAACGTCCACCAGCCGCCACGCCGTTGAGCCCCCAGCCTGCCTCAGGAGGGACCGGGGATCATGATCTTCCGCCGCCTTCTGGCCGGGAAACAACGTGACCGGACTGACCATGGTAGAGGCGCTCAATCTCGCCCTCCGGCAAGCGATGGCCAATGACGATCGCGTATTGGTGTTGGGCGAGGACGTGGCTCAGACCGGAGGGGTTTTCCGAGTCACCGCCGGGCTGCTCGAGCAGTTCGGTGAGGAGCGAGTGGTCGACACACCCCTTGCGGAGGCGGGCATCGTCGGGGCAGCTATCGGCATGGCCGTTTACGGATTGCTCCCCGTGGTCGAGATCCAGTTCGACGTTTTCGTGTATCCGGGATTCGAGCAGATCGTGGTCCACGCGGCGCGCTACGCGTGGAGAACCAAAGGTGAGGTGCCGGCGTCGATCGTCGTTCGTATCCCCTTCGGCGGAGGCGTTCGCGCCCCCGAACTGCATTCCGATTCGCCCGAAGCCCTGTTCGCACACGTTCCCGGATTGAAGGTCGTATGCCCGACGACCCCGCGTGACGCGCGCGACATGATGCTGGCGGCTATCGAGGATCCCGACCCGGTTGTGTTCATGGAGCCAAAACGCATCTACCGGGCGGGGCGGCAAGACGTACCCGAACAGCTCCCGTTCGAGTTCAGCAACGGTCATGAGAAGCGGAATCAACTCTTATCTACAGCCCGGGTGGCGCGCGAGGGCACGGACCTCGCAATGATCACTTACGGGCCCGCGCTTCCGCTTTGCATGCAAGCTGCCGACCGTATGGCCAACGAGCATCACGTCGATTGTCAGGTTCTCGACTTGCGCTCGCTCTATCCCCTGGACGTGGACGCGATCATAAGTAGCGCCTCGCGGTGCCACAGAGCTCTGATCGTCCACGAAGCGCCGCGGATGGCCGGGATCGGAGCCGAGGTCTCCAGCCTGATACACGAACGGACGATGCTGGAACTGGAAGCGCCAGCGCTGAGGGTGACGGGCTTCGATGTTCCCTTCCCGCAGTTCGCCAACGAAGATGATTACCTCCCGTCGGTAGATCGCATCCTCGCGGGAGCACTCAAGGTCCTCCACTACTGATGGCTGCTGGCTGATGGCCGACTTTGCTCTTCCCGACCTTGGTGAAGGTGTCGCCGAGGCAGAGATAGATCGCTGGCTCGTGCAAGAGGGTCAACAGGTCGGCGAAGACGACCCGCTCGTAGAGGTGATCACCGATAAGGCAACCGCCGAGATCCCCTCGCCGTTCGCCGGAGTAGTGACTCGCATCCACGTACAGAGCGGAGAGGTGGTTCCGGTGGGGACGGTCCTCGTCACGATCGGAGATGAGGTCGAGGCCGATGCAGGCGAGCCGGGTGCGGCCCACGGGCGGCCGGCAGATCGCTCGCCGCGGGCGCAGACCGCTAGGGGCGAACAGATCGCGTCGTCAGGTGATGGAGGCAAGGCGATGCCACCGATCCGCAGATTGGCCCGGGAGCTGGGGGTGGATATCGGCAACCTCCGGGGCTCCGGACCGAAGGGACGGATCGTGCGAGAGGACGTTGAAGCGG
Organism: Actinomycetota bacterium; assembly: GCA_034667525.1. GTDB lineage: Bacteria > Actinomycetota > CADDZG01 > CADDZG01 > WHSQ01 > DATAPE01. The sequence continues at coordinate 23,013 of JAXDJO010000032.1, forward strand.
CCGCCGGAGAGTCTCCTCCTGAAGAGAGTCCGACGGGATCAGTTAAGCCCGGAAAGACCGCACGCGGGGGTGGCCGGCGCGAGCCGTTCCGCGGAGTGCGGCGAAAGATCGCCGAGCGGATGCAGCAGGCCCACCTAACGATTCCTCCGGTCACCCACGTTGAGGAATGCGACGTCACCGAGCTCGACGCGACCCGTCGTCTCGCTAACGAGAGGGCGCCCGATGAGGTTCGCTTGACCTACCTGCCCTTCATCGTGAAGGCGGTGGTCCAGGGGCTTAAAGATCATCCCGCCCTGAACGCATCGCTCGACGAGGAGGCCGGTGAGATCTGTTATCACGACCATTACGACATCGGGATAGCGGTCGACACGCCGGCTGGCCTCGTGGTGCCGGTGATACAGGCGGCGGACGAGAAGCGGCTCCGGGCGATCGCTGCCGAGATCGAGCGGCTTTCAGGAGCCGCTCGCAACGGCACCCTCACGAACCTCGATCTCGGCAACGGCACCTTCACGGTCACCAGCCCCGGGCCATTCGGAGGGCTGATGGCGACACCGATCGTCTTTCACCCTCAATCCGCGATCCTCGGTGTTCATCGCGCCACCGACCGCGCGGTAGTCCGCGACGGACAGATCGTGATCCGGAAGATGATGAACATGTCGGTCACCTTCGACCACCGGATCATGGACGGGATGGCGGCCGCGAAGTTCCTTCTCGACGTGGTCAAGCTGCTCGAGCATCCCGCAGTGCTGGCCCTGGAGGCGTGATCCTCAGTAGGTACGGGGGCCGATCGTGTTCCGAAGGATCCCGATCCTTTCGATCTCCAGCTCGACCACGTCCCCGGGATTCAGGTCGCGTCCAAGATCGAGCCCACAGCAACCCCCAGGGGTTCCCGAACCGTAGACGTCACCCGGAAAGATCTCCTCGTCCTGGGACACGTGGGCGATCATGTCGACCCATTTCCAGCGCGCCTTCGACGAGCGGCTGCGACCCCACTCCTCGCCGTTGACCCGGCAGATCATCTCCAGGTCGGGCTGCGCGCCGATCTCGTCTGCGGTGACGATGCACGGCCCCAGAGCCGTAGCGAAATCCTTGCCTTTCGAAGGTCCCAGCCACGCAGTCATCTCCAGCGCCTGCACATCCCGCGCCGAGAAATCGTTGAGGATCGTAAAGCCGAACAGATGCAGCGGAGCATCGCCAACCGCCACGTCCTTGCCCCGGCGTCCAACGATCATCGCCAGCTCGAGCTCAAAATCGACCCGCTTCGAGTAGCTCGGCCAGGGACACATGGCATCCGGGCCGATGATGCTGCGGTGGTTGCCCTTGTAGTAGATGGGAGCCTTGTACCAATACTCGGGTACCTGCGACCTCCGGCGTTCGGCTCCGCGCAACACGTGGTCTTCGAAGGCGAGGAAATCGCGAAGCGACGGCACGCTGTCGAGTGGAGAGAGCAACCGGCTACCGGGGGTCAGTGCGCCCGGCAACCCCTCCGCAAGGCGGGCCACGTCCTGCACGTTCACCCATGTCTCGATCCCGGCCTCGATCAACTTGAGGGGAGAGCTCAGCGTGTGGCGAAGCTCGTCGGTGGTTGGCGCGCCTTTCACCTGACTCCACGCCTCGATCAGGTCAACCGGGGGGTCCGATCCGAGCGCGACGGCAACGCAGGTCTTGCTCTCGGCGCCGCCCTTCGGCTGGTAGCGATACAGCCTCACCGCGACGGATAGTCAGTCGTCAAGCAGCCCCATGCCGCGCGCCCACGACGTCTCGTATTCCGTGATGACAACCGCCAGCGCTTCCTCCGAGATCTCAAGCGGATTGTGCGTCTCGACCATCACGGCGACCTCATCGGTGCGGGTCTTGGTTTTCGAGGCTTCGATGGCCGCAGGTTGGGGGCCGTGATGCACGCCTTGGGGATGCAGTGTCATGTAGCCCTCGTCGATACCGACGCGGCTGAAGAAGTTTCCGGAATGGTAGAAGAGCACCTCATCAGCGTCGATGTTGGCGTGATAGAAGGGCACCTTCAAAACCTCGGGGTCCTCCTCCAATGGGCGTGGAACGAACGAACAGATGACAAAGCCCTCGTTGGCGAACGTGCAGTGGGCGGATGGCGGCATGTGATAGCTGGGTGAGTACACCGGCCGATGGTCGAGGATGTTCAGCTTCACCGGAGATAGGTCTCCCTGCCAGCCGACGACGTCGAGTGGGTGCCACGCGAACCACAACGAGGTGAACTCGCCGTCCCGCTTCACGCGCACCTCGAACTCCCCCTGCTCGTCGTGGGGATCGGGCTCGGGCACCTGCAGTACACCCGGATCGAAGATCGCATGCTTGCCCATCAAGCCCCGGTCGGGCAGGTGGAACTCGCCCGTGCCTTCGATGACGAATAGGAAGTTCTCTTCTCCCTCGGGAACCACACGGTGCGTCGTGCCCTTCGGGATGATGACGTAATCGCCTTCACGGTAGGTCAACGGGCCGTAATCGGTCTCGATCGTTCCGGCTCCCCGGTGCACGAAATAGCACACGTCTCCGTCGGCGTCTCGTAAGAAATAGGGCATCGGGCCGGCGGGCCGGCTAACGAACAGCCGCACGTCACCGTTGCCCGCGATCAGTCCCCAGGTGGAATCTGCATCGCTCATGTCGCCAGGCTTGATCTCATTCAGGTTGAAGGCTCGGGGTCGCAGCTTTCCTTCTATCCGGGTCCAGGCGGTGGGGGGATGCGTCCTGTAGAGGTGCGACGCGCGACCGAAGAAAGTCTCCCGTCCATGCTCCTCCTCAAAGGTGCCTCCGGGGATCGCGACGTGTGCTTGACGGGATACCTTGCCCTTCGAATGAACGACGTCCACGGCGCGCTCCTACAGATTCCCGCGCGTGTCTTGCTCGCGCTCGATCGCTTCAAACAGCGCCTTGAAGTTCCCTGCCCCGAAGCCTTTGGCGCCGTGTCGTTCGATCAGTTCGAAGAACACGGTTGGACGATCCTGAACTGGCTTGCTGAAGATCTGCAATAGATATCCGTCCTCGTCCTTGTCCACGAGGATCCCGTTGCGCTGAAGCGCGTCGACCTGAGGCGCTATCTCTGGCACGCGGGCTTTGGCGTCGTCGTAGTAGTTCTCGGGCACTCGGAGGAATTCGATGCCCCGATCCTGCATCGTCTCGACCGAGGAAACGATGTCATCGCTGGTAAGGGCGATGTGCTGCACCCCCGGCGAGCGGTAGTACTCGAGGTATTCGTCGATCTGCGATTTCTTCTTGCCGTCTGCGGGTTCGTTTATAGGAAGCTTTATCTTGCCGTTTCCGTCCCACACCACCTTCGACATGAGGGCTGAATACTCTGTCGAGATCTCCTCGTCGGAGAAGTGCCTGAGCTCGGTAAACCCCATGATCTTCTCGTAGTACGCCACCCACTCGTTCATCTTCCCGAGCTCGACGTTGCCCACGACGTGGTCGATGTACTGGATGCCGGCATCGTGACTGGCGCCGTCCGACGCCGGCCGATAGCCCGGCAGGAACGCCCCCGAATAGTCCTGGCGGCTGACCAAGGAATGGATCGTTTCGCCATAGGTGTGGATCGAAGCGCGGACGACCTTGCCGTACTCATCCTCCAACACTTCCGGTTCGGTGACTCCCCGGGCTCCTCGCTTCGTAGCGACGCGATAAGCCTCTTCCGCATCCGGGACCGTTAGCGCCACGTCGTACACGCCATCGCCGTGCGCCTTGACGTGATCGCTGATGGGACTATCGGGCCCCAGAGCGCCCGTGAAGACAAGCCTGACGCTGCCCTGCTCGACCGCCCACGAGACGCGGTCCCTTACGCCGGTTTCGAGCCCCAAGTAAGCGAAGGGGCTGAAACCGAGAGCCTTATAGAAATGCGCCGATTGGCGCGCGTTCCCGACTAGGAATTGGATGTAGTCGATCCCAAGTATGGGAAAAGCATCTTCGAGATCGCTCACGACACGCCACCTCCTTGTGCACCCTTAGATGTGCTGGTGATGACAGCCAGGATAGCCCTCGACGGGTCAGCTCCTGGCTAGCCGGAGCCGGATCCCCGCCCATGCCGGGTCCGGCTGAGGGAAATCGGTGCGGAAGTGCACGCCACGCGACTCGCGTCTCAAAGAGGCGGCTCTCGCCATCAGGCGAGCCGTGATCGCTCCGGCACGGAGCTCCAGAGCTGCTCGGTCGGTAGTCAGAGGCAGGAGGGCGAAGTCTTCCAAGGAATCGGCGACAAGCGAAAGCCGGGGCCCGTCGCGCTCGATCCCGAGCGCCTCCGTGCAGATCCGCCGCACCAGCTTCCAGGCCTCTGGAACTGATACGGAGGCCTCCTGTAGTTCCGGAGGCGAAGGCAACGACTTGATCCGACCGGCGCGTTGTCCTTCGATCGCCCGCGCCGCTCGACGAGCGAAAACCAGCGCTTCCGCGAGGGAGTTCCCAGCGAGGCGATTCGCTCCGTGCACACCTGTGTTGGCGCACTCACCTATCGCATAGAGGCGGGGGATCGAAGCGCGGCCGTCAAGATCCGTCTGCACCCCTCCCATGGAGTAGTGGGCGGCAGGGACGACCGGGATGAGATCGTGAAGCGGATCAACACCGAAAGAACGACAGGCCGCAACGACAGTTCCGAACTCCGACTCCAACACCTCGGCGGCCAGGTGCCTGCAATCCAGCCACGCCTTGCGCTGCCAGATCGCCCGGGCGACCACGTCACGAGGGGCCAGTTCGCCGTCCGAGTGATGGTCGAACAGGAAGCGGCGGCCCTCTGCATCAACCACAAAGGCGCCGGCCCCCCGCAAGGCCTCGGTAACCAACACTCGCTGCTGACCGGAACCCAAAGCCAGAGCGGTGGGGTGGAACTGCACGAATTCGATGTCGGCAAGCCCGGCCCCCGCCTCCCACGCCAGCGCCCATCCATCACCGGTCGCTCCCGGTGGATTCGTCGTGGATGCGAAGAGACCGCCAACGCCCCCGGAGGCGAGCACCGTCGATGTCGCGCTGATCTCGATCAGTCCCTCATCGGTCAGCACCCAGCCGCCTGCACAGCGACCATCAACCACGGCGAGCTTGACGCAGGCTCCCTCGATCCGACGAATGCGATCCCCAGCCGCTTTTCGCAGCGTGTCCATGATGGCGGCCCCTGTCGCATCGGCTGCGTGCGCCGAGCGCGCGACACTCTGGCCCCCTTCCCGTGCGAGGTGGAGCTCTCCTTTGCTCGTTCTATCGAACGCGCAGCCCAGCTCGACCAACTCGAGGACGCACTCGGGGGCCTCGGAAGACAGCACCGCCACCGCGGAGGGGTCGGCGTGACCCGCGGCCACCCGGGAGGTGTCTTCAGCATGGAGCTGGGGCGAGTCGCCCGGCCCCAGAGCTGCGGCGACACCACCTTGGGCCCAGAACGAGGAGCCGCGCCCGCGCGATCCCTTGTCGACGACGAGCACGTCGGTCTCCTCCGGCAGGTGCAATGCCGCGAACAAGCCGGCAGCGCCCGCACCGATGATCAGAACGTCTGCGCGCATCCGCTCCGGCATCTCACATCCCCCGGAATCTGGGAGGGCGCTTGGCCAAGAAAGCCAAAACTCCTTCGAGATGATCCGCGGTGTTGCCGGCGTCGGATTGCGCGTGAACCTCGGCGTTCAGCTGATCGTCAAGGGTGGAGGTGGCTGCAGTCGCTAGCAGCGACTTGGTAAGAGCGAACGCGCGCGTCGGCCCCCTTGCCAGATCCTGCGCGAACTGCCTCCATTCGTCCTCGAATCCCCCGGCATCGACCACCTTGTTGACCAGCCCCAGCTCCAGAGCTTCTCGAGCGGAGATGGACGCGCCGGTGGTGGCAAGCTCCCACGCTTTCGCGGCTCCCACCATCCTCGTTAAGAACCAGATCCCGCCCGAATCCGGAACGAGACCCACCTTGACGAAGGCAAGCGCGAGCTTTGCATGCTCGGAGGCGATCCGGAAATCACACGCCAGTGCGATGCTGGCCCCGGCCCCCGCGGCCACCCCATTGAGTGCCGCCACCACCGGCTTCGGAGCACCCCTTATCGCCCGTACCAACGGGTTGTATCTATCGATCAACGTCTGGCCCAGTCTGGCAGAGACGCCGCGGTTGTAGTCCTCTGCCAGCGCTCCGAGATCCTCACCCGCGCAGAAGGCTCGACCCTTGCCCGTGAGGACTATGCAACGAACCTGATCATCGTCCGCCGCTGTCGCCATAGCTTCCAACAGCGCGTGCCCGAGGTCGTGGTCCAGCGCGTTCATTACCTCTGGGCGATCGAGCGTGAGAGTCGCAACACCTTCTTGTAGGGAATGCTCCAAAGTCACGCGCCCAGCGTATAGCGGGGGGAGCGCACTGCCAGAGGCTCGCGTCGGGTCGAGGTCGCGCAAGCGTGAGCTAGCGGCGTTCCCTTCCCCGGTCCGCGGCAGGATCGGCGATGCTGCCGGAGCCAAAACTCTGCGGGTTTTCCAGGACATGCTTGTTCGCAAGCTCGTGGGCCGGTATCGGGATCGGGTATTTGGAAGAAAAGCATGCGGTGCAGAAGTTCTCCGGCGGGATCTCGGTGGCTCCGAGCATCCCCTCCATGGACAGATAGGAAAGGGAGTCGGCGCCAATATGCGCCCGGATCTGCTCGATGTCCAAGCGCGCTCCGATGAGCTCATCCTGATCCGGCATGTCGATGCCGTAGAAACACGGCCACTTGATCGGCGGGGAGGAGATCCTCATGTGCACCTCGCGGGCACCCGCCTCACGGAGCATGGCAACTATCTGTTTGGTGGTGTTGCCGCGAACGATCGAATCGTCCACGACAACGAGCCTGCGTCCTGCGATGACTTCCCGCAGAGGGTTCAGCTTCATCCTTATGCCCTGCTGGCGCATGGCTTGTGTCGGCTGGATGAAGGTCCGGCCGACATAGCGATTCTTGACGAATCCCTCCCCGTAGGCGATTCCCGATCCTTGCGCGAATCCTTGGGCTGCTGGTACCCCACTGTCCGGGACCGGCACGACGAGCTCGGCGCGCGCCGGAGCTTCGGCGGCAAGCTGCTCCCCCATCCTGTAGCGGGTTGCATAAACGTTCTGTCCCATCAGCGTCGAGTCCGGCCTAGCGAAGTAGACGTGCTCGAACACGCAGGCTGCATGGTTGGGGGCAGCGAAGGAGCGGCTCTTGAGGCCATCGGGGCCCTCTCCATCGATCATGACGAATTCACCGGGCTCAACGTCCCGGATGAAGCGCGCTCCAAGGAGATCGAGAGCGCACGTTTCGGAAGCAAGTATCCAGCCCCGCTCGTCGGCCAAGCGGCCGATGCACAGCGGGCGGAATCCGTATGCGTCGCGCGCCCCGAAGACACGGCCCTCGTCCATCATCGTGAACGAGAAGGCGCCCTTCAAGGTGGGCAGAACCTGCATGATCGCCCGTTCGGTATCGCCGTCGTTGGCACGGGCTATCCGGGCAGCCACGAGGTCGGTATCGGAAGAAGATGATGGGAGCCTCGCAGCCGAAGGGGTGGGATCGCCACCAGCATCGGCGAGCGAGCGTTTCAACTCGAGCGTGTTCACGAGGTTGCCGTTGTGTGCAACTGCTATCTGCCCCGTGGCCGAGCTCTTGTAGGAAGGCTGCGCGTTCTCCCACGTTGTGGAGCCCGTAGTTGAGTACCTCACGTGACCGATCGCGAGATGGCCGCGGAGACTTCCGAGCACGGTTTCATCGAATACCTGGGCGACGAGGCCCAGTTCCTTGTAAACGACGACGGTGCCGCCGTCGGAGATGGCAATGCCTGCGGATTCCTGTCCGCGATGTTGCAACGCGTACAAGGCGTAGTAGGTGAGGCGCCCCACATCCTCGGTGGGGGCATAGATCGCGACTACTCCACAGGCATCGCGCGCTTCCCCACTCATCGGTCCATGCTAGCGGAGAGAATCTGGGGCAGAGTGTCTTCGAACACCCGCTCCACATCGTCCAACATCAACGCAAAGGGACCGAAGTCAAGGGTTCCGCCCCCCACTACTCCGATCACCCGAACGGGAACCCGATACTCCGCCGCCAGCTGAACGAGGTCTTCCACGTGATGCTCGGGGCAGGACGCGATGACCCGCGACGGCGACTCGGAGAACAGCGCGGCATGTAACTCCCCTCCCGGCGAGATGTCGGAGAGGTCGACGCTGAAGCCGCGATGTCCCGCGAGAGCGCACTCGGCCAGGGCGACGGCCGCACCGCCTTGAGACAGGTCGTGGCAGGAAACGAGCAGCCCTGCATCGGCGGCGCGGTGCAATAGCAGGTGCAGGTTGTGCTCGCCCTCGAGGTCGAGCTTCGGGGGCCTGCCGGCAACTACGCCGAACATGACCTTGGCGTATTCGCTGCCCCCTAGATCCCCGGGATCGGTCGACCCGAACATCACGATCTGGTGACCGTCCCGGCCGAACGCCGTACCCACGGCCGAGTGGAAGGATTCGAGCACGCCCAGCATGCCGATCACCGGCGTGGGGAAGACGGCGCGCCCGGCGGTCTCGTTATAGAACGACACATTGCCCCCGGTCACCGGAGTGGAAAAGGCTGCACACGCATCGGAGATACCCCGCACGACTTCCGTGAACTGCCACATCACCGCAGGGTCTTCGGGGTTGCCGAAGTTGAGGCAGTTCGTGATGGCCACGGGAAGCGCACCCACGGCGGCTACATTGCGCGCCGCTTCCGCGACCGCCAGAAGAGCGCCTTGATAGGGATCGAGGTAGCAAAAACGCCCAGGGCCATCGGTGCTGATCGCCACTGCGGTCTCGCGGTCGGGCAGGCGGATGACCGCAGCATCGCCTCCGGGGGGACCGATCGTCCCCAGGAAGATCATGTGGTCGTACTGCCGCCATAGCCATCTCTTCGAAGCGATCGCAGGCGAGGCCAGCACGCTCATCACCGCTGCTGCCAGATCGTCCGGAGGTCCTCCACCGTGAGGGCTCTTCTGCAGCTCGTCCAGCCACTCCGGGCGCCGCCGGTTGCGGTCAAGAAGGGGAGCTTGCTCCGTGAGCGCACCCACCGGGATATCGGCGACGGTCTCGCCCTGCATCTCCACCTCGAGTTTGCCGGTGGCGGTGACCTCTCCGATGACCTCCGCGCTCACGCCCCAGTGGGCGCAGACCGCCAGGGCATCGGTCACGAGATGGGGTTCGACTACCGCAAGCATCCTTTCCTGGGACTCCGAGATCATGATCTCGAACGGCTCCATCGCCTGCTGTCGCAGATGAACATGGTCCGCGTGGAGATGCATCCCGCTGCCCGCCTTATCGGCCATCTCGGATGCGGGGCAGGTGATCCCGCCGGCGCCGAGATCCTGGATCCCCACCAGAAGATCGCGCCTAATGAGCTCGAGCGATGCTTCGATGAGCAGCTTCCCGCTGAAGGGATCACCCACCTGCACGGACGGACGCTTGTCATCCGATCCTTCGTCGAAGCCGGCAGAGGCCAGCACGCTGGCTCCGCCGATCCCGTCGCGTCCCGTCGAGGCTCCGAACAGAAGCACCTTGTTGCCGGCACCAGATGCTCGCCCCTGCATCAGCTTGTACTCCACGATCCCCAGACAAGCGACGTTCACAAGGGGATTGTCGGCGTAGCAATCCTCGAAGCCAGTCTCGCCGCCGACGGTAGGAACGCCGATGGAATTGCCATAAGACGAGATCCCACGCGCGACTCCGTCCACCAAGAAGCGAGTCGGGGCATCGCCCAGTTCGCCGAAGCGCAGCGAATCCATCAATGCGATGGGGCGGGCCCCCATTGAGACGATGTCGCGGATGATCCCTCCAACTCCCGTAGCGGCGCCGTTGAATGGCTCCACGAAAGACGGGTGGTTGTGGGATTCCGCCTTCCAGGCGACCGCAACGCCTGGAGCGACCTCGACGATGCCTGCTCCCTCCCCGGGCCCCACGAGGATCCGATCCCCGGTCGACGGCATCTTCTTGAGGTGCAAGCGACTCGATTTGTAGGAACAGTGCTCGCTCCACATGACAGAAAACATCGCCAGCTCGGCGTGGGTCGGCTCACGTTGGAGCTCCGAGCGGATCTGCTGAAATTCCTCGTCGGTCAGCCCCAGCTCGCGATGCAGGGAGAGCGCTGTGGTCACGCGGCGAAGCGCTGGGCATGATCGAGCATGGCGCGAAGGATGACCCGTCCGTCTTCCGAACCCAGCACCGACTCACACGCGCGCTCTGGGTGCGGCATCAATCCAAGGACGTTGCCCGCGGGATTACAGAGACCTGCCACCGACCCCAGGGATCCGTTCGGGTTGTCGGCGTAGCGCAGAACGATCTGGCCGTTGTCGTGCAGCCGCTGGAATGTCTCAGGCTCGCAGTACCAGTTGCCGTCGAAATGATTTATCGGGATCCGCAGCACATCGCCGGTCTGCGTCCTACAGGTGAAGGGCGTGTCTGCATTCTCTACACGAACGTCCGTCCACTCGCACAGGAACTTCAAGCCCGCGTTCTTCCGAAGAGCACCCGGCAACATGCCGGCCTCACAAAGGATCTGAAACCCGTTGCAGATCCCAAGCACCAATCCGCCCGATTCTGCATGCTTCCTCACGGCATCCATCACCGGCGAGAAGCGAGCGATCGCCCCTGCTCGAAGGTAATCCCCGTGGGCGAAGCCGCCGGGGAGGATCACCACGTCGACGTCCGGTAACGCACTTTCGGTATGCCACACCATCGCCGTTGAGGCCCCTAGCCCAGACAGCGCCCGCCTACAGTCCTGTTCGCAATTAGATCCAGGAAACACCACGATGCCGGCTGAAGTCATCGGATCGTCACTTCGTACGACTCGATCACCGGATTCGCCAGGAGTTTGTCGCACATCTCCACAACTCGCTGGCGCGCTTCGCTCTCGTTCGCAGCCTCCAGCTGAAGCTCTATTCGCTTTCCAACCCGTACATCATGAACGCCGGTGTACCCCAGCACCGGAAGCGCACCCTCGATCGTTTGACCCTGAGGGTCGGCGACGCCCGGCTTCGGCATCACGCTTACCAGTGCAGTGAACGCCATCACGAACCTCCGGTGGCGACGGCGGCCACGAGGGCCCCACCCGCGACCACCGCTATACAGACTGCCGCCGCGACTGTCAGGAGAGCAACGTGGGCCGCGCTCATTTCCGTAGCCACCTGATTGCCTCGAACGAACAGGTATAGCGACCACAACGCCATAAGAACCGCCAGCGCGATCGATAGCGACGCCCACGCAGCGGACAGTGAATCCGCGAAACGTGCATCCGTGAACGACGCTCGGCCCGCGATCGTCAGGTCCAACGGCAGCAGTACGAAGAGCGCGAACACCTGAGGGAGGCACGAGCCGCCCCACACCAATCGAAGATCGCTGCCCCTGGCGTCTCCGCCGAGGGCCCGGGCGCTCCTGGGACCCGCTAACGACCACAGCGCCTGGCCCAGCAAGCCCAGCAGGGCCCCCACCGCCACGGCGGCAACCAGATACGACCAGCGAAAGCTGGGCCCGGCCACCTGCCGCAGACCGAGAGCACTTCCCAGCTTGAGCCACAGGAGCATCGCTCCGGCGCCACCCACTGCCGCAAGCACTGCCGGAGCCACTCCCTCGGCGGGCCTCCGCCCGGCGCGCTCCCGGCGGATCGAAGCGCGCATCGCGCCGCGGAAACCCCGCTGTGGGGAGACGAGGACCGATCGCAGTGTGGCACCCAGATCGGATGACGAACGGATGCGGTCGGTTCTGGCAGCGCCTCCCGGTCTTGGCGGGGCGCTCGTAGTCAACCCGAGACCTCTGTACTCCACGAGTCGAAAGAACGCCCGGTGATGCGCTCGTATGCGTCTATATAGCGCGCGCTCGTCGCGGCCACTACATCCGCCGGGAGCTGCGGGGGTGGTGGGGAATGATCCCAGCCCGAGGAATCGAGCCAGTCGCGCACGTACTGTTTGTCGAACGACGGCTGCGAGCGACCGGGAGAGAATCCGTCCAGCGGCCAGAAACGGCTGGAATCGGGTGTCAAGACTTCATCGATGAGGATGACCTCTTCACCGAAGATCCCAAATTCGAATTTTGTGTCCGCAATGATGACCCCGCGTTCTGCGGCCAATTCGGCGGCTCTCGTGTAGATCGCAAGGGCGTGCCCGCGGGCCGTCTCGTACACCTTCGGACCTGCGATCTCCGCCGCCTGCAGCTCCGTGATGTTCTCGTCATGGCCGGTGGTCGCCTTCGTTGCCGGGGTCAAGATCGGATGCGGCAGAGGGGAGGATTCGTTCAGCCCTGGAGGCAGCTCGTGGCCGCACACACTTCCGGAAGCTTGATATTCCTTCCACCCGGAACCCGACAGATACCCACGCACCACGAACTCCAAGGGGATGGGCTCGGCTCGCTTGCACAACATCGAGCGGCCCGGCAGATCGTCCATGCCCACATCCGGCAGGTCGGCGGCGCGCACCGACAGCAGGTGGTTCTCACAGATGTCGTGGGTGAGCTCCAGCCAGTGATGGGATAGTGCGGTCAGCACCTTTCCCTTGTCGGGGATGGGCTGAGGCAATACCACGTCGTAGGCGCTGATTCGATCTGTGGCCACGAGCAAAAGGCGCCCTTCATCGATCGCAAAAAGCTCGCGAACCTTGCCCGACCCAACGTGACGGATATCTGGCACTTAAAGAGCCTCCAACCTGTCGAAGATGACCGCGCTGTTCTCAAGATAGCGCGCAGGATCGAAGCATCCTTCGATTTCAGCTGGATCGAGGTGCTCGGTCACCTCGGGATCCGATTTCAGGAGCTCGAGAAGGGGCCGCTCCTGGTCCCACGCGGCCATGGCGTTGCGTTGAACCACGGCGTAGGCCTCCTCACGTTGCAGAGTGCCCGCGGCAAGCAGAGCCGACAGCACCGTTTGGGAATGCACCAGACCCCACGAGGAATCCAAGTTGCGCTGCATCCGCTCGGGATAGACGGTCATCCCCTCGATAACCCAGCGCATCCTGTCCAGCATGTAGTCCAGAAGGATGCAGGCGTCGGGGAAGGTGACCCGCTCGACGGAAGAGTGAGAGATGTCCCGCTCGTGCCACAGCGCCACGTTCTCGAATCCTGTTTGGGCGTAGCCCCGCAGGAGACGCGCAAGGCCGGAGATCCGCTCGCACACCACCGGGTTGCGCTTGTGAGGCATGGCCGATGAACCCTTCTGGCCCTCGCTGAAAGGCTCCTGCACCTCGCGCACCTCGGTGCGCTGGAGATGCCGGAGCTCTTGGGCGAACCGCTCCAGTGACGCTCCGGTGATGGCGATGGCCGCCAGCAGCTCGGCGTGCCGGTCCCGGGGCACGACCTGGGTCGCCGCGTCTTCGACCGCCAGCCCGAGCCGATCGCACACGTAGGCCTCGATCTCGGGGCTCAGCTGCGAATATGTACCCACCGCGCCCGAGAGCTTTCCCACGGCAACCTGGTCGCGGGCGGCCCGGAGCCGGTCGCGGTCGCGGGCCAGCTCAAACGTCCACCCCGCCAGCTTGAGCCCGAAAGTAGTCGGCTCTGCGTGCACTCCGTGGGTGCGCCCCGCCATCAGCGTCGCCCGGTGCTCGAAGGCTCTGCGGCGCACCACCTCCGTCAAACGCCCGATCTCCTCGACCAGCAGGTCGCCCGCATCCCTCAGGGCCACCGCCGTGGCGGTGTCGACCACATCCGAGGAGGTCAAGCCGTAATGAAGGTGACGGCCGGCCCCGCCCACGTTCTCGCGAACGTTCTCGACGAAGGCCACCACGTCGTGGTGGCGTACTGCTTCGATCTCGGCGATGCGAGCGACGTCGAAGCTGGCTCCTTCTTTGATCGCGCTCAGATCCTCGATCGGCACATCGCCCGTGCGGGCGCGGGCTTCGACGGCAAGCAATTCGACCTCGAGCCACCGGCCGAACTTCGATCTCTCCGAGAAGATGGCGGCCATCTCTTCACGGCTGTAGCGAGGTATCACCGATGCATCCTATGTTTGGGCCATGACTACCGAGAACGGGTCCGAGCAGGGGTCGGTGGTGTTCGATCGCGCCGCCGAGTACTACGACGAGACCCGGGGATTGACCCCTGCGGCCCTGGCCACCACCGTTGAGATATTAAATCGCGAGCTGGCCGCACGAGGCCGATGTCTCGAGATCGGCGTCGGAACGGGCCGGATCGCCCTGCCCCTGTACCGCTCGGGTGTGGAGATGACGGGGCTCGATCTGTCGCGACCGATGATGGCCAAGCTCCTCCAGAAAGCCGGCGGCCATCCTTTGCCGCTGGTCGAGGGCACAGCCACCAAGCTCCCGTTCCGAGATGACGTCTTCGACGCGGCTTTGATCGTCCACGTTCTGCATCTGATCCCCAACTGGCGCGAGGCCCTCGAGGAGTTAGTGCGAGTGATTCGTCCGGGAGGAGCCATCGTCAGCAGCACCGGGGACGATCAGGACCAGAAGCCGTCGATGTGGGAGGAGATGACTGTTCGGTTCCGCGAGGAGGCACATCTACCCCCGCACTTTCCTGGATTCAGGCGGTCGGACGAGATCGACGAGGCTCTGGCCGCGCTGGGAGCCAGGCAAAGGGACCTCGAGCCGGTGCCCGAGCGCAAGCCCCGCAGCGCGCGCGAGATCGCAGATCTGATGGGATCCGGGATGTTCTCCTTCACCTGGGGCGTTGATACCGAGATCCTGCACGATGCAGCCGAACGCCTGCGGGCTTGGGCAGTGGAGCGATACGGATCTCTGGACAAAGTCGACGAGGACCAGTTCATGATCCCCTGGCGCGCTTACGACCTGCCCTGAGGGCTACAGCTTGAGTCCCGCCGCGAGTTCCTTCTTGTAGGCACGCAACCGATCTTGCAATCCTTCGTCGCGCACCGCCAGGATCTGCACCGCTAGCACCGCAGCGTTCTTGGAACCGCCTATGGCAACGGTGGCAACGGGAACGCCCGGTGGCATCTGCACACATGAATACAGCGCGTCGGCCCCCGCCAATCCCTCCTGAAAGAGAGGAACGCCGATAACAGGGAGGGTCGTGTGAGCTGCGATCACCCCCGGAAGGTGCGCTGCAAGACCGGCTCCGGCGATGATCACGGCCAGGCCTCGCTCGGCGGCGGTGCTCGCGTATTCGGCCACGCGCCGCGGCTTGCGATGCGCCGACATCACTTCGATCTCGAAGTCAACATGGAAACGGTCCAGCACGGCTCCTGCTTTCTCCATGATCCCGAGATCGGATTCGCTTCCCATGACGATGCCGACCGATGGCGTCATTCACTGCTCCCTTCGATAGATGCCGCGCGCGCAGCGATGTCTGTACGGAACCGCATATTCGGAAAAGAGATCTTTGAAACGCCGCGATAGGCAGCCGCCCGCGCCGCAGCTAGGGAAGGGCCGAGTGCACTGATCGACAGCACTCGACCGCCCGACGTGACCATCCTTCCGTTCTCGAGCGCCACACCTGAATGGAAGACGCGAACGTCGGCAAGAGACGCGGCCTCCTCGATACCCTCGATCGGGAGTCCCACATCGTGGGGGCCGGGATAACCACCGGAGGCTACGACAACCGTCACGCATGACTCGGGTCGCCAGTCCAGCTTGGTTCCGGCGAGGTCGCCCCTGGCGCAAGCCAGGCACACTTCGGCCAGGTCCGACCGCAGGCGCGGCATAAGGGCTTGGGTCTCGGGGTCGCCGAAGCGCGCGTTGAACTCGATGACCCTGGGCCCCCTATCCGTCAGAGCCAAACCCGCGTAGAGCGCCCCCGCGAACGGGGTTCCACCACGGCCCATGGCCTCGATCGTCGGCCGAAGGACCTCTTCGACGATGCGATCAGCTTCCCCCGGAGGACAGACGGGAACAGGCGAGTACGAGCCCATGCCTCCCGTATTGGGCCCGCGGTCACCGTCCTCCACGCGTTTGAAATCCTGCGCAGGCTCACATGCGACGAGATGCACTCCGTCGCTGAAAGCGATCAGGGAGACTTCTTCACCGTTGAGGAATTCTTCGATGACCACACGCTGTCCGGCGGCGCCAAAGCGCCTTTCGAGGACCGCGGAGGCGATCGCATCACGAGCTTCAGCCCGATCTGAAGTGACGACGACGCCCTTGCCGGCGGCCAGCCCATCTGCCTTGACGACATACGGCGGACCCAGTTCGTCGGCAAATGCGACCGCGTGATCGAACGAAGTGAACGATCCCCATCTGGTCGGGGAGATTCCGGCTGCATCCATGAGCTCTCGCGCGTAGCTCTTCGAGCCCTCGATGCGGGCCGCGCCTGCGTCGGGCCCGAACACCGCGAACCCCTCTTCACGCAAAGCGTCGCCGGCGCCGGCCACCAAGGGTGCCTCCGGTCCGACCACCACGAGGTCGGGTCGCACGCGGCCGGCGACGGCGAGGACGGTGGACGGATCCAGATCCGATACAGGTTCTATCGCGGCGACCTCTGCGATTCCGGGGTTGCCGGGAGCGGCCACGACGTCGGGGGCCGACGACGACTCTGCCAGCGCCCACGCGAGGGCGCTTTCTCGGCCCCCCGATCCCACCAAGAGCACCTTCACGTGATCACACCTCTCGGACCCGAACCATCTCCTCGCGTCCGGGGCCAACCGACGCCCACGAGATAGGCACTCCGGCAAGAGCTTCCAGCGATTCGAGGTAGGCACGCGCTTCTTTAGGCAAGTCGTCCACTTCGCGAATGGCGCGCAGATCCTCTGTCCAGCCGGCAAACTCCTCCCACACGGGTGCGCACTTGTTAAAGATGGTTTGATTTGGCGGAAAGTCTTCGTACAGGGTCCCTTTGAATTCATAACCAACGCAGACCTTGATCGACTCGAATGCAGAGAGGACATCGAGCTTCGTGACCACGAGCTCAGTCAGCGTGTTGAGCCGAGCTGCATAGCGCGCGGCAACAGCATCGAACCAACCACAACGCCGTTTGCGTCCTGTGGTGGTTCCATATTCGTCTCCTGCCTCGAGGAGGATCTCCCCATCCGCAGGGTCGGCTTCGGACGGGAAGGGACCGGATCCGACCCGGGTGCAATAAGCCTTTGCGATCCCGATGACTCTTTGGATGTCACGGGGCCCGACACCGGCACCCGCGCATGCACCCCCCGCGATCGGATTGGACGATGTAACGAATGGATAGGTCCCGTGATCGAGATCGAGCATCGTCGCCTGGGCGCCTTCGAACAGCACGCTCTTACCCTCGTCCAGGGCTCGCTGAACGATCCCGGAGGTATCTGCGATATGGGGACCCAGCCGTTCCGCGTAGCTCATGTAGTTGGCTTCGATCTCTGCTTGGTCGAGCGGCAACCGCCCGTAGACGCGCGTGAGCAGAAGGTTCTTTTCCTTCATCGCCACCGCGAGCTTCTGAGAGAAGATCTTCGGGTCGAGCAAATCCTGGATCCTCAGACCGATGCGGGCTGCCTTGTCCGCGTAGGCAGGTCCGATGCCCCGCTTCGTGGTACCCAATCGGTTCTTGCCAAGCCTGCGCTCGATCACCCGATCCAGCTCGAGGTGGTAGGGCATGATCATGTGCGCGTTCCCGGATAGCAGCAGGCGAGAGGTATCGATCCCTCTTGACTGCAACGTCTCCATCTCTTCGAGCAACACCTGGGGATCCACGACTACACCCGGGCCGATCACCGGCGTGCACTCGGGATAGAGGATCCCGGTGGGCACGAGGTGAAGCGCGTAACGCTTGCCGTCAACCACGATGGTGTGGCCGGCGTTGTTGCCGCCTTGATAGCGCACGACGAAGTCCGTCCGCTCCGAGAGCAGGTCGGTAACTTTGCCCTTGCCCTCGTCACCCCATTGGATCCCAACCAGGGCGGCGCCGGCCACGACTACCTTTCTATCCGGAACTTGATGCGAACATGGGTGAGATATTCGCTGATCCGGCCGTCAGACACGTTGCACGAGGTCTCGATGACTTCCATGCCGGTGATGCCGCGGATCGTGCGGGAGGCCTCGGCAAGCGCCTGATTCGCGGCATCTCGCCACGAGTCTGAAGAGACGCCGACGAGGTCGATCGTCTTGATCACCGCCACGCGGCACCTCTTTCGTCAGAAACAACAGGGGAACGCGCTGATTGTACAAATGACGTCCCGCGGCATCCCGGACTTATCGCATGCTCGCTTCTCGCTCCCCGGCAGGCGGCTTTTGAGCCACCGACTCCAGCCACGCTCCTACCAGGGGCAGATGCCAGTCGCGGCCAACGATCGCTCCGAGGATGAGAACCAACCAAACCAGGACGCCCGCCGCGAAGATCACCTGGGTGACCGCCGGAGTCGTCCATGTCGCGGCATAGAGAAGGACCGCCCACAACGCGCCGAAGGCAATGGCCTGCAGGCCGTGGAAACGGACCCTGGAGCTGGATCCCTTCAGATAAGCGACCAGACCGCTGATCGGGAGCAGCACGTACGCAAGGGCAGCCACCCAGCGAGCCTAGAGCGCAGCGCAACCCTTCACCGCGCGGTAATCATGGAGCGATGAGTAATCGATTGGCACAAGAGACGAGCCCGTACCTTCTGCAGCACAAGGACAATCCGGTGGATTGGTTCCCATGGGGAGCCGAAGCACTGGCGCTCGCTCGGGCCCGGCAGAAGCCGATCCTGCTGTCGGTCGGTTACGCCGCCTGCCATTGGTGCCACGTGATGGCACACGAATCTTTCGAGGACCCGGGCACGGCTTCCATCGTCAACGAGAACTTCGTGCCGGTGAAGGTGGACCGGGAGGAACGTCCCGACATCGACGCGGTGTACATGGCCGCGGTCCAGGCGATGACGGGACAAGGCGGCTGGCCGATGACCGTTTTCCTCACCCCGGACGGCACTCCTTTCTACGGAGGAACGTACTTCCCACCCGTTGATCGCCATGGGCTTCCTTCTTTCAAGCGCCTCCTCCTCGGGATCGCCGAGGTATGGCTGGAGCGTCGCGGGGACGCGATGGAGCAAGGAGCCACGCTCATGGCCCATATCGATGTCTCCGCTCCGCGGGACGCGCCGGAGGATCCTCTGGCCGGAGACATCGTTGATAGAGCCGCGATCTCGATAGCGCGCACCCTTGACACGATCTATGGAGGCTTTGGAAGCGCGCCCAAGTTCCCTCAGGCCCCCGTGCTCGATCTGCTTCTCAGGCTCGCGCAACGGGGCGCGGACACCGCAGGTCCGCTGAAGGCAAGTCTCGACGGGATGGCGGCCGGTGGGATCTTCGATCAGCTGGGAGGTGGTTTCCACCGTTACTCCGTCGACCGTCAGTGGATCGTGCCTCATTTCGAAAAGATGCTCTACGACAACGCGCAGCTGCTGCGGACTTACGCGCGCGCGTGGCAACGTTTCGCCGAGCCCCGCTACCGTGAGGTCGCGGTGGCCACCGCAGAATGGTTGCTGCGGGAGATGCGCGATCAGGCGGGGGGATTCTGGTCTTCTCTGGACGCGGATTCAGAAGGCGTCGAAGGCAAGTACTACCTGTGGACGATAGATGAGGTGCGCGCAGTCACCGGAGAAAACGCTGACGCCGCCATCGCTCGATGGGGGTTTACGCAGAGCGGGAATTTCGAGGGCCAGAACATCCCCGTGCTCGCCCGGGGAGGCGCCGCGGAGCCCGCTGTGACCCGGGCGCGGGCCGCGCTGTTGGAACGGCGAGCGCAGAGGATCCCGCCTTCCACCGACACGAAGGTGATCACCGCGTGGAACGCCCTGACGGCATCGGCGCTGGCCGAAGCCGGTAGTGCATTGAATATGACTCCGTGGGTGCAGGCGGCCGCGGAGTGCATGGACTTCGTCCTGGCGGAGATGAGCATCGACGGCAGATTGATGCGCTCGTACCGGGACGGTGCCGTGAAACACCTCGGCTATGCCGAGGATTACGCGTTCACCCTCGAGGCCTGCCTGTCGCTGTACGAAGCCACCTTCGAGCCCCGGTGGCTCATGCGGGCACGATCTACCGCGGAAGCAGTCATCGAGCTGTTCTCGGACCCCCGAGGCGGTTTCTTTTCCACCGGCAGCGACGCGGAGGTGCTCGTCACGCGGCCCAAGGACGTCATGGACAGCCCCGCCCCCGCGTCGAACTCCGTACTCGCTCTGGAGCTGCAGAGGCTGGGCCTGGTCTTCGGGGAACGGCGCTACGAAGACCTCGCGCAGGGCCCCCTGCAGACCATGCGAAATGGCATGGAGCAGGCGCCGTTGGGCTTTGCCCACCTGTTGGCGGCGCTCGACTTCTACACGGCGAACCCTCAGGAGATCGTCATCGTCGGATCCTCCGCGGATCCAGGCACGGAGGCTCTCCTCAGTGTTGTGCGGACCGGATTCCGGCCCAACAAAGTGTTGTTGCTCGCAGAAGAAGGATCTGTACTGGAACACGACATCCCGCTCCTCCAGAACCGTCCGAGGTTGAACGGCAGAGCAACCGCCTACGTCTGCCGGCGCGGCACGTGTCGCCAGCCCGTTGATTCTCCCGAGGCCTTGCTGGCGCAACTGTCGTCGTGACCCCTAACGACATATCGCGCGGCACCTTCCTTCGCGTCACCCGCTCCCTGTCGATCCCGATGTCGGAGATCGAGTTGCGCCACTCGACGTCGGGCGGGCCCGGGGGGCAACATGCAAACAAGGCCTCCACGCGCGTCGATCTCTCCTGGAACGTCGACACCTCGTCTGCCGTCGGACCTCGCCAGCGCGAACGGATCCGGAACCGATTGCACAGCCGTATCGACACGAGCGGCAAGCTCCAACTGAGCAGCGGCGCGCATCGGTCGCAGTTGCGAAACCGAGAAGAGGTGCTGAACCGGCTGGCCGGCCTGCTGCAAGAAGCCCTGCGGCTGGAGAAGAAGAGACGTCCGACCCAGCCCAGTCGCGGTGCCACAGAGGCGCGCATCCAGCAGAAGAAACGACGAGGTGCGATCAAACGTACGCGCAAAGTTACGGACGAGGATCGATAGCGTACCGAGGCTTTAGCGGTGCGGTCTCTCCTACCGCTGCACTCCAGGGCCGGCAAGATCCAGCAGCTTGGTGGCCACGACATCCCACGACCACAGCTCCCGCGCGACGGCGACCGCCTCCCGTGCTCTCTGCCATCTCTGCTGTTCGGGCATGGCGAGGATGCCATCGACCGCGGTCGCTATGCCCACTATGGGATCGGAGGGGTCAAACGTAAGCCGTCCCTCGAGCCCGAGCGCGTTCTCCAGAGTCGCGCCCGCTTCGCCGATGCCGGAGTGCCGCGGCACCACAGGCAGAACACCGCATGCTGCGGCTTCAGCGGCCACCATCCCAAACGCTTCCGCGACCACGGAGGGCGCGACCAGGACATCGAAGGTGGGCAGAACCTCCGACAGGGGTCCGTGATCCAAACGGCCCGGGAACTGGACCTCGACCGTCCGGGCTCGCTCGAAGTAGGACCTCGGCTGCCGGTCGAGGAACTCACGCAGGCGGCCATGCCCGCCGATGTCGCCGGACGAGGCGATCTCGAGTGCTCGGGCACGATCCCCGGCGTGCAGCGCTCCCCACAGAGAACGCAGCTGGGCCTCGTCGCCTCCGAAGCCGATGATGACTGCCTCCACTCCGTCTTCGAGCAACGGAAGTGCAGCCAGCAGATGATCAACCCCCTTTGACGCGATCAGCTTGCCCACGTAGCAGACGCGGGGTCTCGTTGTGATCTTTCGTTCCACGGGACGAAACAGATCCACGTCGCATCCGGGATTGATCACCCGAGCCTTCTGCTCCCAGCCGGGTAAAACCTCGCTGGCTGCCTCGATCATGTACCTGCTGCCGCCGATCACGTAGCGTGCAGCACCCAAGCCGGCGGCGGCGAGGATCCGATAACGATCTTGAAGCTTGACCGCGTACTCGAGGGCGCTGCCGTGGAGCTTCGCGACGTAATCCGCCTCTGTGCGTGCACAGGCGTCACGGGCGATATAAGGGCCCATCACTTCGTGACCCGTGATGATCGCGTCCGGTTCGAATCTATCGATCATCGCTGCAAGTGCCTCGACGTTGGTGGACGTGTACAGATCTAATTCGTCGTCGGTGAGATCGGTGAACAACTTTGCCTCGATGCCTTCGTAGGCATCCAGCACGTAGACGGGAAGCACGTCACCTATGTACGGGACGACCACCACGCAGCGACCGCCATCGTGAACTGAGACCGCAGCTGGAACGTCATCTCCGCCGAGGCCGTCCCGCCAGTCACAGGACGCGTCCACGAACCCGAAGCGCTCCGGATGGCGCTCCTGGCACATGACTAGGACGTCGTGGCCTCTTGCCTTCCAGCATCTCGCCACGTTGGCCGTGTAGATGTTGGAACCCGTGCCGGACATGAGATAGCCATGCCATAGCAGTATTTTCACGCGACGCACCCTAGTGGGAAGTTGCGGATCCTCTCTGGGGCCGCCCGCACGGGAAGCGAGCCGAAGCAGCCCCTACACTGCCGCGATGCTCGACGCTGGCCTTCGCGTCACCTTCCGTCACTTCTGGACCCTTTTCTTCATAGCCGCTGTTGTCACGGTGCCCCTGCATCTCATCTACGTTTTCAGCTGGCACGGTGTGGTCGGGCTTCGCGAGCTCGCGCCCCAGATCCAAGAGCTCCCGCCCGGCCGGCAGGTTCATTTCGTGGGCGCCTCGGACATCGAGCACGCGCGTATCGCGCTGTGGGTACTGGATCTGGTGGAGCTGGCGCTGGTTCCCTTCGCCCTCCGAGCGGCACGCGCCGCCATCGCGGCGGACGAAAGGGGCGAAGTACCCACGGCCTTAGGCGGCTGGAGGGGTGCTTTCGGCAGGAAGGAGCGCCTTCTGCCCAGCCTCCACGCCTGGCTTCTGGGCGCGCTGCTGGTGGGTGTGGTGGTGGGTGTTCTTCTGGATGGCGTCGGGCGCATGTTGGCGGAGCCGTGGGGACCGAACTGGTCATACGTGATCCTGGGACTCACGCAGGGTTGCGCGCGTGCGGCGGGGGCCGCCTTCTTCCTTGGCCCTGTCGCCGCAAACTCGCAACCACGATCGGCGTCGAAGCTGTCACACGGGGTGCTCCCGTAGGACTATCGTGCAACTCCCGACTCGGAGGCGAGCGTGCACAAAGACAGTTCCGTACAGGCAGAGCCGCTCCCGATCAGAGAGCATTTCAGGACGCTCGCCGACGACCACAAAGCCGACGTTCGCCGCATCCGTGAGGCTCATCGTCAGACAAGGCTCCGTTATCTCCTCTATCTGAACCTGGCGATCCTCGCCTACCTGTTGGACCGGGTGATCGAGAACCGGCCGCTCGGCGTGGGGCTGCCCCATCCGGGGCCGGACAGCATCCTGTTAGTGCTGCTTCTCCTCTTATCTGTGGGGATCGTCGCCATGGTGGCCATGCCGCTTATCAACGGACGGTCGCCGCACATCCGCTTCAGCCCGGAGGAGATCGGGATCGGTTTCGCAGACGTACGCGGCATCGACATGGTGCTGGAGGAAGTGACGCGCACACTGCAGATCTTCCTTACTTACAAGACGTTCCGAGAAGAGCTCGGTGGTAACCCGCGGCGGGGCGTGCTGTTCGAAGGGCGTCCCGGCACGGGCAAGACACACATGGCAAAGGCGATGGCATCAGAAGCCGGCGTGCCGTTCTTCTTCGTTTCGGCCCCCGCTTTCCAGAGCATGTGGTACGGGATGACCGCGGTGAAGATACGCGCTTTCTTCAAAACCCTGAAGAAGGCAGCCCGCAAGGAAGGCGGGGCCATCGGGTTCATCGAAGAGATCGACGCGGTGGGGGGCTCCCGGGGCGTGGAAGCTGCTGCTCCTTACGATGAAGGAGGGCGGATCCGTGCTCCGATGGTGAGCCAGGGCTCGGGTGGCATGGTCAACGAGCTCTTGATCCAACTGCAATCGTTCGATACTCCTCCCTTCACGCGCCGAATGATGAATCTGGCCATCGACGCTCTCAACAAATTCTTCCCTGGGGACCATCAGATCAAGAAGAAGGCCGGCGATTACAGCAACGTTCTGATCAT
This sequence comes from Actinomycetota bacterium, assembly GCA_034667525.1. Lineage (GTDB taxonomy): Bacteria > Actinomycetota > CADDZG01 > CADDZG01 > WHSQ01 > DATAPE01. The sequence continues at coordinate 46,906 of JAXDJO010000032.1, forward strand.
TGGGGCCACCAACCGAGCCGACTCGCTCGATGCCGCCCTGCTGCGTCCCGGCCGCTTCGACAGGACCCTGTATTTCGATGTCCCCTCGCGGGCCGGTAGGCGCGATCTGATCGACTATTTCCTGGGAGCGCGTGCGATCGCGCCCGAGATGCTGCGCGACGACCGCCGCGAAGAGCTGGCTTCGATGACCTTCGGCTACACCCCTGCGATGTTGGAGCACGTTCTTGATGAGGCGTTGGTGTGGGCCATCCGGGATGGCCGCAAGCAGATGACCTGGCGGGACATCCAACGGGCGCGTCTGTCCGAAGAGATCGGGCTTGCGCAGCCGGTTGCTTACACCGATCGTGAACGCGAGCTGATCGCAACACACGAAGCCGGGCACGCCACGGCCGCCTATCTCTGTGGCAAGGATCGCAAGCTGGAGGTCTTGTCGATCATCAAGCGCCGCGACGCCCTGGGTCTGCTCGCGCACTCCGACGCCGAGGAGCGATTCACGAAGACGAAGTCGGAGCTGGAAGCAACCTTGAAGATAAGCCTCGGAGGGATGGCTGCCGAGCAGTTGTTCTTCGGTGAAACCGGCACGGGGCCCTCATCCGATCTAAGCGCTGCCACCTCTCTGGCTGCGCAGATGGTCGGCTCTTTCGGGATGGGCAGCTCCCTCGTCTCGTACGACGCCGTGGACAACGGCATGCATGTCTCCCCGAACATCGTCGCGAAGGTGCTGGCCAATGATGACGCCCGCAGAGAGGTGGAGGATCTCCTGTGGCGGCATCGCGAGGAGGTCACGAACCTTCTTGCAGAGAATCGCGATCTGGTCGAAGCGTTGAGGGACGCGCTTCAGCAGCACGAAGAGCTGATGGGGGACGAGATCCTCAGGGTGCTGGAAGTAGCCACCAGCAGAAGGATGTTGGAGCCGACCTAAAGCCCGGCGAAGAGGTCGTCCTCGATCTCGCCCGGCCCCCGTTTGCCCTCTATAAGCGTGTAGTCCTCCCACGGATACGCCTCTTTGTGCACTTCGTCGGGCACCGCAAACCAGAAGCTGTCGGGGTCGATCTGCGTGGCGTGGGCCAGAAGGGCCTTGGTCCTGATGTCGATGAAGTCCGCGACATCGACCTGAGTCGTGACGACCGGATCGTCGAACTCCCTGTCATCCCAGTCCTTCAACCACTCTGCAAAAGGGCTCTCTATCCCCTTGGCCTCAGCTGCCTTGTGGACGATCTCGAAGCGTTGTTTGGTGAAGGTGGCGAAGTAGTAGAGCTTGCTCGGGGTCCACGGCTCTCCTGCATCCGGGAACGCTGCAGGGTCGCCGGCCTCGTGGAAAGCGCGCAGCCCCCACTCGTGGATGCGCACGTGATCCGGGTGCTCGTACCCGCGCGATTCGTCGTAGGACAGGATGACTTCGGGTCGTTCGGCTCTGATGATCTCCACGAGCTTTCCCACCGCCTCCTCGGGATCGGCGTTGTTGAAAGCCTCCGGCCGAGCGTTGGCTTCAGATCCAGGCATCCCCGAGTCTCGGTAGCCCAACATGTAGATCCGTTCGACTCCCAACATGTCGCAAGCAGTCTCCAGCTCAGCTTGACGAAGCTCCGCCATCTTCTCGAGGATCCCCGGGCGGTCCATGTGCGGGTTGAGGATCTCGCCCTCTTCACCTCCGGTCGCGCAAACGAGCACCACACGCACGCCTTCGGACGCGTAGCGCGCCATGGTCCCGGCCCCTTTAGAGGACTCGTCGTCCGGATGGGCGTGCAATGCCAGCAAGGAACGTCGTTTAGAAGTCACGCCTATAGGCTAACGGAGTGTCGGAGAACCCCGAAGGCCAGGACTACTTCGACCGCGCGCGAGCCTTCGCGGCAACGGGTTTGGTGGTGACGGGAGCCCTCGCCGTGGTCGGATGCTTTCTGAAGTGGGTGACCTTCTCGCTCGTCGAAGCTCCCGGGACACACACAACCCAGAGCGCTTCGGCGCCCATAGTGGGGACTAAGGTTTCCGACTGGAAGGCCGTATTCGCGGCGGGAGTCGTCGTGATCATCTTTGCGCTCCTGCTGGTGATCAGGAAACGCAGCCGGTATGCGTGGATCTGTTTCCTCGCGTCGATGGTCATCGGAGCCATCGCGGTCGCGGACTATAGGGGCCTTGGCGATCCCACGTCAGGCTTTCTCCGCGGCCTCGAGCATGCGTTGCACACAACGGTTCAGGGGAGAGCACAGCCCGGGATCGGCCTGACGCTGGTGGCGATCTCGGGAGTGGGGGGCCTCATCGCCTCGATCGTCGGGATCGCTGCATCCCCACACAGGCATTAGTTCTCAGGCGATAGCGATCATGCGCTCGATCGGGATACGAGCGCGTTCTGCGGTGGCATCGTCGACGGTGACTTCGAATTCGCCCGTCCGCAGAGTGTGGAGAAGCTTCATCGGAGTGATCATCTTCATGTAACCGCACTGTGCCGATTCGGAGGCCGGGATGTAGTCGACGTCTGGATTCTCCTTGCGCAGACGGTGGAGCATCCCGGTTTCCGTCGCAACGATCACCTCATCGGCGTTCGTCTCCCGCGCTCGGCGAACCATCCCACCGGTGCCCAACACGAAGGTCCGGTCGGCCGGCAGATCTCCCGTCGAAACGAGATACATCGTCGCGGAGGAACACCCGCACTCGGGGTGCACATGGAGCTCGGCCCCCGGGTGTTCTCCCATGACCTTCTCGATATCCCGGGGTTCGATGCCGGCATGAACGTGGCATTCGCCCATCCAGACGTGCATCTTTCGCCCAGTCACACGCTCTACATGCGCGCCCAGGAACATGTCGGGCCCGAAGAGAACATCCCTGTCCTCGGGGATCGCTTGCACCACTTTGGCCGCATTGGCAGAGGTGCAGCAGTAATCCGCCTCCGCCTTTGCAGCAGCACTCGTGTTCACGTACAGCACCACGACGGGATCATCAAACTCTGCTTTCCACTTCCGCACGTCGTCGGCGGTGATCGAAGCCGCTAGCGAGCACCCTGCCTGAGGATCTGGTATCAGGACGGTCTTCTCGGGGGCCAAGATCTTCGCCGTCTCCGCCATGAAGTGGACACCGCAGAAAACGATGGTCGACTCGTCGATCTCTGCAGCTATCCGCGACAACTCCAGCGAATCACCGACGAAATCCGCGACGTCCTGGATCGCCGGTACCTGATAGTTATGCGCAAGTATCACGGCATCGCGCTGCTTGGCGAGGGTCTTGATCTCTGTCGCCCACGACTCGTCCACGCCGGAGCGGAGTGCGTCTGCCGTCAATGCCATCAGACGTGCACCTCCAACGAGACATCGATCGCGGGGGCAGAGTGCGTAAGCGCCCCGACGGAGATGAGATCTACGCCCGCGTCCGCATACTGCCGGATGTTGTCCAACTTGATGCCGCCGGATGCCTCCAGCAAAGCCTTGCCACCAGCCCTGGCCACTGCGTCGCGAACCTGCTGGGGGGTCATGTTGTCGAGCAGGATGGCATCGGCCCCGGCTGCGAGTGCCTCGTCTAAACCGGGCAGGTCTTGCACCTCGACCTCAATCAACAGCCCGTGCGGGGCCAGCATGCGCATGCGAGTAACCGCTTCGGTGATACTCCCCACGGCTGCCAGGTGATTGTCCTTGATCAAGATGCCGTCATCCAGTCCAAAGCGATGATTGAAACCGCCGCCTGCGCGCACGGCGTGCTTCTCGAGCGCACGAAGTCCGGGGGTCGTCTTGCGGGTGTCCACCAGTCTGACGGCGGTCCCCTTCACCGCGTCGGCGAACCTCGCGGTCAAGGTGGCCACACCACTGAGGCGGCCCAGCAGATTGAGTGCGGTTCTTTCGGCGGTGAGTATCGATCGCAACGAGCCTTCGACCTGCGCGAGAACGTCGCCAGACGAAACCTCATCGCCGTCGGCCGCCTTGCACTCCCACCGGATGTCTCCGCCCATGATGTCGAAACACAGAACCGCAGCGTCGAGACCAGCCACGATGGCCCGCTGGCGGGTTTCGATGTGGGCACTCCCCGTGGCATCCGGAGCAATCAAAGCCTGGGTCGTGATGTCGCCCCGGCCCACATCCTCATCGATGAACAGGTTGATCGACCGTCTGAGGGAACGCTCATCGAAAAGTCTCATAGCTCTATCGGTTTCAACCGAAACGTCACCGGCACCATTCCCCCGGATGTCCCCGCATCACAGCCTCTGGACGGGATAACCCGACTCGGAGAGCCGATCGACGAGCTCTTGGATATGGGGAGGCCCACGGGTCTCGACCTGCAGAGCGACGTCGACCTCGCCCAGGTCGACGGCGACACCTTCGCGGTGGTGCTCGACGCCGACCACGTTCGCCCCTGCTCCGGCGATACATCCAAGCAGCGTATGAAGCGCGCCGGGCCGGTCCGGGATGCGGGTATGGAACGCAAAGTAACGGCCCGACGCGCCCAGACCAAAGCGGATCACGCGCAATAGCAGCAGCGGATCGATATTTCCGCCGGAGAGCACGACCACCACCGGGGGACGGAGCTCGGCAACCTTTTCGAGGACGGCCGCCACGCCGGCGCCGCCCGCGGGTTCGAGCACGAGCTTCATGCGTTCCGCGGCGAAAACGAGAGCCTTGGCGATCGCCTCGTCGTCGACGCAGACAACTTCATCGACAAGCTCTTCAACATGGGCGAAAGTCAGCTCGCCAGGACAGTTCGCAGCGATGCCGTCGGCGATCGTGCTCATCTCTTCCAATCTGAAAGGTGAGCCCTGCGCAAGCGAGGGCGGGAAAGACGCGGCGCCCGCTGCCTGCACCCCGACGATCCGGATCGATGTATCGAGCCCGCGCAGGGCCGCAGCGATCCCCGAGATCAACCCTCCGCCGCCGACGGGAACGACCACGGTCCTCGCCTCGGGGAGACGATCGTGAATCTCGAGGCCGATGGTGCCTTGTCCCGCAATGATGTCGGGATGGTCGAACGGCGGCACAAAGACAATGCCCTGTTCTTGCGCGTGTCGCTCGGCAGCCGCGAAAGCCGCACCGAAATCCTTTCCGGTGAGAACCACCTTGGCTCCGTAGCGCTCTGTCGCCTCGATCTTCGGCAGGGATGCACCCTCGGGCATAAAGAGAGTCGCCGGCGCGCCCACCAGAGTGGCGGCGAGGGCGACCCCCTGCGCATGGTTTCCTGCAGATGCGGCGACCACGCCCGCTCGGCGCTCGGCTTCGTCCAAGCGGCTGATGCGATTGAAAGCCCCACGGATCTTGAAAGACCCGGTGCGCTGAAGGTTCTCGCACTTGATGAACACGTCCCCGCCGGCGTGCTCGGAGAGGGCCCGCGATCTGTCGAGCGGGGTTTCCACCGCCACCCCCTTGAGGATGCGGCGGGCATCTTCGATCTCGGCTAGTCCTACCAGCTGCCTCTTGGCCACGGGGCCCATGCTCTCACCTCAGGTTCGGTTGCGAACCTCCTGCAGGACCTTGTCCGGGTCCGCGTATTCTCCGGTTGCCTTCCTCGAGTGGATTAGGTCTCCATCGACGACGACCTCGAATACGCCGCCGCGTGATGGCACGATGACGAGCTCAGAGATCTTGAATTCGAACTCTTCTAGTATGCGATCCGCCAGACCGACGGCTTTATCGGCATACCCTCATTGGGCGCAGTATTCAATCGTGATCTTCACCCCTGCAGTGTAAGAGCCGCGTTCAAGCCTCTCTGGCAGCTATCGGCTCCGTCTGCAGGGCGGAACCACTCTCGTCTTCTCGTATCCGGTTCGCCTCCGCCGGGATCTGGCCCTCCAACCACAAGAAGAGCAGTGCGACCAATCCGCAGCCGAGGATGAGAAGGACGAACAGCTCCACCCCAGCCCTGGCCCCGAGCAGGAAACCCGCCATCGCCGGACCAAGGAAGAATCCTGCGGAGAACGCAAGCGAGTGAAAGGCGTTGTAGCGGCCGCGCAAGTGCTCGGGGGCGAGCTGATTAACGAGGGCGGGGATGCTGGGCGCCATGAACACCTCGCCCATGCCGAAGACCGTCATTGCGGCAACGAAGGCCGCATCCGATAACGCCCCTCCGCCCTTGAGGCCGCCGAAGAGGGTCAGAGCCCAGCACGCGGCCCACGCGGCGCACGTCAACATCACCACGCGCGTCCGCCGGTGGCCCTTCATCGCCCTCAACACCCATAGCTGGATGACGACGATCGTGAACGTGTTCGCACCGAAAGCGAGGCCGAGGACGTGGGTGGAGCCTCCCCCACGGCCGGTTACGAAAGCCGGGAAGCCCGAAGTGAGTTGGGCCGTACCGATGGCCACAAGCAGGGTCATCACCAAACAGATCTTGACGAACACGCGGTCTCTGAAGACCTCTGCATATCCGGCCACGGGTAACGATTCATGGGCTTCACGCGAGGGTGCATCGAAGGACTTCATCTGAGTGAGCAGCGCTACGAAAACAAGGAAGGTCACGGCGTCCGCCAGGTATACATGAACGAACGACGCAGGATGGGCGAGGCTAACGACGATTCCGCCGATCAAAGCACCGATGCCGATCCCAGCATTGAGCGCCATGAAGTGCAAGGAAAAGGCCGCGTCGCGCTGCTCCACCGGAACCGCGGTCGCCAACAGCGATTGGATGGCGGGCCAATAGCTGGAGGCACCGAACCCGTAGATCGCAGCCGTCGCGAACGCCTGCCATGGGGAGTGAACGAAGGCGATCGCCGTGATGCCCGCGGCAGCGTCCAGCTGCGTAAGGATCAAGGTCTTGCGGGGCCCTATCCGGTCGACCAAACCGCCGGCTATCACCGTGCCTATAAAGCCGGTGATAGCGACCGTCGAAAGCGCGAGGCCGGCGGTCGGAAGCGTCAGGTGCCGAACATGGTGCAGATAGACGATCAGAAATGGGATAACCAGACCGTTGCCGACGAAAGAAACGAGGTCGGCCGCGAACAAAATCCAGACCCGCCGTGGCATATTCGGCAGGAAGGAGATGGATCTCAAACCGTCCGGCCGCGCACCCATTCGGCGACTGCCTGGACCACCTCCTGCCACGCATCCTCGGTGGATCGGCCGGAGCCCTTCCTGACTTTGAAGGAATGATCGCCGTCCGCGATGACCGCCACCTCGGCAGGCGCGGTGATGCCGGCGAGTACCCGATCAAGGGTTCTCAGGGGGCAGAAGGGATCGCGGGTGCCTTCGACGAACAGCATCGGAGAAGCTACTGCCCCAAGATGCGCGTCGCGCAATCGGTCCGGCCTGCCGGGGGGATGAAGCGGGTAGCCGAGGAAGATCAGGCCTGCAGCCGCTTCACCCGCGGCGGAGACGTGGGAAGCGATGCGTCCCCCCATCGATTTTCCGCCGAGAAACAGCGGGCGGGAACCGATCAGCGGGCGCACGAACGAGACAACGTCTCGATAGGTTTGCTCGAGCAGCGGTTGCGCGTCGGGGGAACGCCGGCCCTTCTCGGTGTATCCGAAGTTGAACCGGCACACCCGGAGCTGTTGCTCGGCCAGACCCATAGCCACGGCACGCATGAAAGCTCCGTCAAATCCACCGCCGGCGCCGGGCGCGAGAATCAGCGCGGCGGTGGCATCGCCGGGGCCGTCGAAAGCCACAGAGACGTCACCTGCCGCGGTGGGAACGAGCGAGATTGAACCAGATGAGCCCGCAGTCATGTGCAACGGGGCGACCATATACTCCCGTCCGACCGCAGCCCCCCGGGGCGACCGTCGCCGATCGGAGGCGCTTCACCGGTGCTCGAGAAACTTGTCATGGCGCTGTTGATCCTGGTGACCATCGGCGCCTTCGCCAAGAGGTCGCGGGACCTCGTGGCGCTCTTGAAACTCGGGAGACCCGACGACCGCTTCAGCGGGAACTGGGCCCGCAAGATCAAAGACGAGATCGTGGTCGTGTTCGGCCAGCGCAAGTTGCTCCAATGGACCATCCCGGGGCTCATGCACTTCGTCATCTTTTGGGGCTTCCTTATCCTGTTCACCACGATCGTGGAAGCTTTCGGGGCGGTCTTCCAACGGGGATTCCACCTGCCTCTGATCGGCCGCTGGGGGGCCCTCGGCGCTCTCCAGGATTTCTTCATCGTTGCCGTGCTCCTCGGAGTGATAGCAGCCTTCGCCATCCGGAAGGTGCAGCGCCCCGGTCGCTTCACCGGCTCGCATCTCCGCGAAGCCGATTACATCCTGGTGGCGATCGGAACCATCATGGTCACCATCCTTTTCTCGCGCGCCACCCAGATCGCGCTCGGACGCTTCCCCTACGACACAACGTGGACGCCGGTTTCGTTCGGCGTGTCAAAGTTGTTCCAAGGGATGTCGTTCAATGTCCGGGACGCCATAGACACGGTCTTTCTGTGGTGGCATTCCCTCATCATCCTCGGCTTCCTCGTGTACATCACTTATTCGAAGCACCTCCACATCGTGACTTCCTTCGGCAACGTGCTCTTTCGATCGGACAGACCCAAGGGCGCTCTCAAACCGATGCACATCGACGTGGAGGCAATGTCTGAGGACGATGTGCTGGGGGCTGGAAAGGTCACCGACCTGACATGGAAGCAGCTTCTCGACACCTACACGTGTACGGAGTGCGGTCGCTGCCAATCGCAATGCCCGGCGTGGAACACCGGCAAACCGCTTTCTCCAAAGTTGCTGATAATGGACTTACGAGACCACCTCTTCGAACGGGGCCCGGAGCTGGTCGCGGCCAAAGCGCAGGGAGATGAGGCTTTCGCCAGCGCGATCGCTCAGCTTCCGCCTTTGAACCCGGCCGTGGTGGAGGACGAGGTGATCTGGGACTGCACGACGTGCGGCGCATGCGTGCAGGCATGTCCCGTCGACATCGAGCACATCGATGCGATCGTCGATATGCGTCGCAACCTAGTCATGAGCGAAGCGCGCTTACCCAAAGAGATGCAGAGCGCGTTGCAGAGCCTGGAGACGACCGGCAATCCCTGGGGACAGCCCCCCCAGGCCCGCGTTGAGTGGACGAAGGGAACCTCCAGGCAGGAGCCGTTGGAGATCCCTCACATCTCTCAAACTCCCGACGCGGAGGTTCTCTTCTGGGTCGGCTGCGCCGGCGCTTATGACGACCGGAACAAGAGGGTTGTCTACGACTTCGCACGTCTGATGCAGATGGCCGGCATCAAGTTCGCGACCCTCGGACCGGATGAAAACTGCAATGGGGATCCGGCGCGGCGCATGGGGGCGGAGTACGTGTATCAAACGCTCGCAGCGCAAGCGATCGAGCAGTTGCACGAGCACAAGGTGAAGAAGATCGTCACGATCTGTCCTCACTGCTTCAACACGATGTTCAATGAATATCCTCAGTTCGGTGGCAACTTCGAGGTCGTCCACCACACCGAGTACCTGGCGCAACTCGTGAGGGAGGGGCGGCTCAAACCGGATTCAGAGGTGGCCGAGAAGATCACCTATCACGATCCTTGCTACCTCGCCCGTCACAACGATGTATGGCAAGGGGCGCGCACCGTTATCGAGGCGATCCCGGGGACCGAGTACGACGAGCTACACCGTCACAAGCAGCAGACCTTCTGTTGTGGCGCGGGTGGCTCCAGGATGTGGATGGAAGAGCGGATGGGGAAGAAGGTCAACACTGAGCGCACGGACGAGGCGCTGGCCTCCGCCGCGAGCACCCTGGCGGTCGGCTGTCCCTTCTGCAACATCATGCTTTCCGATGGAGTGAACGAGCGCAACGCCAGCGAGCAGATGGTCGTGCGCGATGTCGCGCAGATACTTCTCGAATCTGTCGAAGGCTCTGCACCGTCATCTTCGCTTTCCGGCAACGGCCACACGCCGGCACCGTCATCCGAAAGCTCAGTGACCGAAACGGAACATCCCGCCTCTTAACCGGCTAATCGATCTTCTCGGCCCGAAAGACCTCCGTGCGATAGGGCATCGCGAACCCCGCGCGCCCAGCCAGCGATGGGTGTTCGTCGCACAGCCGGAGCACGTCGCCGACAACCGAGTTGCGGTCCGCCTCGGGCAGGGTTGCCACATAGCTCCGAGACCGCGCCAGCCCAGCGAGCAGCTCGCGGTCCAAGGGCTGTTCGAACGTGAACTCGCGATGCCTACAGGGTCCGAACCGTCTGCTTGAAGCCAGGGGTTCGTATAAGTCTTCCTTCTCTTTCTGCGCGCCCTCAGTGCCGATCAGCTTAGAGAGCTCCGTTACCCAGCCAACGGATTCGTCGCGGAAGTTCCAGAGAAGCGCTAGATGACCTCCAGGTCGCAGCACGCGAGCAAACTCGGCAACGGCGATCGATTGGTCGAACCAATGAAAGGCCTGGGCAACCGTGATCAGGTCGAACGTTTCTCCCCCGAACGGCAGCGCCTCGGCCCTCCCGGCCACAGCTGGGATGCTCCCACGTTGCCTCTTGAGCTGGTGAAGCATCTCCACGGAGGGCTCGAGCGCTACGACACGGTGCCCCGCGTCGTCAATTGCGGTCGTTAACTTTCCTGTGCCCGCGGCTACATCCAACACCTCAGCTGCATCGTCGCCTGACAACCACCGGACCGCTTCCCGCGGGTAGCCGGGACGGGCACGCTCGTACTCCGCAGCAACCGATCCGAATGATGCCGCGCGCTCCTCTCTGATCCGCGAGGTGTTGTCTTCCGTCAACTGAAGTTTTCGTAGAAGCGCGAGGGGGTCGGCCCCCGTTGACCCTGGTACTTCGAGCCCAGGGATCTGGTCCCGTAAGGGTTCTCGGCCTCCGAAGTCAGTTGGAAGAAGCTGATCTGACCGATCTTCATGTTCGGATAGATCGTGATCGGAAGGTTGGCGACGTTGGAGAGCTCCAGCGTCAAATGCCCTTCGAATCCGGGGTCGACGTAGCCGGCGGTGGAATGGATCAACAGCCCCAACCGGCCCAGGGAGGACTTTCCCTCCAACCTCGCCACCAGATCGTTCGGAAGCCTCACGTGCTCGCAGGTTGAGCCAAGAACGAATTCACCTGGATGCAGGATGAAAGCTTCGTCGTCACCGACCTCGATCAGCTCGGTGAGATCATCCATCGGCTTCTTTACATCGATGTAGGGATAGCGCGCGTTGTGGAAGGTGCGAAAAAAGCGGTCGACGTGCAGGTCTACCGACGAGGGCTGAAGATCGGACTTGTCGAACGGCTCGATCCCGATGCGGTCCGAGGCCACGGCTTCGAAGATGTCACGGTCCGACAAGATCAAGGGCGTCTCCCACCATGGATTTGACCGGCAGTTTAACGAGAAGCCGCAGCCACCCTTCTCCGTCACAGGCGGCCCAAAGCCAGGTGGGTTACCACCTCGCAATCGGGGCGCCGCCGCGCCCACGGGTAGGATTCCGCCGTTTTCTGCGGGTGTAGCTCAATGGTAGAGCTCTAGCTTCCCAAGCTAGTGACGGGGGTTCGATTCCCCTCACCCGCTCGTCGCCGGTGAAGACGGAACGGACACGGTTCGATGATTAACCGGGAGGACGAATCCATGACCGCCGAAGTCGACGCGCGCAGCGTCGAGAAGTGGGTAGCCGGCTACGAGCAGCTGTGGCGCACTGCGGGCACCGCGCGTCTAAAGGAGCTCTTCGACGAGGACGCTACCTACCAGCATTCTCCCTACGAGCGCCCCTTCATTGGGCTCGCCGCGATCGCCGAGATGTGGGACGCAGAACGGAAAGGACCCGATGAGATCTTCTCGATGACGACTTCTATCGTGGCCAGGCAGGGGGAGACTGCCGTCGTCCGGGCCGAGGTTTCCTACGGTGACCCCGTCGAGCAGGAATATCGCGATCTCTGGTCATCAGGTACTCGCCGGATGGTCGTTGCCGCAGCTTTGAAGAGTGGCCGTTCTGGCCCGACAAGGGACCAACTCCGTCCAACTCGAGCGACACGGAACCCATCTGACCGTCGCTGAACCGCACCCAGCGAGCTCCGACTCCAGCTGAGGGTTCGACGCGGGAGCACGGTCTAGCGGTTGCGCAGCTGCATCGCCTCGGCGACGCGGTCGAGTGATCGCTCGGTCATCGGTTCCAGCGCAAGGATGATGTCGTCGAAGCCGATCTGCTCGTAGGCGTCGATCGTGCGCGCGAGCTCCTCCACGGATCCTGCAAAGCCGACATCATCTTGCTGGGTCGAGTGATTGGGATCACGGACGACCACTCCTGCTGTTCGCCGCAGGCTCCTGGGATCACGGCTCTCGGCTTCCAGAGCGGCATCCATGTCCGCCATCCGTCGACTGAGCTCGTCGTCTGGGGTACCGAACCAGGCGGTGTTCCACGCATCCGCGTAGCGCGCGGTGAGACGCAGCATCCGGGGACCTTTCGCGGCCACCAATAGCGGGATCGGTGGATCGGGCGGCGGAAGCAGCACGGCGTGTTCGGCCCCGTAGTAGCTGCCGTCACAGGTGACTGTCTCGCCACGCACGAGCGGGCGGATGATCCCGAGGGCCTCTTCGAATCGATCCACCCGGCGCTCGATGGGGAAACCGAACATCTCATACTCCCGGTCGTACCAACCTGCCCCTACGCCGAGCACCAGCCGGCCGCCACTCACGGCTTGGGCGGTAGAAGCCATCTTCGCCAGCAGGGAAGGATCGCGAAAGGACACACACATAACGAGTTGCCCCAACTCCACACGCTCTGTTGCGGTTGCGAGGGCCGCCACCACCGTCCAACCTTCGAGGATGCCTTCAACGGAACCCTCCGGTGGTTCCGACAAGAAATGATCGCAAGGCCAGACCGAGTCCAGGCCGACGGCTTCGGCGTGCTTGCAAAAACCGAGAGCCTCCGCCCAGATCGATGCGGCCGACGCGCCGGGACCGGCCTCCGAGTCCGACTCGGCCATCGGGAGCATGACGCCGATCTTCATCAGATCCCTCCGGTGTCGGCTGCCGCGAGCCGGCGGCTCAGCTCGTATGCCAGGTCGTGTACACCTTGCGCACGGTGTCGCGGATCTGCCAGGTCCCTCGCCATCCATCGGGCGTAACGATGAGGGAGCCGGGACGGACCTCGTAGGTTGTGCCGTCGTCCCCCGAGATCGTGGCATCGCCCGAGAGAAACAGCATCTGCTCGGTGATGCCGTCTTTGACCGATGGGAATTCGCCGGGGGTGCACTCCCATACCCCGAGCTCGACCCGGCCGTCGTTGTAGAGCTCGAACTCCGACTCCTCAGGTGCGCCTGCGGTAGCGCCCTCTCGCGGGCCGGAGCTCCGTAAAGAGACCTGGGAAAGCTCGGCGAAGATCGCGGGGGTGATCGCAGAGATCGTCATCGTTTACCTCTTTCAGATCGGGAGAGGCTCGACGATACCCTCGCCTACCCGGGGAGCTCGGCAGAGGCCCCCGAATCCTCGCCGGGGCGACCGCAACCGACGAGATATCGATCAAGAGCCGATCCGAGGGCTTCGCGCTGTCCCGAAAGCCTCGAGGAGCGTCATCGCTCGCTCAGAAACCCGGGCCTTTGGCTATCGAGGCGAACTTCGTGTACTGATTCATGAAGGCGAGAGTGATCTTGCCCGTCGGTCCGTTGCGGTGTTTCGCGATGATCAGTTCGGCTTCTCCGCGTCGTTCTGAATCCGGGTTGTAGAGCTCGTCGCGGTAGAGGAACATCACGAGATCGGCATCCTGCTCGAGTGCCCCCGACTCGCGCAGGTCACCAAGGAACGGACGCTTGTCCTGCCGGTACTCGACCCCACGGTTCAGCTGCGAGGCTGCGATCACCGGTACTTGCAACTCGCGCGCCAGAACCTTCAGCCCCCGAGAGATCTCGGAGACCTCCTGTTGGCGGTTCTCGGATCTCCGCGGCGACTGCATGAGCTGGAGGTAGTCGATCAGGATCAGGCCCAGCCCCTGGCGTGCCTTCAGTCGGCGACACTTGGCCCGCATCTCCATCAGGGTGATGTTGGCGGAGTCGTCGATGAAGATGGGAGCCTCGGCGAGCCTGCCGGTCGCAGCAGACAGGCGCGACCAATCCTGCTCATTGAGGGAACCCTTGTTGATCTTCTGAGAGTCCACTTTCGCCTCGGAGGCAAGGAAGCGCTTCACGACCTCGTGTCGCGACATCTCCAGACTGAACATCACGGACGGCACTTTGTGGCGGAGTGACGCGTTCAACACGAAGTCGTTCAGCAGGCTGGACTTCCCCATCCCCGGTCTTGCTGCCAAGATCAGCAGGTTCGAGGGTTGGAATCCCGACGTGATGTCGTCCAGGTCGGCGAACCCTGTGGACAGCCCGGTGATCTTCTCGCCCCGTTCGTAGAGGAGCTCGATCGCCAGCATGTTCTCGGTCAGAAGATCATGGATCGGGAAATAGGAGTCCCGAAGACGCCGCTCCGAGACGTTATAGACAAGCTCCTCTGCCTGGTCTACAGCCTGACCGACATCCTCAGGCATGGCGAAGCCGATCTCCTGCACCTTGTTGCCGGCGTCGACCAGGCGCCGCAGGAGGGCATGCTCCTCGACGATCCGAGCGTACTGAGCTGCAGAGGATGCAGTGGGATAGGCGTCGAGCAGGCCGAGGATGTAGGCGCGGCCCCCGATCTGCTCCAGGGTCCCTCTCCGCTGCAGCTCGTCTGCGAGCGTGACCGCGTCGGGCACCTCGCCCTTTCCGTAGAGGGCGAGGATCGTGTCGAAGATCTCCACGTGCACGGGCTTGTAGAAGTCGTCTGCCTTGACGATCTCGATGACGTTCGCCACCGCCTCACGCGACTCGAGCATCGCCCCCAGAACGGACTGCTCGGCATCGATGTTGTGCGGCGGGATGCGGTTCGCCCGGATCGCCTGCACCGGAGCCCTCTGCGCCATCGCCACCCTCTCTCGTCTACGAACGTATGTTCGAAGTTATACATGCCGTCCGACAGAAAGTGCGGCTCATTCTCGAAGGCCCGCTTCTGAGGGAGGAGGGCAACGTAAGGCGGGGCGCCTGTGGAAATTAAGTCGATCGCCACATCTGTGGAAAAGCTCCGCGACCCCCACGGGGCGGGAGGCGTGCTTTGGGAACCGCCTGTGGATTGCGAAAAAAAACGTCGTTGCGACGCTAGGTGGTTTCGCCCTCTTCTTCGTGAGCTATGACTTCCACGGTGACAAGCGCGTTGACCTCTTCGTGAAGGTGCACCTCCACTTGATGGAGGCCCAATGACCGGATGGGATCTTCCAGGCGCACGTCGTGGCGATCGATCCTTTCGTTGAGCTGCTCCTCGATCGCACGAGCCACATCGGCTCGGGTGACCGAACCGAAAAGGCGGCCCCCCTCTCCGGCGCGGGCGGAGATATAGACGGGAGAGGCGGCGAGTTGTGAGACCTTGGCGGCTGCCGCTTCCTTATCCTTCTGATCGCGTTCGGCGCGCGCCCTCTGCATCTGCTCGGCCTGACGCAGAGTGCCCTTGGTGGCCACGAGGGCTAACCCTTTGGGCACGAGGTAATTGCGCGCATACCCATCGGCCACGGTGACGACATCACCCTTGATACCAAGGGGCTGGATATCGTCGGCAAGGATCACTTTCATAACGTCTCCTACCTGCTCGAGTACGGGAGCAATGCCATCTCGCGGGCGTTCTTGATCGCCTGCGCCACTAGACGCTGATGCTCCGAGCAGTTGCCGGTAACCCTCCGGGCGCGGATCTTCCCGCGATCGCTCATGAACTTGCGCAGCATGGCGATGTCCTTGTAGTCGATGTATTTGGTCTTGTCCGCGCAGAACTGGCAATACTTCTTCTTGCCTCGGCGGATGGTGCCCGGTCGGGAGGATTTCTTATCCCTATCGCGCTCGCGGTCTCTGGGCATGCGCTAGAAACCTCCCTCTTCCATCGGAGGTCCACCGACCGGAGCAGGCGCGGACCAATCCGAGCTTCCCCCCGAAGCCGGCGCGCCCTGACGCGGAGCACTGCTGCGCTCGGTCTTCTGCACCGTTGCCGTCGCCCATCGCAGGGAGGGGCCGACTTCGTCGACCTGGATCTCGAAGGCCGAGCGCTTGCCGCCATCCTGATCTTCCCAGGACCGCTGCTGCAATCTACCGGTGACGACGATCCTGGTTCCCTTGGTTAAGGACTCTGCAACGTGCTCGGCCATATCGCGCCAGCAGTTACAGCGGAAAAACCCATCGAGCTTGTCTTCCCATTGGCCATCCGCGTTCTTGTATCGGCGATTCACCGCGACGGTGAAATTCGCGACCGCGGCCCCCGAGGGTGTGAATCGCAATTCGGGATCATCTGTGACGTTGCCAACGAGTGTCACTGTGTTATCTGCCATAACCTCTCCTTAAGTCTTAGATCGCACGGCTACTCGGGCCGAACGATCTTGCCTCGGATGAACTCGTCGGAGATCTGTACCGTGCGTTTCAACCTGTCCACCGCCTCTTGGCCCGCCTCGAACCTGGCAACGAAGTAGTAACCATCGTTCTGGTGGTCGATCTCGTAGGCGAAACGGCGCTTGCCCCAGCGGTCCACCTTGCCAACCTGACCTCCGGCATCGGTGACTGCGGTGAGGAATTTATCGACCGCCTTCTGGAGCTCGCCTTCTTCCAAACGAGCATCGACGATCACCATTGCCTCGTACGTGCGCATGAACTCCTCCTATGGGCTCGACCTTCACCGGGAAGGTCCAGAGGCCCCTTCGGCCACGATGCACCGGCGGGGCAGGGGGTTTCGCGGCCAATCTCGCCGCCGTTCGAGGGATGCTAGCACCTCCTTTCTTCTCGTTAGCCCTGAACCGGCATCTGCTCTCCGACGTCGTGAACGCTAGCCGGAGGGTGCGACGCAACTCCGCTGGGGGAAGTTCCGAGCGGGCGTCCACGCACCCCCCGGGCGACGTCGGCGATGAGGAACACCGCGAACAACGCCAGAAGCAGCACCGCCCGCGACCAGACTCCGAAGATCAGGGCGCGTTTGGCGATCGTGAAGTCCGTGTGCCTGTACACGAAGTCGTAGAACCATCGGAAGATGCCCACGTAGAGGATCAGATCGGCAATCTCGTAGGCGATCCACCACCCCAGAGCAACATCCAGGAGAACGAAAAAGGGCAGGATCCACAGCGCATATTGCGGCGAGTGAACCTTGTTCCAGAGCAGGAAGGAGGCCAGCATGGCCCCGCTCACTTGGACGGTTGGATACTGGCGGCTTTGGCGGGCGAGGACCCAGCCCAGGATCAGAGCCATCAGCATGAATCCCCCTGTCAACGATGCCGAGACGGCGTTCAACTGCCCCACAGTTAGAGAGGGCATCGTGACGCCGGCGAAATGCGCCCCCGCGAACCAGGCCCAGATGCTGTTGTAATCAGCCCACCTCTGTTCATGGAATGCATACGTTGCAAACCAGCCGGAGCGGTTGATCAAGATGAATGGCAGATTGATCAATACAGGTGGGAGAAGGCCCGCCAGGAACGTCTTGCCGGCCCCCTTTCCGTCGTGCACCATGATCCTCTCCAGCATCAGTGGAGCGAGGAACATGAAGGGATACAACTTCAGTGCGCCACCGATACCAAACCAGAAGGCAGCCCACCCCGTGCGCTCGCGGTGCCAGGCCCAGAAACCGGCGACCGCGGCGGTTACCACCAGCAGATCCCAGTTATGGAACGCGTACAGGATCAGGGAAGGCGCGATCGCCCACAGCAGAGTCCTCGTGCGCGTGAGGGACGCGAGAAGGATCGAGGTGATCAGAGCGAAGGGGGCCAGCAGGAGGGCCGAGTCGTAGAGGTATTCGTTGGCGCTGGACGCGTCAGCCCGGCCCAGGAACGGAAGCCAGCCGCCAAGATGCGCGCTCGCGTACATAAAGAGACCCGTGAGAACCGGATACTCGATCGCGCCGTTGCTCAACTGTCCCTTGTGTAGCACGCCGTGGATGTATGGGAATGTCGTTGCGACCGACCGCGCGTAAAAGAGCGGCTGGATGTCGTTGTAGCAAAGGCGCGAGAATTGCCTCCCGTCCCATGGTGCGAGACATTGCGCCTTGAAAGCAAAGGCGCAGATCAACGACGCACAAGAGAGTGCAACAACCAGGACGACGTCTCGCGACGTAACTACGGCTCGAAGCTTTGCGGCCGGCCGTTGTTGCATGACTATGGGGTGGGCGTAGACGACACCACGGGGGTGGGAGTTGGATGCGGGGTCGGTGAGGGATGACCGGTCGGCGTGGGGTTGGGCGATGCGGTGGCGGACGGCGTGGGGGCCGGCGATCTTCGTGTGGTCGGTGCCGGGGAGGGTGGATACGTGACCCGCGCCACCGGCGAGTTGAGCACCTTGACCGGGAGCGTGGTCGGCAGAGGGAACTGTTGGATCGGAAGACCCTTGACGGCGGCCCGCATGTACTTCGCCCAGATCATCGCCGGAAAAGTGCCCCCGGCGACGTCGATCCCATGCACAGGGCGGCACAGCACGGAATCGCTGCAGTACTGCATCTGCGGTGTGAACGGCTGGCGTCCCTTCACATGCTGGACGGGATATCCCATCCACACCACCGTGGTCAACTGCGGCACGTAACCCGCGAACCACGCGTCTTCATGATTCTGAGTGGTTCCGGTTTTTCCCGCCACCGGCCGTCCGATGTTCGCAGCTGTGGCAGTGCCACTTTGCACGACATGTGTCATGACCTGCGTTAGAACGTCGATGTTGTTCTTGGTGTCGACGGTCTTCGAGATAGCGCGGTGCTTGTTCTTGCACGACGACGCAGAGTTCAGATACTCGTCGATGCAGTCCCCGCTCGCATTCTGCACGTAGCGGATCGGCGATACGGAAGGCAGCTTCCCTCCGGCATCCAGCGCCGCGTAGGCGCGTGCATGTTCCAAAGGAGTAACGGGGATAGCGCCCAGGGCAAGGGAGCAGTTCGGTGGGATCGCTCTTTTCTGGGCGGTTCCTTCTCTTCCGTAGCCGAACTTGTCCAACTCCGACGCCACCTTTTGTGGCCCTATCTCGGCAATCAGCTGCGCGTAGACGGTGTTCACCGAATCCGTGGTCGCCTGGTCAAGGTTGATCGACCCGAATTGCTCATCCTGAAAATTCCTCGGCTGCCACGGCTGGTAGACGCCGGTTGTCGGACCCTTCGTGGCGCACCTGCGATCGGTGATGGTCACTGGTGACGCGCCGGGGAAGTACGTCTTCTCCGGCGACACACCTCGATCGATCGCGGTGAGCAGCGTGAACGGCTTGAGTGACGATCCGGGAAAGCGGCCGGGAGGGTCGCTCGCATAGTCGAACCCGCCGGCCTTCTTCACGCTGTTGAAGTCCTTGCCCCCTACGAACGCTCGTATCTGGCCCGAAGGCGTCATCGATACCAGAGCCGCTTGCGGATCTGTTCTCTGAGTCAGGGTGGACGCGATCGCATTCTGCGCTTCGGTCTGGAGTTTCAAATCGAGGGTGGTGTAGATCTTGAGCCCGCATGTGTAGAGGCAGTTGCCGTACTTGGGATACAGGTAGTTCTTACGCAGCCATTCCATAAAGTACGCAGCCTGCTCGTGCTTGGCCCGTCCCGAAGCGCCTGGCGCAAGCGTGACTGGACCGCGTGATGCCCTTGCCGCGCGTTTCCTCGATATATAGCCCTGTGCCTGCATCAGGCTCAGAACGTGGTCCCGGCGTTCCTTTGCCAGCTTCGAAGCCTGGTCGGGTTGGTAGGACTCGGGGGCCGGGATGATTCCGGCGATGAACGCTGCCTGCTTGAGAGTCAGATCGCTCGCATGTTCGTTGAAATAGGCGCGCGCGGCGGCTTCGATCCCGTAGGCGCCGCGACCGAGATAGATCGTGTTCAGGTAGAACCCCAAGATCTGATCCTTGCTGTATTTGTGTTCGAGCTTGATAGCGAGGATCGCCTCTTTCACCTTCCTCGAGATGGTCTGCGAGGGGTCATGGAGGATCGCGTTCTTCACGTATTGCTGAGCGATAGTTGAGCCTCCCTGTGAGATGCCTCCTCCCGTTATATCGGCCCACGCCGCGCGGGCGATGCCCCGCAGATCGACGCCGCCATGGTGGTAATAGTTCCGGTCTTCCGAGGAGATCACCGCCTGCGCAACGTAGGGCGGCAGCGTGCTGGTGTCGATGAGGAATCTCTTTATCGTTCCTGAGTACGTCCCTATGAGATGTCCATGCAGATCGAAGACCTCCGCCGACTGCGTCACCTCGACGTCCTTCGGAAGGGGAATGGAAGCGAACGCGTAGGTGATCGCGAGGACGCCTATGCCGATCAGGATCGCGAGGACAGGAAAGATCCAGCCCCACCGAATGAGGAATCGCTGCCACCGGCTCCGCTTCTTCCGGCGGCGACCCTGCGAAGCGGCCGTTCCACGCGCAGGTCTGCGCGCGCTAGTGCTTCGGCTCATATCTTCGAGTGTAGGTTGCAGCGATTTTTGTTGGCGTATCTGTTACCGAGCAGAACGAGCACCGGATCGAGCTGGAAAGCCGACGTTCGGTTCCGGCGAAACCGCTTACGCCTGAGCCGCTCGCCGCGTTGCCGGCCACCGTCGTCCGGCCAGGTATGAGCGAACGAGATGGTTCCAAGAGCAATCGATGCACACCTCGACTACATAGCAGGTGAACTGGTCGTAGCTCGTCGCCAATTGACTCAGCCAGTCGTCCGGGTACACGACGCGTCCGTTGTTGCTTTTCAGTTCTTCCCCGTAGACATAGCGAACCCAGCGCAGCGTGTCGTGCGAGCAGATCGGACAGGGGTCTGTCACCTCCTGGCCGATGTTCTTACCCGCCCGCAGCAGCTCCGGGTGGGCGTCGCAAACCTCGCTGGTTTGGACCCCGCCCCGCCGGAGCCGGGATAGCAGCGCCCTTCGGGCGAGGGAGTAGTCCACGGTGGGTCCCGCCTGGCCAGGGGGGGCCGAGGTGGGGTCGAAGGATCTTCCAGACAGGCGCATCGGAGAATCGTAAACGCCAACTCGGAGCCTCCCGGGACGCCCGACGACCCCCTCAAAACGGACGGTTCGCGTGTCGTGCTATCGTGTGGATATATCGCACCGATATATCAGTACGCTAAGAAAGGGCACCACATGAAACAACCCGGAATGGTCGAGCTCCCGGTACTGGGCCTGCTGAAGGATAGAGCCATGCACGGCTACGAGCTCCGCAAGCAGCTCGGCGCCATGCTCGGGCCCTTCTGGCAGGTCTCGTGGGGGTCCCTGTACCCGACCTTGCGCCGCCTGGCCAAGGAAGGGGCAGTCGAAAAAGTGGTCGAACCGGCCCCGTCCAGGAAACACAAGAGCGTGGCGAAAACTGCCAGCCTGGCCCCCGGCCGCCGCAAGACCGTCTACCGCATCACTCCCAAGGGCGACGCCATGTTCGCAGCCATGCTCGAGGAGACGGCCGCCGCCGTTGACGCGGAACACTTCACCATGAAGCTCGCCTTCTTCAGGTATCTGAATCCCGAGACTCGCCTCGCGCTGCTCGAGCGCCGACGCGCCTACCTGCAGGACAAGCTGGCCCAGTTCAAGTCCAACCTGCGGGACTACCGCGAGCGCATCGATAGCTACACGTTGTCGCTTCAACGACACGGGATGTCATCAACCGAAAGCGACATCGCGTGGATAGACGAGCTGATCAACAACGAACGCGGGATCCGGGGAGATGCCGGTCCCGCCCCCGAGATCTCGAAGGCCTAAGGAGGCGGATATGTCAAAGGTGAGAGTCGCCATCGTTGGCGTCGGCAATTGTGCGTCTGCTCTGATCCAGGGTATCGAGTACTACGCCAAGGCACGGACAGACGAGCCCGTTCCCGGGCTGATGCACGTAGAGATCGGGCCCTACCATGTGTCCGACGTCGATTTCACTTGCGCGTTCGATGTGGACGCGAACAAGGTGGGTCTTGATCTCTCTCAGGCTATCTGGGCGGAGCCGAACAACACGATCAAGTTCGCGGACGTTCCGGAATTGGGCGTTCCCGTGCAACGCGGGCACACCTACGACGGGCTCGGAGAGTTCTACCGCCAGGTCATCACCGAGTCGCCCCTGCCACCCGTAGACGTCGCCAAAATCCTGCGCGACACCAAGACCGACGTGCTCATCAACTATCTGCCTGTGGGATCCGAGCAAGCCGCCCGCTTCTACGCCGAACAGGCGTTGGAAGCCGGCGTCGCACTCATCAACTGCATGCCCGTATTCATCGCGACGAACGAAGATTGGGCGCAGAGGTTCACAAGGCACGGGCTACCGATAATCGGTGACGACATCAAGAGTCAGGTCGGCGCCACGATCTCGCATCGCGTCCTGTCCAAGCTGTTCGAGAACAGGGGCGTGGTGATCGATCACACCTATCAGCTCAACTTCGGCGGAAACATGGACTTCATGAACATGCTCGAGCGGGAGAGGTTGAAGTCCAAGAAGATCAGCAAGACGCAGTCGGTCACATCGCAGATCACCGCCGGTATCGACTCCGAGGACATCCATATCGGCCCGTCGGATCATGTGCCATGGCTCAAGGACCGCAAATGGGCGTACATCAGGATCGAGGGCCGGGAGTTCGGCGATATCCCCATCTCGATGGAGCTGAAGCTCGAGGTCTGGGACTCGCCTAACTCGGCGGGCGTTGTGATCGATGCCGTACGTTGCGCGAAGCTCGCAATGGACCGTGGCATCGGGGGCCCATTGATCGCTCCGAGCGCTTACTTCATGAAGTCGCCTCCGGTTCAGTACACCGATTCAGAGGCATTGGACATGGTCGAAGACTTCATCGCCGGCACTGAGATAACCGTGGCGGAGATCGTCAACCAGAACGGGAGCCGCGCAAACAGTCACAACGGGAACGGCCACCGCATGTCTTTCGGGGCAGACGCGCTTCGCCGTAACCCCTAGCGGCACGACAGCCGGGCACCGAACGAGACCACTCCATGCCCGGCCCCCCCTGAGGCCCGGTGCCCTCCTCGGAGAGCACGACTTCCGGCGGTTGCTGGCGGCGCAGTTCCTAGGTCAGGCAGCGGACGGCTTCGCCCAGGCGATCTTCGCGTTCGTCTTGGTTCTGGAACCGCTCAGCCGCGGAACGCCGGCGCGGATCCTGGCCCTGTTCGTCTTGACACTGCTCCCCTATTCCATCCTGTCGCCGTTCCTCGGGGTGTTCGTCGATCGTTGGTCGCGGCGAGCCCTGCTGGTATCGACGAATCTCTCCCGCGCCGCCCTGCTGATCACTTTGCCGTTCTGGGGCCGGCTGCTGCCGGGCCGCCTCGCGCTCTACATCTCGGTCCTGCTGCTGCTGGGCTTGGGACGGCTGTTCCTCACGACGAAGGGCGCCCTGCTGCCGGTGGTTCTCAAAGAGCACCATCTCCTGAAAGGCAACTCGCTGTCCGGCGGAGGGGGCATGATCGCCGCTCTTGGTGGGGGCGTGGCCGGGGTCGAACTGCTGAAGGTGATCACGCCTCATGTAGGTCTGACGCTGGCGGGATTCGTCTACGCAGCCGCGGCGCTGGCGGCGCTACGATTGTCCTCCTCGTTCGTCCCGCAAGATCACCGTTCCGGCACTCTGACTGCTTCTGTGGGCGCGGTCATTTCTGGGCTCGCGGCCGGCTTGGCCGCCATCTGGAAGCGGCCCGCGGCACGACTGCCGCTCGTGGCCATCTTCATCTTGAGGACGGTCGCCATGATCGTCGCGATCGCGGCGATCTTGATCATCAAGAAAGAGTTTCCGGGGGGCGGCCAGCGTTTCGGCCGACTGAATTCCGGAGCGCTCGCGCTCGGCTCGGCAGGGCTCGGCGCGTTCGCCGCTGCCCTGCTTGCCCCTCTGGCAGGAAACCGGCTGAAGCAACCGGGCCTGATAGTCGCCGGGTTCGTGATCTCGGGGGCCGGGATCGTCGCCCTTGGAGGGATCGTCACCATCCCCGCGGTTCTGGGGTTGACCTTCGTGGCCGGCTTCGGCTCGTTCCTCACCAAGGTCGCAGTGGACGCCCAAGTTCAACAGGCGCTTCCGGACGAGTTCCGGGGACGCGCGTTCGCGTTGTACGACATCCTGTATAACCTTGCCAGCGTCGTGGCAGGAATGCTCATGGTGAGTCTGCAGCATGAGCCCTTCCGAGGGGTACTGATCGCGTTCGGTCTGGTCACCTGGGTGTGCGCAGCCGCGATCGGTGGCGAGATGCGCCGGACCGGGATGGCTCTTACTTAGGTTTCCTGGCGATCAGGAGGAATTCGGTGTGATCGCGGTCCGGCCGTGCGCGTTCGTAGGCGCCGGGATTTACCGCCCATACGGCCTCGGGTAACAACCCCACGCCCAGGGCGAGCAGGCGAAGCTCGCGTGGCGTGTAAACGCTCGTCCACATCTCGACCGCATGATCGCTCGCGTCCTCATCTTTGATGTGAGCGAGCTCGTGCACGATTCCCTTGTCGGCGTCGAACGACTGGTCCGCCGCGAGATTCGCAGCCGAGAAGTAAGCGTTGAATGCCGATACGACCACCCTCCCGCCCGGCCTGGCAGCCTCAGTCATCCGCCGGAGCACCAGCGAATCGTCGGCTCCCATCAGTCCGAATCCACCTTGGCATATGGAGATGACCGCATCGAACTCGTCCTCGAATGGCATCTGGCGCGCGTCCACCTCGAAGAACGCTGCTCCTACGCCGGCGTCCCGCGCGGCTTCACCGGCTAGCTCCAGGAATCTCAGCGATACGTCGATGCCCGTTACGTTGTAGCCGGCCTTGGCCAAAGGCACCGAATGACGCCCTGGACCACACCCCACATCGAGGATGCGCGCGCCTGCGGGCAACTCGAGCACATTCAACAGGAACTCGATCTCTTGATCGGTCCCCTTTGTGAAGCTGTACCGGAGGTAGGCACGCCCCAGGCGTTCACCGATGTCGGCGAAGTAGGGGTCACCCGGATGAGGGGGGGCGTCAGCCATCGCTGTCCCCGGATAGCTCTGGGCTCCCGACCGGCGGTGAGATTCCCCGGGCGCGAGCCCATCCCTCGAGACGCCGATAGGCCTCCGTCTCTCCCACCTCCCCGTCCTCCAGACGTACCTCCATGAGGAAGTCACGCGCCTCGCCTACGAGAGGCCCTGGAGGGATGCCGAGGAACGCCATGATCTGCCGGCCGTCGAGCTCCGGGCGCATCCGCTCTAGTTGCTCTCTCGCTGCGAGCTCGCTGATCCGCGCTTCCAGCTCGTCCATACGCGCCGCTAGGACGCGCGCCCGCGTCGCGTTGCGGGTGGTGCAATCTGCCCTGACCAGATCGTTGAGCCCCCCGAGCAAAGGTCCTGCATCCCTCACGTAACGCCGAACCGCGGAATCGGTCCAGCCCAGACCGTAGGTGTGGAAGCGGTGGTGCAGCGCGATGAGCTCTCTGACATCTGCCACGATGTCGTTCGGGTAGCGCAGCGCACGCAGTCTCGCTTCCGCCATCTGGGCGCCGACGATCTCGTGATGATGAAAGGAAACGCCGTCCCCCGAGATCCGCCGCGTCTTCGGTTTCCCTATGTCATGCAGAAGGGCTGCCAGCCTCAACGGGAGGACGGGCGGCGTTCGTTCGATCACTGCCAGGGTGTGCGCAAAGACATCCTTATGACGGTGGACAGGGTCCTGTTCGAGCTTCAGAGAAGAAAGCTCGGGGAGGAACAGCTCGGTTAACCCAGTGGTCGCCGCCTCCTCGAGCGCGCGGGCGGGGGCTTCCCCCAAGAGCAGCTTCGAGAGCTCATCTCGGATGCGCTCCTCCGATACCGTCTTTATCTCGTTCTTCAATCGTCCGATCGCGTCGAGCACATCGTCTGCGATCCGGAATCCCAGCTCGGACGCGAACCGGAAAGCACGCAGCATGCGGAGGGGGTCGTCGGTGAAGGAATCCTCGGGATCGCCGGGCGTCCGCAGGATGTGGGCCTGCAAGTCGGTGAGGCCGCCGTAAGGATCGATAGCAGTCAGTTCAGGAAGGCGTACGGCCATCGCATTGATCGTGAAGTCACGCCGCGACAGATCGGTGCCCACGTCGGCGGCAAAGGAGACCTCGGGATGGCGGGAGGCTTGCTTGTAGCGCTCGGTACGGAAGGTGGTGATCTCCATCCTTTTCTCTCGGATCTCCACCCCCACCGTGCCGAAGCGAACCCCCTGGAGCCACATCTTGGTCGCTACCGGGCGCGTTATCTCCTGGATCTGCTCGGGGGTCGCATCGGTCGACAGATCGACGTCGGTCCGGGGGGTGGTCCGCCCCAGCCAGGCGTCGCGCACCGACCCTCCCACAAGGTGCAACTCGTGGTGGGCCTGGCGGAACCGCTCCGCGAGATCGGCCAGAGGAGCCGTGGGGGCCAGAAGGTCGGCCAGGAAGCTGGTGCCCCCATCCGCCTCCGCGCCCTTTCCAGGAGGGGTTTGCCCCCTCTGCAAAGGTGTCATCGAGAGCCATTGTCCCCGCCCCGCAGCCTCCCCACCGGGGGGAAGGCGGGGTTTGCGAAGGAAACAGGCCTTTCGCCCGGTCTGTTCCTGCGCGATACTCATGGCTCGGGGGGGGATTAAGAAGTAGTCGCCCCATTGCAGTGGAGGTGCGGCTGTGGCCGATACCGAAAAGATGTCCCGAGCGGACGCTGGGCGC
>JAXDJO010000033.1:0-21933 GCA_034667525.1 Actinomycetota bacterium
TTAGAAGTCAAGACCGCGACCAACCCAGACCTTCGAAGGTTGTATGCAGGCTTACTCCGGCACGGAATGAAGTTGCCGGCGGCAGGGACCTATGAATGGCAAGTCAGTCTCAGACCAAACGCGGATGTTCGAAGGCTGGTCAAAGAGCAAAGACAGCTGGCCTTGGGCTTGAGGGCACTGGAGGTGGGGGTCGGCGACTTCGTTATGTACCGACGGCAAGGAGATACCAGACAGGCGCTCGGTGACCTCTTCCCCGAGATCGACGAAGCGTGGGGGTGGGCGCATCCGCAGGGGCCCGCTAAGGTCCACCTCCTTCCGCCCGGGGGTGGTGGCGCTGTCGGGCCCTCGGCAATCAATCCATTCGTGACCGCCTTCCTGTCCCGGATTGCGGAGCGCGACGGACTTGCGAAGCTGATGAGGCCCGGGACAGATCGCCGGCATGTATTCATTTGGCTGGAGTCAACCTTGCTTGTCGAGTGGATGAGTTTTTGCGAGAACCAACTTCCACCGGACAAACCCAATTTGCCCGAACAAGTGACAGACGTCTGGCTGGCTGGGTACTGCCGCGGGAACGAGATTCAGGCGTGGTATCTGCCGGCCAATGAAGGATGGCGCTCCGTGAGCGGTGCATTCTAGTGACTAGCTCTCGAGCCAGAGGTCAGAACAGCCTTAAGTGTGTGTGAGCCCTGGTCCACATTTGGTCCACAACGCTCCTGATTATTGGTGAGTTTCCATGACTCTCAATGACATCGAAAAGCGGTGTTGACCAGCGCAGATTGCGAATATGCCCAGGTCACGGGATTGCGTTCCAGAACCTTGCCAAGGTGAGGGTCGCCAGTTCGAATCTGGTCGCCCGCTCGAAGCAAAGTGCAGGTCAGCCCCCGCTTTCCTGCTCGCCGACGAGATCCCCCCGAAGAGCCGAGAAATGGCTCCTGGTCCACATTTGGTCGACATCACTAATTCTGAACTGACGGAGACGCGGCTCAGCGAGGTTGAGGGATGGGGGAGGGCCGTCATCGACGAGCTAATCAGCCAACTCCACTCCCTTGACCCGCAGCAGGCGGCCAAGTTTGCTGGTTCCTTGCCTTTCAGTTCACCCGGGGCATGGCGGGGAGGGAACCTGACTTACGGCTCAAGAAACTATCTAGCCTAGGCTCAGTGGATCGAGAAGCGGTGTTCGGTGATTTCATGCTCTACCAGCAGAACCCCGATGATTCCTACCTGTTCTAGGCCTCGGCTTCCAAAACTACTTTCGAGGTTTATGCCAAGTGAGTGAGTAGCTCAGTCGGTTCGCTCGTCGGCGGTTACGGACGCTTATTAATGTGGAACTGGGATTAAGCTTTGTGAAGCGATCAACTCCTCTTCATGGCGATCTCTGATCGCGAGCACTTGGGGCATCAACTCCCAGAACAGCGCCAATAGGTCGGGGTCGAAGTGACACCCGCTATCTTTCTTCATCATGTCTGCAGCTTCAGACAACGGAAAGGCTGCTCGGTAAACTCGATCCGTCGTCAGAGCATCGAAAACATCTGCTATCGCGGCGATCCGTCCTGATAAGGGGATCGACTCACCGGCCAGACCGTCTGGATAACCTGTTCCATCAAGCTTCTCGTGATGGGTTAGGGCGATCTCAGCCGCGAGCTCGAGTAGAGGGGACTCGGAGCCGCGCAACATGCGATGACCGATCGCGGCGTGCGTCTCCATCACCGAGCGCTCTTCAGCGGACAACGGCCCTGGTTTGAGAAGGATCTGGTCAGGGATGGCGATCTTGCCCAGATCATGCAGTGACCCGGCCTCACGAATGAATTCTGTAAATTCGTTATCTACTCCAACGGCACGCGCCAAGATCTCGCAATAGCGACTCATCCGCATGACGTGGCGTCCGGTATCTTCGTCTCTGAATTCACCGGCGATGGCGAGACGCTTGATGGTCTCCGTACGTGCTGCCCGGACACCCTTCTCAGCAAGCTGAAGTCTGGTCAAAGCCTGCGACAGATCCTTCGTGCGAAGCTCCACCTTTGCCTCAAGCTGTTCTCTGTAAGACCGATTCTCTAGTTCCAGAGATTGACGCCGGAGTGCGTTCTTGACGCCAATCAGGACCTCGTTGGGATGGAACGGTTTGATGATGTAGCCGTAGGCTCCTAGAGAAAGAGCTTTTTCTGCCAGCCTCTCGTCGTTAGCGCCGGAGATCACCAGCGTTGCGATGTCCGGATGGCTTTGATGTACGTAGCTCAGAAGGTCAATACCGGATGTCCCTGACATGACTATGTCAGTCAGTATCAGGTCAACGTTTTCAGTCTCCAAGAGCTTAGAGGCGCGCTCGGTGGAAGAGGCGACCTTTATATTTCGATAACCACCGCGTTTGAGGATTCGGATCAGTAGGTCTTGGATCAGCTCCTCATCATCGACCACGAGTATCGAGGCAGTGGTTGGTTCCATCGTCATCCCGAAGGCTCAAGAACGGGCGCAACTAGCTCTTGGTCTGAATTCAAGGCCTCGCGCACTCTGGCCAACAGCTGCTCGGAATGGAATGGTTTGCTGAGCAAGGAATCTCCCACAGCCAAGACTCCCCGTTTAGCGATCAACTCATCGGGGTATCCGGACATGAACAGCACCTTCATCTCCGGCCGTATCGGGTACGCCAGCTCTCTGAGCTGAGGACCCGACATCTCAGGCATAACAACGTCAGTCAGGAGCAGGTCGATCTTTCCCGCTCGGGCAGCACAGATGTCGAATCCCTCGGCGCCAGAAGGCACATCGATGACATCAAAGCCTTCACGCCGAAGGATCCTTGCGATGAGCTCGCGGACAGGATCCTCGTCCTCCACGACCAAGATGGTCGCTGTGTGTTGGGTCGCTTCAACCGGTGCCGAGTCACCATGAGCCCGCACCTCTGCGTCTGTCATGGGCAGATAGACCTCGAACACCGTTCCGACACCCAGTTTGGAGTCTGCGTAGATTCCACCTTGCGCCCGCTTGGCGATTCCGTAGACCGTCGCAAGACCGAGGCCGGTCCCTTCTCCGCGTGGCTTCGTTGTGAAGAAAGGCTCGAAGATGTGCTGTAGAACCGCCGGCTCGATCCCGGTTCCTGTGTCCGCAACGGTGAGGCACACATAACGACCGGCATGGAGCCCCTGGCGCGCGCCGGACTCAAGAGTTACATCTGTCGTACTGATCGCGATCCTTCCCCCCGTGGGCATGGAATCTCGCGCGTTCACTACGAGGTTCAACAAAACCTGCTCGATCTGACCCCGATCCGCCATCGTGAGGGGCAATCTGGCATCGCTCTCGATACTCAATGCAATGTCTTCACCCACCGCCCGACCGAGAAGCACCGCCATTCCCTCGATGACTTCCGCGATGTCGATCGCTGTTGGTTGGATGACCTCTTGGCGGGAGAAGGCTAGTAATTGATGCACCAATTCAGCGCCGCGTTCGCTTGCTTTGACTATCTGCGCTAGGTCCGAATGACCCTCATGCCCCTCGTCGAGGGTTTCCCCGACGAATTCTGCATAGTTCATTATCACGGCCAAGATGTTGTTGAAGTCGTGGGCGACACCGCCTGCCAGTTGGCCAACCGCCTCCATCTTCTCCGCCTGGCGCAGGCGGCCTTCAAGCTCCCTAGAGTGACTGATGTCGAGGGTGTGCTTAACTGCCAACCGCGGTTGACCCTCCGCATCATGAGATAGGGCGAGATCAACTCGCGCGCTTATCTCGTGGCCATCTCGATGCAGATAGCGCTTTTCAGTGGTGAACTCTGAGAGATCGCCACTTGCCATCTGCGAAAGCGGGCCGACTAGCGTGCCACGATCATCCGGGTGGGTCACAGACACTGCATCCACTCCCTCAAGCTCTGCTCGCTCGTACCCGAGCATGTCCGCGAAAGCTTGGTTGACCTTGATGAATACTCCATCCAGTGTTTCCAGAGCCATCCCTGATGGCCCTGCCTCGAAAGCATGGCTAAGGAGCTCCTCATCTTCTCGCTGGACTCGCTCGGCTTCTACGCGGGCGGAGATGTCCCGGGAGATGGATTGGAACCTGCCGTCGGGCAAGCGATGAGCACTCGACTCGATCGTGATCATCGATCCGTCCTTGCGAACCATCTTGCTCTTGCTTGTCACGGTTGCTCCTGCCCCAGCTGGGACGAACTCGTCAGCCAAGGAATTCATGTGATCAAAGGGACGGAGAGTTCCTACTTTCATCGTGAGAAGTTCTTCACGCGAGTAGCCCGTCATATTGCAGGCTTCTCGGTTTACCTCAACGTACCTGTCGTTTTCAACTACGAAGATTGCATCGGAGGCGTGATCCATCAGATCTCTGATGCGGGCTTCGCTACGACGCAGATTTCGCACCTCTATGTACATACGTCCGATGGCCAAGAGAATCGTCAACCCGCCACCCAGGATGAATTCGGGCCCAGTAACCCCTCCGCCCCACACAACTTGGTAGGTAAAGATCCCGATGAGGGCCGTAACTGAAGCAAACGCCAATATGGTGTGCCTGTCTTCATCTCTTCCTTCGGGCACCTTCTGGAGCTTGCGCCTAGCGCTCGGATGGAGCGCGGCTGCCGCCCAAATGACATAGGCGATCAACCATCCCCCGTCGTACCAGATCCCCGTGTGGTACGTCCCGGTCAAGAGGTCTGCACTATAGAGAGTGTCAGCCACGAGGAGCACAAGGATGGCAATGCCGAGCAGATGAGTGTCGGTCCGTTGACCCGGACTAACGACAAGAGTGAAAGCTACGCCGAAGAGGACGAGGTCGAGAATTGGATAGAGCAACCCAACGACGTCGCTCAGGCCTGCGCTGTGAATGTAGGGAAGAATAACGAGCTCCCAAACGATCAGACCCACCGGGATCGCTATAAGTGCCATGTCTATCGCAGATCGGAGTAACGAGGCTCGTCTTCTGCCGGTAACGTAGATGACCACGCCCGCGATGAGTGGCAGGTAACCCGCCAGGTAGAGCAGGTCAGCGATGGAAGGATAGGGAGCTACCTTTCCGACGAGCCCGTAGATCGCCCAGATGGTGTCGCCAGCACTCCAGAGGAGGAGGCAGATCCCGAAACATCTCCACGCGTTCCGGCCGCCGCTGATGTTTCTAGCGGCTAACAGGATGATTATCCCGCAGGTAAGGCTCATCACGGGAAAGAGGCTCGACCGAAGAAGGTCGCTCGGGAGCTGGAAGTAGCCCACGGTAGCGACCGAGCCGACAAGAATCGTTACGAGCCAGGCACGCTGCGAGCTGAATGAAAGGGTCACCCGCGCCACGCATCCACAGATCCACCTGGTACAAGCGGTGGGGCGACGGGGTCCGGATCCTCGTCAAAGATCAACACGGAGCGGAGACGGCGGGCGTTTGGAGTCTCTGAAGAACAGGGCAGGGAGATATGGGGTCCATACGCAGCATTCATAAGACATTCATCGGCATCTGCCCCCAATCAGACAAGTCTGGGCCGAGATCAGGCCAATACCCTGGGCCGGTTGCGTGGCCGTGTCCCAAGTTGGGGTTTTCAGCATCCGGGGGAAATCAGCCCGCGATCGGCACGAGAAGGGCGATGAGGTACTGGCAGCGGTCGGGTCAGTGATCGCGACGACGATGCGCGCGAGTGACTCGCGGGTCGCATGGAGGGGAAGAATTCATCCTCTTCCTGCCCGACACCGATCGCGATGGCGCCGGCACTGTCGCAGAGAAGCTACGTCTGGCGATCCCCGTCCGCCCCCCCCTGACCGGACACTTTCTAGCCGTGGTGTCGGCGAGCCCCAGAAACTCCGCAGACCGGGAGTGAGATGGCTCCTCAGACCGTAACTATCTTGTCGAAGTCCCGAAGATTAGCCCCGCGCGGGCGCCTATGACGACGCGGGGGCATGTCCGACTTGTCGCCTGAGCATAATCAAGGTTGTGATACCCAGGAGCAGCACAAGGAGGATTGTGCCGACGGGGTATAGCCATCCGGGGCGGGTAGGAATCGTGATCACAGGTGCGGTTGCCCCAGCCGCCGGAAAAGTGAGCGTTGCTCGCGCGGTGCGTTCGAGCAACCCGCTGCGCAAGGTAATCCGTGAATCCCAGGGGCCCGCCGGGATCTGATTGTTCAGAGTAATCGTGACGGTCTCTGTTTCACCGATTGCTAGGGTAACACCGAGAGTAGCGGGAAAAGGACCGGCACTAAGGCCACCGGGACCGTTCGAGAGCTCGAGTGTTCCGTTCATGTCGAGCGCACGGCCACCGGTGTTATGCACGCTGGCGAGGACCATGGGCTCACCGTCCTGCGATCGCATGGCAGTGAGCGAGTCGATCGCGAAGTTTGCGGCGGGCGGTCCACCGGCCCCTACGGAGAGATAAAGACGGATGCCGACACGGCTCACTTGAACGACACCGCGATCATGGCTCGGAGTGGAACGCGCCTCTGCCCACACGACGCTGTACTGCTCTCCGGGAGCTGCATCGCTTGGTACGGAGATTGTCACGGTGGCGATCATGTGTCCGCGCGCTGGGACATCCAATGTGTTGGGAAGGATGGATGTCCAGGTCGATAGGTCGTTAGGTGTGTGTCCTGCTGCCCCGAGGAATGTGCCCCTCGCGATCGCGGCAGCCGCGGGATACAGCGCTATTCGCACAGGCGCCTTCGTGCTGTTCGAGATTTCAATCCTGCGATGGATGATGGTTCCAGGGGCGAGATGGTCCACGATGTACAGCTGTGCTCGAGGATCGTTGCGCATTGCGACGGGAACATCGAGCAGTCGCACTCCGATATCCCTCGCCGCTGCCGTCTGCGAACCCGCGCTGGCTGGTGCAATCATCACTGCGATCAGAGCGATAACCATGCACGAGACGTCTAAAACACGGTGCCGGTAACTACACAACGGAGTGCGTGATCGTCGCCGAATAAACGCCGGCGGCCATACCTCCAGGAACGGTAACGGTGACGGTCGGGTTCCAGGTTGCGGAGTTGTCCCCGGTGATACCGGTCGCAGTGACTGCTGGAGAGACTCCTGTGAGGTTGCCTGGATCGTTAGCTGTATAGGTCGCGGTGCCCACCTTCGTGATGGTTCCGACGCTATAGCTGACTGCGCTGGCGGCTATCGCCGGCCCGGCTGGCGGGGTGAACGCAGTTGAGATCACGCTCGCGACCCAGCCGGAGCCAGCGGCAGCGCTCCGAGCATCGTTTACCTGTACTTGACCTAGAGCCCCGCTGATCGTCCCGCCGTTCACAGTGTTCGATCGCGTTCCCAGGTTCCCAGCGTTAGGGGGGACGGTGATGGACAAGAAACCTCCTTGCACGGTGATCGTCGCCGCGCTGTCGCCGGCGGCGACCGCGGAGATCGGAAGTGCTATCGCCAGGATGAGCATCATGACGATCGTGGTAAGAAAAAGCGCGCGTGTTCTCAAGGTGTCCTACTTCCGAGGGTGTTAGAGGGCGCACTGCCTGCGCTCTTAGGGGAACTTGCTACTTCCTGCGCTCTCAAGTCGTACCTACTACATCGACATCTCCCATCAAAACTAAAGGAAATGTCGGTTGTCGCCCAGGTACACAATCACCCCGCTGGGACCGGATGCTTCCTTTACGGGTCCGAGGAGACAGGCGTGTTGTTGGCCCGCCTGCTCAGCTCTCTACCCATGTTCGCGAGGACGAACTCCACATGTCTGCACCAGTCGTTATTTGTCAGCGACGAATACGACGGGGTGTCGCGTGACCACGAGTGAGCCTTCGAATGCAGGAACCTCTGGGCGAGCACCCGCCAGTGTGCCCGATGCCTCGATGTATGCGGCGACGGTAGCTCGGTCCGGAAATTCAATCGTGCCGCCAGCGTCGTGAACCTCGACTCTTCTGAAGTGGCGCAGGAGAAGCTGCTTTCCGTTTTCAGCGGTAAACGGGCTCTCGAGTCGCCGGCCAAGGCCTTTCGTCACCCCGCCGGAAGGCCAGTTACCAGGATCTCAAGCTGCTCAGCGACCACCGTGACCAGCTCGTTCGCTCGCACGGCACTTATCAACCGCGCTCACAAGGACCTGGTGGTTTCGCATCCCGGGTATGAGACCCGCATCCCAAAGCTCACCTCTAAGAGGAACCTGAAATCGGCCATGACTCTGCTGCGAGGCGATGATTCGATGCGAGCCGAGCTGCTTCGTGACCGTATCGCAGAGATCAGAAGGCTCGAGGACAAGGTTGGGGCCATCGAGAAGCAGATCGCGGTCAAAGTGTCCGAGACTGGGACCACTTTGACCCAGGTACGCGGCATCGGATTCATCGTCGCGGCCAAGATTCTCGGCGAGATCGGCGACCTCGCGAGACTCCGGTCGAAGGGGTCCTTCATCATGCTGACGGGCACTGCTCCGATCGAGGCGTCTTCAGGAAAGACCCAGCGTCACCGGCTCAACCGAGGAGGCAACCGCCAGCTGAACTATGCGCTCTACATGATGGCGGTAGCGCGTTGTCGCGGCGACGCAGACACGCAGGTCTACATGGCCCGACTCCGCATCGAGGGCAAGACGAACAAGGAGGCGATGAGATGCCTCAAGAGACATCTATCCAACGTGGTTTTCAAACGGCTACTCGCTGACCTCAAGACCCTTGGGGTGGCCGCTTGACAACATAGAAGGTCAGGTCAGCGGGTCGCGTTCCCGTTCCTTGCCAAGGTGAGGGTCGCCAGTTCGAATCTGGTCGCCCGCTCGGTTAATTCAGCAGGTCGGAGAGCATGACCGGCCGCGAGCCGCCTTCCGAGCCCCTGGTTTCTGTCCATCATCGTCCATCACTTGTCCATCATTGCTGGCTCGATAGCCGAGCAAGGGGATGGTGATGAACGGTTCGATCCGACAACGGGGCCTTAATTCTTGGCAGATACGGGTCTATGCCGGCACCGACCCTGAAACGGGTCAGCGACGCCAGTTGAGTCGGACGGTACGAGGCAGCCGGACGCTGGCCCAGCGAGAGCTCCGCACCCTTGCCGCTTTCGCCAACCTCGGTCCCGCGGTTGGTGCCCGAACCACCTTGGGCGACCTACTCGACCGGTGGTTCGCAGCCAACGAACCCAACTGGGCGGCCACGACCGTCCGCAGCACGCGCTCCATCATCGACTGTCAGCTCAAGCCCAAGTTGGGACACGTGCTGGTGCGCGAGCTGCAGACGGTGATGATCGATGACTTCTATGCAGCTCTTCGAGTGACCGGCGCCTCCCGGGGCCGCCCCCTTTCTCGAGGCAGCGTCGTGCGGGTGCATGGGGTTCTCCACCGCGCGCTCGCCCAAGCGGTGCGCTGGGAGTGGATATGGAGCAACCCCGCAGCCACAGCCTCACCCCCGCGCCTCGAGGCACCCGAGATGCGGCCTCCCTCTCCCCAGGAGATGGTCCAGCCGTTGGACCACGTCGCCGCCGACCAGCCGCTCTTTCATCTGTTCCTGGTTCTGGCTGCAACGTCTGGCGCTCGTCGCGGCCAACTCCTGGCTCTGCGGTGGAAGGACGTCGACTTCGAGCATGGGAGCCTGTCGTTCCAGCGCGCTCTGGTCGAAGGGCCGAACGGTCCCCTTCTTGCTCCTACCAAGACCCGCCGTTGTCATCGGGCTGCATTGGACAGCTACAGCCAGAAACTCCTATCCGAACAAGATAGGAAATGGAAAAGCGGATGCAATCCCGATGCGTTCATCTTCACAAGTCATCCGCTCGGCCTCGAGCCGTGGAAGCCCAACTGGGTGACCCAGACCTTCATCCGAGCTCGCAGGACTGCTGGGCTCGATCATTTCCGTCTCCACGATCTGCGCCACTTCATGGCTACCCAGATGCTCAGCGCCGGAGTTGCCATCCCTGTCGTGTCAGCCCGGCTCGCACACGCACGCGCTTCCACCACCTTGAACGTCTATGCGCATGCGATCCCGGGTGCAGACATGCAGGCAGCAGAGCTCATCAGCGGCATCGTCAGCCCCTCGGCCCGCGCCAGGTTATTCGTGACCAACCAACGCAGCGGAGATGCTCTTGTTAGCGATCGAGTGGTTTAGCTCGACCCCTATCACTCACATCCCCAACAAGCAGCAAAAGGTCAACTCCGTGTTGGTGGTCAGCACCCGGATTGTGCGGTGTTTGTGATCGCCTGGTGCTCGCCGTCGTCACCGGAGGCACCTATAGCCGGAGTGACTACGCCGATCAGGATGTCGTCACAGTGCCGAGCCGGGAGAAGACTCGCGCGAGTTCCTCCCAGCCAAGAGTTGGCATCGTGGGTGAACCCGGGATGTCCGGGCCACCACCGGCGGTGCCCAAGCCGATCGCCTCCGCCACAGGGCCGTAGCTCCATAGGAATCCGGGTTGCACGACGGGCATGAATGAGGACTACAGCTATGACCTCCCCTGCGCCGAAAGCCACCGCAGGGGAGGTTCGTTTTCGAGCGGACCTCCCTTTGGTCGCAATCGAAGCACGCGTCCAGTGCTGCACGGCGTCAGTGCGACAGCGAGAGGGCCAGACCGATCATCATCAGCATCGAAGCGATGACGTACCTGCGGAGGACCTTCTCAACCTGTTGGGATTCCGCGAGACCTATCGGCTGAGTGAGGCAGGTTGCCTATCGGTAGCTGCGCGTAGGGAGGTGTCCAACCTGTGCGTCCGTCATACTCGGGATTGGATGGTCGGGCCACCTTCCACAGGAGGTGGCCCGACCGCTCCTGCTGGAGGGTGGCTGCTGGCTGAACCGGCCCTCCCGCGCCCCGCCTAGTGCGAGACGCCGCCCGCCATCGTGCGCTTGGCGAGGCAGCAAATCAAGGGAAACCGCGAAAAAAATAGGCGTAAATCATCTCCGGACGGGGGGTAAACGTAGGAAATGCCCTGGGGGCCGCCCATCCTTCTCGAACTAGGGCATTGCTTAACAAACCATATCAATGCTTTACTATAAGCAAGACGATCCACAAGCTAGTAGAGCAGTACAAAGGGACTGAAGCCAGCGGTTCGAAGCGAAACCTAGGCGGAAGGTCACCGACATGAAAGTGACGAGCAATGATGAGCTTCTGACCCCGTCAGAGGTAGCAGCGTTATTCCAGGTGGGGCCGAAAACCGTCACGCGCTGGGCCGAGGCGGGCAAGCTCTCGACGATCCGGACGCTCGGCGGCCATCGGCGCTTTCATGCGCGCGAGATCCGTAAGCTCCTATGGACGCCGGGTTCCGAGTTTGCCAACCAACCAGTCCACCGACCCGGAGTGATCAGGGCAGAGTAGCGAGAAAAGCGAGCTGAACACGTGGATGGCTACGAGGAACGCCACCGTCCCACAGCAAAGTAATTCGCCCTAGTAGCGGGTTTGCTACGTTCCCGACTTACAACGAGGCGCCCTCGAACCCTTAACCCTTGACGACGCCGAGAGGAACCAGGCGCGCTACCCGCCGGCCGAGCCCTGCACGCTCGACCACACCCACCACGCGGTCCCCGTCAGGTTCCATGGTTTAGCAGCAAGACCCTCTCGATGACTCTTGCAGAACACGAAATGATCCGACTTAGATGCATGCTGAGCGACCGTCAGGTGAGGGTCCGTGCGATGACTTATCGAACGGATCTGTGGCTCACGCTGGAGCCCATCGAGCAGCCGGAAAGAGCTGGGCTCGAAGTCTCAGCAGGGCCCGCTGTTAGGGGGCGCAGACTGTCTCATAGGACGATCGCTCTTGCCCTCGCTCTCTTGGGGCTGCTCGCACTAGCGGATACCTTCTTCCTGTTCCACCTTGGAGAAAGCCGGCGAGGAGGCTCGCTGCTATTTGTCGGGGCCTTGCCACCTACGTTTCCCACTACAAACGCGGGGAGGCCTCACCGGGGACTCGAGCTAGCGGTCCCAGATAAGTCATCTATGGTGACCCCGGTCAAATGAAGTGCCCTTGATCGGCCGACGGGACCTCTTCGGCGGGCTCATCAAGGAGTATCGAGCGGTCGCTGCGTGATGATCGCTGTTTTGGCACTCCACAGGCGTAGCGCGCATCTAAAAGACATAGAGGCGAGAGGTCACGCCTCACGCAATAAGTCGGACGGTTTTGAGTGCCGCAGGATGGAGCTAGCTGTTAGAGCGGATCCCATTGTCGCAGCCGAGGCACGATTGTTATCGTGATGAGCTTTCCCGGCGCGAAGGTCATAACGGGACTCAATATGAACAGTCCCCCGAGTACATGGACCATCAAGAAAGCCATTCCGGCCCCCACAAGCATGCCCACGGCTAACCCCAAGATCGTGACTAAGGCCGCCTCGGCAAGCACAAGAATGTACAGCTCGTTTGTCTGCATCCCCAGAGCATGCAGCGTCACGTATTCGCGGTGACGCTGCAGCATCATCCCGAGAACGAAGATCGCTATCACCGCAGTTCCCATGAGAAGTGTGTAGAACGAGTTCATGTTCACCAAACGTGCACGTTCAGGGCGGTCAGGCTGGACTGATCCTTGTTCAACGCAGCCTTCGTCGTTTGGATGTTGATGGGATCCTGCCGGCCAGGGCCAGAACGCAGAGCGGCTGCTGCGCGCGCGAGGGCCTCACAATTTTGCCGCGAATCGATACCCTCGATCTTCCAGACGTCGGCTTCCACTCCGGCTTCCTGAAGCTCTACGATCGCATCGATCATCAGTTTCGGTCTCAGCTCGCGGTCGAAGCGAATGGTGTCCCCACCTACTCTTTCCAGCTGGTCGGGTTCGGGTGGAAGCAGTAGCTCCACCATGAGCCTGGACTTGCGACCCGCGAGCCAGTCCGAAAGGTCCCTCAAGCGTTGGGCCTGTCGCCGGTTGAGCGCGCGATCGCCCTCGGGGTTGTAGCGAAGTAACGCTTTGCAGAAGTCTGGATCGAATCTTTCGATGTGGCTAGGAAAGTCAGCTCCGTATTCGAAGTCAAATTCCTTCTGGCCGCTTCGTTCGACAGCTAGAGCGAGCCCAATCCCTTCCTCTTTCGCTCTGCGGGCAACGTCCGCACCGAACTGCTCGTCGATCAGGATGGCAGCGGATCGTTTCGCTACTCCTTTGTCCAGAGATCTTTTGAGGCCTTCGAGGATCAGTCCCTTTGCCCGCGAGATCGTCAGGGCTTGCTCTTGCGATGGCTCGCCGACGCTCCCAAATAGATCTCTCTGCAGTGGGGTTCTGTGGTCGAACGCAAGTATGAAAAGCGTTCCGCTGTATCCTAGAGTCATGAGCCGTTCCCTAGGAGATGAGGTGTTCTCAATGAGCGGCGCTCGCCGGCTTTGAGAAGCTTCGCTCAAGGGCCGAGTTCCCTGGTTGCATAGCAGCAGAGTAGTGGAACAGAATGTTCGTCGGCCAATCACCCCAATGGACACTGTGTCTTAACCCATGGAGTGTGCACAAATCAGTTGTCACGCTGCCGCTCATAGTATTCATTCAGCAGCGATTGGACTGCCCAACGGCCGAAGTCCAATGAGCCAGCCCCCGGATTCACCTCTTCTGAATCACTGCTTCTTCTTTATGAAGCAGATCTTCCGCCCGTCTCGAGCACGGCCCACTTGTGTTCGTGGCCGATCAGTAGCTGCGTGACAGCTAGGTATCGTGCCCACGCGGGTTGTCAACGCAGCTATTCAGCTGCCCTCTCGGTCTCGGACCAAAATAATGCCGTGGTTCTGTCCCGGGCGATTTCAGGTGTGAGTCGTGATCCTGAGAGAACCTCCGCGAGTTGGTGAGGATGACAGGATCACCGATGGGATCTGACCGCCAGGTTTCGACTGAACAATATGTAGGAGTGAGATTGAACCAGTGACGTTTGTCGGCCGCCGCATCGTGGTCACTGGTTTGGCCGGC
Source organism: Actinomycetota bacterium (assembly GCA_034667525.1). GTDB lineage: Bacteria > Actinomycetota > CADDZG01 > CADDZG01 > WHSQ01 > DATAPE01. The sequence continues at coordinate 13,741 of JAXDJO010000033.1, forward strand.
GCCGGCAAGAGCACGTTCTCTCGAGCGCTCGCGGCGAGGACGGGCCTTCCCGTGATCCATCTCGACGTCCATTTTTGGAGACCGGGGTGGGTCGAGCCGCCGGAACACGAGTGGCGCGAAGAGCAGCGAGAATTCCTCGCGGGCGACGCGTGGATCGCCGATGGCAATTACCACCGCACCCTCGACATGCGACTCGAACGCGCGAACACCGTTGTCTTCCTAGACACGCCATGGTGGATCTGCGCAGCGCGGGCGTTCGCGCGAGGGCTACGCAGGCGCCCGGTTGAGTTTGAATTGCCCGAAGGTTGCGACGAGACGGCCGGGACACGACTGCGTGCCGAGTGGCGCCTGGTCGGTACTATTTGGCACAACCACCGCTCGGAGCGTGAACAGGAACTCGCGATCGTGTCGCAGCACGGCCGGCACCTGGCGCTGCACATGCTTCGATCCAAACGAGCAGTCCATGAGTTTCTCGACGGCATCTCGGCAGCGGGGGGCTCTCAGCCTGATTCGAAGGAAGGAGAAACGTGACCGAATGACGATTCAACGAATGGACAACGTAGGCATTGTCGTCGACGACCTAGAGGCGACGATCGCGTTCTTTCGCGAGCTCGGCCTCGAGCTCGAAGGGCGAGCGATGGTGGAAGGAGAGTGGGCAGGGCGTGTCACTGGACTGGGCGACCAGCGCGTCGAGATCGCCATGATGCGCACGCCGGACGGCCATAGCCGGCTCGAGCTCTCGCGCTTTCTCGCGCCGCCTGTGGTCGCCGATCACCGGAACGCCCCGGTGAACGCTCTCGGCTACCTGCGCGTCATGTTCGCCGTGGACGACCTCGACGACACGCTCGCCCGGCTCCGTAAGCACGGCGCGGAGCTCGTCAGCAGCGAAGTGGTCCAGTACGAAGACTCGATTCGGCTCTGCTACATCCGCGGGCCTGAAGGCCTTCTCATCGGGCTCGCCCAAGAAGTCGGCTGAGCGCGGGCAGTCTTCTATTCCGGTCTGAGTGTCTCATCTGCGAGAACGAGAAAGAGCGGTAAGCGACCGTTCGTGTGGCCACATTTTGTCCACATCGCTCTTGATTGTTGGTGAATATAGATGTGTCTGGATGGCACCCAAAACCTACCTTGACCAGGGAAGACGGCGCGTTTGCCCGGGTCGGGGCATCAGATTGGAAATTTTTTTTGCCAAGGTGAGGGTCGCCAGTTCGAATCTGGTCGCCCGCTCGAAGCAAGAGTGCAAGGTCAAGGCCTGTTTCCTGTTGCTGACCGTGTCGTCGGATCCGGCTCCCATACTGGGGCCGGGGGGGGCCGAGCCCTCCCGGCCGATAAAATATCTCTAGTCGCTTCAAGTTCCTTCAATCCCGAACTGATCCCTGATATCGATGATCTCGGCTCGCGTCGGTGACGTCCACTATCCCTGCCCACTCTCTGGCGGAGAAGAGACTGTGGATCTCATCAGCTCGATTTCGCCGGTGACCGCCCAAGGCCCGCCCAGCGGGTCACGGTCTGGGATCTACCCGGAATAGTCCCGCCACTTCGGATGGCGTCAGGAGATGATCGTTCTTCACAATTGCCATATCGGGTCGCCTTCCCTCGGTTGTGCTTACCGCAAGGTCCATGGGCTTAATCAGTCCCTGCGCTGCTTTCACACTATGCACCGCATTGTCGGCAATGGACCCCGGTTCGCGAAACCTTCGACCCGGTTCGCGAAACCTTCTCCATTCCGTCGGGCCTAACAATCCAGTGCAAGGTGATACAACGTGACGCGGTGGAGAAGCTCGCCAAGAACGGCGCCGGGGCGAGCCGGCTCCACTGTTCAGGCGGTAGCGGTGGAGTCCCACCGTATCGCGCCGGCGCACGCTCATCCCCGGTTTCTGACTTTTCGGAGCACCGTGTACGAGTTAAGAATTTTCGGTCTCAGGCGTCTGCTACACGGAAGGCGCAGGTTACAGGCCAGAATTGGGCTGCTGAAAGGGCGAAACAACTACCAGTTTTCGGACGCCGCGCTTGAGAGCGACCTAGCTCAACTTGCTCTGGCGTGTGCCCTCTCATCTGTTTGCCTTCCCCGAACATCTGCAGCGTTTGAATCAGGAGCTGTTGCGAATCTTGAGTGCACACTGCCCGGCCAGGAGGTGCCTTCCGATAAACAGGTCACCGACGCGAATTCGTCAGCGGACGAGGGGTTGAACCCATCGCCCAAGGCAACCACCGTTAGCAGTTCCGCCCGTACGTGCGGCCCCCTTTGGGTAGGTCAAGATTTCCGTTCAGACTCTCTTCCAAGTCAGGGGTGAGATAGCTGGCGATCAATTCACCGTCCTCGGTAACCAGAGCTTTGAGGAAACCCTCAGCGAAGGGATAGACCTCTTCAATATTCACCTGAGCCTCCTCGGTCGAATCAACAATCTGCCGGCATATCGGGAGTTCTTGGACCTTCTTGAGTACAGAGGCAATAAGCCACATCGCCGAGGTTGCACAGCGCATCGAAGAGCCGACCGCGAAGACGAGATAGTCATTCAAGGGAACGCCCCCGACGCTGTAGCAATGCGTTTCTCGGAAAGTATTCGGTAGGCCCTATTTATGATGTGGAGCACCATGCAACTGGTGTCCGGCAGCTCCTTACGCTCTGACCTACTAGCGACCGTCTCGGACGAACTTGCAAGTTACCTATCTGAGGAGAGAAGCGAGAGTGTTGTCGCAATCCTTGGAACGCTTCCGCGGCCGACCGCGGGAGCAGAGGTACTTGACATCACTCCTCCGCTTGAGTCCGGCGAATGCGTCTCCGTCACTCAGGTTTCAGGACCTCACGAGGAAGTCTTGTGCGCTCCCTATGGGTGGTGAGCAAGAACCCAACCTCTGATCAAGTCTGCCCAGATCCTGAGCGCGGATCGCGCTAGACACCTGTTCTGGCATTCGCCTGTAGTAGGCGAATTAGTAGAGCGGGCCGGCAGAAGTTGGGGCGGAGATTCGCGTTCCCTCACCTGGAAGATGCTTCAGAGAAGTCCGGCTCGCCAAACTTGGTGTTCCAATATCAAGCTTAATCATCGCTTACTCGCCGACGAGGCGCTGCGCGACGTTCCGGACACGCTGTCACCCCGATACACCGAGATTCCGTGGATGCTCGCCCAAGCGATGATCTCATCCAATCGAGATAGCGGGGACTGTGATGTGTCCGCTCCAACAAAGCCCCGGCACTTCATCGCAAAACGAATCTGGTCTTTCACCTGGGCACCCGGTTGCTGGTCGAATACCGAGTGGACGGTGTCAGCATCTCAGCCTCTGCGATTAGCCACTGCTTCATTGTTTACCTCCTCTCCGATCGTGGTCGGATTTGCAAGCGATGACTAGTTCACGTCTGATCTAGCGTCTGCGGCAGGCTAGGGGAGCATGACCCTCAGGTCATCCCTAACGTTGATCGCACCGAGTTGGTTTGCTTGTCTTAAGTCACTCTCTGTGATTTCAATGTCTTACGTAACGTTCTTCGGGGGAGGTCGTGTTTTGGATGTGGCGGAGGTGATGGTCTACGCCGATGGATTCGGGCGAGCTATTGCGACTGACCAGAGCGAACTGATCTCGCGCTATGTGTGTCGTGAGCATGAGGCGGGCATTGTCGGGATCCTTGGTTCACTTCCACGGCCGATCCAGGCGACGGAGGTCCTTCGAGTGAGTGTGCTTGAGACTGGAGAGGCGGTATCCGTAACTCAAATCTTGGGTCAAAGGGAAGGGGTGCGGATGCGTACCACCTGGGTGGAGGGCACCGAGCAGGAGCTTCTCATTCGGGAGGCCCGAATCTTCCACCGCGAGAGTCGCTAAACCGAGATTCCCTGAAGAGAGGTCGCAATGCTAAGTCTTCTAGTCTCCACCGACGCACCGTCGTCGCTGCTGCTTACCTCGATTCGCTGTGAGTTCCCTAAATGAGGGGTGGCCTCGTCGACGTCGAGCAGGACTCAACTCTCCAGGCGCTGAAGGAAGACGAGGAGAGGTTTCGCACCATCCTGGCCGAGATAGCAGATGCGATCTTTGTTCTCGACCCCATCTCTGACCGAGTCTTGTACGCGAATCCCCAGGCGTGTCGGTTACTGGGATATTCGGTGGATGAATTGCTGGAAACACCATTGTCGATTTTGCACCCGAATCAGCTCTCGAAACTGGTGACCCTGAGTCAAGCGCCACCGGATGGTTCGCCATTCATCGAGCCATTGATTTCTGTCACGAAAGAAGGCAGGCCCCTGCAAGGAGAGATCGCTGCGACCCAGGCCCGCGTGGACGATCGGCCGTGTCTGATCGCCTCGATCAGAGACATCACCGCGCGGATCGAGGAGAGCGAGCAGCGAGTCAACGACGCAATGCACGATCCCCTTACAGGTTTGCCCAACCGCGCGCTGTTCGAGGATCGATTCGAGGTGGCACTGAAGCGCAGGGAGCGCAGCGGCAACATGGTGGCAGTTATCATGTTCGACCTCGACGGGTTTAAGATGGTCAACGACAGCCTCGGTCACGACGCCGGTGACCAGATGCTCAGGGTCACCGCGGAGACCCTGCGCGGCGTCCTTCGGCCGAGCGATGCAGCAGCCCGATTCGGTGGCGACGAGTTCATCGTCCTTTGTGAAGACATCCACAGTGAACTCAGCGCGATCCAGGTCGGGAAGCGGATAATCGAGGCCGTCAGCGCAGTACGGTCAAGCGCGGACGGGGAAACGCGACTGTCGATCAGCATGGGTATCGCTTTGACGACCGAGGAATCAATGAACGCGAGGCGGTTGATCACCAATGCGGATGCCGCTCTCTACCGCGCTAAGAAGAACGGCAGAGGTCGCTACGAGTTATTCGACGAGCGGATGCGTAATCGTGCCCGGGAACGTCTCAACGATGAGGTCGCTCTACAGCATGCGATCCCACGAGAGGAGCTTCGTCTCGTATATCAACCTCAGATCGATTTGCGCACAGGCGAGATCGCCGGAGGAGAGGCCCTGCTTCGCTGGCAGCACCCTCGGCGGGGCCTCATCCAACCAGCCGACTTCATCGCCTTAGCCGAAGAGACCAATCTCATCGTACCGATTGGGAAATGGGTGCTCAGACAAGCTTGTCTCACCGCTCAGCTGTGGCGTGCAGCTAGTGTTCGAGAAGCTCCTCTTACTATGTCCGTCAATGTCTCCGCCAAACAGCTGAGCCGATCCGATCTAATCGACGACGTTGCCCTCGTGCTCGAAGAGACCGGCACAGATCCTGCAAACCTGTGCCTAGAGATAACCGAGAGTGTCATCGGGGCCGACTCTCCAACTTCGACGCGCACGCTGCAGGGTCTCAAGCAGCTGGGAGTGGGTCTTGTGATGGACGACTTCGGCAAGGGCTATTCATCTCTGAGTTATCTGAGGACGTTGCCTATCGACCTCCTCAAGATCGACCAGTCGTTCGTCCTCGGGGCTGACCAACCCAACGACCAAGCTCTCCTTCAAGCGGCGGTGGATATGGCGCACGCTTTAGATCTCCAAGTCGTGGCCGAGGGCGTGGAGAACGCACGGCACCTCGAGAAAGTGCAGCTTTCGGGTTCGGACTTCGCACAGGGTTTCTATTTCGGAGAACCACAACCGTCTCTGGCTACGGTCTGACCGGAGGCTCTCAAGTCAGCCTTGTCTTTTAGGCCTCAGGTGCAAGGGAACCGAGCAAGGTGCGAGACTGAGGCGGTGATTGCCGAGGTCCGGATCAAGTCGCTGTTGCAGGGACCGATCGAGTCAACCCGCCCGCATCTGAACCCTGAACGGGTCGCCTACTACGCAAGTCATCTTGACGAGTCGGCCCCCGTGACGGTGTTCGAAATTGACGAAGGTCTAATGCTTGCTGACGGGCATCATCGTGTTGCGGCGGCATTGCAACTCGCTCGGACGTTGATCAAGGCTGAGATCCGTCGTGGCTCTCATAAAGACGTCTTGGAGTTCGCGGCTCATCTGTCCAGCGAGGAAGTCAAGGACGAACGAAGAATCGGGACATCCCCTCGGCCTGGTTAGCCTAGTGACGAGCTTGCTGCCAAGGTCAGCTTCATAAACGAGTATTTCATCTCCTCAGGTTACGTGGAACTGACTAAGACGCCGGCGAAGCCAAAGAAGTAGGCCGAAGGTACGCTTTCTTGCTTTGCTTACCGCGTTGGGGGTTTTTGGTTGTCTAGTCAGTGACTAGGGAATGGAATACCCAAATGAACGTGGAAAGAGTGCATGCATACGCTAACGGTCTCGCTCACGCGGTGGTGGACCAAAATAGCGATCTGATTTCGAGCTACCTCTCGAAGAAGGCAAAGGGAAACATCGCTGAGGTCCTAGGAGGGCTGCCGCGGCGCATCGGCAACACAGAGGTGCTGAGTGTTACCGAACCCGCGCATGACGAATGCATATCCCTTACCCGCTTCAATGGCTTTCGAGGTAGGGGTCCTGCTGCGGGCTATCTGGCAGACGAGCCCCAGCCTTTGATCTGCAGGGCACAGCTCGTTTGATAGCCACGACAGGTAGTCGGGGATAGAGGCCCGAGCGGTCGGCAAGGCTCAGCGAGTCGTCGTGAGGCTCCGCGCCGCCGGTGGCGTGCTCCTGATACTGGCCGCGTTGACATGCACCGACAGACTCTTCTATGCGGCCCAAATCCGTTCTCACGATGCCCGCCGGGGGAGAATCTTTCTCTTTGGTATGGGGTCTTCGTGGATCGGGCTCACGCAAGCCTTCGTTTGGCGTCGATCTAAGGGGGGGCCAGGGGCCAAGCGGGCATCGTAGGGGCTGCTCGGCGCGCCGTGGGGTCCATTACTTCGGCACCGGATACGCCGACTCAGTCTTCTTTCCCGCCGATCACGTGGGGGGAGGTCTGCTTGCGGCGAACGCTTACTTTGGAGGGTGGGGTTGGCCCCCCTCGGCACGCTTACCAGAGGTCGCATCAGTCTCCGCAGCGCCCGGTTCGGTCCTGCGGTCGGAGGCTTGGCTCCGCTCCAGAGCGAGGCGGTCAGAACAATCACGGGCACGTACCAGAGCAACGACGTATTTATGCAGTGCCCTGTTGATAGCTTCGTTTTCCATATGACCTACTCGTCCAAGCAAAGGACGTTCTCCATGGGGCCTTATACGTAGTGGTTTCCAGCTCCCGGCTACGGGACTCATCCAGCTTGTGCCATCGACGGACTCCCAAATATCGGGTCCTTGAGATGCCTCCATATCGGTCTAAAATGGCAAATCGCCCCGGGGAGGCAAACAGAATCGGACTCCTGATCAAGAAGCGGCCAGCGAGCCCCTCCCCGGGCCCGTTTTGTTCGAACGTCCGTCCTCGTTTGCGTCCCGCTTTCTCGCATCTTGTCCGATTAATCCCCCCGAGTGTGGACCAAAGACCTCATAAGCCAGGCGATCAACCCACCCTGGTATAGCCTGAGATCCTGGAAAGGTCGGCGTGGCTGACGATGTTCCGGCGGATTGGACTCTTTCCGAGGCAAATCATCCCTTTCGGCCATTGGTTGCCTTAGAGGTAGGGCACTTGGGGAGATCAGGTTTATCGAGAGGATGGCAATAGATGACCAGAAAACCGGACCGGCGCAGGATGGATCGTCGCACCGATGAACGCCGCTCGAAGGAGCGCGCCAGACAGGATCGTCGGGCGCGAGAATGCCGTCAAGATGATCGCTTGGCGAGTGGAATCCTACCGACCGAACGGGTCGAATTGGCGGGGTGGCTCGAGGCTATGCTCGAGCACGAGATAGCAGCTGCCCACTAAGAATGCTGAAAGGGTCCATTGTTGACCACCAGGACCCTCCGAATGTCACCTGTGGGGGCGCCTAAGAGGAGCGCCACCATTCTCCGACGATCGGCGGCATCCGATATTGCATCTTGCCGGTTGCACGGTCTTGCCACACCTCGAGGGGCCACTTCTTTTCACCGAACTGACGGCTGGTCAAGCGGCTAACGGCTGCGAGTTCGTTTCGAACCTGGATCTCTGGCATGTTGGCTCGAGCTACGACGTCGTCGTAGGAGATGATCTGGTCGATTCTTTCAGAAGCCATCTCGAAAAGAGTAGATGCGCCCCCCCAATGCATGATGCGAGGTTTGAGCCACGCGACCATCCGCCGGCTCCACTCACCCTGTCGAGGAATGAATACGACCTGCTCGTCGCCGGCTATGAGCTCCCGTGCCTCCTTGGCCAGCGCTTCGATCTCTTCGATTACAGCAACGAGCC
>JAXDJO010000034.1:0-4691 GCA_034667525.1 Actinomycetota bacterium
GTCTGCGAGTGAGTACTGATGCTTGCGCGGCAACAAGAGTCCATGAAGGAGGAGGGCCGGGCGCCCCGGTGAGGCGGCGCCACGACTGCGCTTCTCGTAGGCGATGGTGAAACCGTCCTGGATGAACGTTGGCATCACGTCGAGGTTACGACCTCAGTGCCACCGGAGAGGGCGTCCGCTGACGAGGGGTGTCAGGTGATAAACGCCCATCTCTACCATCCGCCGGAGCGAGCATGCCCCTGCCGGGCGATCGACGGCCATTTGGTCGAGAAATTAAGGTGAGGTCATGGCCCGACTCGACATCTCCATGTCACCCGACGAGATCGATCGTTTCCTGTCCGCGCTCCATACCGCGGTGTTGTCGACGCTGGCACGCACGGGGTTTCCTCACATGGTCGGCATGTGGTTCGTCCACACCGGCGACGAGGTGCGTATGTGGACGTACGGCAAGAGCCAAAAGGTACAGAACGTTCGCCGGGATCCCCGGTGCGCGCTGCTGATCGAGCATGGAGACTCGTACAACGAGCTTCGGGGCGTGCTGATTCGCAGCGAGGCCCAGATCATCGACGACCGCCGCGTGGTGGTCGAGGTGGGGACGGCGCTCTATAGACGCTATTCCTTACCCGCCAGCGGGGAGGCGGCACAGCGGTCTCCGGAAGCCGAGATTGATCGGCAGGCCGCCAAGCGAGTTGTACTCGCCCTGGCGATGGAACGACTCGTGTCCTGGGACCATTCCAAGCTCCGATAACGTTGCCGCCGTGAGAACCACCAAGCTTGGCTCGCAAGGCCCAGAGATCTCTGTCGTCGGTTTCGGTGCATGGGAGGCCGGAGGCCAGGCCTGGGGCCCCAACCCGCCGGACGACCAGACCATCGCCGCCGTTCATGCGGGGATCGACGCAGGCATGAACTGGGTGGACACCGCCGAGGTTTATGGAGGAGGTCGCTCGGAGGAGTTGGTCGGCGAGGCGCTGTCGGGCTACGAAGAGGTCTTGGTCTTCACCAAGCTCGCACCCAAGGGTGCCGGAAGCGGCTTCGGCCGGAATCAAGTTCGCTCGGGAGCCGAAGCGAGTTTGAAGCGACTCGGACGAGACGTGATCGATCTCTATCAACTTCATTGGCCCGATCGAAAGGTGCCGATCGAAGAGACCTGGGAGGCGATGGCCGCTCTGGTGGAAGACGGTCTGGTCAATAACATCGGGCTATCGAATTTCCAACGGGACGCGATCGAACGATGCGAGAAGATCCGCCACGTCGACTCCCTACAGCCCCAGTTCTCCATGCTTCATCAGGAGGGCCGAAGCGACCTCTTCCCGTTCTGCCGGAGCAATGGCACGGGAATCATCTGCTACGGGCCTCTGGCCTTTGGTCTATTGACGGGGGCCATCACTAAGGAGACGAAGTTCAGCGACGACGACTGGCGGGGCGGCAAGACGCCGATGGGTTACTACGCCGAGTTCTACGCTCCGGGTAAGTTCGAGGAGAATCTTTCAAAGGTGGATTCGTTGCGTCCGATCGCAGACCGGCTGGACATCTCGCTTGCTCGATTGGCGCTTGCGTGGGTGACACATCAAGAAGGTGTCAGTGGAGCGATCGCAGGCTCCCGGTCCCCGAAGCACGTCGCCGAGAACGCAGCAGCCGGTGACGTTGTGCTAGAAGATAAGGATCTAAAGGAGATCGATTCGCTTCTGAGCTGAGGGCTGGGCGGGAGCGGAGGCCAAGAGCGGCAGAGCCGCTACGACCAAGATTGCTCCGAGCACGATCCTGACCGTCAGGGACTCGCCCAGAAAGATCGCCGCCAGGATGACTGTCGTCACCGGCTCGAGCATCATCGCTATCGAAGATCGTGAGGATCCGATCCTGTTGATCGATCCATAGAGGAACACAAAGGCGATCGCCGTCACGAGTCCGAGGGCGCCTGCAAATGGAAATGCGGCCAGCGGCAGCGTCTGCGAGGTGACAGCCGCAACAACCGTCAACGAGAGGGCCGCTCCCGTAGCCGTCCAGAGTGCAACGTTGAACGGGTCCATCCCTCCCGAAGCCTTCTGCACTGCGATGAGGTAGAGAGCAACTGCAATAGCCGCCGCGAGCGCGAACAGAGGGCCGGTCAGATGCGTCGACCGGAACGAGAAGATCAGGGAGACGCCGGCGGTGCCGGCCACTAGTGCCAGCGCGATCCGATGCCGGTATGAATCCAATCCCACTGCCAGAGCGAGGAGCGTCGTCCACAACGGATAGCTATAGAAGACCAAGCCCACGACGGCCGCGGGGGCGTGTTGCAGGGCGACGAAGAAGAGGGTCGACTCGAACGCGTATCCGATCCCTCCGAGGATCATCATCCGCACCGCGCCCGATCCAAACCTCAGCGGCCGGCCGGTGCTCAAGTGGTAGGCAAGCAACAGGATCGCCGCAGTAGCAAAACGCGACGCCAGAAGAGGGACAGACTCCGCCCCCCGTTCGAAGGCGAACTTGGCAAATATCGCGAGGGTTCCGAAGGCCACGGCCCCCACGGCCGCTAGTGCAAGTCCTGTGAAGTTGGAGTGCCGGGCGCTTACCGGTGTGCGGTTGGGGCTTATGGCGTTGGGCTGGCAGTGGTACTGGCAGAGTGTGCGCACACGTGGAACCCATAGGTTTGCGCGATCTGCTGTCCCTGCAGAGATGCCTGTTGCAACTGTTGGGCGGTTTGCTGGATCTTTTGCGTATCGTTTGCCTTCACAGCTTGAATCAGGGCCGGGAAGTAGCTTGCGCTTTTCTCCAAGCCACCGACCAGCTGGTTGATCTTCTGTTGGTCGGCTGCCGGCGGTTGCAACTTCTTCAGTTGGTTAACCGCATCCGAGATGATCTGCCCACTCTTGGTCAGAAACTTTGCAAGCACCTGAGGATCGGTGCTGGTAGGTGCGCCGAGAGCTGACGTCTTCTGATTGGCGGTTTGGCAAATCTTGTCCGCCTGAGCGATGTATTGCGCCTTGGTGAGGCGGCCTCCCGAGCCGCTGCTCCCGGAGTTTCCGTTGGAAGAACAAGCTGCCGCCAGGAGAACCAGCACGACCATGCTGGCCACTATCCTTGCGCGGCGGCCGTTCATGTGGGACTCCTTGAGATGGGGATGGACGTCTCCTTCATCAACGACCTTACATGAGCAAACGTTGGAGGTTCGAGTGCCTTGGTACGTTTTCGTCGGAGCCTTGGCCTTCGTCGCGGCCATGTTGGTCGTCGATCTGAAGTTCTTCCATGGAGGAGAGCACGAGCCGACCACCAAAGAAGCCGGAACGTGGCTTGCCGTATGGGTGGCAATGGGCGTGGCATTCGGGCTGTTCCTTCTGCTATGGAAGGGCAGCAACGAAGGAGGCAAGTACTTCGCCGGCTATCTGATCGAGTACTCGCTATCGGTCGACAACATGTTTGTGTTCGTGGTGATCTTCAGTTACTTCCAAGTGCCCGTCGCTTACCAGCACAAGGTTCTGTTCTTCGGCATCCTCGGAGCGATCGTGTTTCGGGGCGCGTTCATCCTGCTTGGAATCGCACTCGTGCGGAGCCTCGAATGGATCGTCTATGTGTTTGGCGTGTTCCTATTGATCACGGCGTTCCGGATGGTCAGGGGTCAGACGGAGGTCAGTCCGGAGGAAAATCCCATCCTGCGTTTCCTGCAGAAGCACTTGCCGACCACCCCCCACTACGACAAGCAGAACTTCTTCACGATCGAGAACGGGCGCCGGGTGCTGACCCCGCTGCTCGTTGTTCTCATCTTCATCGACATCATCGATATCGCTTTTGCGATCGACTCGATCCCAGCGATCCTGGCCATCACAACCAAGCCCTATCTCGTGTTGACCTCGAACATGTTCGCGATCCTCGGGCTGCGAGCGCTGTACTTCTTCCTTGCCAAGAGCGTGGACAGATTCCACCTCTTGAAGTACGGGCTTGCAATCATCCTCGCCTTCGTTGGGATCAAGATGCTGCTGGGCGCCGTGCACATCGAGATCTCGATCGTTGTCTCGCTCGCAGTGATCGCGGTGGTGCTGACGGCCACCGTCTTCCTCTCGCTGAAGATTGAGCCCAGATCAGTCGCGTCGGACCCAAGCGAGGAGCGCCATGACTAATGGACGAAAGGTGTCGATCCTGGGAGCTCCATTGGATCTCGGAGCAGCGCGGCGAGGCGTGGACATGGGGCCGAGCGCGATCCGGTATGCGGGAGCTGCAGAGCGCCTCCAGTCTCTGGGCATCGAAGTGGTCGATTGCGGCAACGTCACTGCCGAGTTGCCCGAGGTTGCTTCCGTGCGAGACGAGAGGGCTCGGTATCTCCCTGCCATCCTTGGCTCTTGCTCGCAGATCGCGCGGAGCGTAGCCGCGATCGCCGAGGAGGGCCGGATGCCTCTGGTCTTCGGTGGCGATCACTCGATCGCGATGGGCACCCTCGCGGGTCTGAAGCATGTTTTTGACGATGGAGGCGTGTTGTGGGTGGACGCACATGGGGACCTGAACAGGCCCGAGACGTCTCCCAGCGGCAATGTCCACGGGATGCCGTTAGCAGCCGCGCTGGGTGCCTGTGGCTTCTCGCTCGACGGTTTCGCCGGCCCCCCGTGGGTTGATCCGAAACGTGTGGCGCTGGTGGGGATCCGCTCTCTGGACCCGGGCGAGAAGAAGCTCGTTCAGGAAAAGGGATTGCGAGTCTTCACGATGGCCGACATCGACCGCCG
>JAXDJO010000035.1:0-33943 GCA_034667525.1 Actinomycetota bacterium
GCGCAACAAATTGCGTCGCACGTGATTTTGGGGATGAGAGCCGTACACTCCTGACACGATGACGCGTAGGCCCCTTGCCACCGCAACGATCTCAGGCGCAGTTGTGTTGTTCCTCGCGGGACCAACACTCCTGTCTGCCATCCCTGCCGCTCACGCTGCAGGCATCCGTCCAAGCGAATGGGTCATCGGACCTAGTCGTCGGGAGGTATTGATCACGCTGGACGGCCGTACGAGCCCGCGCCATCTTCTGGGCCTCGGGCGGACATTGACCCGTCACAACGCTGTTGCTTCTTTCTTCATCCCGGGGTCATGGGTCGCATCCCACCGGAGCGATGTAACCAGGTTGCAACGTGTCGGGATGGCCTTCGGGAACCGCGGCTACGGGAAGAGGGCCTTCACGAATATGAGCGGCCCGCGCATCCGTTCCTCGATCTCCCGGGCACAAAGGGTACTGAAAGCCGCCGGGGTTTCGGCGCGTCCTTTTTTCCGGCTTCCACAGGGGGCTCGCGATCTACGCGTGCTGAGGGCCCTCGCGCGAAAGGGATACAGGTCGGTGCGATGGACGGTGAGGCCGGGGGCAGGAAGCCCTAGCGAGGTAACGAGGAAGGTGTTGCGCCGGGTGCATGATGGGGCGATCATCTCGCTCGACATCTGGCGCAGTAGTAACCGCCGCGCGTTGTCCTCGATCATCGATGGGCTCCGCAGGAAGGGGTACGGCTTCCGAGAGCTGGGCGTCTTGAACCATGTCCACCCGGTCGATTGGAACCTAACGCTGCGACCTGGGTCGACATCGCGGGCCGCGCGCTTCATGGCGAGGGCCTTGCGTCGCAGCACCTATCCCGCCGGACATCGCCGGTACTTCGGCTATAAGGACCAGGAAGCGGTTATCGCCTACGAGAAGGTTCATCGGATGCGGCGAGACGCAATCGTTACTCCTGGCGAGATGGAAGGGATCGTTTCCGATCGCCGCCCCCGAGCCCCCCGGTCCCGCCACGGAAGATATGTGGACGTCGATATCTCACGTCAGGTCTTGTTTGAAGTGAAGCACCGCAAAGTGAGACACACGCTTCCCGTCTCGACCGGCGGAGAGTACACATACATCAGCGGTGGCCACACCGCCGTCGCCCACACGCCGCGGGGGCATTTCTCGATCATCCGCAAAGTGGCGGGTTGGAACAGCGGCAGCCTCGGGAGCTTGTGGTATCCGAACTACTTCGTTGGGGGGTACGCGATCCACGGCTACCCCGACGTTCCTGTGGTTCCCGCAAGTCATGGCTGCGTGCGGATCCCGATGTACGCGGCGAAGCCCTTCTTCCATCGGGAGCCCCTGGGCGTTCCTGTCATCGTCCACAACTGATAAAGCGTCCGGGCACCGGCCCCCAGCAGTGGAAGGCTTCTACTCGCGCCTAGGAAGCAATCTTCTCGAGAGCGGGTGACGCCTTGTTGTCGGTCAGGAGATCGACGACGGCCTCCTCTATGGCACCGTGGGTTGCGACGTCGCCATAGTCGATCGCTTCACCCAACGAGTCGATCGCACCGAGGATGGTCCAACCGGATCGGAAGCGGTCGAAAACGCGCGGGTCGATATACGAGCTGCGGCAGACCGCAGGGGTGTTGCCGAGGTAGTTCGCAACATCTTTAACCACCGTTGAGATGGCGCGCTTCTTGGAAGTCTCGGAAGTGGCGCCGAGAGCTAGGGGCGCGATAAAGGCAGCGGCCATCACGGTGGCGTTCCACGTTCGGAAGTCTTTCGCGCTGACCTCCACTCCTGTGATCTGTTTGAGGTACTGGTTGATATCGATCGACTTGACGTCGATCCACCGGCGATCCTGCTTATATGCGAGGAGTTCCGGGCTGCCCCCTCGCCGCTTCTTGAGCTCTGCGATCACGCGATATTGCGCGGGATCGAGGGGGATGCTCGTCACGCGCATCTTGCCGCTCTTCGCTTTGTAGTTGAGGGACACCCAATTATCGCCCAGCAGTTGCACGTGCTTCTTCTGCAACGTGGCCAGTCCATAACTCTCGTTCTGTTCCGCATAGCTCTCTCCGCCGATGCGGAAGAAGGCTCGGTCGAGCAGCAGGGCCGCGCAGGCGAGAACCTTCTCCCTGCCCAATCCCTCTTGCTGGAGGTCCTCGATCCACTTCGCGCGCATGGCCGGAAGCTCAGCTGCGAAACGAAGCATCCGGTCGAACTTCTGTCGGTCCTTTTGCTGTCGCCACACCTGGTGGTAGATGTATTGCTTGCGTCCGGCGGCGTCGGTTCCCCAGGCCTGGATGTGCCCCATCGGTTCGGTGCAGATCCAAACGTCCTTCCACGCCGGAGGGATCCCGAGGTCTCGGATCCGAGCCATCGTGTGGGGGTCCGCCAGCCGGCGGCCGGTCCGGCCATCGATGAACTCAAAGCCTCTGCCTCGTGGACGGCGCAGGATTCCGGGACCTGAACAGCTGATCTTTTTGGTGCGTGGCATGTCCCTTTGCTACCCCTCTTGAGGGATCTAACCCCTGGGCTGGCGGTGCGGTCGCCTTTCGGAGGCAAACGATAGCTTGAGGCCCAACGAAGTCGCGACGTTTGTCAGGGTTCTATAAGCGCGACTGCGCACGGGGCGCGGCGGTCTAGGCTTGGCCCGTTCCGTCGCTCGAACCGGAGGCCTCCATGACGATCAGCAGACCCCAGCCTCGAGACCCCGATCCTGCTCCGGCTCCCCAGCCGGGAGCCGAGCCCGGTCCACCGTCCCAACCGGGCACACCGAACGACGACCCCGTCGTCGACCCGTCCCCGGGTGGGGATGACCCCGAGCGCCAGCCCGACCCCGGAACGACACCGGCTCCCGAGACCGGGCAGGGGTCGAGCTCGTCGCAGAGCTCTGAGTGACCGAGACGCCAACCGCTCCGGATCGAAACCTCGCGCTGGAGCTCGTGCGCGTCACGGAGGCGGCCGCTCTGGCGGCGGCGCATTGGATGGGCCGCGGTGACAAGGAGGCTGCTGATCAAGCGGCCGTAGACGCCATGAGGTTGATGATGGACTCGGTCTCGATGTCCGGCACCGTCGTGATCGGGGAGGGCGAGAAGGATCAGGCCCCGATGCTCTACAACGGCGAGCAGATCGGCAACGGCGAGGCCCCCATAGTCGACGTCGCGGTAGACCCAATCGACGGGACCACCCTTACTGCCAAGGGGCAGAACGGCGCGCTTTCCGTCGTTGCCGTGGCCGAGCGGGGAACGATGTTTGATCCCGGCCCCTGCTTCTACATGGAAAAGATCGTGGTGGGAGAGGAAGCGGCCGATGCTATCGACATCGATGCTCCGGTGGCTGAGAACCTTGCGCGAGTGGCAAAGAAGAAAAAGGTGTCGGTCGCAGATATCACTGTTGTCATCCTGGATCGAAGCCGCCACGAGCAACTGGCCAAGGAGATCCGCGAGGCGGGAGCTCGGATCAGGTTCATCCCGGACGGTGACGTGGCGGGGGCGATATCCGCGGCGCGTGACGGGACCGGCACGGATCTTCTGATGGGGGTAGGCGGAACGCCCGAAGGCGTGATCGCCGCGAGTGCTATCAAGTGCCTTGGGGGAGTCATCCAGGGTCGTCTCGTACCTCGCACCGAAGAAGAGCGGGATGCGGCTCAGAGCGCGGGCTACGACGTCGACCGGGTGCTGACCACGGACGATCTCGTCTCCGGGCAGGACGTCTTCTTTGCTGCGAGCGGCGTGACCGACGGAGACCTTATGAAAGGGGTCCGCTACCGGGCGGACAGCGCGATCACGCAGTCGATGGTCATGCGTTCTCGCTCCGGCACCGTGCGCATAATCGACGCCTTGCATCGAAGAGAGAAACTCTCGAAGTACTCCTCGATCATTTATTGAGTCCTCGCTTCGCCAGAGCGCGTTCATGGGCGCTCGACATCACGCCGCTGCGGGATTCGATCGCGTACCGGGCCCTGTGGCTCGGGCAGCTCGTTTCGCAGTTCGGGACCAACATGCGCGTGGTCGCGGTCGCTTACCAGATCTTCCAGATCACGCACTCCACAGTGGCCGTGGGGTTCGTGGGCGTTGTTGAGTTGGTTCCACTCCTGGTCTTCGGACTCATCGGAGGGGCGATCGCCGATCGCAGCGACCGCCGGATACTCAGCGCGCAAGCTCAGGTTGGTTTGATGATCAGCTCCGGCGCGCTCGCCATCCTCACACTGGCGGGCCACCCTTCGGTGATCTGGATCTACCTTCTGCTGGCGGTCTCCTCGGCGTTCGCGGCGATAGACGGTCCCGCCCGCAGCGCGATGACTCCAAGCCTCGTGCCCCCTGGCACCCTGCCCGCGGCGATGGCTCTTCGCCAAGTGGTGTACCAGGTGACCCAGATCGTTGGACCCGCGGTCGGTGGAGTGTTGATCGCCTCGCTGCCGGTCCATGGAGGCGGCTCTCCCGGGGTGGCCACCATCTACTTCATCGATGCCACGAGCTACATCGCGGGATTGATCTCACTGCGATGGGTTCCGTCCATGAGACCCGATGGGGAGCCCCAGGCCAGCTTGCAATCGGTGCGCGAAGGTCTCGCGTTCGCGATCCGCAGGCCCGTGATCCTGTCCATCTTCCTGGTCGATCTGGTCGCGATGATCTTCGGGATGCCCCGCGCGGTTTTCCCCGCGCTCGCGGAGCGCACCTTTCACGGCGGAGCGGGGATCCTGGGCCTGCTCTATGCGGCCCCCGCGGCGGGAGCACTTATCAGTGCGCTGACGACTGGGTGGGTGACAAGGATCCGCAGGCAGGGCCTGGCCGTCATCCTGTCGGTGGCCGCGTGGGGGGCCGCGATCACGCTGGCAGGCCTCACGCTGTTCTCGTTGATCCTGACCCTTGTGTTTCTTGCCGTGGCAGGCGGAGCCGACGTGGTGAGCGCGGTGTTCCGCGGGACGATGTTGCAGGACGCCACCCCCGACGCATTGCGTGGCCGGCTCAATGCGTTGAACATCATGGTGGTGACGGGGGGGCCGAGACTCGGAGACTTCGAGGCGGGACTGGTCGCCGGGGCCTTCGGTGCTCCCGCGTCGATCGTCATCGGGGGCCTTGCATGCCTGCTCGGAACAGGCGTGTTGAGCGGCATGGTTCCTGCGTTTCGACGGTACAAAGGCCCTTCGGTCAGCTCGGAAGAAGGTCCGTAAAGATCCGCTGCCACGCGGTTTGGATGCTAGCGGCGCGGCTCCCACGTGAAGAATCGAACCGCCAGCACCAACCCTCCCAGCCCCCACAAGGCAACGATCAACAGATCTCTGCCGCGGAACGAGGAAACGTTGGGGGGCGGATTGAAGGCATACAGCACCGCGTGCGCGAGGTGCTTGATTGGAAAGAAGTCACCTACCGTTTTGATCCACCCGGGAGCCTTGTTGAGCGGAACGAAGATGTCGGAGATGAACAACAGGGGTAGCACGATTCCGTTGACCATCGCGGGGGCCGCGTCTCCGTTGGGGATCACCGATGTGATGGCAAGACCGAGGGCGCAGAAGCTTGCGGCGCCAACCGCAACCGACAGGAGCAACGTGCCTGCCGTGTCCGTCGGAGCGCTCACGTTGTAGAACAGCACCCCGGCCGCGGTGACGATCGCCACGAGCAGGATCGCGATGATGACCGAAAAGATCATCCGGCCCAGCAGATAGGCCCAGCCCGGCAATGGGGTGCCTCGCTTGCGCTTGAGAACGCCTTGATCGCGCAGCAGCGTGATGCTCATCGCGACGTTCGTGAAGCAGGCAGTGACTATCGAGAATGCGGCGATGGCGGGAACGTAGAACTCTGAGGCGTTCACCTTCAGGCCGGTCGCGATGCGAACCGTTCCTCCGAAGAGGAGGTTGAAGATGACGAGGAACATCAGCGGAAAGATGAAAGTGAAGAACATCGCGGCGGGATTGCGCCAGAACGATTTATTCTCGTAGCGGACCTGCCTTAGCGCCAGACCCACGTCACTCATGGGACCGCCCCTCCGGCGCTCCTGCGGAGGTGAGCTCGAGATAGACATCCTCGAGTGAGGGCCGTCTCACACTCAGGCCTTCCAGATCGACCCCCTGCTGCAGCGCCCACGTAGTGATCTCGTGTAGCACCTTTACCGGTTCGGCGGTGGTGATCCCGATGTGTCCGCCATCCTCGATAGCCCATGCTGTATCGGTGTGGGGAAAGTCGCCGGCCCCCGACGGCACGGTGAAAGAGATCAGGGTACTGGTCGTCTCTCGTCCGGCGAGCTCGCCGGGAGGACCCTCGGCAACGATGCGGCCGTTCGCGATGATCGCGACCCGGTCGGCGAGATTCTGCGCCTCGTCCATGTAATGGGTGGTCAGAAAGATCGTCTTTCCCAGTGACTTGAGGTTCTCGATCATCGCCCACGCGTTCCTTCGCGCTGCCGGGTCGAATCCAGTTGTGGGCTCGTCGAGGAAGAGCAACTCCGGGTCGCCCGCGAGCCCGATCGCCACGTCTAGGCGCCGCTGCTGGCCCCCGGAAAGCCGCAAGATCCTCGTGTCCCTCTTCTCGCCGAGTCCGACGACTTCGATGATCTCGTCGGCAGGGCGAGGGTCAGGGTAGTAGCCCCGGTACAGCTCGACCGCCTCGGCAACGGTAAGGAAAGGTTCGACGCCGGTCTCCTGCAACACGATCCCGATGCGCTGCTTGAAGTCCTTCTCGCCCTTGGCCGGATCGTGCCCGAGCACCGAGACTTCCCCCGAGGTGCGATCGCGGTAGCCCTCCATGATCTCGACCGTGGTCGTCTTCCCGGCCCCGTTGGGGCCGAGCAGCGCGAAGACCTCGCCGGTAGCCACGGAAAGATCGATGCCGCGCACGGCCTCCACCGGTCCCGTCGGCACCGCCGTCCCGCCACCTCGCGACCGCCGTGACCTCCGCGGCGAAGAACCGGCGTAAGACTTGCGGAGTTGTCGAACCTCGATCGCCAGATCAGCCACAGGCCCCGCAGCATAAGGGCCTTTTTTGCTGACAAACCACAAAAGCGAAAGCGACGCAACGGAAGAGGGATCGGTTGAATCTTCATCGAGTCAGGCGCGGCCGGAGATGAAGCTAGTCTCGCAATCGTGACGACCGTCTTGTTGGTTGGCGGCGATCTTATGGCGAAGTCCCGGCTCGTCGACGCGGCGTCCAGGGCCGGCCTCGCATTTGAGAGCACCCTGGTGAATGGCTTTCTCGATGCGGTAAGCACAACCCATCCCGCCCTGGTTGTCATCGATCTGGATGAAGGACGAGATCGCGCTCTCCAGGCAGTAAGGGCCGCCTTCGCAACCGACCCGGCGCCGCGCCGGATCGTCGGCTACTACTCCCACGTCGATAAGACCCTGGGCGAGGCCGCTCACGAAGCAGGTTGCGAGGCGTGGCCCCGGGGCAGGTTCTGGAGCAGCCTCGATCAGCTGCTGCAGCTGGACTGAGCAAGCCCATGGCCCCCGAGACCGTGCGCAAACGGCTGCGCGTGCGCGGGACCGTTCAGGGAGTCGGCTTCCGCCCCTATGTCTACAGGCTGGCGACCCAGCTCGGTCTCACCGGCTACGTGCTGAACGATCCCGGCGGAGTCCTGATCGAGATCGAGGGAGCGGAAGCTGTCGCGGCCGACTTCGCGGTGCGCCTCACCTCCTCGCCGCCGCCCCTCTCGATGCTCACCGGTGTGGAGTCGGAAGACCTCGCCCCGCAGGGAAGCGCAGCTTTCGAGATACTCGCAAGTGAGAACCGCGGCCCCCTTGACGCACCGATCTCCGCAGACGCCGCCACTTGTGCCGCCTGCGTGGCGGAGATCTTCGACCCGGCCGAACGTCGTTATCGCTACGCCTTCACCAATTGCACGGACTGCGGCCCCCGTTACACGATCGCGACCGCCATCCCTTACGACCGCCCCAACACCACGATGAGCTCTTTCTCGATGTGCCCGGAGTGCAGGGCCGAGTACGACGATCCCTCCGACAGACGGTTCCATGCCCAGCCGATCGCGTGCCCGCGCTGCGGCCCCCGCCTGAAGCTCGTGAGCCCCCGCGGAACGACGATCGAGGGAGATCCCGTCGCGTGCACGACGGCCATGCTGCGGGAGGGAGCGATAGTCGCGGTCAAAGGTCTGGGCGGCTACCACCTTGCCTGCGACGCTCGAAACGATGACGCGGTTGCCACCTTGCGCCGGCGCAAGGCGCGCGAGGAAAAGCCGCTCGCGGTGATGGTGCCGGACATCGAAGGCGCCCGGAAGCTGGTGCATGTGACGGCCTCGGCCGAAGCGCTCCTGGTGTCTTCACACGCACCCATCGTGCTGCTGCCTCGCCTGGCCGAGGCAGAGCTATCCGATGAAGTGGCTCCGCGCAATCGTTACCTCGGCGTGATCCTGCCGTACACCCCATTGCACCACCTTCTGCTGGCAGAGCTGGGTTCCCCCATCGTCCTGACTTCGGGCAACGTCTCGGAGGAACCGATGGCTTTCGACGACCGGGAAGCGCAGACAAGGTTGAAGGGCATCGCCGATGCGTTCCTCACTCACGACCGTCCTATACGCACGCGCTGTGACGATTCAGTGGTGCGTCATGAGGACGGTCAGAGCTTCCCCATCCGGCGGTCGCGCGGCTATGCGCCGGCGCCGCTGATGATGACGAAGAGGTTCCATCGTGCCGTCCTTGCTGCAGGGCCCGAGCTGAAGCACACGTTCTGCCTGGGATCTGGAGACCGGGCGATCATCTCCCATCACATCGGCGACCTCGAGAATTTCGAAGCCATGGAGGCGTTCACGGATGCAGTCGAGCACCTCACAGCGATCTACCAGGTGGAGCCGGAGGTTGTTGCCTACGACCTGCATCCCGAATACCTCGCCTCCAAATGGGCAATGGGGCTCGACATCGAAGAGAAGATCGGCGTGCAACATCACCACGCACACGTCGCATCCTGCCTTGCCGACAACGGGAGGCGGGGGCCGGTCATCGGTGTGGCCGTGGACGGCACCGGCTTTGGGGACGACGGGACCATCTGGGGGTGCGAGGTGCTGGCGTGCGATGAAGAGTCATACGAGAGGCAGTTCCATCTGCGGGAGGTCCCACTGCCGGGAGCCGCGGCCGCCGTGCGGCAGCCGTGGCGGATGGCCGCGGTGTACCTCGACGCGGCATTCGGGGACCGCGCGGGGGATCTCGACATCTCCTTCGTTCGCCGCACGCGGCGCCAATGGGGCCCCATCCTCCAGATGGCCGAGCGCGGCATCAATTCGCCTCTTGCGTCCAGCGGAGGCCGCTTGTTCGACGCGGCCGCAGCATTGTGCGACCTCACAGAAACCGCTTCTTACGAAGGTCAGGCGGCGGTCGAGCTCGAGCAGATCGCCGACCCCTCCGTGACGGGGGCTTACGGCTGCCCGGTTGGGCCCGACGAGATCGACGGCGTCGAGTTGATAGCACTTCTGGCCGAGGACCTCGCCGCGGGCCGCCCAGTTCCCGAAGCTGCGATGCTCTTCCACAACGGATTGGCCGACGCGATCGCCGCGGCCTGCGGGACGGCACGCGAGAGGACGGGGCTGAATGCGGTCGCGCTCTCTGGTGGCAGCTTTCAAAACATCCTGCTGCTCCACCGCCTACGCAGCAGTCTCGAAGCGGTTGGATTGGAGGTGCTGGTCCATCACCGCGTCCCTCCCAACGACGCGGGTATCTCACTGGGTCAGGCGATCGTCGCGAACGCTAGGATCGGGCGGTCGCGCTGACCACCGGGAGTCGATGAAGAGCATCGCGAAGTCGTTTCCTGCCGCCCGACGCGGCCCCCGGTCAAGCGCAGTTTGTGTGTCGTGCAGGGAGTTACCGGCGAGTAGGCCTCCGTCGTTGCGGTTAGATCCTGCGAGTAGTACCCTCCCAAAACACGCCCAGTGAGGGGGACTTGAGTGGTAGGAAGCACCACCCATAGCCACACCTTCGTGCCGCTGCCGAGACGACATCCGGCCCCCACGCAGCGCTCCCCAATCACCCAACGGCTCGCGTATCCCGGTTCTTCATCGGTTCACGTTCCATGTTTCGGCAACTCCCACCGCCCTACAGGACGAGGTGCTAAGGGCGCGGTCTAGGCGTCCAGAAGGAGGCGTTCGGCAAATGGCTGTGACGGCGGACGACACCAAGCTTGCGGATCAGGGGCAGGAAGAAGAAGCTCCTGTTCACATCCTCTGGATCAACGCAGGACTGAGCTGTGACGGGGACTCGGTTGCCCTGACGTCGGCAACCCAGCCGAGCATCGAAGAGATCGTCCTGGGGGCCTTGCCCGGGCTTCCCAAGATCGCGGTGCACTGGCCGCTCATCGACTTCGAGTGCGGCCCGATGCAGGGGGCCGACACGTTCATCGAATGGTTCTACAAGGCCGACCGCGGCGAGCTCGAACCCTTCGTCCTGGTGGTCGAGGGATCGATCCCCAACGAAGCTATAAAGAAAGAGGGCTACTGGTGCGGGTTCGGCAACAACCCCGACACCGGGCAGCCCATGACCACCAGCGAGTGGCTGGATCGCCTGGCCCCAAAAGCTCTCGCCATCGTCGCCGCCGGGACGTGTGCGACGTACGGCGGCATCCACGCGATGGCGGGCAACCCCACGGGGGCGATGGGTGTGCCGGATTACCTGGGCTGGGACTGGAAATCCAAGGCCGGAATCCCAATCGTTTGCATCCCGGGTTGCCCGACGCATCCGGACAACTTCTCCGAGACGCTGCTCTACCTCCTCTATCAGGCGGCGGGCGCGGCCCCCATGATCCCGCTGGATGAGGCTCTGCGCCCGACCTGGTTGTTCGGCCAGACGGTGCACGAGGGCTGCGACCGCGCTGGTTACTACGAGCAAGGTGACTTCGCCGTCGAGTACGGATCGCCGAAATGCATCGTGAAGCTCGGTTGCTGGGGCCCGGTAGTCAAGTGCAACGTGCCGAAGAGGGGCTGGATCAACGGCATCGGCGGCTGCCCGAACGTGGGCGGCATCTGCATCGCCTGCACCATGCCCGGGTTCCCCGACAAGTTCATGCCGTTCATGGACGAGCCACCCGGCAGCACGGTGTCGGCTGCGGTGAGTGGAGCCTACGGACAGATGATCCGGCGGCTCCGAACGATCACTGCGAAGACCATGGATAAGGAACCGAAGTGGCGGGTGCGCGGCCGTGAGTTGAAGACGGGGTACCGGCCCCCATGGTGAGACGGAACGAGTAAGGCAGGTTTCTCAACTCTCGGTCGGATTGGAGGCTTTAGACATGGCGGTCACGGAGAAGGCAGCACCCACCAAGGGCAAGGTGAGTAAGGGCGGCGGCCCCGGCGTTGTCGAGATGGCCTGGGATCCGATCACGAGGATCGTCGGCAGCCTTGGCATCTATACGAAGATCGACTTCAGCCAAAAGAGAGTCATGGAGTGCTACAGCACCTCATCAGTCTTCCGGGGCTACAGCATCTTCATGAAGGGCAAGGATCCGCGCGACGCCCACTTCATCACCAGCCGTATCTGCGGGATCTGCGGGGATAACCACGCTACCTGTTCGGTCTACAACCAGAACATGGCCTACGGGGTCCGGCCCCCGCACCTTGGCGAATGGATCATCAACCTGGGTGAGGCCGCGGAGTACATGTTCGACCACAACATCTTTCAGGAGAACCTGGTAGGGGTCGACTACTGCGAGAGGATGGTGGCCGAGACCAACCCCGGCGTTCTCGAGAAGGCGAACAAGACCGAGGCTCCCCATGCCGCCGACCACGGCTACCGCACGATCGGGGACATCATGCGGTCGCTCAACCCTCTCGAAGGCGAGTTCTACCGAGAAGCCCTGCAGGTCAGCCGTACGACGCGCGAGATGTTCTGCCTGATGGAAGGGCGTCACGTCCATCCATCAACCCTGTACCCGGGCGGCGTCGGCACCGTCCCGACGATCCAACTCTTTACTGACTACCTCACTCGGCTCATGCGTTACGTCGAGTTCATGAAGCGCGTCGTCCCCATGCACGACGACTTATTCGACTTCTTCTACGAAGCCCTTCCCGGCTACGAGAAGGTGGGCGAGAGGCGCGTTCTGCTGGGTTGCTGGGGAAGCCTCAACGACCCGGAGCACTGCGATTTCCAGTACAAGCACATGACGGACTGGGGTCGCAAGATGTTCGTGACCCCTGGAGTGGTAGTCGACGGCAAGCTTGTTACCACCGACCTGGTCGACATCAACCTTGGCATCCGCATCCTTCTTGGAAGTTCGTATTACGAGGATTGGGTGGGCCGGGAGATGTTCGTCAAGAAGGACGAGCTGGGCAATCCTGTAGATGCTCGCCATCCCTGGAACCAGCACACGATCCCGCATCCGCAGAAGCGCGACTTCGACGATAAGTACAGCTGGGTTATGTCACCGCGCTGGCACGACGGTACCAACGACCTGGCCCTCGACACCGGTGGTGGCCCGATAGCTCGGTTGTGGTCGACCGCGTTGGCTGGATTGGTCGACATCGGTTACATCAAGGCGACCGGTAGCAGCGTGCAGATCAACCTGCCACGGACCGCAACCAAGCCCGAGAAGAGCTTTGAATGGAAGATCCCGCAGTGGAGCAACGCCCTCGAGCGTAACCGGGCCCGGACGTACTTCCAGGCGTATGCGGCTGCCGCGGCCCTGCACTTCATCGACAAGGCCCTCGCGGAGATCCGGGCGGGCCACACCAAGACTTGGGAGCCGTTCAAGGTTCCGGATGAGGCTTTCAGCTGCGGGTTCACCGAGGCCGTGCGCGGGGTTCTCTCACACCACATGGTCATCCGTGACGGCAAGATCGCTAACTACCATCCCTACCCGCCGACGCCTTGGAACGGCAGCGTGCGGGATTCCAACGGGACCCCCGGACCATACGAAGACGCCGTGCAGAACACACCCATCTTCGAGGAGAACCCACCGGACAACTTCAAGGGCATCGACATCATGCGAGCGGTGCGCAGCTTCGATCCTTGTCTCCCATGCGGGGTTCACATGTACATGGGTAACGGCAAGGTGCTGAAGAAAGTGCATTCGCCGACGATGGTGCCGCTGGCTCATTAAGGAAGCAATATTGTGACGCGGCTCCGGGCCCGGGGGGTCCGGAGCCGCGCTGTCTCGAAAGGTGGCTATGGCCGATAAGTTGGCTCAGGTCGGGGAGCGCCTCGAGGTGGTCCTCGATGAGCTGGCGTCGACCGGTGATCCATCGATCAACGAAAGGGCCGAAGAGCTCGTCAGCTTGATGGTCGAGCTTTATGGAGGGGGCCTCGAGCGCATCCTGGACCTGATCGCGGCCGATGGAGAAGCGGGCCAGGTCCTTCTTCGCCGTTTGGCTGACGATGAGTTGGTACAAGCGTTGCTGATCGTGCATGGTCTGCACCCTGTCGATCTGGACCAGCGCGTGACCGACGCCCTGGAGAGCGTCCGTCCTTATCTCGGGTCGCACTCCGGGGGCGTCGAGAATCTGGGCGTGGACGATACCGGCGTTCTGCATCTCCGGTTGGAGGGAAACTGCGAAGGCTGTCCTTCGTCGAGGGTCACGGTGCAATCTGCCATCGAGGATGCGGTGCGCAAAGCCGCGCCTGAGATTGCAGCTATCGATGTTGCCGGTGTCGTTGAGGAAGAGCCTCGGGTGGGGAACCTTCTCCAGATCGGGGGCCTGGGAGCAAACTCTGGAACGCCGCCCCAAACTGCCCGGCAAGAGTGGGCGACGGTGCCAAGGCCCGAGATAGTTGCCGGCGAGGTACGGCCACTCGATGTGGATGGACTGTCGGTGCTGATCTGCAGCCTGGAAGATGATCTCTACGCCTATCGGAACTCGTGCGCGTCGTGCGGGTCGCTGCTCGACCAGAGTCATCTCGAAGCCGAGCAGCTCACATGCGCGGTTTGCGGCCAGGCTTACAACGTGCGGCTCGCCGGGCGCAGCATCCAGGGCGCCACCCTTCATCTGCAGCCTCTTCCGCTCTTGCAGCAGAACGGCAGCTTGCGTATCGCGACGAGCTCGGTGCCGCGATGACGACTGGTAGCAGCCCGCTCGATGTCCTCTCGCGATTTCGGGAGCCGAGAAAGCGTCCCCGCCCCGGCGAAGTTTGCGACATGTGTGCCGAGCCGATCCCCGATGAGCACCCCCACGTGGTCAATATCGAGTCGCGCAACCTCATGTGTACCTGCCGAGGCTGCTACCTGCTCTTTACGCACGAGGGAGCGGCTCAGGGCAAGTACCGGATGGTTCCCGAGCGTTATCTGATCGATCCCTCCTTCGAGCTGACTGAGGCCGACTGGCAAGCGATGGAGATCCCGGTCAAGATCGCTTTCTTCTTCTTCAATTCGTCCCTCGGCCGGATCGCTGCCTTCTATCCGAGTCCCGGCGGAGCAACCGAGTCGTTGCTGCCGCCGGACGCGTGGGCGGAGTTCATGGAGGGGAACCACCTCTTCGGTGCGCTGGCTCCCGACGTAGAAGCAGTCTTAGCGAGAGGTGTCGAGGAGCGATTCGAATGCTTGCTCGTGCCCATCGACGCCGCCTACGAGCTGGTCGGGCTAGTGAGGCTTCATTGGAAGGGGTTCGATGGAGGGGAGGAAGCGCACGCGCAGATCGATGCCTTCTTCGACCGTCTACGCACACGCAGCAAGCAGTTGGGGCCAAAGGAGCTGACCTGAGCGAGCTTGTGTTCGATTGTTTGACCGTCGGGCCGGAACGATACGGTGCCGCCCCCACCCTGATTTTCAAGCTCCGGATCTCTGAGACAAATGGCGAACAGGTTCACGCGATCGCCCTGCGCTGTCAGATCCGTATCCAACCCAACCTTCGGCGATATTCGGTCGAGGAAGAAGAGAGGATGCTCGACCTCTTTGGTGACCGCACGAGGTGGGGCGACACTCTCAAGCCTCTGCAGTTCGCAAATGTCTCGTTGATGGTCCCTGGGTTCCGCGGGGCGACCGAGATCGATCTTCCCGTCACTTGCACCTATGACTTCGAAGTCTCCGCGGCCAAGTACTTTCACTCGTTGGCGGATGGGGAGGTTCCTTTGCTACTGCTCTTTTCCGGCACCGTCTTCGAGAAGGGTCAGAGCGGCTTTTCCGTCAGCCAGGTGCCGTGGAACAAGGAAGCGTCTTATCGACTGCCGGTCTCGGTCTGGAAAGAGTTGATGGACCTCTACTTTCCTGAAAGTGCGTGGATCAGGATGCGGCGAGACACCCTGGACGCCCTCCAAGCATTTAAGTCTCGCGCGGTCCTCCCCACCTGGGACGACACGCTGCACGCCCTCCTTAAGAAGGCGGGCGAGGACACGTGATCGGCTCCGAGACTGCAGCGTTGCAAGCTGCGCGAAAGGTTGCCGATGCCGTGCTCTACGAGGGTTACCTCCTGTATCCGTATCGGGCTTCGTCCCAGAAGAACCAGATGCGGTGGCAGTTCGGAGTGTTGATGCCCCAGGACCATGCCCGCGCTTCGTCCGAGGCCGAGACGTGGTTCTCGCAAACGGAGTGTTTGATGGAGCCACGCAAACCGGGCGTCATCAGAGTGAGTTTCCGCTGTCTCCAATTGCAAGAGCGTGTCATCGAGAAGGCGGGGGACGAAGGATTCGAACCGGTCGACTCTGTCACTGCCGGCGACAGGACCTACGTCACCTGGGACGAGGCCGTCGAGCACGAACAAGAGTTCCTCTTGTCGATCGATGAGCTGACCGATGGAATCGTCACCTCGATCGAACTCGCCGAAACGTTCGAGACCGAGGAGATCAGGGACCCAGCGGCAGAGCTCGTGGGCCGGATCGTCAGGCGCCGCTGGCCGGTGTCCGGCGTGATTCGGGTCACGGCAGAGCGTCTCGAGGCCGCTTCCGAGGTCCTGAAGCTGAGGATCCGGGTGGAAAACCTCACCGCATGGGCCGACCCCTCCGCCGGCAGGGGTGAAGCATTGAAGCGCTCACTGATCGCTGCTCACCTCCTGATAAGCACCGAGGCCGGACGGTTCATCTCCTTGTTGGAGCCACCGCAATGGATCAAATCGTTCGCGGAATCGTGCGAGAACGTCCACACCTGGCCGGTGCTGATCGGTGACGATGGGCGGCGGGACACGATGCTCTCGTCTCCGATCATCCTCTACGACTTTCCCCAAGTCGCGCCCGAGAGCCCTGGGGATCTTTTCGACGCCACCGAGATAGACGAGATCCTCAGTCTTCGCACCGCGGCCATGACTGACGAGGAGAAATCGGAAGCGCGCGCGACCGATGAACGGGCTGCAGCCATCATTGATCGGACCGACGCCATGCCCCCCGAGATCATGGAGAGGCTTCACGGCACGATCCGCTATGTCCGGGATGCGACTGGGAAATCAGAACCATCGCCCGATGAGGTTCCATGGTGGGATCCCGGTGCGGACAGCTCGGTGTCGCCCGAAACCGACTCCATCGACATCGACGGTGTGCCGGTTTCGAAAGGAAGCCGCGTCCGGCTCCGGCCCGGAAGCAGACGGACCGATGCTCAGGACCTTTTCCTGATGTCGCGAACCGCCCGAGTGGAGGCCGTGTTCTTTGACGTCGAGGGAAACAACCACCTTGCAGTGACTTTGGAAGACGACCCCGCCGCCGAGCTTCATCAATGGCATGGACGCTTCCTGTACTTCGCCCCGGACGAGGTCGAGCCCTTGGAGGAACTGCGTTGACTCGCAGAGTGCTGGTGGCCGGGGTGGGGAACATCTTTCTGGGAGACGACGCGTGGGGCGTTGAGGTCGTGAGGAAGTTGCTCGAACAGGATCTGCCGGAGGCTATCCACGCTGAGGACTATGGGATCCGTGGCGTGCACCTCGCCTACGAGATCCTTAACGGGTACGACATCGTCATCTTGGTGGATGCATCCCCCCATGGAGAGGAGCCTGGGACCGTCTTCGTGATGGAGATCGATCCCCGGGCCACCGCGGCGACGTCGGACGACTTCGGAGAGCCCGGGGCCGGTGTGATGGACGCTCATCGGATGGATCCGGCAACGGTTGTCGCCCTGGTCGCGAGTCTCGGAGGTCAGATCGGTCGATTGCTCTTGGTGGGCTGCGAGCCGGAAAGCGTCGAGGAGGGCGCCGAGCTCAGTGAGCCGGTACTTGCTGCCGTTCCGCAGGGGGCTCTGACCGTTCGCCAGCTCATCGAAGATGATAGGGACGGGAATGCGCGGGTCATCGAGCCGTCCGCGACGAAGCGCGCAAAGAATCTGGACGCGGTCAGTTAGGCGGACGAAGAAAGGAGTGTGGACAAGATGCGCTGGTGGGGCTGGGCCCTGGTCGGCCTTGGAGCAGTAGGCGCAATCGGTATGGGCGCCAACGTTCGAGAGCTTAGGCGTTACCTCAAGATCCGGAAGATGTAGCGGGTGCACGAGTACGGACTCTGTGAATCGGTTCTTGGCGTCGTCGAGGATCGGGCGGCAGGGAGGCGTGTGCAGCGTGTAAAGGTCCGTGTGGGGGCCTTACACCGTGTGGCAGAGCCGGCTTTCGAAGAGGCGTTCAACGTCGTCTCGGCCGGCACCGTCGCACAGGATGCTGCAGTTGATGTTGTTCTTGTTCCGGTACGGATGCGCTGTCATGCGTGCGGCCTCGAGAGCGAGACCGTGGACATGTATGCGGTCTGCTCCGGTTGCGGCAGCGCCGATGTCGATACCGAGGGTGGCGATGACTTGATGCTCGAATCCATCGAGCTAGAGGCGTAGAGGAGGGAAACAGATGACAGAGGAAGAGCAGGGCGGTGGTGGAAGCGCGAGCGATACCGCGAAGCAGGCCGGCAACAAGGCCTTCGAAGCGAACGAAACGCAGGCGGCGTCCAAGAGCGAAGGAGGCGCCATTGTCGCGCCTTCAGAAGGGGTCGAAGACGTCGGCAAGAGCATAAGCAAGCGCGGGGAAGACCGGGCCGACAGGCGCACCGAGCCCGGCCGGGTCGAGGAAGAAGATACGGAGAGCGGCAGGAAGATAGGTAAGTCGACCGCCAGGATGTCAACTGGCGTGAATCCTCAGGAGCCCAGGGACTCCGACAGCCCCGGGAGTCCGCCGGGAGACCAGGGAGGTTGAGATCGGGGGAAGCAGGAGAACCCGGCGCTAGCTTCCTTCGGACGTCTGCTCGAGCCACGTCCTTACATCGGACAGGGTGACGAGCAGAAACCCGTGTTGCAGAGAGCCAAGCAGATAATCGTGGTCTTCCCCGAGAGCGAAGACGTCGACACCGGCCCCCACACAGGAGGGGGCCGAGAAAGCAGTGCCCGCAACGTCCGGGGCCACAGTTGCACCGGGAAAGCTGAACAGCGACATCGCCTCGCTGCGGTCCCGAACGGCCACTGTTCCAGATCCCGTCGCCGCCTCCAAGATGTCCAGAGCGGATGGGTTCGCCGCAGAGTCCTGGATCACCACGATGTTGGGGCCGGCGAGCGCAACGGTGGCTTCAGTGCGAATTCCGCCCTCCGCGGGCAGGACGGTTCGCCGGGCGCGTCCGGGGGCCAGATCGGTGACATTGGCCGAGCCGAGTTCGCTCAGCCACTCGAGTGCGCCGGGCCCCGAGACGTCAACTTTGCGCCAGGAAGAAAGGTCGACGAACGCCTTGCCGGATTCGAGCGCGGCAGAGAGCTCCTGGCTCGGCATGCAGGGCAGGATAGCGGCCTCCAGAGCGGTCGAGTTGTAGCGCCAAGAGGCGCGATGATGTCGCGCTCTACCTCTAGAGGAATGGGGAGATAGCCCATGTGTCTTGCGATCCCGGGTCAGATCGTCGAGATGGTGGATCCGGCCAACAGCATCGCCAAGGTGGACGTCGGCGGCGTCAAACGCAACGTCAACGTGGGTCTTCTGGAGGAACCCGAGGAACGAGTGGGTGTGGGCGACTGGGTGCTGATCCACGTTGGTTTCGCTCTCTCCAAGGTGGACGAAGCAGAGGCCGCTCGAACACTTTTCGCTCTGCAGGGGATGGGACAGGCATTCGAAGACGAACTGCAGCAGCTCGTTGAAAGCGGGATCGAGTGACCGGAGCCAACCTCCCGCTCATGGATCCGCAGTCCTACAGCGCAGTCTGTTCCGTCGTCGACGGCTGCCTCGTCTGCGGGGATGTCGCCGTGCCCGTGACCGTCATCGAAGCCGCAGATCCGGATGCCTTGTGCGAGGACGAGCACGGCCAGCGAGGCGCAGTCGGAATCGAGTTGGTCGCTCCAGTGGTCACAGGGGAGAGGTTGCTGGTTCACGGCGGGGTGGCCATCGCCCGGTTGGGGGATGAGCGATGAAGTTCGTCGACGAGTACCGCAACGCAGAGCTGGCCCGTTCGCTTGGGACCGAGATCTCGGCCCTGGCTGAGCCCGGCCGTCACTACAAGATCATGGAGGTGTGCGGCGGACACACCCACACGATCTACAAGCACGGGATCGAAGACCATCTCCCGGAATCCATCGAGTTGGTCCACGGCCCGGGTTGTCCCGTCTGCGTGATCCCCATGGGTCGCGTTGAAGACGGCATCGCCATCGCCACGCTACCGGGCGTGATCTTTACGTGCTTCGGCGACATGATGCGTGTGCCCGGGGGCAATGGCAGCCTTCTAGACGCCAAGGCCGACGGCGCCGACGTCCGCTTCGTGTATTCACCCCTCGATGCACTGAAGCTGGCACGGCAGAACCCCGATCGCGAGGTCGTCTTCTATGCGATCGGCTTCGAGACCACGGCCCCCTCCACCGCCTTGACGCTGATGCGTGCGAAGGCAGAGGGCATCAAGAACTTCTCGGTGATGAGCAACCATGTGACGATTGTGCCGCCCGTGAAAGCATTGCTCGAGTCGCCCGACCTCCGCCTCGACGCTTTCATCGGCCCGGGACACGTCTCGACGGTGATCGGTTGCAGGCCTTACGAGTTCATCCCCGCCGATTACGGCCAACCGGTGGCCGTGGCGGGATTCGAGCCGCTAGACCTCCTCCAATCCATCTACATGCTGATGAAGCAGCTGGCCGAAGGCAGGCGCGAGGTCGAGAACCAGTACGGCCGCGTGGTTCCGTGGGAAGGAAATCTCCGCGCGCTGGAGATCATGGAGAAGGTCTTCGAGCTGCGCCCTTATTTTGAGTGGCGGGGCCTGGGCTTCATCTCTCAGAGCGCGTTGAAGCTCTCTGACGATTTCGCCGAGTGGGATGCGGAGTTGCGCTACGACGTTCCAGGCGTGCGCGTTGCCGACCCCAAGGCATGTCAGTGCGGCGAGGTGTTGAAGGGCGTGATCAAGCCTTGGGAGTGCAAAGTTTTTGGCACTGCGTGCACGCCTGAGACCCCTATCGGCACCTGTATGGTTTCTTCTGAAGGCGCGTGCGCGGCGTACTACAACTTCGGACGGTTCGCTCGTTCGAAAGCCCGAGCCGGGGCCTGATCGACCCGGTGGATCTCGAGGAAGAGGTCCTCAAGAGGATCGAGCGTCAGCGCAAATTACGTCCACGGTTCCGTGCTGACCGAATAACCATGGCCCACGGTGCAGGGGGCAAGGCCACTCACACCCTGATCGAGGGTCTTTTCGCCCCGGCTTTCGCCAACGAGGCCCTCGCCGAGCTGACGGATGCTGCATCACTGCAGATCGGCGATGTGGCCCTGGCTTTGACGACCGATGCCTTCGTCGTGAAGCCGCTTCGGTTTCCCGGCGGTTCCATCGGCGAGCTCGCGGTGAACGGAACCGTCAACGATCTTGCAGTCAGCGGTGCCCGTCCCCTGGCGATCGCGGTTGCCTTCGTGATCGAAGAGGGGCTTGATGCTGACATCCTCCGTCAGGAGACGGACGCGATGGCATCTGCCGCACAGCGGGCTGGAGTTCGCATCGTGACGGGCGACACCAAAGTAGTGGAACGCGGGAACGCCGATGGGATGTACATCGCGACGACGGGTGTGGGCGTATGTGAATCGGGGGCAGGATTCTCGGTGGCATCCGTTCGCGCCGGTGACCGTGTTCTCTGCTCGGGCACCATTGGAGATCACGGCACCGCGATCATGCTGGCGCGCGGCGAACTGGAGCTTGACGCCGATGTTGTCTCCGATACCGCACCGCTGTGGACGTTAGCGTCCGCCGTTATGGAGGCGGCCGGCAGTGACTTGCGGATGATGCGCGATCCGACACGCGGCGGAGT
The DNA here is from genome assembly GCA_034667525.1 of Actinomycetota bacterium. GTDB lineage: Bacteria > Actinomycetota > CADDZG01 > CADDZG01 > WHSQ01 > DATAPE01. The sequence goes on from JAXDJO010000035.1 coordinate 21,034, forward strand.
GGCCACAGTTCTGAATGAGATCGCTTTGGATGCCGACCTGGGCGTCGTCCTGGACGAAGCTGCGGTGCCCGTGCGGCCCGCGGTGCACGGAGCGTGCGAGATCCTTGGGATCGACCCGATGTACGTCGCGAACGAAGGCAAGCTCCTTGCGATCACGTCGGCTGAGGCCGCCGATGATGCTCTGCATGCGATGCGGTCAACGACACCTGGTGAGGACGCCGCTGTGGTGGGCGAGATCGCGGAGCAACCTGCCGGCATGGTTCTCGTGAATACGGCTTTTGGAGGCACCAGGATCATGGACATGCTGATCGGCGATCCTCTCCCGAGGATCTGCTGACGGCCGGGGTGGCTCCCGCGGGATTCGTAGCCGATCAATACGCGCGGCGAGAGGCAGTGGTCCGAAAGTTTTTCGATGCTCACGCGAGCGAGCTCGCCGCGCTGTGCCACTCGATGGCGCGCCGATTTATCAGGGGGGGCCGGTTGCTCGCTTTCGGAGCCGGGGCCGCAGCCACCGACGCGCAACATGTCTCTGTTGAATTCGTTCATCCGGTGATCGTCGGCAAGCGGGCCCTCCCCGCCCTCGCCCTGCCCAACGACATCCCATCCGTCCTGGGCCTGGCGACGGGTGTTCCCGCCACTGCCTTCGCCCACCAGCTTGCCGTCATCGGTGACCCCGGCGACATCGCGCTTGGGATGGTGCACGGCCCCCTTGACCCCGGCCGCAATGCGGTCGCGGCAGGCCTCGAGCGTGCCGCAGCCGACGGCATGTTGACGATCTCCCTGACGGGTCAGGGTGGGGGAGGTCCCGCAAACCATGTATTCGCCGTCGACTGCGCCGATCCGTTCATCGTGCAGGAGGTTCACGAGACGCTCTATCACGTGTTGTGGGAGCTCGTGCACGTCTTCTTCGAACATAAAGGTCTCCTCGAAGACCGCCCGCGCGGTTCCTCCCACGACACGGGCAGATCGAGCTTCCTCTATCCGTTTCTGGCCGAAGCGGAAACGGATGTCGACGCAGTCTTGAAGGACGTGGCCTCATCCGTGCTTCGGAAGGCGGCCGATGTAACGGGCATGCGTAACGCATCGGAACGAACCGGCGACTTTGGCGAAACTGCTCGCCGGATGTCCGAGCGGATACGGGCGGGCGGCAAGCTGCTCACGTTGGGCAATGGGGGCTCTGCGACGGACGCGCAGGACCTCGTTACCGACTGCATCACGCCGCCGAAGGGACTGATGCCCATCCCCGCGATCTCATTGACCAACGATTCTGCCGTGATCACCGCGGTGGGCAACGATGTTGGGATCGAGAACATCTTCGCCCGGCAGGTGATCGCGTATGGGAGGGAGCCGGATGTAGCGGTCGCGATCTCCACCAGCGGAGGGTCTCGCAACGTTCTGCTCGCGGTAGAGGAGGCGCGCAGAAGAGGCCTTCTGACGGTGTGCTTCGCCGGGTACGGAGGAGGCCGTCTTGCCGAGTTGTGCGACTGCGCGCTCACCATCGACGCGGATTACATACCCCGCATCCAGGAAGCGCAGGCCACGCAATACCACGTGCTGCGCAGGCTCCTGGCCCTCGACGGCCTTGCCGAGGCGGCTACAACCTCGGCGGGTCGAGCGGATCAGTCGGAGTCTATATAGCCATCCGGGACGATGACGTCGTGAGCGAGCTTTCCGAGGTTGTAGGTCACCCAACGTCACCGGCCTGGCTTTGTTTTCCCTGCGGACTTTCGGGAGACGTCTTCGGGAGATGAACGTTCATTCAGCCTCGCGAGCAAGCTCTTCGAAGCTACCTCCCGGTAAGCATCTGCAACGATCTCCTCTATCTCGCTCCAATCGACCTCGACGTCGAGAAAGACACCGAGCCAGCCTCTGCTCCCTATATATGGGGGCCGGAAGAAACGGCCTGGATCGGAGGCGATCAACGCTTGCTGGGCTCCTTCGGGGGCCGCACACCAGAACGCAAGCCGGTCGTCGTGATGATTGTTCGCGTAGCTGACAAAGAGTTTCTTGTCGCGCAGGAACCACGCAGGCTCCCCATGGCTTTGGCGCTCGGTGGTCTCGGGGAGTGCGAGGCAGATGGTTCGGAGATCGTCCAGTGGGTCGCCCGCCATGGGGCCCATTTTGCCTGGGAGTGAGCCGCATCGAGTGCTTGACGGGCGAACGTATGTTCGATAGTCTGTGGTTCCGCGCTCCCATGGGCCCTCGAAGGTGTGAGGCCCGTTGCAAGACGTGCAAGACCGCTGCGACCAGGATCTGCTCGAGGGTATCGGCCGTTTTCACGCGATGACTTCTGCGCTCCAACGTGGCCTGCTGTCGTTCATAGCTGAGTACGACCGGCGCAGACTGTGGCAACGCGATGGTTGCCGTCACATGGGCCAATGGCTCGCAGGGCACCTCGGCGTCACGGTGTCCGAGGGAATGCGCTGGGCGGCAGCCGCGCACGCGCTCGAGGAACTTCCATCGATCGCGGCCGCGTTGGAGGAGGGGTTGATGTCCTTCGACAAGGTGTTGCAATTGGCCCGCTTCTCCACCCCCGAGACGGAGAAGGAGTTGCTCAGGTGGGCGCGGCGGGCGAGCGTCAACGCGATCCGCCGTAAGGCCGATCTTGCACATCGACCTTCTTTGCAGGAAAGTTCAGAGGCGGTCCAAGACCGTTATCTCGGGTGGTCCTGGTACGACGATGGCAGCCGCCTCGGGATCGAGGGCCTGCTTCCGGCGGATGACGGGGCTGTGGTGATCAGGCCCATCCAAGGACTGGCGGACAAGTTGCCGCGGGTGCCTGACGAGGAGATCACGTTCGAACAGCGGTGCGCTGATGCGCTCGTGGCCCTAGCGACCGCGGGCACATCGGACGAGCCCGACGCGCGACGGGCCACCGTGGTGCTGAACGCACCGCTCGGCGCCCTGACCGCTAACGCGACGGGTTGCGAGATCGAGGCGGGCCCGATTATCCACCCGGAGCTCGCGCGCAGGCTTTTGTGACTGCCGGCTTCAAGCGGTACTTCGGGATCCCGGCGGCCGTGCCGTCGGCATCGGACGCACGTCGCGCAACGTCCCCGAGTGGTTGATGCGCGAGCTCCTTTTCCGCGACGGCGGGTGCACCTTTCCGGGGTGCGGAACCCGCCGTTTCATTGCGGCTCACCACATCATTCATTGGGCCCACGGAGGAGCCACCCAGCTTGACAACCTCGTATTGCTCTGCAGCTTCCACCACAAACTGGTTCATGAAGGTGGCTGGAGAGTAGGGCTCGGCGAGGGTTGGCAGGCGCAGTGGCTGCGTCCCGACGGCAGAAGCTACGAACCGGAGGCGCTGGATACCTCCTAGATCCCGTGATGTATCCAACTTGCTATGCCGGCAGCAACGAGTTGCACTGCGATCGCAGTGAGAAGCAGACCCATCACGCGTGAAATCAGATCGATTCCGTCCTCTTTCAACACTCTCGCGATTCCGGACGAATAGCGCAGCGCGATCCCCACCACAAGCAGCGCCACCAGTAGAGCCGCGATCACCGAAAGGGTGCCTCCGAGGGTGGCGGCACGGCGCATGTAGAGCATCGTGGCAGCAATCGCACCGGGGCCCGCCAGAAGGGGAGTTCCGAGCGGCACGAGAGCTACGTTGCCCCGGGAGACGAGGCGCGATTCTTCACCTTCGGGTCGCAGCAGCTCGAGTGCGACGAGGACGAGCAGCAGACCGCCGGCGACCTGAAGTGCTTCGACGGAGATCCCCAGCGCTTTCAGGATCGGTTGGCCGAACAGGGCGAAGAGGATGACGACGGCGGCAGCTACTCCGACTGCCTGGAGCGCGGCCCGCTTTCGTTGACGTTCGGCCAGGTCGGCGGTGAGGGCCAGGAAGACGGGAACCCCTCCCAGGGGATCGAAGATGGCGAGCATCGTTACGAAGCTCTTGAAGAAGAGATCGGTGCTCAGATTCAGTCCGTGCAACTCTCCTCCTCGCTCTAGTCGACGCTCAAGCCACTGTTGTTGCCTTCCGGTGTGGTGAGAGTACGCGCGAACCCGATCGGCCACCACGCCCAATGAGGGCTCGTTCTGCTACGAGATCTTTAGATCTTCGCCCCCCCTCTGCTTGGGTCCCGGGTCTGCCGAATGGCTCGCTAACATCGGCGAAATGGTGCTTCTCGAGGTTGCTCTGAATGGGTCGCGTTCGCGCGAGGAACATCCTGCGATCCCGCGGACGCCCGTGGAGCTGGCGGCTGCAGCTCTCGCAGCGGTTGTGGTGGGGGCGCATGTCGTGCACCTTCATGCCTTCGACGACGAGGGCTGCGAGACCCTAGACGCCACTTCGTGCGCGGCAGCGATCCGGGCGGTGCGGTCCGCGTGCCCCGGCGTCCCGATCTCGTTAACCACCTCTGCAACGATTGAGCCGGATGCCCGCCGGCGTCTCGAGATCATCTCCCGATGGACCGAATTGCCGGAGCTGGTGACTGCGAATCAGGGCGAAGAAGGCATCCTGGATTTGTGCCACCACCTGTTGAGGCGAGGGGTGGGCATCGAAGCGGGCTTGTTGACGGTGGGCGACGCCGAAGCATTCGCTCGCGCCGGGATCGCAGACCGATGTGTGCGCGCTCTTATCGAGCCACTCGATGTGGATGCAGACACTGCCGTAGCGCACGCGGCCACCATGGAGGATGTCATCGTTTCGGCAGGCATCGCCTTGGAACAGATCTATCATGGCGAAGGAGTTGCGAGCTGGGCGGTTTGTGCGCGGGGTCTCGAGAGAGGTCGTGGTATCCGCACCGGCCTCGAGGACACCATCTGTCTTCCAGACGGTCGTCGCGCCGCCGACAACGCCGAGTTGGTGCGCGCCGCAGCCTCCATGCTGGGCTCCCGCCACGCTGATTGAGGTCGAGCCTCTGGCCAGCTTGGAACCTAAGTAGATCCCGGCCATCGCTTGAAAGACGCGGGCACATCCAAGGGGAAGTCACCGTCGCCTCGCATCTTCTCAGCCTCATTGATCATCGCGGTGACGGCGACCCACGTCAGGGCGCCTCCAACACTTATCCGCTGCGCACCGGCCGTAACGATCTCGCTCAGAGACAGGTTGGGCCGGGCCAAAACATTGAGTGGCTTTGAGATGCTCTCGCACACGATCCGGATTTCTTCCACGGTGCTTAGCCCTCGTCCTGCGAGGCAATTCCATCCAACCGGCCCCGGGTGAAAGCGGGCCGGAACTGGCAGTTGCGAGGGCTTTGAACCCGAGCCCGGCAAGCACCGGCGCCGAGCTCTCATCCCAGGGTTCGGCATGATGAAGGTTCTCCATCGTGCAAAGCTCGGAACGCTGCAGCTTTCTCCTCTTGCGCCGGTTGGCTCTTCATGCGCGTCCAGCTCCATGCCTCGATAACTCATTGCATGTTCTCAGGAAATCTTCGCATCACCTTCACTTGGGAGACGGGAGTTCTTGGTGCGAGTCCTATAGCTTTTCGGCATGGTTTTCCCAAACGAACGAGGTTATTCATGAATGTTGCTCTGATCGCTCACGATAATAAGAAACGCGGACTTCTCGAATGGGCCCGATTCAATAGAGAGACGCTGGCGCATCACAGTCTTTTCGCTACTGGGACGACGGGATCACTGCTCGAGCTCGAGTTGGGGCTGGACGTGACGAAGCTGCTCAGCGGCCCGCTTGGCGGTGATCAGCAGATCGGGGCGATGATTTCGCAGGGTCACTTGGACCTAGTGATCTTCTTTTGGGATCCTTTGGAACCGCAGCCTCACGATCCTGATGTCAAGGCGCTCTTGCGAATGACCGTTGTGTGGAATATCCCCGTCGCCTGCAACCGAAGTACGGCCGATTTCCTGATCGCTTCACCGCTCATGGAGGGCACTTACGTGAGGCAAGCGCCCGATCACGCCGTCACCCCTTCGGTGTCTGCGATGGATCGTTCTTAGCTGCAGCTTCCGCGGCCCACAGGGCATCCATAGCCTCCGATAGGCTCGTTCTGTGTCCGATGCGGAAGACTTCCATCAGTTGCGCCGCCTTCCTGAGAGAAGTGACGGTTCGGCCGATGAGGATCCAGACGTGTCGGCGGCGCACGAGCTCGAACATGTGGGCCATTCCCACGGACTTATCGACCGCTCGCTTCTTCGATCTCGCGCCGGTGTCCGAGCGGTTGGCGCCAGTCTCGCCATGTTGGGGGTAACTGCCGCTATACAGGTGCTCATCTTCCTGTTGTCCGGGAGTGTCGCCTTGTTGGCGGACCTGATCCATAACTCCGGTGATGCCCTTACCGCCATCCCTCTGGGGATGGCGTTCTTTCTCCGCAGCCCTCGGGGCGAGCGGTGGGCAGGGTTCGCAGTCGTCTTCGCCATCGCCGTCTCGGCGTTAGTTGCCCTCTGCGAAACGATCCTGCGATTTTTGAACCCACGTCCTTTGACTCATCTCGGCGTCCTCGCCCTGGCTGGAGTGGTCGGCTTTCTCGGCAACGAGATGGCGGCACAGGTTCGGTTGCGCGCCGGCAGGCGCCTCGATAGCCCTGCGCTGATCGCTGACGGCAATCACGCCCGCGTTGACGGGTTCGTTTCGTTGGGTGTCATCGCCAGTGCGTTGGCCGTTGCTGTGGGGGTGCGCGTTGCCGATCCGCTTGTAGGACTCGCGATCACCCTGGTCATCCTCAAGATCACTTGGGATTCCTGGAAAACGGTTACGGGACAGGAAGTGGGCTAGAGCTCCTCTAGAAGTGCCGTACCTCTTTCATGAGAGCTCCTCAAAGCCTTCGTTTCACAAGGCCTCTTCAAGGCTCTCGCTATCACGCGTGGAAGGAGAGCTGTCGTTCAAGGATCTGACCTGCGTCGCGGGCTTGGTGGCTTTGATGGTTGCAGACTGCATCCCTTCGGCGACCGCATGCGTGGGGGCTATCGACACATCCTCAAAGCCGGTGGCAAGCAGTCCAGTGGTGTATTCCGAGAACGACAGTGCTCCGGCGATGCACCCCACGCAGCTACCACGGTCGGCCCTGTCTGCTGGTGTCAGATCATCGGAGGCGACGACATCGCTTACCCGCAGACGCCCTCCTGGCTTCAACACCCGCCAGGTCTCCGCGAAGACCTTCTGCTTGTCGGCGGCCAGATTGATAACGCAGTTAGAGATGACGACGTCGATGACACCTGAAGGCAGCGGAATCGCCTCGATATAGCCCTTGAGGAACTCGACATTGGTGGCCCCAGCCTTGGCCCGGTTTTCCAGAGCAAGTGCAAGCATCTCGTCGGTCATATCGAGGCCGTACGCCTTGCCGGACGCGCCTACACGGCGTGCTGAAAGGAGAACGTCGATCCCTCCGCCCGAGCCCAGGTCGAGAACGGTTTCACCAGGGTGGAGGTCGGCGACAGCTGTGGGATTACCGCACCCGAGGCTCGCCAGTACCGCGGACTCCGGCAAAGAGTCGCGCTCGCCGATCTCGTAGAGCTCATGGCCGAAGCCCGCCGCCACCGATCCACAGCCGCCCGTGGCCCCCTCGGTCGAGGAGGAGGCGGTTTCCCCACAGCAACCAGAGGCACGATCTACCCTTCCGTCGAGGCTTGTTTCGCCACAACATCCGGGCTGCGTCTGCTCAGGCTCGTCGGTCCAGCCGAACCTCCGAGCGGCTTGCGCGTACCGTTCACGAACCAGTTCCCGGATGTCACTCAACTTTGCCTCCTCTGGGTTTGGTCATGTCTGTCAATCGCTGAAGGGACTCGTTATCGAGGGAGAAGTAGGCCCAGGTGCCGCGCTGTTCTCGCTTCAGGAGACCCGCCAGCACGAGTTTCTTGAGGTGGTGACTGATGGTTGGCTGGCCCAGATCGAAGTGCGCGTTCAACTCGCACACGCAGACTGGCTCCGCGCTGTTCGCGAGCATGTTGACCAGCCGTACCCGAGTTGGATCCGCCAGTGCCTTGAAGAGGTTGGCGGTTGCTCCAGCATCTTGCGGCGAGATCTCGGCTCCGGCCAGGGGAGCGCAGCAAGCCACGCCATCCAGCTGCGCAAGTTCTTTACGTCCATCTGCCTGCAGGAGAGCCTGCATCGCATCCTCCTGAATTGAAGTTCGTCGATCTATGGGCTCAGTGTGCAACATCCATCGATAGATGTCAATACAGAGGTCGTGGGCAGGGGAAGCGGGGATCCCATGCTTAGAGGGGACATCGTGCTGGCGCTCGACGAGGGTTCGTTTGTTGCTGGTGTTTTGCTGAGACGGATCCCAACACGACCGCGGAACCATTGATGAGCCGATCGCGATCCAACGACCTCTGCGCCATGTTTCTACGCGACCGCCGGAGGCGAGGCGGAGTGTCCTGGTTTGTCTACTCGTGGCTACTCCAGTTTGCAAAGAAGCGGCCGGATCGATCCGGTACTTCACGTGTTTTTCATGCAAGCTGAAGTTGATTGGAGTCGTGGATAGCAAAGAACGTCGCCGCTTCGTTTCGTCACTCAGCTGAACATCCCATTGCACCCAGGTGCAGGGCTCGGCAGATCTCAGATGATTTGAAGATCAGCTTTCTGCTCCGTACCCTTTCCGATAGGGCCACTTCGCAGTTGACGCTGGCCCTGGCCAGCGAGATTGGTCACCGCGGACACGATGTGACGGTCCTATCTCTCAATCGGGGGCCGGGTGCGCCTACCTATGTTGACCACGCTCGGCTACAGGATCTTGGCGTCGGCAACCGCATATCACCCCGATCGATCAGATATCTGGCGAAGTGGATGCGCCGGGCGCAGCCGGAAACGATCTTCTGCCAGGGCCCCGGACCGGGAAGAGCTGCGGTCATAGCGCAACAACTATCTCCCGGCGACTGCAGTCTCATCGTCACGGACCACAATCCTCCGACGACCAAGTTCTCCAAGCTCAACTTTGTTCTCCGCAAGGCGGATGTCCTGGCCGCGCCTTCACCCTCCGCTGCGCTTCGATTCGAAGCACGAACAGGCGCGAGAAACGTCGCGGTGCTGCCGGACCCGATGTTGCGAAGCCTCGAGCCCGAACCACAGCTACCCGATCGGTGGTACTCGGATGGCAGGCCCATAGTGTGTTCGGTCGCCAACATCATCCCTCGCAAGGGACATGACATCCTCATCCGTGCCCTTGCCACTGTGGATGCGCGCCTCGTCTTGGTTGGGCGCTTCGATGACCGCGACTACTTCAATCAGTTGCAGAGATTGGCACGAGAAATAGACGTTCTGCATCGCGTGTGGTTCGTTGGATACAGACCTGATCCTCTTCCCTTCATGTACCACGCAGATGTATTCGCTCTTGCATCTCGCTCCGAGAGCTTTGCCATGGTCTTGACGGAGGCAATGGCTTGCGGCGTGCCCGTTGTCGCCACCGATTGCCCAGAGGGCCCCCGGTACGTCGTCGACGACGGCAAGGCTGGCGTGCTGGTTGCGCCCGACAATCCTGCGGCCATGGCGGATGGATTACGCCTGGTGCTGGGAGACGAGGCAACGCGCAGCAGGTTGGTGGCGGCGGGTAAACGCGCGGCAGGACTGCTGTCGGTGGAACGGATAGCCGATCGATATCTGGCCCTGGTTCCCGCGTCTCCGCATCGCGATCCTGCGACGCTGTCGTTGAATTGATGGGCTGACGCCGCAGGCCTTCGGGCGCACCTCGTCACGTCGCGGGCACGAGCTCATCGAGAAGCGCTCTTACTCGACGCTCTATCTCATCTCGGATGGGCCGGACCGCGTCGATCGGCTTGTCTGACGGGTCTTCCAGGTCCCAGTCCAGATAGCGCTTACCGGGGAAGACCGGACACGCATCGCCACACCCCATGGTGATGACGACGTCTGCGGCTTGTACGACCTCATCGGTGAGGCGCTTTGGGAACTCCTGACTGACATCGATGCCGATCTCGGCCATGACATCCCGAACCGCAGGGTGGATTTCGCTGGCGGGGATCGAGCCGGCGGAGCGAACGAGGACCCTTCCCTGAGCGGCGCGGTCCATTAAAGCGGCGGCCATCTGAGAGCGGCCAGCGTTATGGACGCACACGAACAAGACCTCCGGCACATCTTTCAAGATGGCTCCTTTGGCGTGAGCGACTCCAATTGGGACGCTCCGTGGCGATACTGTCCCTCATTCTCCTAATCCTCGGGACTGCGAGACGGCTCGGTTCGGCTCGATTTCCATTGGTTCGATTCTAGGACTTGACCTTGGAGTGCACTCCAAGGTTTACCTTGCTCCCATGGCTCTCAACGTGTCGGACATCGCAGCCCAGACCGGTATCTCAACCGACGCCGTCCGCTATTACGAAAAAGAGGGCCTCCTGCCCCCTGCCCGACGTTCCCCTTCCGGTTATCGGGAGTATGACGGGTCGACGGCGGACCGCATCAGGTTCATCAAAGGAGCCCAGGAGATGGGCCTCAAGCTCGCTGAGATCGCCGAGCTATTGGAGATCCAGGATCGGGGAGCTTGCCCCTGTGGTCACACCAAGACGCTCGTCGAAGGTCACATCGCCGAGATTGATGCGGAGATCAACCGCCTCTCCGGCCTTCGGAGAGAGCTCACGAAGATGGCTCAGCTCGACTGTCCGGCAACCACCGAAAGTGAGTTGTGGCCGTGCGAGGTCCAGTTCGGGGGCCGAGGTGAGAGTTGTGAGTGACGGTGTGGCTCCGCCGGTGACTGCGACCGTTCGGCCACAAGACCCGAGGAGGAGGTGAGTCATGACCGACGTACCGTGCTGCGGGCCCGAGTGCCCCTGTGATACCAGCGACTGTTGCTAGGTAGCTGTTGCAGATCAACCAGAGGGGAGCCCAACCGTGGCTCCCCTCTGGCCAACCTCAAGCGACTGCGAACCCTCGGGCCCCTGCTCCCGTGACACCAGCGACTGCTGCCAGCTGGCTACTTCCCTAATGACACTTGCCGGTGCCCGAGTCCGTGAGAGTGCCGCCGGCCGTAGGTACGAATTGCCAGACGTATTTGTACGGATACAACGTGAGCCTTAGGACCCCAAAGGAGGTCGCGTCCTCCACCTTAGAAGTTGGATACGTCTGAGGGTAGGAAGTCAGGCTCTTGCCACCGGTGCCGACGATGAATTCGCGGATTCCAGCTGTCTTCTCGAGCGAACCGTTGGGAGCCATCGGAGCGAACCGTTCGTAATTGTGCTGATGGCCGTTGAGGACGACGTCGGCTGCATGGTCATAGAGGATGTTCCAGGCTGCAGTCATCGGCTGGCTCGTGCTCATCGAAGAAAAGCGCGGTTGGTGCCAATAGGCGAGAGTGCAGGTTGCAGGGTTGCTCGTGAGATCGGATCTGAGCCAGGTCATCTGCGGAGAGGATCCGCTGCAGCCGCCGGGCACTCCGTTTGTCCCGCAGTTGGCATTCAGGGCAACCAGATGCCATGACCCCAAGTTGTAGCTGTAATAGCCCTCGTCTCGGGAGCCCGCCGGACCGGTTTGAACTCCGACTCCGTTGAAGTAGTCGAAATAACCAGACGCAGTCGTGGTCTGGTACTCGTGATTACCGGGCACGGGTGCTGTGTTGGATTTATACGAACCCCAGGAGAGGTCATAACGACCGAGATAGTCACTTAGGGCGCCGACTTCGTATTGATTGTCACCAAGTGCCAGCACCCGATCGGCCCCGGCCAACAGCGCTGATGTTTGCTGATCCTGGCAAGGGGAGCTCGTGTCACCAGGAGCGCAGGCGATGTCTCCGGCGGCAGCGATAATAGGGTCTACCGAACCGCGTGCTTGGGGCATCGCCAGCGGGGGAGTCAGGGACAACGCCAGGCAAAGAGCCCCCACCGTCAGAATCGTTTTCACCTGGTTCTCCCCTGATTGCTCGCTTTGCCGAGTGTATGGGGGGATTTGGGCTGGTGCCACACGTTTGCTGGCTTTTCTGGGAAAACTGGCGTCGGGGAACTATCGTTATTTAGCCATAAATACGCCTAGTTCCCAGATTGGCGGGCAAAAAGGATGCCTAGTCAAAAAACGGGACGAATCATCGGAGCGGCTGTCACTCTGCTGCTGGTGACCGGCACTGCGACCGCATCTTCCAGTTACAAGACTGCGGTGATGAATACGAATCCGGTGGCTTATTGGAGACTAGGAGAGACGTCCGGCTCGACTGCCTATCCAACTGTTGGAAGCTACAACGGCACCTACGAGGGCTCCCCCAAACTGGGCCAGACAGGTCTGATCGTGAACGATTCCAATAAGGCACCGCTTCTCGACGGACAAGATGACCGAATCACCGCCGATAGTCTGACGTCCCGTTCGTCCTTCGTCTTGGTCTAATGGCCACACCCTCGACGCGTGGGTGATGACCACGACCACTTCGGTAGAGGAACACATCCTTGCATTCAGCACAGACAACGGCGGCAACTCCATTGCGATCTTCCGGGACGAACCCTCCAACAAGTTCAAGTGGCGTGACTGCGAAGGCACTGGCTGTCATTCCGCCTTCTCGACCACCACGCCCGTGACCGGAAAGATCTATCAGGTAGTGGCGACAGTTGACGGCTCCAACGACGGGCACCTCTATGTCAATGGAAAGGCGGACGCATCGTTCGGTTCCGCTGCTTTCAACCGGAAGCAGACGCGGTCGTTAAGGATCAAGCCAAGAGCCTAGGTCATGGATCCTTGCGGTCCCTCGTGCTTCGCGCTAGCTGGCCCCGATACCCGGAAGACGATCCTGCCGGTCGCCCACCCCTCGCGCCCCCCTTTGTACGTGCCCCCGGCAGTCTAAAACTGACAGAGACGGTTGACACTTGGGCTCCCATCGAGCTGAGGAGGGTCGAGTGTCACCACAGGAGCTGGAGCGGCAGGCGAAACACCGGCTAACGGTCATCCGTCACGCCCAAGAAGTGACCAAGAATGTCGCTCAGACTTGCCGCTACTACGGCATCAGCCGGCAGACCTACTACAGCTGGTTCCGGCGTTACGAAGAGTTTGGTCTGGCGGGTCTTCGTGACCGATCCAAGCGGC
>JAXDJO010000036.1:0-146522 GCA_034667525.1 Actinomycetota bacterium
TGAGAGGGCGGCGTCCTCGGCCAACTAGACTACCGGGCCGTACGAGCTGGGGCGCCTGGATTCGAACCAGGACTAGCGGAACCAGAATCCGCCGGGCTGCCAGGTTACCCCACGCCCCATCCGAGCACCCGAGGATACTGCCATGCCTTCGAATTCCGACGGCCCCTCGCGAGGCCGGGTCCGGGTGCACACGCCAACTGGGCGCGTCCTGTTGCTCAGCGCGCTCGCGGTAGTGATCGGACTGGCCTCGGGAGGTGCCGCATGGGCATTGATTCACCTCATCGGGCTCATCACCAACGCTGCCCTGTTCCATCGCTTCGGTTGGAACATCCCGTCGTTCGCTAACTTCCATCCCGGTGTGGGTTTGATCGCGGCCGCGGTCGCGGGGGCCCTATTGGTCTCGCTCTTGGCGGAATGGGCGCCGGCTATCCGGGGCCATGGGATCCCCGAAGCCATGGAAGCAGTGCTTACCAAGCAGAGCCGGATCTCACCGAAGACGGCTCTCGCGAAACCGCTTTCCGCCGCCATCGCGATCGGGACCGGGGGGCCGTTTGGAGCCGAAGGACCCATCATCGTTACGGGCGGGGCGTTCGGTTCATTGATCGGACAAGTCTTGCCTCTGTCGCCGTCTGAGCGAAAGATCCTTCTGGCAACAGGCGCGGCCGCGGGGATGGCTGCCACCTTCGGGGCTCCGCTGGCGGCCGTGGTGCTTGCCCTGGAACTGTTGCTGTTCGAGTTCTCGACCCGCGCATTCGTGCCGCTGGTAGTGGGTTCGAGTGTCGCGGGCGCGGTCCACATCTCCCTTTTCGGCTCCGGACCCCTTTTCACGGTGCCGTCCCAGGATTTCGCCGGCCTCGACAAACTGCCCCTCTACGTTGTCCTGGGGATCCTGGCGGGATTGCTTGCGGTCGTAATCGTCAAGGGACTCTCGTTGTTCGAGGACGGTTTCGACCGGCTGCCCATCCCGAAGTTCTGGCACCCCGCCATCGGCGCCGTCGGTTTCGCCGCGATCGGCTTCCTCGTCCCGCGCGTATTGGGGGTTGGATACTCCTCGATCAGCGATGTGCTCGCGGGCCGGCTCGCCATCGCCGCCCTGGTGATCCTTGGGCTCGCCAAGCTGTTCGCATGGTGGGTCGCCCTCGCGTCGGGAACTTCAGGGGGAACCCTCGCTCCGATCCTCTTGATCAGCGGTTCCTTCGGAAGCGCGTTGGGCCAATTGCTTCATCGGGGGATCCCCAGTCTCAGCGCGAGCTCGTTCGCGCTGGTCGCCATGGCGGCGACCTTCGGAGCTGCAACGCGTGCAACTTTTGCCGCAATCGTCTTTCTCTTCGAGATCACCCGGGACTACCAGATGATCTTGCCACTGATGCTTGCCGGCGTGATCGCCGACCTCGTCGCCAGCGCCCTGCTGGAAGAGAGCCTCTTAACCGAGAAGCTCGCCCGGCGGGGCCTGAAAGTGCGTGGCGATTATGAGGTCGACATCTTGCGCACGATGCTTGTGCGGCAGGTGATGACAACAGAGGTCGACACGTTGCCATCGGACATCACGATGCACGAAGCGCGGCTGCAGTTCGATCGGGGAGACCACAACGCGTATCCGGTTGTAGATGCGGAGGGGAAAGTCATCGCGATCTGTACACGTTCCACGGTGGTGCGTTCGGCCGATCCTGGGTCCGGGCTGTTGACCGATGTCGCCGACGCGGACGTCGTTACGGCCTTTCCTAGTGACACCGTGCTGTACTCGCTTCACCGAATGTTCGATGAGAGTGTCGAAGCGTTGCCGGTGGTCGACGACGACGATCACCTCATCGGCATCTGCACGAGAACCGACATCCTGCGGACCCGTCGCCACCAGCTCGAGCTAGAGGAACGGGAGCCGTCCAGCTTGCGGTTGCCTCACCGATGGCGGACCAGGAACCGCATAGAAGAGGAGGGATAGAGATTAGGTGGCCGCAGCAGGAGCTAGGGCATCGCGATCGTTTGCGGCGCGGCCCTGAGTCGTTCGAGGGCGGTGTTCCTTCCCAGGATCTCCAGGGATTCGAACAGCGGCGGCGATACCAGTGTGCCGGTCACGGCCGCCCGGATCGGTTGGAACGCTTGCTTGGGCTTCAGCCCCCGCTCGGTGGCCAACTGCCGCAGGCCCGCCTCGATCTCCTCGCCGGTCCAGGAGGTCAGGGCTTCGAGTCGGTCGGCGACCGAACGGAGGTACTCGGCCTGGCCCTGGATGACCTTCGACGCCTTCTCGTCCAGCGTGACCGGCCCGAACAGAAAAGCGATCATCGGGGGAGCCTCATCGAGCCGCTTGAGTCGCTCGTTGATCAGGGGCGCAACTGCCTTCAAGATGGTCCGACCTTCGGGAGAATCGGCCTCGACGCCCGCTCGCGCACAGAAAGGAACCAGCCGCTCTGCAAGGTCGGCGGGATCGAGGTGCTTTATATAGAGGCCGTTCAGCCACTCGAGCTTGACGACATCGAATGCGGCGGGGTTCTTGCCGACCCGCTCCAGAGAGAACTTCTCGACCAACTCTCCAGCCGAGAAGATGTTGGTCTTGTCGTCGAACGACCACCCAAGGAGCGCCAGGTAATTCACCATTGCCTCCGGAAGGAATCCTGCGTCGCGGTATGCCCGCACCGAAACGTCCCCCCATCTCTTCGACAACGGCCGTCCATCGGAGGAGACGAGGAGAGGCAAGTGTGCGAACAGTGGAACCTCGCTGACACCGAGGGCCTCTCGGATCAGCAGTTGGCGCGGGGTCGCCGCAAGAAGGTCCTCGCCTCGGATCACATGAGTGATCTCCATCTCGAGATCGTCCACGCTGACCGCCAGCATGTAGGTGGGAAATCCGTCCGATCTCTGTATGACGAAGTCGGAGATCTGAGCTGTGTTCGTCGCTACCGGCCCCCGAACGATGTCGTCGAAACTGATCGTTCGATCCTCCGGAACGCGAAAGCGAAGCGCAAAACTCCTGCCCTCTGCCTCGAATGCGGCGCGCTCCGCAGAGGTGAGATCGCGGCACCGGCCGTCGTAGCCCGGCGGACGGCCGGATGCCATCGCCGCCTTTCGTCTGGACTCGAGCTCCTCTGGAGTGCAATAGCAGCGATACGCATTGCCGTTCGAGACCAATCGATCGGCTGCGGTCGCGTAGCTGTCCAAGCGCCGGCTTTGCAGGAATGGTCCTTCGTCCCATGTGAGCCCAAGCCATTGGAGATCCTCGGCGATCGCACCGTAGGCCTCGTCGCTCGCCCGTTTCTGGTCGGTGTCCTCGATCCTCAAGACGAAAACACCGTCCTTCTGGCGCGCGAACAACCAGTTGTAAAGAGCGGCCCTGGCGTTCCCCACATGGATAGATCCACTGGGAGCGGGAGCGATCCTGGTGCGTACCTGCGTCATCGCGGTTCAGAGTAACTGCGCCCACTTAGAGTCCAAGGCGGCATGAACAAACACAGATTGGCGATAGCCGCAGGCAACCGGCTCAGCGCGGCGGCGGCCGCGGAGATCGGCCGGTCCGGGGGCAATGCGGTGGACGCGTGCCTTGCCTCGGCGATCATGGCGTGGGTAGCCGAGCCATTCATGGCCTCAGCCGGCGGGTCGGGCTTCATCGCAGTCGGTACGGCCGCGGGATCTGCCGAAGTCTTCGACGGCAACAACGCCATGCCACTATCCGTGAGCAGCGACACCAGGATCACGAGGATCTTCGTGCCCGACTATGCCAACGGGCTCTACACCGGGATAGGCGGTGGAGCGGTCGCGGTGCCGGGGATCCTTGCCGCGATCGAAGCTGCCTGGGAAGCCCACGGCAGCATCCAATGGCCCGCTCTGTTCGCGCCCGCGATAAGAGCCGCACGCGAGGGGATCGATTTCCCCCTCACGTCCGCCTACTACCTCTCTGTCACGTGGTCGCGCATCTGGTCCCAGTATCCGGAGGCAACAAGGCTCTTCGGAAGGGCCGACGGTCCCTATGAAGCCGGCGAGCACTTCACCCAACCCCAGCTCGCCGAGTCCCTCGAGCTCATCGCCTCCGAGGGAGCCGCAGTGCTCTATGGGGGCCCCCTCGGCGACGAGCTCGCCGCTGTCGTGCACGATGACGGCGGCGCTCTCGGGAAGCGAGACCTCCTCGCCTACCGCGTCGAGCGAAGAGTGCCTATCTCCACCGAAGCTCTGGGGTGGACGGTCGCCGCCAATCCTCCGCCGGCAGTGGGCGGGGCCGTGCTGATCCACATGCTTTCACTGCTCGACGGCACCGACCTTCGCGATGATCTGAGCCGTCTGCGCGCGATCGTCGACGCGGAAGCTGCAGCTATCGGCTACCGTAGCGAGCGATACGAAGATCCCGGCGAGGTCGCCGGCGCCCTCGAGCAAGCGCTCGAGCAGGTAAGGGCAACCCGCGGCCGGTCGGGGGCCACCAGTCACATGTCCACTGCAGATGCCGGCGGCCAGGTGTGCTCTCTGACGGAGTCCGATGGATACGGATCGGGTTTGGTCGCACACGGGGTACTTCTAAACAACACTCTGGGGGAAGAAGAACTGAACCCCCGGGGTGCATTCGGGCTCGTCGCCGGCTCCCGTTGTCACTCGAACATGACCCCCACTATCGCTTCCGGGCGCGGCATGTGTGTTGCTCTCGGCTCTCCCGGCGCCGACCGCATCGTGGGAGCGATCGCTCAGACGCTGGTCGCCCTTGCCGTCGATGGAGCCTCGCTGGCGGAAGCTGTCGCGCGGCCGCGTGCCCACGTGCAACACCGGCCGGAAGGACTGCTCCTCTGTTTCGAGCCGGGAGTTCCGGCCGAAGCGCTCGGTCTACCGCTGGAGCGTTTCGCAGAGCCCCACATGTTCTTCGGAGGCGTACAAGCAGCCTCGGTCGATGCCGCGGGGGTAGTCGACGCCGCGCACGATCCCAGGCGATCCGGCGGCACCGCCTTCATCTAAACAGGCTCCTGGATGAAGTCGAGCCATCTGAAGTACTTCTCGTCACCGCCCTTGACGATCGAGAAGAACTGGGATTGCAGCGTCTGGGTGATGGGGCCGGGCTCCCCCAACATCCGCCCGTCGATCTCACGCACAGGCGTCACTTCTGCAGCAGTCCCCGTGACAAACATCTCTTCCGCCAGATACAGGTCAGCTCGGGTTAGAGGGGTTTCGTAAACGGTCATACCGAGATCGCGCGCGATATCGATGACGGACCTTCTCGTGATGCCCGGGAGCGGTCCCTCTATCAAGGGCGGGGTCAGCAGCTCACCATCCCTCACGATGAAAAGGTTTTCCCCGGTGGCCTCCGAGACGAACCCAAGAGGATTCAACATCACGGCTTCGTCGTATCCATTTCTGGTTGCCTCGAGCTTGGCCATCGCCGAGTTTATGTAGGCACCGGTAACTTTCGCCTGCGGGGGGATGATGTTCGGGTCGTGCCGGCGCCACGACGAAACCGTCAGCCTGATGCCGTGCTCCAACGCGTCCTCGCCCAGATACGCGCCCCATGCCCACACGGCGATCGAGACATCGACCGGATTGTTCTCGGGATTCACGCCCATCTCTCCACCGAAGCCGCGGTAGGCGATGGGTCGTATGTAGCACGACTGCATCTTGTTCACCGCGATCAGATCGCGGGTGGCAGTGACCAATTCTTCAACCGAGTAAGGCAGATCCATCATGAATATCTTGGCGGAGTCCTCCATCCGTTCGAGGTGATCTCGAAGTCTGAAGACAGCCGGCCCCCGTGGCGTTTCGTAACAGCGGATGCCTTCGAACACCCCGGTTCCGTAGTGCAGCGCGTGCGCCAGAACGTGAACCGTCGCCTCTTCCCACGGCACCTGTTTCCCGTTCATCCAGACCTTGTCGACGGGCTGGATAGGCATAGCTCCCCCTGGCTAAAGGCGTTGGTTCGACTCTAGTCCCGCCTCCAGCACGACCAGGCGGGCCCCTCGCAAGCGCGCGGTACGGGTGATGTCATCCAGGATGGGGGCCGGGATCGGCGAATCGAGCGCAAGCCCCATCAGGGCCTCTCCCCCCTGGGTCTGGCGGCCGACCTGCATGTTCGCGATGTTCACTCCCGCCTGACCGAGCAGGGTGCCCACTATCCCCACGATGCCGGGCCGGTCTTCGTACAGGAAGAACGCCATTACGGGTGCGAATGCCATGTCGATGTCGTACCCGTACACGCGCACCAGCCTCTCGATGCCTCGCTTTCCTGCGAGGACTCCCGCCACGGTTACCTCTTGGCCGGAAGAGCTCGCAGAAGCATCGATGAGGTTGACGTAATCGTTGGACGTCGTGCACTTGGATTCGCTGTACGAGATCCCTCGCTCTCGAGCCAGCAACGGAGCATTGACGAATGTCACCGGTTCGTGGACGACGGAAGAGAACGCCCCCTTTAGGCCCGCCAGAGTCAGCGCTCTCGTGTCGTGATCTGCGATCTGCCCGTTGTAGCCGAAGCGGATGCTCTCGACACCCGCAGCGGACAATCCGACGACCATCCGCCCGAGTCGCTCCGCCAACCGGAGGTAGGGACGCACGGGCTCGGGGATCTCGGTGCCGGCATCCACGTTGACAGCGAATGGCACGAAATCCCCCGCGAGTGCCAGCAAGACTTGCTCTGCGATGGCGAGGCCGGCTTTGTCCTGAGCTTCAACTGTCGATGCTCCGAGATGGGGCGTGACCACGACGTTGTCGAATCCGAACAGAGGATGCTCCGTAACGGGCTCTCCTTCGAAAACGTCGATAGCGGCTCCGGCAACCCGCCCATCTTTGAGTGCGCGCAATAACGCGTCCTCGTCGATCAATCCGCCGCGCGCGGTGTTGACGATCCTGATGCCCGGACGCGCTTCCAGCAGCTCGCGTTCGCCGATCAGCCCCGCGGTCTCGGCAGTCTTCGGGAGGTGGATGGTGAGGAAGTCCGCTCGGTGGCACACGTCCACCACGGTGTCGATCAGCTCAACCCCCATCTGCGCCGCCCGGGCGGGCGGCACGTACGGATCGAACGCGATCACCTGCATCCCGAAGGCGCTGGCGCGCTGGGCGACCAGGGTTCCGACGCGGCCAAGACCCACCACTCCGAGGGTCTTGCCGTGCAGCTCCACCCCCTGCCACCGCTCTCTTTCCCAAGAGCCCGCTATCAACGCCGCGTGCGCTTGAGGCACGTTGCGGGCCTGTGCCAGCAACAACGCCATCGTGTGCTCCGCCGCCGACAGAACGTTGGACTGAGGTGCGTTCACAACGAGCACCCCGTGGCGGGTAGCCGCCTCCACGTCGATGTTGTCGAGGCCGATCCCGGCTCTTCCGACGACTTTCAGATTCAGGGCAGCCTGGAGCACCTCCGAGGTCACTTTCGTGGCGGAACGCACGATCAGTGCGTCATACGTGGGGATGACTTCGAGCAACTGGGAAGGTGAGAGATCGGCTAGAACATCAACCTGATGCTGGTCGCGCAGCCGTGCCAGACCTGCGTCTGAGAGGGGTTCGCTGACCAGCACCTTCATCGCACCCATCGTATCTAGAGGCCGCCTGGCTCAGGCTGCATGGGGATCATCGACGCGTCATCGCCCTCCGCCCGGTTGCAGAACGCCCCGAATCAGAAACCCAACGCATGAACCACGTAGTCGATGCAGTGCGTCAACAACTCAACGTCCTCAGGCTCGATCGCGGGATACATCGCGATCCGGAGTTGGTTTCGACCGAGCTTCCTGTAGGGCTCGGTGTCGACGATGCCGTTGGCGCGCAGGGCCGCCGAAATCGACGGGGCCAACACCTCATCCACGAAGTCGATCGTGCCCACGACGTTACTGCGCTCCGCCGGGTCCTGGACGAAAGGAAACGCGAACGCGCTGGCTTCGGCCCACGCGTAGAGGAACTCGGCCGAGCGCGCGCAGCGGGCGATGGACCACTCGAAGCCCCCATTCTCCAGCATCCACGTCAGCTGCTCGGCCATGAGGAAGAGCGACGCCAGCCCGGGGGTGTTGTAGGTCTGGTCCTTCCTCGAGTTCTCGACCGCGGGCCAGAGGCCGAGCGAAGCCGGGATGTAGCGGCCGGACGCGGCCAGTTTCTCTATCCTCTCGAGCGCCGCCGGCGAACACAACGCCAGCCACAACCCCCCATCGGAAGCAAGCACCTTTTGAGGTGCGAAGTAGTAAACATCGAGTTCGCGAAGATCGATCGGGAGCGCGCCCGCCGCGGAGGTGGCGTCGACAACCGTCAGCCCGTCGTGCGAAGGACGGCGGATGGGCATCGCGACACCTGTCGAGGTTTCGTTGTGCGTGAGCGCATAGACATCGATGCCCTCGGTGGGATGAGCCGTGGGATGGGTTCCGGGGGGGCTCGAGATGACCTCCGGCTCGTCCACGTGCGGGGCGGCGGCCGCCGCCTCCGCGAACCTCCACGAGAATTCCCCGAAAGCCAGGTGCTGAGATCTTTGCTCGATCAGCCCGAACACCGCGGCATCCCAGAACGCAGTAGTACCCCCGATCCCCAGTACCACCTCGTAGCCGTCGGGGGAGCTGAATAGCTCCCCCAGCGAATCCTTCACCCGCCGGACCATGGATCGCACCCCGCCCTGCCGGTGACTGGTGCCGAGATATCCGCCCGCACCGCGATACAGAGCTGCAACGGCTTCGCTGCGGATCTTGGACGGACCCGAGCCGAAACGGCCGTCGGAAGGGCGCAGCTCGGGCGGGATCGTGATGGTCGAGGGGTCACTCATTGCCTGGGTCATCTTGCCGCAGCGTGGGAGGATTCGACGGACATCGCCAAACGCCGGGTGGAATGTGGAGGCTAGGGTCTCGAAGCGGGTAGCTCAGATAGCGCCCTCGGCCACTTTGGCGGTTGACGCGAAGGCGAAGGCCCTCAAGGCAGCCGGGCGCAACGTCATTGGGTTTGGCGCCGGCGAACCCGATTTCCCTACCCCGGAACACATCGTGCGGGCCGCCGCCGAGGCGGCCTCACACCCCCTCTATCACCACTACACCCCAACGGAGGGTCTTCCGGAGCTGCGGGCGGCGGTGGCACGCAAGACCGCGCGCGATTCGGGATTCGAGGTCGATGCGTCGCAGGTCTTGATCACTGCCGGGGGCAAGCACGCCCTCTTCAATGCCTTCCTTACGTTGATAGATCCCGGCGACGAGGTTCTGCTGCCGGCCCCCTACTGGGTCAGTTATCCCGAGATGATCCGGCTCGCCGGTGGATCCGTGGTCGAGCTGCCCACGTGGGAAGACACCGGCTTCCGGGTGACCGTCGCGCAACTGGAAGAGGCGCGAACCGAGCGAACCAAAGCGCTGGTTTTCGTGTCCCCCTCCAACCCCACCGGAGCCGTCTATCCACCCGAGGAGGTTGCCGCGATCGGGAGATGGGCGGCCGAGCACGGTATCTGGGTGCTCACCGACGAGATCTATGAGCACCTGACCTATGGAGATGCCGTCTTCAGCTCGATGCCCACGTTGGTGCCCGAGATCGCCGATCGCTGCGTCGTCTTCAACGGAGTGGCCAAGACCTACGCGATGACTGGCTGGCGAGTCGGCTGGATGATCGCGCCCTCGGACATCATCAAAGCAGCCGGTTCACTGCAATCACAATCCACATCGAACGTCTCCAACATCTCTCAAGCCGCGGCGCTGGCTGCAGTGATCGGAGACCTCTCAGCAGCACACGAGATGCGCCAGTCATTCGACCGCCGGCGCCTGGCGATGCACAAGTTGCTCAACGACATCGAAGGTGTGGACTGTTACGAGCCCGAGGGCGCCTTCTACTGCTTTCCATCGTTCAAGGGAGTGCTCGGACGCACCCTCAGCGGAAGGCGGATCGACACCACATTCGATCTAGCCGATCTCTTGCTCGATGAGGCACTCGTTGCGATCGTTCCGGGCGACGGCTTTGGGGCACCTGGATATGCCCGTCTGAGCTACGCGCTCGGCGATGACGATCTCGCCGAGGGCATCGACCGCATCGCCCGCGTCCTTTCCTGACCTCAAACGCGGATGACGTGGGTTCTCGTGATCTCAGCGATATTCCTCGTTCCGAGGAGCGCCATGGCGTTCTCGATCTCAGCGGCGATCAACTCGAGTGCGCGCGCCACCCCTGCCTGTCCCCCTGCGGCGAGTGCCCACAGATAGGGACGGCCGATGAAGACTGAGCGCGCTCCGAGGGCAAGCGCAGTCACGACGTCACTGCCCCTCCGCACACCTCCGTCGAGGTAGATCTCCGCGCGGCCCCCCACCGCTTGCGCAACCTCTTCCAGCGCGTCGATGGAGGCGATCGCTCGATCCAGCTGGCGGCCACCGTGATTGGACACGACGATGCCGTCGCCGCCGTGCTCCACCGCAAGCCGCGCGTCCTCGGAGGTGAGGATGCCCTTGATCACCAGAGGCAGCGCCGTCACCTGGCGCACCCAGGCAAGATCCGCCCAGCTCAACGACGGATCTGACACGAAGCCAACCACCTCATGGAAGGGGCGGCCTTCCGCATCGGCCGTCGCGAGATTGCCGTAGAGCTCGGGCGCAACCGTAAAGCGGTTCTTGAGGTCCCTCTCCCGATATCCGACCACCGGCAGGTCGACGGTTACCACCATCGCCTCAAAGCCTGCCGCTTCGGCCCGCTCGACGAGCGATCTGGACATGTTTCTGTCCTGCCCGATGTAAAGCTGGAACCACTTTCGCCCGTGCGATGCTGCGCCCACCTCCTCTATCGTGCGGCTCCCGAGGGTCGAAAGACAGAAGATGACGCCGGCCTCGGCGGCGGCACGGGCGGTTGCCACCTCGCCTTCGGGGTCGGCGAGTCCCTGGAGAGCCGCAGGGCCAAGGCCGAGAGGCAGGCTCACCGAAGTCGCCAGAACCTCGGCGTTCATGTCGATGTTCGATACGTCGTTCAGCACGCGCGGCCGGAGCCGCCACTTCGAGAAGGCCGAAACGCTCTCCCTCAGCGTGGTCTCGTCCATGGCGCCACCGGCGTAATAGTCGAACGCATCGGGAGCCATGCGTCGCCGAGCCAGCGGCTCGAAAGCGTTCAGATCTAAGATGGCATCAACGTCATCGAGAGATCCGTCGAAGAGCTCCGCAGCCTTGGTGTCCTCGGCGTCCAGACCCTCCGGTTTCACGCTGCAAGCGTAGCGGCCGCCGACAAGCCGGCTTCTTAGGACCCGCCGCGCGCACGCGCCAGGGCGGCCAATATGCGGACGTCGCGATCGAAGATGCGCTGCATCAGCGGCTTGATCGCGCTGAGCCCAAGCGCGCCCACCAGTCCCAGCGGCGGCCACAGCTTCTCCCGCCAGAGAAGGAACGTCGCATCGTCCCCCCGGGGCGTTAAGGACATCTCTCCAACACCTCCTACCCACCCGAGGTGTTCGATCGCGAGGAAGCGTCCTTCCTCCCAACCAGAGACGCGGATGCGATCCCGGCTGCGGAAAACGGCCATCATGATCGTGGCTTCCGCCTCGACTCCCACACCTGTTCGTTGGGGCGATGTGATGAGGAAATCTGAGGCTTCGAGCATCCACTCATCGAGATGCTCCCAATCGGTGATGAGCTCCCAGATCACCTCCGACGGCGCGGGCAACGTTGCCGTCATCTCGAGGGTCACGGGCCAGCCCTTGCGTACCAGGTCCAAGGTCGTCACTCCCGCCCCCCTAAGTCAGCTTGTGTGCAAGAAGCTCGCTGGCGAGAGCAGGATTGGCCTGGCCCTTGGTTTTTTTCATGACCTGGCCCACGAGGAATCCGATCGTGTTCACTCCGCCGGCCATGATCTTGGCTGCAGCATCTGGATTCGCGGCGATGACCTCATCCACGACCGTCTCGATCGTCGAGGCATCGCTCTCTTGGCGCAGACCCTTCGCTTCTGCTATCGCTCCAGGCTCGCCGCCGCTCGCGAACATCTCGGCGAGCACCAACTTCGCCTGCTTCCCGGAGATGGCGCCGGTGTCGATCAGCTTCACGAGATCGGCCAGGCCCGACGGCGCGATCTTGCTCGCCGAAAGCTCGATCCCGGCCTCATTAAGCAGCCCAAAGAGGTCGGCGATAACCCAGTTGACGATCCTTTTGGCATCCCCCCCGTAGGCCACCGCTGCTTGCTCGAACCAATCGGCCACCGCTGTGGACGCCGTGAGTATGCCGATGTCGGTGGCGCCGATGCCGTACTCGGACGCGAAACGGGCGCGGCGGGCGGCCGGTAGCTCAGGCAGGGACGATCGGATGTTGCCCACCCATCGCTCTGAGGGCTCGAAGGGTACGAGGTCGGGTTCGGGAAAGTAGCGGTAGTCGAACGCATACTCCTTGGTCCGCAATGGGGAGGTGGAGCCAGATCTTTCGTCGAAGTGGCGAGTTTCCTGGACGAGAACGTCTCCGGCGCCGAGTGCCCGCCTCTGCCTCTCCTCTTCGTATTCCAAAGCCCGTCCTACAGAACGGATCGAGTTCATGTTCTTGACCTCGACCTTGGCCCCGTGGCCCGACTCTCCTTGTTCCCGCACCGACACGTTGGCGTCGACGCGCAGGGATCCCTCTTCCATCCTCACGTCGGATACCTCCAGCGTCTCCAGGATCGCTCGCAGCTCGGAGACGAACGCGCGCGCCTCTTCAGGCGAACGGATGTCGGGCTCGGTGACGATCTCCACCAGTGGGGTGCCGGCCCGGTTGAAGTCCTCGAGTGAATAGTCAGAGTCTGCGATCCGGCCCGAGCCTCCGGCGTGTATCGACTTGCCGGTGTCTTCCTCGAGGTGCACCCGTGTGATGCCGATCCTCCGGGTGACTCCGTTCGGAATATCGAGGGATCCAGCACTTGCTATCGGTGATTCGTACTGCGAGATCTGATAGTTCTTCGGCATGTCCGGATAGAAGTAGTTCTTCCGGTGAAACACCGACGACCGAAATATCTCGCAATTGAGTGCAAGCCCTATCTTGATGGTGTGCTCGACCGCCCGCTCGTTGACCACCGGTAGGGAGCCGGGAAGGCCGAGGCAGACCGGGCACGTCCTGGTGTTGGGCTTACCGCCGAAGGCGACCTTGCATCCACAGAACATCTTGGAATTGGTGTTCAGCTCCACATGGATCTCCAAACCGATCGTGGTGATGTATGGAGCTGTGGTCGAGACGCTCACAGTGGCGGTCTCCCTTCGGGTGAGGAGATCCAGCCGAGATCCTGCTCGAACGCGTACGCGGCACGAAACATCGTCTGCTCGTCGAGGGCCTTTGCGATGATCTGCAAACCCACCGGGAGCCCATCGGTTGGCGACGCACCACATGGGACGGTGATCGCGGCATTGCCTGCCAGGTTCACCGGCACCGTCAACACATCGGACAGGTACATCGCTAGCGGATCTTCGCTGCGCTCCCCCAGCTTGAAAGCGGTAGTCGGTGATGTTGGGCACACGATGAGGTCGAACGAGGAATAGGCCTTCTCCAGCTCTTTCGTTATAAGCGTTCGAACCCTTTGGGCTTTGCCGTAGTAGGCGTCGTAGTAGCCGGCCGAAAGCGCGTACGTCCCCAACATGATCCGCCGCTTGACCTCGGCCCCGAATCCCTCTGCGCGCGTCCGTGAGGTCATCTTCACGATGTCTTCCCCCTCGGCTCTGTATCCATAGCGCACACCGTCGTACCGAGCCAGGTTCGAAGAGCATTCGGCCGGCGCGATCAGGTAGTACGCGGATATCCCGAACTCGAACGATGGAAGTGCTACCGGTTCGAGACGCGCGCCAAGCTTCTGCAGGCGCGTGTAAGCCTCATCAACACGCGTTTGCACTCCCTTCTCAGCTTCTGCATCTCCGTGACTTTCCAGCACCCCGATGCGCATGCCCTCGATGCCGCGATCGATACCGTCGAGCAGCCGGGGGGGCCGCTCCGGGATACACGTCGAATCCCTGGGGTCGGCCCCCGCCGCCAACTCGAGCAATGCAGCTGCATCCTTAACCGTGCGCGCGATCGGGCCCGCCTGATCGAGTGATGATGCGAACGCGACCATCCCATAGCGGGACACCAGGCCGTAGGTCGGCTTCACTCCAACAACGCCACACAAAGATGCAGGTTGACGCACCGAGCCGCCAGTCTCAGTGCCCCACGCCCACGGGATCGCCCCCGCGGCCACGAGAGCAGCAGACCCCCCGCTGGACCCCCCCGGCACGCGCTCCAGATCCCATGGGTTCTTACTGGGACCGAAGGCCGAATTCTCCGTGGAGGAACCCATCGCAAACTCATCCATGTTCGTCTTGCCCAAGGAGAGAAGGCCTGCCGCGGAACAGCGTTCGACAACGGTGGCGTCATACGGCGGGAGCCAATCCCCGAGGATGCGAGAGCCGCAAGTGGTGGTGATGCCTTTGGTAACGAAGATGTCCTTGTACGCCACCGGGATGCCGTCGTAGCTGGAGCGGGTGCGACCCGCGGCCCGGCGCTCGTCGGCCAGCCTGGCGCTCGCTAGGACGTCTTCGTCCGATCGCCGAAGGTAGCCGTGGAGCCGCCCATCCACCTCACCACTGCGATCTATGAAGGCTCGGACTACATCGACCGCCGATACATCACCACTCTCCAACGCTCCGGCCAATCCGAAGGAGGACTTCCAGACGAGCTCGGAAGCCACTCAGGCGTCCTCCACTATGCGAGGAACCTTGAAACGGCCGTCCTCGGTTGCGGGAGCATTGGCCAGCGCCTCTTCCTGTGACAAGGAAGGTGTGATCTCGTCGGCTCGCATGACGTTGCGCAGAGGAAGGGCATGGGTCGTTGGCTCCACCCCGTCAAGGTCCAGCGCCTGGATCCTCGTGACATGGTCGAGGATGTCGGTCAACTCCGCTCGCATGCGCACCCGTTCGTCCTCCGAAAGGTCGAGGCGCGCAAGACGAGCGACATGGTCGACGGCAGCCCGATCTATCCCCATGGACCAAGCATCTTAGAAGGCGTTAGCTTGTGGTGGTGCCCTTCCCTAACAAACTTCTGGCTGAGAACGAGAAGCTGGTCTTCGATCTGAAACCGCACTGGATCGAGCTGCTCTATCCGATCTTCTGGACGGTCGTGCTGGCTATCGCTGCGTACCTGGCGCAGACGGTGGCACGCCACCATGCGAGGCCTCGGGAGATCATCCTCGTCGTGGCGATCGTGCTGTGGCTGTGGCTCGCAGTCGCCCCGTTCCTGCGTTGGGCGTACACAGACTTCGTTTTGACCACCGACCGTCTGATCACGAGAACCGGCGTGCTGGCGAAACACTCGAAGGAGATTCCGCTCGAGCGGATCAACGATGTCACCTTCAACCAATCCGTGCTCCAGCGGATGGTGGGAGCCGGCACCCTCGTGATCGAATCCGCCGGCGAGCGCGGACAGGAAACCATCAGCCACGTCCGTAACCCGGAGCAGGTACAATTGATGATCTACAAAGAGACCGAGCGGAGCTCCGATCGCATGTCTCCATCAGCGGTTCCGGCTACGGGGGAGCCTGGCGGAACCTCTACCTCGATCCCCCAACAGATCGAGGCTCTTGCCCGCTTGAAGCAGGAGGGGGCCATCTCTGAGGCAGAGTACGAGTCCAAGAAGGCAGAGCTACTGAAGCGGATGTGAGCGCGAGTGAGGGGCCTCGAGTTAGCCCTCGAAGCTAGGACGGTGGTTCGGCTCGTTCCGAAGAGAACGCTCCCTCGAGTCTGCCCTCGCGCACACAAGCACCACAGGCGTTGAGCACCCGATAACCGAGCAGCGCTCGCTCACCCTTGGCGTGCCGAACGAAGCACTTGGCCTGATGGTCGATCGGCAGTATCGCTTCTTTGCAGAAGTCACACCTGTGTATCAGCGACTCAGTATCAACGGGCCCGGACAGCCCAGTCGGCCTTCGCAGCATCAGCGAAACCACCACCAGCGTGACTACTAGTAAGACGAATATAGGACTCACCAGATCCCCCCGGATTGCATGGACACAGCCTAGCCCGTTGGGAGGGAGGTTGTCTTGCTCCGGACGGACGGGATCCGAGGCCGCAGACAGCCCCGGTTCCCGTCCAGCTCCACCGACGCGACCGAGCGGAGGTTGACTCGGGAAGGTGCCTTTGACAGAGTGACAAGTTCGTCTGAGCTATCCAGCAAGAGGGGGTTCATTTGAAGAGGCATCTGTTTGGTTTTGTCGCGCTCGTGCCACTGGTGGCGGCGCTTGGTCTCTCGGGCCTGCCGGCCGCCCAGGCGCTCAACAGCCATGCGGATTCTCGAGCGGTATGTCCGAATGCCAAGCTTGGACACGCCCGCTGTCTTTCCAGGGTCGTGACCGACGCCCACGGCAACCCGCTCGCGACCACCGGGCCGAGGGGCTACGGTCCGGCGCAATTCCACGGCGCCTACAGCCTCCCAACCACCGGCCCGGCGGGCCAGACGATCGCCATCGTGGATGCCTATAACGACCCGACGGCAAAGGCCGACCTCAACACCTACGACACCACCTTTGGATTGCCGTCGTTCCCGAACTGCGGCAGCGGCGTCACCGCTTCCTGCTTCCAGAAGGTGGACCAAACCGGCGGTACGGCCTATCCGAGGACCGATCCAGGCTGGGCCCTCGAGATTGCGCTTGATGTTGAGACCGCCCACCAGATCTGCCGAAACTGCAAGATCTTGCTGGTCGAGGCGAATACTGCCAGCTTCTCCAACCTTGCGACCGCCGAAAATACCGCGGTCCGCCTGGGGGCCGACGCGATCTCCAACAGTTACGGCGGCAACGAGCTCAGCTCCACCAACGGCGGCGCCTACGACCATGCGGGCATCGCCATCACGGCGAGCTCCGGCGACAACGGCTACGGCGTCGAGAGCCCGGCTTCGTACAACACCGTGGTAGCCGTGGGCGGCACGACGCTGAAGATCACCTCCAGCAATACCTATAGCAGCGAATCGGTGTGGAGTGGGTCGGGAAGCGGTTGCAGTCACTACTTCTCGGCTCGGTCGTGGCAGACCGCTGCCGCGGGATGGTCGGCAACGGCGTGCGGGAGCAAGCGGGGAGTCGCCGATGTGGCTGCCGATGCCGATCCCAACACCGGCGCCGCGATCTACGACAGCACTCGCTACTCGGGTCAGGTGGGATGGTTCCAGGTAGGTGGCACCAGCCTTTCGTCACCTTTGATCGCTGCCGTCTACGGCCTGGCGGGCAACGAAGCAACCGTCACTTATCCGTCCTCGATCCCGTACGCCCATGTCTCCAGCCTCCATGACGTGACCACGGGCTCTAACGGAAGCTGCGGAACTACCATGTGCAAAGGTGCGCCCGGGTACGACGGTCCGACCGGCGTGGGCACGCCCAAGGGGATAACAGCCTTCTAAGCCTGCAGACCCATCAGTCTTGACAAGCGACCCGGCCACGAGCCGGGTCGCTTGCTTTTTCCGCGCTGCCTGAGATCAAACGCGGCTTAGTGGACCTCTCCGCCGATCGCGCTTTGGATCTGATCGGCGGTGCTTTTGCTCTGGGTGCTCACGCTCCAGTTCGGGCCCACCACCAGCGATCCGTAGAGGCTGCCAACCGTGAGCCAGCGGTCTCGCAAGGCTGAGGTCTTGAAGGTGAACAGCAGCAGCTTGCTCTTCCCATGCGAACAGATCCCCGCCTCCTGCACCAGGGCCTTGGCCCCCTTCTTCACGGAAGCCGCAGCCCCCGTAGTTGCGGGCCCGCCATTGGGAGCGCGACCGTAACCGGCGCACGTCACTCCGTTCGCGTTCAAGGCCCGTGCGAGCTTGGCTGTTCCCGTATAGGACACCGCGGACTTGCCGCTGCTGCACGCGGCCAGACCGAGCAGGCAGGCGAGCCCGGCAGCCACCAACCGGCGACCGGTCATCGGTCACCTCCGTGGTCTCGCGCCCTGCGTAAGCGTGCTAGAGATTCTCCACCGTTCAAGCGCGAGGAGGTTCCATGACAGATCTGCCCGATGGAATCGGGATCACCTGGCTGGGTCACTCGACATTCCGAGTTACCACGCCCTCCGGCAAGCGACTTCTGATCGACCCTTGGGTCATGGGCAACCCTGCCTGTCCCGATGAGTTGAAGGACCCCGGCCCCCTCGACGCGATCTTGATCACCCACGGTCATTTCGACCACATCGGCGACGCCGTGGAACTGGGGCGCTCGACGGGGGCCACGTTGGTAGCCATCGCCGAAACTGCCGGGTGGCTGGGATCCAAGGGGCTGGAGAACCTCGTTGGTTTCAACAAGGGAGGAACCATCGAGATCGCCGACTGCAAGGTGAACATGACGCACGCCGTGCACTCGTGCGGGATCACCGACGGCGACCAGGTGATCTACGGCGGTGAAGCAGCCGGTTACGTCGTCGAATTCGAGAACGGCTTCAAGCTGTATCACTCTGGAGACACCGCCGTCTTTTCCGACATGGCCCTGATCGGGAAACTCCTGGAGCCGGACTGGGCGATGCTGCCGATCGGCGACTACTTCACCATGGGCCCCCGATCTGCAGCCGAGGCGATCCGCCTGCTCGACGTCAAGACGGTGATCCCCATGCACTTCGGCACTTTTCCGGTGCTCTCCGGAACGCCCGATCAACTCCGGGAGACTGCCAGCGACATCGACGGTCTCGAAGTCATCGACCTGCAGCCGGGAGGTTCGGTAGGGGGCTAGTTCACTCACAGCTTCAGCACTGCCCCGGCGGTGAGGAACACGCCGATAAGAAGGATCGCCGCGGCAGAGAAAATCGGCAGGGCGTTGGTGATGTTTTCTCCCCACCGCCGCGTCGCGAAACTGCGCGCCTTGATCACGAGTACCCCCACGATCGTCAATGCCGCCGCCAACCCGACGCTGAAGATACCGACCAGCACCAGGCCAAAGGCGATCCGATGCAGCGCCACCGCGGCCAGAAGGACGATCAGCGCGGAGGGCGAGGGCAGCAGGCCCCCCGAAAGTGCGATGACACCCAGGCCCTTCCAGGAGGTCGGAGTGATCCCATCGGAGGGAGCGAAGTGGGAGTGGCCGTGCTCGTGGGGATGCGCATGGTCGTGGGGATGCGAATGGTCGTGGTCGTGGGCAGCGCCGTCACCGCCGGCGTGGCCAAGCGCGTGAGCGCGCGCCCTCGCCCGTGACGCGAGACGCGTCCGCAACAGGTAGCTGCCCAAGGCCAGCACGACCAGGGCCGATATCAACGATAGCCACGGGAAGACGACTTCGGGAGCGAATAGCTTGGAAGCACCCAGGATCGCCAGGCCGAGCGCCACCACCGAGGCGGTGTGCATGAGAGAAACCGCGACGCCGACGATCACCGCTTGCCGGATCTTGCCCTCGTTTCCAACCAGGTAGGCGGCCATGATGGATTTGCCATGGCCGGGCCCCAGCGCGTGCAGCGCTCCGGCCCCCAGCGCGAGCAGAAGGGCCAGCAGGAGGAATAGAGGCGAGAGATGGTGCTGGATCAGCTTCGCGAAGGCATTGGCCAGAGAACCGCCGATGGCACCCGGAGAACCCACCGTGAGACCTCCGGGCGCAGCGCCACCGGAGGAGGCAGCGCCGGGCTGGAGCTTGACCGTAGCCTCGGTCACGTCGAGCGGGCTCGCAAGCATGCTCTTGGGATACGCCCGCAACGAATCGCTGACACTCTTGGAGGAAACCGAGGCAGACGAGATCCCCTGGCCCCCAGAACCGTACGCGATGATCTCTTTCCAGCCGATCCGATCGCTGAAATTGGTGTCCTGGTAATGGAGCGAGGCATCGGGCGACGGCAAGCTTCCCTGGAGGGGCACCTCGATCCTCATGATCTTCAGCCCGCCCTGCCCCGGGCGAAGCGAGACCGTCGCAGCCCTTGGGCGAAGTGCAACCGCGCGCCCGTTGGCGCTCAACTGCACCCCTCCTACGATCCGGCGGGCAACCGAATCTGCGTAATCCTGCAGCTTCTGGGTGTCGACGATCTCGTTGTTAGAGGGCTGCAGACGAGACAAGACCTGATACGTCGGGATCTCGGCCATGTCCACCACGTAGTGAACGGTCACCGCGCTCGTAGTTAGCTCCAAACCACTGAAACGGTTCACCGTGAAGTTGCCCAGTGGGTGGGCGGAGGCCGGGCCGGCCAAGAGCAAGAACGCCGCGATGCCAACCACGATGGAGACGAGTAGACGACGCAGCCTCGTCATTCAGGACGACCCAGGGCGCGAAGCGCATGTACGGCCTCGGGCGCGTAACGCACCGAGAAGTGCCGATTGAAACGAAGCGCCCTTCGCAAGTAGCGGAGCGCAAGCGTCTTTTCGCCCGCGGCCTTGGCGATCATCCCGGCGTGGAAGTAGTAAGTGGGATCGATCGTTCCAAGACGCAAAGCGCGGCGCGCATAGCGTTTAGCTTCGCCGTACTTGCCGTTGGCGTAGAGCACCCAGCCGAGGGCGTCGGCCACGCGCACGCTTGGCCTCTTCGCGTACTCACGGCGCGCCTCCGCTAACGTTCTGTGCAACCGGAGATGATGATCGGCAAAGAAGATCATCATCTCGGTGTCGGGGATGACGCCGTTGGCGGAGAACAACCGCTGTTCCGCTTGTACCAGGCTGTACTCACGGCTGGCCTCGTTGCGCCGACCTTCCGCTCGGTAGATATCGCCGAGCAACATCACATAGATAGGTAGGGGATATGTGTTCACCACCTGCTTCAAGATCCGCGCCGCCGGTGGGAAGTCGCCTCTGGCGGCGGCTACCTTGGCCCTGCCCACCTTCGGCAGGTAGTAGCCGGGATCGAGGTAGATGCCTCTCCTGTAGAGGAATTCTGCTCGCGCCAAGTGTCCCGCGAGCAACTGAAGATCTCCGAGCTGATAGCTGGCCCAGGCAGCATCTTGTCCGGATCCACCAGCGTCGCGGAAAGCAGCCGCCATGGCCTGGATCGCTCCCCCCAGGTCCCCGTGCAGCTCCCGGTAGTACGAGATACGCGACATCGAAGAGAGGCCCGGGCGAAGATCCACCATCTTCTGGAGCTCGCGCCTTGCTGCGCTATACCTCCCCAACTCGATGAGCGCGTCGGCTTCGAGGCCCCGGACGTCCGCGTTGAAAGGATTCTCGGCTTGGGCGCGACGTCCCCAGCGGAGAGCAGTACCGAAGCGGTGCCGCGCGCCTGCCAAGATGCCCATGCCCAGCAATCCTTGGAAATTCGACTTCCGATCGATCGCTACCGACTTCCTCAGCACCTCGTCTGCTTTTGTGTAGTAGCTGGGGTTGACAGTGAGGCGCGCTTCTTGGAGGTAGGCAAGGCCAAGCGCAGAGAGCGCCTCTGCATCTCCAGGGTTGCCCTGGAGGCGCGACTGCAGAGAAGTGATCGTGGTCTGCAATTTCTGCAATCCAGAAGCGGCGGTAGGCAGCGGGCTCGGCGCGGGTAAGGAGAGGGCGGGGATCGGGCTTTGCGAGGCTCGCGTGGGCAGCAGCGCTCCGGCGAGGAAGATCGCAGCCGCCAGACCTGCCGCTACCAGAAGTCCAACGAGTCTCTTCATCCCACTCTCTCTGAAAGGAAGGAGCCTGGAGCGGTGCTCCAGGCTCCACACAACTACTTGCGGCTACTGGTGAGGAGTCGGGTTCGAGCCTCGCCATGGCAGTGCGACGTAGGGGAAGTGGGCCCTGAATGGCTTGTCGTTGGCGTTGACGTTGTCACCCAGGTTGTTCGGGTTTCCTATCAGCTCGCCCTCGACCACTTGGAGAGCGATATCGATGACGTCGTCGCTCAGCCTGCGCCCGTTCGGGTAACCCTGTGCATCTCCGCCGATGACACCGAGACGGGAATAGTTCGCACAAGAGACGGGCCGGCAGAGCGGCGTCTTCATGTTCACGCGGAGCTCCTCGGAAGGCGTCACACCCTTGATCCTGTTGAGGCCCTTCAGCCCCTTCAAGAACACCTTCACCAAGTCGGAGCGCTGGATCCCAGCCTCGTTGGGATTGGAATCCGGCACGGGGAGACCGTAGATCCTGTGAACGATATGCGGCAGCTTGGGATTCTCGACCGCCGGCAGGAACTGTGCATCGTTCCGTGGCTTAGAGGCGTTGAAGTAGTCCTTCAACGGCGTTGGCACGATCACCTCGTTGACCAGGGGATTGCCCAAACGCGACACCTGCACGCGGCCCCCGCTCGAGCTGATGGCCCCGGTGGTGCTCGACTGCACCCGCACGGTGTGGCGGGATGCGGTCGTCCACACACCGATGTTGCGGTGCTTCTTCACGTCGCCACGCTTCGCCAGATCCGAGCGAGGCACCTGGATAGCCAGAACGTTGACGTTGAAGCCGTGGAGGGTGTCGGCGCCCACCTCACTGAAGTCCCCGCCGTAGATGAGGTCGAACACCCGCAGGTCGACGAAGAAGGGGTCGTCGGCTTGGCCTGCGAATGTCTTGCTGTTTCCTCCGCCGAACTTGTCGACGGCAGCACGCGACAGAGGCGCGTACCGGGGCATCGAGGCCTTACCAACGTCACTGGGAGCAACGATCCCTTTTCTAACCACCTTCGACGAATGACCCGGATGGATCTCCATCAGCTTGTAGGTCTGATAGAAGTTCAAGCTCTTGTCTTTTAGGCTGGTTACCTTGCCCGTGTTGTACAGGAAAGTATCCGCGTGACGGTAGTGGTTCTTGAACTTCCACCTGTAGATGACGTCGGCCCTCGCGTCGCCGTTGTTGTCTATGTTGATGTCGTAGTTGACGCCGGTCGCAAAGGGGAAGAAGTTCGGCCCGCCCGCAGGCTCCTCGAAGGGGATCCAGTCGCTGATGAGCGTCATCGTGGAGGGATTGTCGGGACTGCGGAACGCGTATAGGTCCGTCCCGTCGATCTGCGGGTCGGCTGCGGTCAAGGGAGCCTCTCGGTGACTGGACGCATTGGCTGCGATGGGGCCGAATAACGCCAGCCCCAGCAACAAGACGAGAAGTGATGAGATAGCCCCCACAACCGTCTTCTTGCCAGTACCGATCATTCCGTAAGTGCGATAGTGCTTCGGCATAGGCCGCCCTCTTTCCCGAGCATCGTTCTCCGAGCCTGTTGCTTCGGAGGCCGTCGACGAGTATTTCGCAGAACGAGGAATAAGTGGATGGCTTTTTTCTGCTGGAAATATCTGTCTGGGCGCTGGAACGCGCGGCTACAGACTCAGATCGTTCTCTTTCACGTCGGTTGCCGCAATCGCTGCGGACCATCCTTGGGCTGAGTTCTGCACCGATAGGCGGAGCACCCATCCCTCCTCTTCGGTCCCCTCATCCCAGCGGAACCACCGCAGGCTGTCGATGTCTTCCCCGAGCCTCTCCCCCGGCGGCCAGGGCGCGTCGGCCAGCAGCGCGGCCGAATACCACGCCATGGATCTGCCCAGCGCGGCGCCCCGCCTCTTGCCATGGGCACCGCCGCTGGCGGCGGCCCACGCCATCCGCTGCAGAGCTTCGGCAGTATCGAGCTCACCCATCCGAAGGGTCCCGTACGTCAGCATCGAAGCTGCGTTCACCGCGTCGCCTTCCACCACGATCGTGCGCGCGGCCCCATTGGACTCGCTCGTCCACGGCTGCACCAGATCCAGCAGCGTCCCCTCCAGCTCCGGGTCTTGCACAACCTCCGCCTGCGTCAAACGGACATCGCCCAGAGGAACCTTCGGCTCCCACGGCTCCGCCACCTCGACGTAGTTGTGGCCATAAGTTGCCAGGGCGTAGGTGGGCTCCCACGGCTCCAGCCGGGCAGGCAGCTCGAGCACCTCGGGGTGAGCACGCGGGTCGTCGACCAGCACCTCACCACGCAGAACGCGCTCTTGAGCGACGTACGCCGCGATGCGAGCGTCGTCGATATGGGAAGCGAGTTCCCGCCAGGGATGACCGAACGCGGCAACCTCCGTCAAAGGGCCCACTGCAAACCTGCCGGAGTTCGGATCTAAGACGGAGGCGGCGAGCTCTCCCGGCGCCTCGAGCGCGAGCCTGTAGTCAACATGAGCTGCGATCGGCCATAACTGTTTACCGCGCTCGATCGCGTCTTCGCATCTCTCCGCCAGATCGATGAGTTGGTCCCATTCGCGAGCCGCGCACAGTCCATCCACCACTTTGAGCAGAGCGTTGATATCGGCTGCGTCCACAAGAGCATTGATCTCGGAGCTCAACATGACGAGAAGGCTAGTCGGAGCGCTGCCGGTCGTAAGTTAGGGAGACCACACGCGGGCCCCATCGCGATGCGCGTCTCGCGTGGCGGGAGCTCCGGAAAGGGAGACAAGCATGACTGCTGGGAAGTGGGCGTTGGTAGGAGGAACCGCCCTCATCGGTCCCGAGCAAAGGCCCATGATCGACGCGGTGGTTGTGGCGGAAGACGGCAAGATCACGTCAGTGGGCCCGCAGGGCGAAGCCGTCCTTCCCCACGATGCAGAAGTCATCGATGCAACCGGCATGACCGTGCTCCCCGGCTTCATAGACGCGCACGTGCACATCGGCTTCTATCCGCCCTCTTCCGTCCTGGCAGGAGGTGTCACCTGCGCACGCGATCTCGGCTGGCCTCCAGAAGAGATCTTTCCGCTCGCGGCGGAGTCGCAGAGACCGACTTTCGAGGGACCAACGATCCTTCCAGCGGGGGCGATGTTGACGGCTCCTGGGGGGTATCCAACGCGTGCCTCCTGGGCCCCCGCCGGCACCGGGCTGGTAGTGGAGGGCAGGAGCGGGGCGAACACGGCCGTCGAACGGATGGTGGGGGGCGGAGCAACAGTCATCAAGGTGGCCCTGAATCCCCCTGCAGGCCCAACCCTGGATGCCGCGACGTTGGCCGAGATCGTGAGAGCCGCTCACGCGCACGGCCTGAAGGTCACGGGCCACGTGCACGGACTGGAGGAGCTAACCAAAGCGCTCGACGCCGGAGTCGATGAACTGGCCCACATGCTCATGGGTCTGGAATCGATAGATGCCGCGACCATCGAGCGGATGGTCGATCAGGACATGGCCGTGCTCCCGACCCTGGCGATCCGTTTCGGACGCGAGCTGGACGTGGCTGTGGAGAACCTTCGAAACTTCCGAAGAGCCGGCGGCCGGGTGATCTATGGAACCGATCTCGGCAACGCCGGGACCACTCCCGGGATCGACAAGAACGAAGTAGCGCTGATGGCGGCAGCCGGGATGACTCCCGCCGACATAATCCACTCGGCGACCGCGTCCTCCGCAAGGTGGCTGCAACTTTCGAGCACGGGGATCCTGGAACCGGGGCGGGACGCGGATGTCATCGCCGTCAGGGGCGACCCCCTCGGCGAGCTGGCCGCGCTGGGTGATGTGGCAATCGTGATCAGGCGCGAAAGGCGGGCGCGTTAGGACTTACAAGCCCGCCACTCGCGCACGCCAACGGCCCCCGCTACGGTGTTTCGACCGCGACGATCTCTATCTTCAGATCCCCTGCCGGAACCTTGGCGACCAGCGTCTCGCCGGCGACGTGACCGACGAGGGCCTGTCCTATGGGCGACTCCGGCGTGAGGATGGCGTGATCTCCGTCACGCTCTTCGCGCAAACCAAGTAGATAGGTTTCCGGTTCTTCATCGTCCTCGTATCTCAGCGTCACCAGCTTGCCCGGTTTGATGACACCGTCATCCTTCGTGTGGATGATCTCGGCGTTTTCGAGCATCTCTTTGATCTGGCGGATGCGCGCCTCTTGAAGACCTTGTTGATCTTTGGCCGCGTGATACTCCGCGTTCTCGCTGAGATCGCCGTGCGCTCGCGCAGTCGCGATGTCGTCGATGATCTGCGTTCGTGCCTCTCCTTCGAGATGCGCCAGCTCTTCCTGAAGCCGGTCGAACGCGGGTTGGGTCAATGGCACTTTCTTCTTGGTTTCCATGACTCGATGTTACGCGACTTACACTGCGGCCATGCCGAAGCGACTGGAGGGGACGGCCACGATCGTGACCGGGGCAGGCGGAGGCATCGGCAGGTCGGTCGCCCTGGCGTTCGCCGGAGAAGGCGCACGGGTCGTGGTCAACGATGTAGATCCCTCTGCCGCGGAGGGGGTCGTGAAAGAGATCGAAGCCTCGGGCGGAGTCGCGACCGTGGATGCACACCCCATCGGCTCGGTACAAGCGGCCGAAAGCCTCGTCGAAACTGCCATCCACGCATTCGGCGATGTCGATGTGCTCGTAAACAATGCAGGCATCCTGCGCGACAAGATGCTGCACAACATGAGCGAAGATGACTTCGATCAGGTGATCGGGGTGCATCTGAAGGGAACGTGGGCCTGCGGACGTGCAGCGGTCCGCTACTGGCGTCCCCTCGCCAAGCAAGAGATGGATCATGGTGCGCCACGGCGCCGGAAGATCATCAATGTCACCTCCGCTTCGGGGCTGATAGGAGCCGTCGGACAGTCGAATTACGCAGCAGCCAAAATGGGGATCGTCGGACTCACGAAATCCTGGGCGAAGGAGCTGGGAGGGCTGGGGATCACCGTTAACGCGGTGGCGCCCGCGGCCCTCACCGCTATGACCGAGCCGCTGATGAAGGATGAGGAAGCCGCGCGGCGGCGGTTGAGCCGGTTCGCGCTCGGCCGGTACGGCGCCCCGGAAGAGATCGCCCCAGCTTTCGTCTTCCTCGCTTCGGCGGAAGCCGACTACATCACGGGACAGGTCTTGTGTGTCGACGGGGGCCTGGTCATCTGATGACGCGGAACCAAGAGCCTGAGCGGCCGAGGTTAGGGTTCCGCGATGTCCCGCGCCTGGCCGTTCGAAGAGAAACCAGAGCCGCCTCCTGTCGTACGCGAGCCCGAAGATTTTCTGGCACAAGCTCCAGCGGTCATCGAAGCGGTGGTGGTGAGGATCGGGCTGCGCGATGCCCAATTGGTTCTGGTGGACGGCGAGGGCGGATGGAAGCGGTGGGTGTATCCGACGGTGGAACGTGCGACCCAGGTCGCAGAGTCGCTGGGCGTGGCAGTGCACGTGGGGGGATATCCGGAGACGGTCCGGGTGCGGATGAACGGCCGACGGCGATCGGCCAAGGATTTCGACCGAGGCGCCTACCCTGAACAGGGCGACGTAGGGCCCGTCATCTCCTATCGGGAAAATCGGCCTCGTCAGCTGGCCCCGAGTCGGTCGAAGGAAGCTGACCCGCAGAGGCAGTAGCAGAAGGCTTGCGGCTCACCGCTCTCGCGTCGTAGACACGGTGCGCGACCGCTTCTGTGGGGCCCACCACTCGCAGCCGGCGCCGTCCCCACCGCCATAGCAGTTTGCGGATGCCTCCCCTGAGGCCGACGCGGACTACCGGGATCAGCAACAACATCCCGGCGGCATCGGTGATGAAACCGGGAGTCAACAGGAGCGCCCCGGCGAGGAAGACGAGCGCGCCGTCGGCGACCTCGGTCGCGGGCATCTCACCCCGAGCCAAGGCATCGGTCACGCGGCGCCAGGCCGCGGCCCCCTCGCGTTTGAGCAACCATGCCCCTGCGATCGAGATCAGCAGCAGCGCTAGCAGAGTGGCGATAAGCCCGATCAGGTGCGCGACTTGGATGATCACGAAAAGCTCAGCAAGAGGAACCGCGATCAGGATCAGCAACAGGAGAACGACCACGGATCCAGTATGGGATATAAGTCGAAGGTGCCTGTCACCTCGGTGCTCCGAACGCTCGATTTCGAGGACGCTATGCAGCGCGTCGATTCCGGAGCCGCCTTCGTCGATCTGCGTCCCGTCCAGACGTATCTCGACGTGCACGTGCCTGCATCGCTCGAATTGCTGTACGAGTTCGGACCGGGCTTCGCCGGACGGGCGCGAGATTGCCTGCCGCTGGACCTTCCCTTGGTTCTGCTGGACCTCGGCCACGGAGACTTGGACAATGCGGCCGCCGCGTTGCGAGGCAAGGGATTCACCGTGCTGGGAGCGGTTGCCGACGGCATCAACCAATGGGCGACTCATCGGGGTGCCCCCGTGTCCACTGAGGTCATCGAAGGTGACCGCGCTTCAGGTGGCATCGCGATAGATGTCGGCGATCCAGGGGCCGGACGCTGCGAAGGGTCCCGTCACATACCCCTGGAGCACCTATGGGCCGAAGCAGCCGATCTCACCAGTGCCGAACGCGTGGTCGTCGTTGCCGGTTGGGGTGTCCGGGCCGCGCTGGCAGTGGGGATCTTGGAGCGATGGGGTATCGCAGAGGTTGCTTTCTGGAGACAGAGCCCGGAGCGGCTCTAAGTCTGCTCGTTCGCCTCGTCCATCCCTTTCGCCATCAAGAAACCTCTGGCCCTCTCCGTGAGGGGATAGCGGTTGACCAGCCGCCAGAAAGGCTCGGAATGGTCGGCACAGATCAGGTGGGCCAGCTCGTGTACCAGCACGTAATCCCGCACCCATCCGGGAAACTCGGCCAGAGCGATCGCCAGACGGATGGACCCGTCATCGGGGGAGCACGAACCCCATCGGGAGCGCTGGTTCGACACCCATTCGACGGATGATGCCCGCACGCCACCCAGATAACGGTCGGAAAGCTCTGCCGCGCGACGGGCCAGCCGGTCGTCCGAATTGAGACGGTCGCGGCGGCGCCGTTCGGCCATCCGCGACGTCATCAGCTGTACCCATTCATGCTCCTCGGCCCGGGACAGCCGCTCGGGCATCGACACGATGAGGGCTTCGCCCACGATCTGGGCAGAAACGGTCTTCCGCCGGCGGGAGCTGCGCCGGACCTCGATCCGGCCGAACTCAGCTTCGAGGCCGGGGACATCGACGGGCAGACGGTTGGCGTCCATCCCCGAGATGCTAGGCGGTCCCACCTCTACCCCGGCGCATTTTGCCTCTGTTGTACCTCAGGCACAACCGCGTGGTTCGATCTCTGCATTCCAGGCGGTGCAGATAACCTCGCGAGGCAGTCAATATCTACTTCGTAAACAAAGTTCCCCACAAGGGAAATCAGGGCCCCCTCCGCGATCCGCCCATCCCCCCGACGGAGGGGGCTCTTCTTTTCTCAGTTCCTCAGAGCCCCCGAGCACCATCCGGTGCGATCTCAGGGGCCCGAGACGGCACCTGCTAGACGCGCCAGGCTCCCTCCGAGATGGCGCTCGAGCCAGTCGAGCCCCGCGCCCAATGCAGGGCCGTGGTCGTCCCACCAGGACCTGCACGCTACCGGCCCGCCGCGCAGGAAGGAATATTCGGACGATGGCAGCGTGGGCATCGAGACCGTTGGAAGGGACCACGCGATTCAGCTTTCCCGGGATGCGCGCCCGGTCGGCCGGCACCACGACGTCGAACGGGCTCGCCAGGGTGAGGATCTGCGTTCCGTATGCGACGTCCTGGCGCGCTAGCGCGCTCATCACGGATGATCCGGGTGCCAACTCGGCTACCGCCGGCGTAAGGGGGTCGGGGATCGGCGCCCCGGAGCGCGACCAGCGGGACACCGCATCCAGCACGGAGCGGCCGGCACTGCTTGCCCGGAGTTCGTCCGCCACACCTGCCAGCGGTGCCCCCTGGTTGGGCGATGCGAAAGTCACGAGATGTGCCACGCGCGGCAGGCGCGGGTTCCACGCAGCCGCCTGCGACTCGAGGAAGAGACGGGCCACCACACCTCCTTGCGAATGCGCGAACAGATCCACGTCGACGCCCGGATACTTCCTGGCAAGAGCCATCAGACGGCGCACGGCGACCTCGAGATGGCCGTAGGTGTCGGCCCGCCGATAGGGCTCGTGGAGATGGGGGCCGCGAATCCCTCGGTAGGAGAACCAGTAGAGCTTCGCGGGTTTGTAGCCGAGCCGCTCGGGGCCGTACTCATAGAGCTCGGCGGCGAGACCGCCTGCCGTCTTGCTGCCTATGCCCGCCACTGCAACCGCGATGTTCCCGTCGGGCGGCGGCAGCGTGGACGAGATCGGGGCGGGGCGAGAGCAAGGGCGCCTGAAATCCCCTGCGGTCCGGGGCAGCGCCAGGAGTCGTCACACCTGAGGCACGGGTTGCCACGAAAGCGGCGCAAGGTGAAGTGCCTGGGTGATGTCGGATGCCCCCAACAAGGTTGCGGGGTCAACGTAGACATCGCCAACCTTGACGCCGAAGTGCAGTCCGGGGGCCTGCCCGGGATGCGTCACCCCGGACAGCCCTATCCACTGCCCTCGATGGACGTGATCGTCGGTGGTGACCAGGATCTGGGAAAGCACGGAGTAGGTGGTACGGACATCGTTGCGATGCTGGATCGTCACCGCGCGGGCGCCGGCGACCGATCCGGCGAAAGTCACCCTGCCCGCTGCCGCGGCCCGGATACGCGTGCCAGTGGAGACGGCGTAATCCACACCTCGATGACCTGCTCCGTAAGGCCCGACCGGCGCTTCGAATGGGCGCGCGATCGCAGCATCGACCGGTGGGGCGAGAAGGACCGTGCCGGCGCGGGCAGCGGTGGCCGGAAGGGGCGCCAGAAGACATCCAACGATGCAGAGCGCCACCCTTCTCATGGGAGAAGCTTGCGCAACCAACCGGGGATCGCCGGTGGCCTTCGCCACACCGGCCGTCCATTCCCGTCACATGTCAGCCGCGCTGCTCTGGCCGCGCCGAGAAGAGTCCTCTAAAAAGCGGCTAGCGCGTGATCCAGGTTCCGGCGTCACCGGCCAGGGCGGCATCGCTTCGATCTATCGACGTGATGATGCCGAAGTCACCTCCAGACTCCACGAATCGGCAACAAGCTTCGACCTTGGGGGCCATGCTGCCGCGACCGAACTCGCCGGCGTCGAGGTAGCCCCGTGCCTCTGCGATCGTGAGCGCTTCGAGCGGGCGCTCGTGGCTGGTTCCGTAACCCAGTGCGGCCCGCTCCACATCGGTCACGATCAGAAGCCCCTGGGCCCCCAGATCCGACGCAAGCAACGCCGAAG
Organism: Actinomycetota bacterium; assembly: GCA_034667525.1. Taxonomy (GTDB): domain Bacteria; phylum Actinomycetota; class CADDZG01; order CADDZG01; family WHSQ01; genus DATAPE01. The sequence goes on from JAXDJO010000036.1 coordinate 30,656, forward strand.
CGAGGTCCTTGTCGACCACCGCCGCCACGCCTCTGAGGCTGTCGTCACCAGCTTGCACCACCGGCACTCCCCCGCCCCCGGCAGCAACCACGACCACGCCGTCATCGACCAACGCCTTGATCGCGCCCGCTTCCACGATCTCCATCGGTTCGGGGGACGGGACGATACGGCGCCATCCCCCGCGGGCGGGGTCCTCCACGAGGTCCCACCCCTGCGCCCTGAGGTCCACCACGCGGTCCTCACGGATCATCTCGCCTATCGGTTTCGACGGGTTTTGGAATGCCGGATCGTCCTCATCCACGATGACTTGGGTGACCAGCGACGCAACGACCGCCGGAAGCCCGGAGGCCTGAAATGCGTTCGTCAGACACTGTTGGAGCATGTAGCCGAGGCCCCCCTGGGTATCTGCAACGCAGACCTCCAGGGGCAGCGGCGGCAGATGGCCGGCGGCTGCGGCCAACTCGCTACGCAGAAGATGGTTGCCAACCTGAGGTCCGTTGCCGTGCGTGATCACCAGCCGCCATCCGCGATCGGCTCCCAGACGCACAAGACGGTCGGCGGTGAGAGCCGAACGCTGAAAGTCGGACTCCACCGAGTCGTCGCCGCGCGGGTCCTGGATCGCATTGCCACCCAGGGCGATCACCAGCAGCGGCTGCACGCGCGCCCGCTATACCAACAGACCGTGCACGAAGTACCAAACGAAGATCACCGAGACGATTGCCATCAAAGGATGCACCTCCCGCCAGCGCCCCCGGAGAAGCGCAATAGCGGTGTAGGCGATGAAACCGGCTCCCACTCCATTCGTGATGCTGTAGGTGAACGGCATCAGAACGATCGTCAGCAGTGCAGGGATGCCCATCGCCGGTTCCGCCCAGTCGATCTCTCGAACGATCGTCATCATGAAATAGCCGACGATGACGAGAACGGGAGCCGTCGCCTCGGGAGGGATGACTCCTGCGATCGGCGAGATGAACAGGGCTGCGAGGAACAATATGGCGACGACCACCGAAGTGAGCCCCGTACGTCCTCCCTCGGAGACCCCGGCCGCGCTTTCTATGTAGGTGGTGTTAGAGGATGCCGACGCCAGGCCTCCTGCCGCAGCGGCCAGCGAGTCCACGAACAACACCCGCTGGATACCCGGCAACCGTCCGTCGGAGTCCAAGAGACCAGCTTCACCCGAGATGCCGACGACGGTCCCCATGGTGTCGAAGAAGTCCGACAGCATCACCGCAAGGACGACTGCTATCCCGCTGGCGATCCCGAGCACGTGGAAGACGTTGAATGAGAAGTGACCGACAAGGCCAAAGTCGGGCGAGGAAAAGATCTTGTGCGGGAACGCAGCGATCCCGTTCTGCCAGACCGTGAGGTGCTTCAGCTCGTTGATGACGATCGCAAAGATCGTCGACAACACGATACTGATCAACAAAGCTCCCCGCAAACGTCGCGCCACGAGTGTGGCAGCAACCACGAGACCGAAGACGAAGACCAGGACACCCCATTGACGCAGGTTCGGATTGAGCCCGAGAACCGTCGCAGAAGCCGTACCGCACGCAGGCGTCTTCACCTGACCGCACACCACCCCGGCATTCACGAGCCCGATCAGCGCGATGAACAAGCCGATGCCGATCCCTATCGCCCGCTTTAGGTCCATCGGTATTGCGTTCAGCACTGCTTCGCGGAAACCTGTCAAGACGAGAGCGGTGATAACGAGACCCTCGATCACGATGACGCCCATCGCCTCGGGCCACGAAAGACCATCCGACGCCACCAGGGTGAAGGCGACGAACGCGTTGAGCCCCAGTCCCGCGGCCAGCGCGAATGGATAGTTGGCGTATAGACCCATGAGAAGCGTCATGACTCCTGCCACCAGGGCAGTGACGGTCAGCACTTGTGGGAAGGCGAGACTTACGCCATTGGCGTCCTTGACCGCTCCCAGGATCGCGGGGTTGACAAACAGGATGTATGCCATCGTGAGCCAGGTCGCGACGCCTGCGATCAACTCCGTTCGCACGGTCGAGCCCCGCTCCGAGATATGGAAGAAGCCATCGATGCCGGTTCCCCGCTGCTCCAACCCGGTAGCAGTCACGCGCATCCCCCTTTAAAGGTGTCGTCCGAAGCTGGGCGTCAAGCGAGCGAGATTACGGCCAAGACAGCATCCCTGCCGGAAAAGTCTCCGCCGCTAGGGTGAGCCCATGCCAAACGTGACGATGATCCCGGGCGACGGCATCGGACCGGAGGTTTCAGCTGCTACCCGTCGAGTGGTGGATGCCCTGAACACCGGCATCGAGTGGGACATCCAAGAGGCGGGGTTGCCTGCCATCGAGAGCCACGGCTCCCCCCTCCCCCCCGCCGTGCTGGACTCGATACGCAACAACAGAGTGGCGATCAAGGGTCCTGTCACCACCCCTGTGGGGAGCGGCTTCCGATCCATCAACGTGACACTCCGACAAGAGTTGGATCTGTTCGCCAGCGTCCGCCCCTGCAAGCTCTATCCGGGGGTTCCTTCGCACTTCAACATCGTCGACATCGTGGTGGTCCGCGAGAACACCGAAGATCTCTACGAAGGCATCGAATTCGAGAAGGGGTCGAAGGAGTTGGAGAAGTTGCGTGGCTATCTTCGGTACATGCACGGATACAACCTCCGGCCCGACGCAGGCGTTTCCGTCAAGCCCATTTCGATCTCGGCCACGAACGCCATCGTGGAATTCGCCTTCGAGTTGGCGAGACAGCAACGCCGTCGAAGGGTGACGCTCGGACATAAGGCCAACATCATGAAATTTTCCGACGGCGTGTGGCTCGAGACCGGCCAAAAGATGGCCGAGCATTATCGCGACATCGGCTTCGAGGACATGCACGTCGATGAGCTCGCCATGTGGCTTGCCTGGCGTCCCGAAGAACTGGACCTGATCGTGCTGCCCAATCTCTACGGAGACATCATCAGCGACCTGTGCGCGGGGCTCGTCGGCGGGCTGGGAGTGGCACCCGGCATGAACCTGGGCAAGGACTACGCGGTATTCGAGCCGACGCACGGCTCGGCCCCCGACATCGCGGGCAGCGGCATGGCCAACCCGGTGGCGATGATCCTGTCCGCCGTCCTCATGCTGAAGCATCTCGGAAAGGAAGCCGACGCTCTGCGGCTGGAACGCGCCGTCGCCAAGGTGCTGGCATCGGGCAAGGTCCGCACGGCCGATCTGCGCCCCCTCGGGGAATGGGCAACAACCACTGCGATGGCCGAGGCGATCGTGGACGCGCTTCCCGACCTCCCATGAACCGGAGCGCGGAGATGGAGCGGATCGCAGCCTTCCTCCGGGATATCGAGGATCGGGCCGCTCAGCGGATCCAACCGGTGCACGGCGGGGTTGCGCTCTTCGACGATCGCATCCCGAATATCTGGATGGCCAACCAGCTGCGGCTTGACGCCACGACCGACCTCACCGCGGCTGAAGTAGCCGCTGAAGCCGACCGGGTGCAGGGCTCCGCCTCCCTGCGCCATCGGCGCGTCACGGTTCAAGACGCCGCCACGGGGCGCCGTCTGGCGCCCGACCTTCGGGCGCGGGGCTGGGAGATCGAGCGCCTCGTTGTCATGGTTCGCCGACAGCCTCCTGCGCTCGCGATCGACACCCAGTCGGTGCGCGAGCTAAAAGATGGAAGCTGGAAATCGTTTCGACGACGGACTGCAGAGATCGACAGCATGGACCCCGTGACGTCGGGGCAGATGGAGCGGGCCATCGAGACCCTGGTCAGCACCGTTGGGCTGAGAACCTTCGGCGCGGCGGTGGATGGCATGGTCGTTTCGGCCTGCGACCTGTTCTCGGACGGTGCCACCGCTCAGATCGAGGCGGTGGTCACCCTCGAGGAGTACCGGAACCGCGGATTGGCCAGCGCAGTGGTTATGGCGGCGGTTCAAGAAGCACTTTCGATGCACCACGATCTCGTCTTCCTCGTTGCCAACGCCGACGACTGGCCTCGCTCCCTCTACAAGAAGCTCGGCTTCGAGGAAGTGGGCCACCTATTCGAGTTCTTGAAGCGGCCCCCCGAAGGCACATAGCCCCAGGATCCCAGCACTGCCGGCCCACCCACCGGGCCAGGTGTCGCCTCGGGCTGGCTTCGCGCAGGGCCCGGGCTGCCTGCCGCCCGTGAGATTATCGACCCATGACTTCTCCTTCTGGTGCCGTTCGCCCGGGCCTCGTCGATTCTTTCGGAAGATCGGCGACCGACCTGCGGGTCTCGGTCACCGACCGCTGCAACTTCAGATGTCACTACTGCATGCCTCCCGAAGGATTGCCCTGGCTCCCGAAGGACGCCCTGCTGACCTATGAGGAGATCACCAGGCTGACGCGCATATTGGTCGAGTCGGGGGTCAATTCCATCAAGGTCACCGGTGGAGAGCCTCTCGTGCGGCGCGATGTCGCCGATCTCGTGCGCATGCTACGGGCGCTCGGTGACGAGCTGGACATTTCGATCACTACGAATGGATATCTCTTGGCGCTGGCGGCCCCCTTATTGGCGGACGCGGGCCTGGACCGCGTCACCGTGTCCTGCGATTCGCTGCTCAAGCATCGTTTCAAGGAGATGACGCTGCGCGACGCGCTCGACGAGGTCCTGGACGGCTTGAGAACTTCGGCCGCCATCGGACTGACGCCGGTCAAGGTGAACTGCGTGGTGATGCGGGACGGAAACGAAGATGAGGTCGTCGAGTTCGCGCGGCTTGCAAGGGACACCGGATACCACATCCGCTTCATCGAGTACATGCCGTTGGACGCGCAGGACGAGTGGAAAGCTTCCAACGTGGTTCCGGGGGCTGAAGTCATCGAACGCATCGCTGCTGTGTTCCCGCTCATCGCAGACACGGACGACAGACCCGAGCCCGCAACTCCCTACCGCTTCGCCGACGGCGCGCCGGGACGCGTTGCAATCATCCCTTCGGTGACGCAGCCTTTCTGCGATAGCTGCAACCGGCTGCGGCTGACCGCGGATGGATTCCTTCGCGCCTGTCTGTTCTCGCTCGAAGAAACCGACCTCAAGGGACCGATGCGCGCGGGTGCATCCGATGACGAGCTCGCCGCGCTTGCGCGCTCCTGCGTTGCCGCAAAGTGGGCGGGGCATCGCATCGGCAAGGTCGACTTCGTCAAGCCGGCTCGATCGATGTCGATGATCGGCGGCTGATTCGACGTCCACCCCGACCGTCGAGAGTGAGATAACAGAGCAGCCACTCGATGTTGTCGCGGCGGTAGCGGCAGTGGCCGATCCCCAGTGTGGCGGGATCGGCGTTTTCGTTGGAACGGTCCGCGCGACCGCAGCCGCCACCTCCAACCGGGAGAAATCCGTGACTGCTCTGGAGTATGAAGCTCATCCAGAGCTCGCACCCCAGAGACTGCGCGCGTTGCTGGATGAGGCTACCGGCCGTTGGGATCTCCGTGGCGTGGTTGCCAAGCACCGAACCGGCGCCTGTCAGCTGGGTGAGCCGACCGTGGTGGTCGCTTGTTCCTCGCCCCATCGGGGAGACGCCCTGGATGCCTGCAGGTGGATCATCGATGAGATAAAGGCGACGGTTCCCATCTGGAAGCGCGAGGTGTACGCCGACGGCTCCGACTGGGTCGGCGCAGAAAGCGAAGGCTAGAACCTTGGACCTGGGATTGAAGGACAAAGTTGCCTGGGTCCTGGGCGGATCTTCCGGCCTGGGCCGCGCCAGCGCGGAAGCACTCTCCGGGGAAGGTGCGCACGTCGCCATCTCTGCACGAGAGAAAGGCAGGTTGGAGGAAGCTGCCTCAGAGATCGACTCTCACGCCGGCCGCTGCATCCCCATCCCACTCGACGTCACGGACGAGAAAGGCATCGAAGCTGCCGCCGCCGAAGTGGCCTCGGCGCTCGGCCCCGTTGAGATCCTCGTGGCCAACGCAGGCGGCCCCCCCACGGGGAGCTTCGAGGATTTCGATGACCATGCGCTGCACGATGCGTTCGTACTGACGACGGCCTCTGCGTGGCGGCTGGCCGGCGCGGTTATCCCTTCGATGAAACAGCGGGGAGCGGGCGTCATCGTGTTCATCACCTCGTCCTCCAGTAAGGAGATCATCCCCGGACTCCTCCTCTCCAACATGATGCGGCCGGCGGTCGTGGGGATGGCGAAGACCCTGTCCAAAGAGCTGGGTGGACATGGGATCCGAGCGCTGTGTGTGGCGCCGGGCAGGATCGAAACCCCCCGAACGCAGGCCCTGGGTCACTCGGGCGTCGACGCGATCCCGCTCGGCCGCCTGGGGCAGCCGCGCGAACTTGGTGATGTCGTGGCGTTTCTCGCGTCCCCCCGCGCCTCCTACATCACGGGCGTCAGCGTCCTCGTCGACGGCGGTGCTTCGAACGGGTTGCTGTCATGAGGCTCCTGCTGTTGGGCGGCACCAAGTTTCTGGGGCGTCACATGGTCGATGCCGCCCTGGAGCAAGGACACGAGGTGGTGTTGTTCAACCGAGGCCGGACTAACCCGAACCTGTATCCGCAGCTGGAACGCGTGACCGGCGACAGAGATGGGGCCCTCACCGCGCTGGAGGGCGGCCGCAGGTTCGATGGTGTGATCGACACCTCTGGATATGTGCCCCGCATAGTTCGCCAGTCCGCCGAACTTCTGGCGAAGAGCTGTGATTTCTACGCGTTCATCTCGAGCATCTCTGTCTATCGCGATGGGATTCCCCCGGGCTTCGACGAAACGGCTCCAACCCAGAACCTGGAGGACCAAGCCTCCGAGAACGTAGAGCAGGACTACGGAGCTCTGAAAGCGGCTTGCGAGCGCGTCGTGGAAGCGGCACTCCCGGGTCGTTCGCTACATGTGCGAGCAGGTCTCATCGTCGGCCCGCACGACCCCACCGGGAGGTTCACCTATTGGGTCGGCCGCATCGCGGACGGCGGCGACGTCCTTGCCCCGGCCCCCGCAGACGCGCCGGTGCAAGTGATCGATGCTCGCGACCTGGCGGCGTGGACTGTGCGAATGGTCGCCGGGGGTCACCCGGGCGTGTTCAACGCCACCGGACCAGCAACCACGTTGACCATGGAGGGCCTCCTCGACGAGTGCAAGAGAGCCAGCGGCAGCAACGCGCGGGTGATCTGGGCCGATCCGGGTTTTCTGCTGCAGCATGAGGTTGAGCCGTGGAGCGAGTTGCCACTGTGGCTTCCAGGCGAAGCCAATGCGGGCTTCTTACAGGCGGACATCAGCAAGGCCCGCGCGGCGGGCTTGGGCTTCAGAGCTTTGAGCCAGACCGTAAAGGACGTTCTCGATTGGATCGCAGACCTGCGTGTCTTCCCCGGGGAGGCGGGCCTGCCTCGAGAGCGAGAGTTGGCGCTGCTCGATGAATGGCGCGCCGCGTCATGACCTATCTCGCAGGCGTCGTAACCGTGAGCGACGGCGCGAGCCAGGGGTCTCGCAGAGACGAATCCGGGGAGAAGGCTGCTGCGATGCTCTCCTCGAACGGCTTCGAAGTGAGCGAGAGGGCCGTGGTGCCTGACGAGCCGGATCGCATCGCCGAAACCCTGGAGGACATCGCTCAGCGCGTGAGCTTGGTCGTGACCACCGGCGGAACCGGGCTAGGCCCGCGCGACGTGACGCCCGAAGCCACCCGCACCGTTGTGGACCGGGAAGTTCCGGGGCTGGCCGAGCTCATGCGCCAGGCGGGGGCCGAGAAGACGCCGATGGCCGCTCTGTCCAGGGCGATCGTCGGCTGTCGCGGCCGTACCCTGATCGTCAACCTGCCCGGCAGCGTGGGCGGAGTAACCGATGGGCTCCACGCTCTCTTTCCGGTACTAACCCATGCCCTCACTGTGCTTGCCGGAGACACCGAGCATCGGTAATTCTTCGCTCATCGCGCCACCCTCTGCGCGTGTGAGTAAACGTTGAACCCGTCTTCTCTGACAAAGCCGATCAACGTGACCCCCATCCGCGCGGCCGCGTCGACCGCCAGGCTGGACGGCGCCGAGACCGCGCACACGAAAGGAAGTCCCGCAACCGCCGCTTTCTGAACGATCTCAAAGCTGGCTCGCCCGGAAACCATGAGGATCCGGTCGGATAGCGGCACCTTCCGCTCGAGCAGCATGTGGCCGATCACCTTGTCAACGGCGTTATGCCTGCCGACATCCTCGCGGGACGACAGCGCTTCGCCGCGCGCCGTGAACAGACCCGCCGCGTGCAAACCACCGGTCTGTGAGAAAAGTTTCTGGGCTCGCCGCAGACTGTCTGGCAGTTCGCTGATGACGATGCGGTCGACCGTGATCTCCGACGCGACGGGGTCGCAAGCTACCTCGATCTGATCCAGAGCCGCCTTTCCGCAGACTCCGCAACTGGAGGTCGAATAGAAGCTCCTCTCGCGATGGCTCGCCAGCGGCCGCAGACAGCGCACCGTCACCACGTTGTAGGCCTGTTCATCGTCCAGGTCATCGCAATAGCTGACCTTCACGACATCGTCTCGTCCGATCAGACCCTCAGTGAAGAGGAACCCCGCCGCCAGCTCGAAGTCGCGGCCCGGAGTGCGCATCGTGACTGCGATCCTCTCGGGAGCCTCTCCCAGAACCCCGGCCCGGATCTCCATGGGTTCCTCACCAGCAAGCCGATCCATCCTCTCGGAGGAGGCGCTTCCCCTGATCTTCACAACCCTCGCCTGGGTAGTGCTGTGCCGGAGTGTCTCCATACGACCACGATAAATGCGAGCGCCACCCCGCCTCACCTGCTTATGCTGTCGTGGCACATCAACCCGAGGAGGTTTCATGGTCGACGAGCGCGAGCTCGCATTACAGGTAGAGGCCGAGGAGGGGCCGCCGCTCCTGAGGAGGCTGCTGGCCGAGTTCGTAGGAACCCTGTTGCTGGTAGCAGTGGGCACCGGAACCGCCACCGTCCTTGCAGCCGGTCCACTCCTGCGCCTGCAGGGATTGTTCTCCTCGATCCCTGCCGCCCAACAAGCCACCTTCTCCCAGCAGTTCGGCGCTCTTCTCGCCAACAATCTCGGCGATGTGTTTCCCGTGGCCTTTGCTTTCGCCGCGATCCTGGCGGTCATCGTCTACGCCTTCGGGGGCATCTCCGGCGCCCACGTGAACCCGGCTGTGACCTTCGCGTTGGCGATAGCGCGGCGGTTCCGCTGGGCGGACGTGCCCGCCTACTGGGTAGCTCAGATCCTGGGGGGGATCGCCGGCGCCTTCATCGTGGCAGGCATCTACGGCCAGAACGGAGCATCGGTCGGCGGGACCGACATCCTTTTCGGCGCGACCAAGATCGGCCTGGGCATCAACGATTATCAGGCGATCCTCGCCGAGGCCTTCATCACCTTCATCCTGGTCACTGCGATCATGGCGATCGCAATCGATCCCCGAGCCCCGAAAGGATGGTCGGGCCTTGTTATCGGCCTCTCCCTCGGCGCAGGCATCCTGGTGACATCTGCGGCCACAGGCGGCTCGGCTAACTTCGCCAGGAGCCTCGGACCGTTCATTGCATCGCTGCTCTACAACACCAAGAGCATCCCGTGGACCGATCTCTACGTCTACGCGGTCGGTCCGTTGATCGGCGGGGCCGCAGCTGCTCTCATCTACGAGGGCGTGAGCGGCCTGGAGGGTGTCTCCCCGGCCCCGCGGCCGGGCGCGGCAACGCCTCTCGATCCGAGCGGCAACGAGCTACTCGACGTGGAACACGACGTCGCCGACGAGGTGGGCGACTAACAGCAAGCAGACGCGCAGGGGTACGAAGAAAGGGCTCCGGTTTACCCGGAGCCCTTTCCTGTTGTTCGGTGGGCGAGCTACCAACCAGCCCCTACAGAAGCCACCGGCTGGATCGCCCTCTTAACTCCTCTGGGCCACCTGTGACAGCAGGGCCTTGCTGAAAGCCTCGAGATCGTCGGGCTTCCGGGAGGTGATCAGGTTCTCGTCCTCAACCACCTCCTGGTCGACCCATTCCGCGCCCGCGTTGATCAGGTCGGTCTTTATGGACGGCCACGAAGTGACGGTCTTGCCCTTCAGCACGTCGGCTTCGGCCAGCATCCACCCCGCATGGCAGACCGCGGCCACCGGTTTGCCGGACTCGTACATGGTGCGGGTGAACGCCACCATCTTTTCGTCGCCACGGATCTTGTCAGGTGAGTAACCACCTGGGATCACAAGTGCTTCGAAGGTATCCGGCTTCACATCCCCGATAGCGGTGTCAGTGGTGACGGTTTCCTTGCCCTTCTTCCCTTCCAGCTTCTTGTTCTTGTTCAATCCGATAACTACGGGCTCATGACCTGCCTGCTTCACTCGGTCATAAGGGACCCTAAATTCGGAGTCTTCGAACATCTCGTCCATGATGAAGGCGATCTTCGCCATCTCTCATACCTCCTTTGTTACGTCGCTGCCTTGCCTCATGGTTATCTACCCGCTATGGCCCCGATTACAACCATCGAATTTCCCCTTGATATGCCTGTGGTTAAGCGAGGCGAGCATTGGTATGCGCGGGCCGGCGAACGCGAATTGAGGCTTTCGAACCTCGACAAAGTTTTCTGGCCGGAGAATGGATACACGAAGGGCGATCTGCTCACGTACTACTTCAACATCTCCCCGGTGATGTTGCCGCACCTGTACGAACGCCCCCTCACGCTCAAGCGGATGCCGAACGGCGTCGTGGGTCAATATTTCTACGAGAAGAACGCGCCCTCGCACAAGCCGGAGTGGATCCCAACCATTCCCGTGCACTCAGAGAGTGAGAACAGATGGATCAACTACATGGCCGTCTGCGATGTAGCGCACATGCTGTGGATAGCGAACCTCGGCTGCATCGAATTCCACCCGCTGCACGCAAGAGGCGGCGATCAGCGCTTCCCCGACTACGCGTTCTTCGACCTCGACCCCTTTCAGCCCGCCGGGTACGACGAGGTGAAGCATGTCGCGTCATTGATCAAGGTGCTGCTCGATAATCTCGGCTTGCGCTCATACCCGAAGACGTCGGGAGCAACAGGGATGCAGATTTTTGTCCCTTTGGACGGGACCGTTGATTACGACCACGTGAGGGGCTTCGTGGGTGCACTATCCGATCTCGTGCACAAAGCGGATCCCGAGAGCACCACGTTGGAGTGGGAGGTCAAGAACCGCACAGGCAAGGTGTTCCTCGACGTCAACATGAACCGAGAGGGCGCCAACATCGCAGGTGCTTACTCGGTGCGGCCCGAGTGGGGAGCCCCGGTATCCACTCCCTTCGCGTGGGACGAGTTAGCCGGCATCTCTCCGGAACGCTTCACGATCTCGACGATCTTCGAGCGAGTAGCCGAAGTCGGCGATCCCTTCCTCCCTGTGGCGGAAGGTGAAGGCCAATCTCTTCACGAGGCTATAAGGGCAGTCGACGCTCAACCACGCAAAGCCCGCAACTTCAAGCGCTAGCTCGTGACTCTCTATGTTGGCACCTCGGGGTGGGCCTACCGGGAATGGAAGCCCGACTTCTATCCTCAAGAGCTTCCCCGGTCACGATTTTTGAACCACTACTCCGCCGTGCTCAACGCATGCGAGATAAACGCGACCTTCTACCGCATCCAAAGCACTACGACGTTCCAACGATGGGCAGATGTAACGCCGGAACATTTCCGGTTCTCTACGAAGGCTCACCGTCGACTGACACATTCTCGCTTCTTGCCCGTCGACGGCGATGGCAGGCGCTTCCTTGAAGAGTTCCTGGCTTCCGTCTCGCCGCTAGGGAGCCGGTTGGGTGTCCTGCTCTTTCAATTTCCGCCACACCGGCAACGAGACGACAACTCATTCGAACAGCTCCTCGCCGCTCTCCCCCAGTCTCGACGTTATGCGTTCGAGTTCCGCCATCCCTCGTGGGACGCTCCGGGGGTCAGCGAGCTGGTCGCCGCGGCGGGATCGACCGTGTGTCTGGCGGAGACCAAGGGCGAAGTCCCGCCCCGGCTCCCCCCCGGTCCCATCGCGTACGTCAGGTTGCGCTTCGACGCCTACAGCGAGACCGCACGGACGGCGTGGAAGCAGCTGCTGGCCGCCGAATCGCGCGACCGGGACGTCTTTGTCTTCACCAAGCACGAGGGAGTTCCGGCGGGAGATCCCTTCTCCGGGATCGGTCTCGCGGAGTGGTTGTCTCGCAGCGACCCCGAAAGTGACGGGCCCTAAACGTCACTCTCGTCGGAAGCGAGAGCCGCACGGGCGAAATACAACGGGAGCGCGACCGCGCATATCCCGCCAAGGGCTCCAAGGACCAACAACAACAGCGAACTGTTGACGATCGTTCCGGCGATCGCGGCAAGCCACGCCACCACGGCCCCCGCCGCCACGACGGTTATCAGGTACCTGAGGCGTCCCAGAAGTACAGTCCGCTGAGGCGTCTCTTGGCGCCATGCCTCCGCCAGATCGACTAGCTCGATCAACAACAACAGAGCAACAGCAAAGGCTGCTGAGAGGAAGTCAAAGGAGCTTCCCGAGATGAAGAGGGACGTTAGGTATTCGGCGACGAGGATTGCGATCCCTGCGATGGATACCGCCAGGAAACCTCCAAATAACCCCACCGCGACCAATCCAGATCCCAGCACGGCGAGGGCGATGATCAAACCGGAACCGGAAAGGAGAAGCGGATATCCCGCAAGCAGAACGCCGCAGCAGATCGCCGCACCGGTGGCGACCGACCCCGCTCCTCTTGTCATCTGGTCACCCTGACGCGCGACCGGCGTCGCGGGAGTTGTACGAGCAACGATTCGAGAGCGTCGTGGCCATCCCAGTGCACGACCGGTACACCCCTCGTCTCCAGGTCGTAACGGAGGGACTCTCGTTGCAGCTTCCAGACGCGGTATGCAAGGCGACCTTCCGGCGAAGGATGGGGAGCCACGTCTCGTTCCGACAAGGTCTCTACAACGAGAAGGGGGAAACCCCGCGCAGCGAGATCGGTCAGGGCCGTGATTGCCCGGGGCTCGATCAGGGGCGAGAATGCCACGATCGAGGCGAGTGGAGGCAACGTGCGGGTGGGCAGGTAATCGATGTCTTTCCATGCATAGCTCACGGTCGCGTGAACGTTGAGCAGATATTCGACGATGCGGTACACCTGGGCATTGCCCGAGGTCGAGGTTAACCAGCTCAGTAGCCCTCCGAAGGAGATCAACCCGACCCGATCGTTGTGGGCCAGATGATGGCGCGCGAGCGCCGCCGCGCCACGCACCGACAGGTCCAGCGAGTTGAAGCCGCGCGGCCCGACATCGCTGAAGGAATCGAGGAACAACACTAGGTCGGAGTTGCGCTCCGGATGAAACTCGTTCACCTGCAGCGAAGAACGTCGTGCTGTGACTCGCCAATTGATCCGGCGCACGCTGTCACCGCGGGAGAAAGCCCTCACGTTGGCAAATTCGATACCGTCCCCTGCGACCTTCGAGACGTAGTTCCCGGTGAACACTTGAGTATCCGTAGGAGCGATGCCTTGGTGGATCCTCTCGAATCGCGGGTAGACCTTTACCTCAAGCAAAGGATCCACCACCCGTTCGAAGATCATGAGGTTGCCCGGGGTGTGCGCTCGTACCCCCACGCGCCCGACGCGGTGGGCTCCCCAGCGGGTCGCTCGGAGGCTCACCTGCAAGACGACCGGCTCGCCGGGATCAAGCTTCACACTCCAGCGGGAGGAATCCACAGCCTGAAGGCCCTCCATGGCTCCCAAGGCGATCTCGGCCTCAGGGACCGCGCGTTGAGCCGTGACCGTGATCATGAGTTCGAAAATTTCATCCTCGAGACATCTCTGCGGTTCAACGGAGGCCGAGATCCGGAGCGCCGGCGCGCGCGCCGCCGATGTTCCATAAGCCAACGCGGTTAGCAGAGGAGCCGCGATAACAACAGCCTCGAGTCGGGCGAGGACCACCGCGGTAATCAGGCAGAGAGCCGCGATGGCAGCCAGAGTCAGAAGCTTGGGCGTAACGCCACGGGTCATCCGGCGGCAGTTTCTCCTTCAGTGGCCGGTGTCGGGACCCGGTCCACGAGCCGTTGGACCACTTGCTCGCCCGTGACCCTTCGGACCCAGAGCTCCGGCCTCAAGGTGAGTCTGTGCGACAGGGCGGCGACCGTCACCGTCTTAACGTCATCGGGAGTCACGAAGTCGCGCCCGCCCAACAGAGCTTTAGCGCGGCTCAGCTTCATGACCGAGAGCGCACCGCGGGGGCTGGCGCCGACCTGGACGTCAGGGTCGGCACGAGTGGCCGAGACGAGATCGACGATGTACCGCCCGACCTCATCCGACAGGTACACGCGCTCGAGCGAGGCTTGCATCTCGAGCAATCCCGGCCCATCGACGATCTGGTTGAGGAGGACGTCGTCTTGCCTCCTCTCGATCCGCCGGCTGAGGATCTCCCACTCCTCATCCGGAGTGGGATAGCCGATCCCGACGCGCAACATGAAGCGATCAAGTTGCGCTTCGGGCAGCGGGTAGGTGCCTTCGTATTCGATCGGGTTCTGCGTCGCGATCACGATGAATGGGCTCTCGAGGTCGTAGGTGGTTCCCTCGACGGTCACCTGGTGCTCCTGCATCGCCTCGAGTAGAGCAGCCTGAGTCTTGGGCGGAGCCCTGTTGATCTCGTCGCCTAGAAGGAGGTTGGTGAATAAAGCTCCTTTGCGGAACTCGAATCTGCCCTCCCGCTGGTCGTAGATGAAGCCCCCCGTGATGTCGCCGGGCAGAAGATCGGGAGTGAATTGGATCCGGTTGAAGTCGATCCCCAGGGTCTTGGCGAAACAGAGAGCGATCAACGTCTTCGCCAGCCCCGGAAAATCCTCGACCAGGATGTGACCGCCACTCAGGATGCCCAGGAGGATCATCTCCAGAGCCTCTCTTTTTCCGACAATCGCTTTCTGGACCTCGTCGAGGACTCGCGCCGAAAGCTCCTGGGTTCGAGCTAGCGAGGCATCCTTCACAGCGCCTCGATCTCATCCAGGGCCCGATTCAAGTCGGCGGTGGTTATAGGCGATGGGCTGTCTTCGGTTGCCGGCGCGATAAGCGCGGCGAGCCTGGCAGAAAGCAGCTCGGGAGACGGCACCTCACCTTCCTCGAGCTTCAGCCCTCTGGAGATTTCCAACCGGTGAGAGATGAGCTGCACGAGCATCGGCTTGAGCCGCTGGTTGAAATCGTGCTGCGAGTAGGCGACCCACCCGGCGAGGCGTTCGATCCTCTCGAGGTCTGCCGGGCGCGCGAACTCTGCATTGCGGACCATGAGAAGGCTTCCGAAGGGGCTCGGTCCGGGATGGCGCATGGCCCCGGCGCGTGCCGTCAGGGCAATCAAAGCGATAACCAAGAGGAGGAGCACTCCACCCGCCCAAGCAACCTGGCTCCAGTCGGGAAGAGCAGTCGCAACCACCCACGAGGCGACGACGACCACCGCCACCACGACAGTGACTTCGAGCCGGCTCATACGAGCGCAAGCTCGTTGCGCACTCGCTCAAGGGCGACCAGAGCCTCTTCGCGCATCTTTTCGTCGACCTGGTGCGGGCTGAATTTGGCTCTTTCGAAGAGGCCGGTCAGCATCGACGCGCTGGCGGCAGTTACCGAGCGCCTCTGGAGCACGCGAGCTAGGAACTCCGTAGGAGTGTCCGACAACAGGCGCGGTATCCCAGAAGAAGCCATCAAGCGCTCCATCCTCGCGTAGCAGGCGATAACCGCCTTTCGTGGATCGGCTATCGCCCTGAGGTCGTCGATGCCTGCATCCAGCACTTCCGCTAGGGGATCTCCCGGAATAGGAGGGGCCACCTCTCCTTTGACCCGAGCAAGCAACAGCGCGATGCCGGCGACAGTAAGACAGAGGATCAGGCCGATCAGGATCGTCAGAGCTATCCCCAAAGGTCGAGAGGTTGCATGCGGAGGGACGTGGATCACGCCTCCGGTAGCAGTGGCGGTAGGCGTTGGGCGCGCGAAACGCCGGGTCAATTGGCCGAGGCCACGGCGAAGGAGGTCCGAGGAGATGGCTATCCGCAGGGCCAGGAGGACGATCGCGAAGGCAAGCAGCCGGGACCACCACGGTGTCTTCTGAGCCCGCAGATCCACCGTTCGCCGGCTCACCATCATGATGCGAAGGATGAGTGCAGCGACAACGAAGGACAGGGAAAGAGCAACAAGCAGATAGTTCGCCACGACGGGGGTGTTCGGTAGGACCACCCGAGTGACGCCTGCATGCCGGAGCCAGATGAAAGCCTCGGGAGTGGCGATGGCTGCCAGGAGCAGAAAGATGACGACCACCACTACAACCGCGGCGGGGGTCACAGAAGAGCCAGGATCAACCCCGTGATCGCCGCCATCTGAGCTTGTCATAGGAGGAGACGAAGTTAGCATCGGCCCCCATGGCCCGCTCCAAGACGTACACGGAAAAGCGATCCTTCGATGACACCCCAGAACCTGCAGCCGTCGTTACAGGAGACGTCGATCCTGGAACCGCGGCGGCTGGTGAAACCTTCGTTATCCACCAGCATCACGCGACGAGGCTTCACTTCGATCTCCGCTTGGAAATGCTGAATGGCTCACAACCGGTTCTTGTGTCCTGGGCCGTGCCGAAAAATCTTCCGATAGTTACCGGAGAGAAGCATCTGGCGGTTCACGTCGAAGACCACCCTTTCGAATACGGATCCTTTTCTGGAACGATCCCCGCGGGGAACTACGGCGCGGGCGAGGTCCGGATCTTCGATTCGGGTACTTACGAGATGCTCGAGCAGGAGCCTGGGAAGCTGACGTTCCGGCTGCTGGGCGGTCGGATGCAAGGTGTCTGGCATCTGATCCAGACCAAACGCAACGAAGGCAAGGATTGGCTCGTGTGGCTGAGGGCCTCCGAGCGGCCCCCGTCCGAGGCGCGGCCCGAGCCCGTTCCCATGCTGGCCACCCTCACCGACAAAGCGTTCGACGCCGACGACTGGATCTTCGAATTCAAATGGGATGGTGTGCGCTCCTTCGCCGCAAGCAACGGGGAGACAACACTGTTCTCGCGCAATCGCCGCGACATCACCGCCACTTATCCCGAACTTTCCAAGCTGCACGAGAGAATGGTCGCGATCGACGCGATGGTGGACGGAGAGATCGTCGCGATGAGCGGGGGTCGCCCCTCCTTCGAGTTGTTGCAGAGCAGAGTCAACCTTCAGGATAAAGGGTCGATCAAAACGGCGATGAAGCAGATCCCCGTCATGTACATGGCGTTCGACCTCCTGTACCTCGATGGGAGATCGCTGCTCAATACCGCTATCGAAGACCGCAAGGCGATGCTCCAGGAACTGATCGTTCCTTCAGACAACCTGCAAGTCTCGCCCTTCGTCGAATCGGAAGGCTGTGCGGTGTTCGAGGCGTCGCGCGCGCAGAGCCTGGAAGGCATGGTCGCGAAGAGACTTGGAAGCACCTACCGGCCGGGCAAACGCTCCAAGGACTGGCTCAAGATCAAGACCACCTTTGACGCAGATGTCGTTGTCGGGGGCTGGACCAAGGGCGAGGGAGCTCGCTCGGACACCCTGGGCGCGCTCCTCGTGGGGGCCTACGACGGAGGCAAGCTGCGCTATGTCGGGTCGGTGGGCACGGGATTCACCGATAAGTCGCTGACCGAAGTGGTGCGTGCGCTGAAGGCGGTCGAGTCATCACAACGCCCCTTCGCCGACGATCCGTCGGGAAGTCGCAGCGCCTTCGGAAAGGTCATCAAGAACCCACGGTGGACCGAGCCCTCCCTCGTCGCGCGGGTGGAATTCCGCGAGCTCACCTCGGTGGGCAGGCTGCGCGCTCCTTCGTTCAAGGGTCTCCGGGACGACAAGGCCCCCCAGGAATGCTTGTTCGAGGACCTACAACCGAAACCAGTGAGCGGCTGAACCGGTCTCTATCTCGTTGCTCAGGGCGGAGGTGGCCGGCTGAAGCGGTCTCTGGCCCCGTTGCAAGAACGCCGATCCGCCGAGCTAATGAACCAGCCGTACCCGCACCGAGCAGTCCAAGAGAAACTTCCTGACGTCGTCCCATCCTTGGTAGGGCTCGCCCGTCGTCACGACCTCAGTGATGCCGGAGTTGGCTATCAACTTCGCGCAAGTGAAGCAGGGAGCTCCCGTGATGTAGATGCTGGCGCCCTCTCTCTGTTCCGGTGACGAATACAGGATGGCGTTGGCCTCTGCGTGGATGGCGATGCAATTGTCGTGACCCCATCCGCTTCTCGCCTCCGCGTCGGCTCGGGGACACGCACCTTCATCGCAGTGGGGATGTCCGGAAGGGGGTCCGTTGTACCCCGTGGAGCGGATCCGGCGGTTCCTGACGATGACGGCACCATGCCGTCGCCTGATACACCGGGAGCGCGTTGCGGTCTCACGGGCGATATTCAGGAAGTAATGGTCCCAGTCGTTGATCTTGTTGGTATCCACCATGCGATGAGCGATGCTCACGGCTCCCCTTTCATCGACACAACGTAAAGGGGCGCGCGGTCGCGCCCGGACCAGCAGGGAAGTAGCTCGATTGTCGACCCGAAGCCGACCGGAAGCAAGCCTCCCCGAAAGATAGTGGCCTCTCCGGTCACTTCTTCTGTCACAGCTATCCTGCCGCGCAATGGCCGCCGATCTCGCTCACGAAGTCGTCATCGACCTCCTCCGCTCATCCTGGATCATCGAGAGCGCCAGGAATGTGGTCTACGGCCGCTGGAGTGGTGACGACGCCCGCTTCGCCGGCTCTGCCGCCAGGGCGGAGGAACGGGCAGAGATCGTGGCCCGGGCCCTCGAGAGCGCAGGCGGGCGTCCGGATAACCGCTTGGTAGGCGGTCACGTCGGCTGGATCGAAAGCGTCATCGGTTCCAGACCTGGAGAGATTGCGTTGGGAGACTTCTTTCTTGCTCGCCTTGGCGATTGGGTGGGGGCCCACGCCGGCGGGCTGCTGGACGACCTTCCCCGCATGACCGAGCTCGGTCGCGAGGAGGCTGCCGCACTCAGGTTCCCAGAAACGCTCCCCGGCTCCCCTCCCTTCGAGCCGGTCGTCGCCCCTCCTCTGCCGGCCCCCGGCGACGCGCATTTTCGCTTCGGGATCCTTGCAGACCTCCACATCGGTTCGCCCGACGGCGAGGCGTTGGCCGCGGCAGCCGTCGACGACCTCAACGCGTCGGGGGCCGAGCTCGTTATCCAGTTGGGTGACATCACCGACCATGGCAACCGGGGCGAGTTCAAAGCCGCGTCGGTCCTTTTGTCCAGGCTCGAGATGCCCTGCATCACCATGATGGGGAACCACGACGTGTTCTCGTTCGAGGAAGGCCGTTTGGCCGGCAACGAGCTGTACCGTGCATCCTTCGGCCGGCAGCCGGAGGGCTCCCTGGTTGAGCACAAGGGCATCCGCTTCGCCGTTCTCGATTCCGCCGAGCACGCGGTGTCCCCGTTCCCCTCCTTCGACCTGCTGTCGGGAACGTTTCTGGATGAGCCGGGCGGAGCCGTTGTGCGTGGCTCTCTCACCGTGACACAGCACGAGATCCTGGCCGAGGTCGCAGCACCCGGCGCGTCCCCCGCCTTCGTCTTTCTGCACCATCCCCCCCAACCCTTCACGGCTTTTCCTCCGGTGCTCTTCGGCCTCCGGGACCAGGACGCAGCCAGGCTTCACGCGGTGATTGATTCAGGCAACGTGTGGGCGGTATTCGCCGGCCACACCCATCGCAACGCGAGGACAACCACCTACTCGGATGGCATTGCCGCACAAGAGGTGGGCATCCCGCGTGACTACCCGTTCGGCTACGCCCTTATCGATGTTACGGAAGGTGGGTACCTCTTTCGTTTCGTACAGATCGCGGACGAGGACTTGCTGAGGACCGTCTACGAACGGGCAGGCGAGATCCAGCGGCGCTACTCGCGCGGAAGGGATCGAGATCTTGCTTTCGCTTGGTCACGAAGGTAAATATGCGTGGGCTAGCTGAGACCGCGCTGGCGTCCATACTTCGCCGTTACCTTGCGTAACGCGAACCGATAGATGGGCGGAGTCAGCAAGCGCGGCAATTGCACCATGTAATACCAACGCGGAACCGTACGCCCGATCTTTCGAGCGGTGATCGCCTTCCTGATTGCTTCTGAGACCTGCTCCTCGCTGCCCAGAACGTGACGAAGCAGTGGATCGTTCTTTAAGTCGCTCTGCGGGAATCCTTCTGTTGGTATCAATCCGGGCTCGATCGTGCTGACACAGATACCTCTTCCGGCGAGCTCGTAATGCAACGCCTCTGACCAACCAACAATCGCGAACTTCGAAGCCGAGTAGGCGGATGCTCCGCTCATCGGGATGCGCCCTGCCACTGAACCAACGTTGACCACGTTGGACGGGGCGGATCTTGCCAGAAGCGGAAGAAGTTCCGCGGTGCAATACACGGCTCCGAGGAAGTTCGTCGCCATCAAGCTCTCGACCTCGGCGACCGCCGATGGGTCCCCGAACGGTATGTGCTCTCCACTTGAGCCGGCGTTGTTCACCAGCACGTCACACCTTCCATAGGTCCGGTCAACGTGCACGGCAAGCGCTTTGACCTGACCCCGCCGGCTGACGTCGGTTACTAGATAGGAATGACCACTTCCGTGGCATTCGTCGAGAAGACTCTCGAGGCGCTCCCTCCGCCGTGCGACCGCGCAGACAATGGCTCCCTCCGCCGCAAGGTCAATGGCCGTCCGCCTTCCGATGCCGCTGGACGCGCCCGTGACAACGCATACCTTGCCGCTCAGTTGCATGAGGGAAGTCCTTACGCCGGAGGAGTGCGAGTAACGCTGAGTTTCGACTCGCTTTGCTGAGGGTAAGCGTACGGCAAGTTCAATCGAGGGAGGGTAAAGCGTGATCATTACAGCGATCGTGTACATCGTCGTAGGTCTCATCGTTGGGTTACTGGCAAGGCTGCTTCTTCCGGGCAGAGACCCCATCGGCATATTGGGAACGATCCTTCTCGGCATCGTCGGTGCAGTAGTTGGTGGCTTCCTATGGGAGAAACTGTTCGGCGAGAATCGCGGAGTGTCTTGGATCGGAGCCGTGCTTGTGGCAATGCTTCTGCTCTGGATCTACAGGAAGATGAGCTACGGACGCAGCGCCACCGTGTAGCTAAGGTCAGAGTCTGGCATCGCCCAGGCTTAGCATCAGGAGCCCCGGCATCAATGCCGGGGCTCTTTCATTTACAAGTTGATTGCGGGAGAAAGGGGTGGCCGATGACCGACCCCAAGGTGGCACAGGTCGTTGCGGCAGGCGCCGCGATCGGTCTCGAGGTTCGACCGGTGACCTTCCCCACAGAGACGCGGACCGCCATGGATGCCGCCGAGGCGGTGGGTTGCAACGTCGGTCAGATCGTCAAATCGCTGGTGTTCCAGTCAGGAGACGAGGCCTTGCTCTACCTGGTTTCGGGCGCGAATCGCCTGGACGAGGCCAAAGCCATGTCCCTGGCTTCGGTCGGGTCGCTGCTCCGGGCCGACGCAGCCTTCGCAAAGCGAGCGACCGGTTTCTCTATCGGTGCCACGCCGCCATTTGGCCACATCAACACTCTGAGGATCTTCATGGACGAAGATCTGTTGGCCTTCGACGAGGTGTGGGCGGCAGCGGGACGACCGGACTCGGTGTTTCCGGTGACACCCCATGCGCTGGCTTCCGCGACGCGAGCGCGGGTGGGTGCGCTGGCAGCAGCTTCCTGAAGCCCCAGGCTAGCGCGGGCGTAGCTGACAGACGCCTGGCCGGCGCGCTGGAAAATCCGGTCGCGGCGACCTACCGCTGCCATAGTGAGGCGCGTGAGCGGCTCAAAAGATGGATTGGAGATAAGCCAGGATCTCTCTTTCCAGCGCCGGGAATGGCGTGCGCAAAGGGTGATCTGGATATTCATCGTGGTCCTTCTGGCAGCTGCCCTGGCAGGTCTGATCGGCCCGGGCCCACTCAGTCTTGTTTCCGCCGGCAGCTCCCGTTTCCAGATCCGCTACCTGCGTTTCGGGCGGTGGCAAGCGCCAGAGTCTCTGGTCATCTCCATTTCGGGAGAGGGTCCCAGACGGCTCCAGGTGTCCTTCAACCGGTCGTACCTGGACAGCATGTCGGTTCAACAGATAACCCCCCAACCGGCCAGCGCTCGACTCTCCGGCGGCGCCTTCATCTATAGCTTCGCCACCGGAAAGGGCTCTTCGACCGACATCACGTTCGATCTGCAACCATCGTCGATGGGCCTGATCCACGGAACCATCACCATGCTCGTGGCGGGCGGACAGGGTCCGCGTCTGGATTTCCGCCAACTCATCTACCCGTAGGAGGCAGGCTTGGACTCGGTGCTGCGCGCTCTCGCGATCTACGTGTTCCTGCTGGTCATCTTCAGGGTTGCGGGAAAGCGCACATTGGCTCAGATCACCGTTTTCGACTTTGTCTTGTTGTTGATCATCAGTGAAGCGACGCAGCAAGCGATGATCGGTCAGGATTTCTCGATCACCAATGCAGTGTTGGTCATCACCACTCTGATCGCCTCGGAGCGAGCCCTGACTTGGGTGCAGAGGCGTTTCAAGCACATCGACCGGCTGCTGGACGGTCTGCCTTTGCTCCTGGTCGAGGACGGGAAACCTCTGGAGGATCGATTGAGACAGGAGCGCATCGATGTCTCGGACATCCTCGCTGCCGCGCGCCAAACGCAGGGGCTCGCGCGCATGGACCAGATCAAGTACGCCGTCCTGGAGCGGAGCGGAGGTATCTCGATAGTTCCTAAGGATTGAGCGGGCTACGCCACCGACAGCTCATCGGAACGGGCGGTGCCGGGAGGCTCGAAGACTTTGGCCTTACGAAGGTCAACGAAGACCGCATCGCCGGTCTGCAAGCCGAAGAGCTTGTCGTTGGGCACGTCGGCTATCACCAACTGATCGTCCGGCAATCTGACCTGTAGCTTCGTCACCCATCCGAGATCGGTCATCCGCTCGATGCGACCCGGGCTCGACGAGCCATTGCGGCTCTCACGCCCCACCCAGACGTCGTGCGGGCGAACGTATGCGTGGGCAAACGACCCATCGTCCAGATGGCCCGCGCCTCCGAGGAACTGCTCGCCGAACTGCACCCTTCCGCTGATCACTACCCCCCGGATGACGTTGGCGGCGCCGACGAAACCTGCGACGAATGGGGTGGCGGGATCGTTGTAAACCTCTGTCGAAGTTCCGATCTGTTCGACCTTACCGAGATTCATGACGATCACCTCATGTGCGAGCTCTAATGCCTCCTCCTGGTCGTGCGTTACCAACAGACTGGTGATACCCAGCTCGCGGTGCAGTTGATCCAGCCACTTCCGCAACTCCTGACGGACCCGGGCATCGAGCGCGCCGAAGGGCTCGTCGAGAAGCAGCAGCTTTGGGCGTGGCGCCAACGCTCGCGCCAGCGCCACCCGTTGACGTTGACCTCCAGACAACTGGTCCGGATAACGTTCTTCCAATCCTCTGAGCTGGACGAGTCCCACCAGCTCATCGACACGCTTAGTCTGCTCGGCCTTGCTTGTTTTGCGCACGGCGAGGCCAAAAGCGATGTTCTGACGGACCGTCATATGGCGGAAGAGGGCATAGTGCTGAAACACGAATCCCAACTGGCGCTCCTGAACCGATCTGTTGTCCAGTTGCTCCCCCATGATCCAGATCCGTCCGGCGTCGGCGTGCTCGAGTCCGGCCAGGATCCGGAGCACGGTGCTCTTACCCGATCCGCTGGGGCCCAGAAGGGCGGTGATTTTGCCCTCCTCGGCCTCGAAGCTGACGTCGTCGACCGCCGCGAATGAGGCGAAACGTTTGGTCAGGTTGGCAACCCGGATCGCGGGCGATCGTCCCGCCTCACTGAGCCGCGTTTGCTCGTCGCTAATCTCGGTCATCCACTTACCCTCCTGGCCTTGTGTTTCTTCAGAGTCTCGATAGTCACCAACAAAAAGATGGAGATCGCGGCCAGCGACAACGCCACGAGGTATGCAGAGGGCTGCTGTCTCTCTTCGAACGCGCGCAATATGTAGAGCGTTGCCGTCTCGGTCCTCCCCTGGATCGAGCCCGAGACGATCAATACGGCACCGATCTCGCCGAGCGCCCTCGCCGTCGAGAGCGCGATCCCGTAGAGCAGACCCCACCGGATGCTCGGCAACGTCACCCTCACGAACGTCTGCAAGGAGGAGGCCCCCAGAGTTTTGGAAGCCTCTTCCTCGTCCACGCCTATCTCGTGCAAGACAGGGAGTACCTCTCGGATGACGAAGGGGATGCAGATGAAGATCGTCACGAGGATCATGGAGGGCAACGCGAAGATCACCTGGATCCCGCGGCTTGCAAAGAACGCCTCGAACCATCCACCCCTGCCGAACAGCAGCACGCACATGAGTCCCACGATGACCGGCGAAACCGCCATGGGGAGGTCGACAAGTGCATTCAATAACCCGCGACCGCGGAAGTGGTGGCGAGCCAGCACCCACGCGGTGAGGACTCCAAAGATCGTGGTGGACACGACCGTGATTACGGTGATAACGGCAGTGAGCCAGTACGCGTGCCGAACATCAGGCAGGCTGAGGGTTGCAGTGACATTGCTCCAGCCGGCCCGCGCAGTCGCCCCGACGATACCTCCGAGCGGGGCAAGAACCAGGATGGCCACGTAGCCCACCGCCAGAAGGATGAGCCCGCCTCTGACCAAAACGCTCGCATCGCGCTGCGAAACC
Source organism: Actinomycetota bacterium (assembly GCA_034667525.1). GTDB lineage: Bacteria > Actinomycetota > CADDZG01 > CADDZG01 > WHSQ01 > DATAPE01. Next base: position 55,240 of record JAXDJO010000036.1, read on the forward strand.
ACCTCGGCCCTCGCGCTCATGGACGGTCACCGCGGTTTCCGGCCAGCCGATAGGTCAACAGCACCAAGGTGAATGACATGGCAAAAAGAACCGCAGACACCGCGGCCGCCTCATCGGAACGGAACTGGCTGGCCAATTGAAAGATGAACACCGGCGCCGTAAGGGTGCGGTTGGTGATATTCCCCGAGATGATAACGATCGATCCGAACTCTCCGAGCGCCCGGGCAAACGAAAGAAGGGTGCCCGCGGCGATCGCCGGACGGAGAGCGGGAAGAACAACCTGAAAGAAGGTGCGCAGACGGGATGCGCCCAGCACCTCAGCCGCCTCCTCCTGCGCAATGTCCAGCTCAGCCAGTACAGGTTGCACGGTTCTCACGACGAACGGCAGCGTTATGAAAAGCAGCGCCAGGAGAACGCCCAGAGGAGCGAAGACGACGTGGATCCCGTGGGCTTCGAGCCACCCCCCTATCGGTGAAGCTGGCCCGTAGAGGGCGACCAGCATGACGCCCGTGACCAGTGTTGGGATCGCGAAAGGAAGATCCACGACCGCGCTGAGCACGTTGCGGCCCACGAAACGGTATCGGATCAAAATGTAGGACAAGAGCGTCCCAAAGAACGCATTGACGACCGCAGCTACAAGAGCCGTGATGATCGTGAGTTTGATCGCCGACACGGCCCCCGGCGCCGCCATGGCCGATCGGAGCGCGGCGAAGCCATGGGCAAAGCCCTTACTCACGACCGCACTCAAGGGCAGGAGGATCATCCCTCCGAGGTAGATCAGCGCAGCCCCCCGAAGTCCCAATCGACCGAGCCCCGCGCGCACGCTCACGCGATGTGAAGTCTGGGCTCGGCCGAGTGGGAATGCTTCGCTACTCATGGGTTAGCCCTGCGCCGCCTTCAGTGCCTGGGTGAACAAACCGTTGCTGCTGAACAACTTCTGATCCACTGCGCTCCAGCCGCCGAGATCGTCGACCGTGAACAGATCCTTGATCGCCGGCATGTGTGCCTTGGGATCACCTTTTTTCGCCAAGGCCATGTTTGTCGATCGGAGGAACCCGACAGTCGAATAGAAGTCCTTTGCCTGCTTGGTGTGAAGGAACTTCACGAAGGCATTCGCGATGTTCTCCACGCAATGGGCTTGAGCGTTCTTATCGACGACCGCGACCGGGTTCTGGATCAAAATCGTGGAGGGCGGATACACAGCTTGGTCCGGAAGGCCGGCAGCCTGTGCATTGAGAATCTCGTTCTCGTAAGTGATCGCCACATCACCATTGCCGGATTCATAGTTCTGGATCGAATCCCGAGCACTCTTGTCCATCACGGTCACGTTCTTGAATATGCCTTGAAGAAGCTTCTCGGCCCCTGCCGAATCGTTCTTCTTATTACCCGCATAACCACGCATTGCGGCTCCATAGGCGCCCACGATGTTCCAGCGAGCCCCACCACTCTGCGCGGGGTCGGGCGTCAGGATCTGAAGGCCTGGCTGCGTCAGATCGTTGAAGTCTTTGATGTGCTTCGGATTGCCCGGTCTAACGTCCAGAGCTACCACGGAGGTTGAGACCATTCCCTTGTCTGGCGCTTTCGTCCAATCATGCGTGATCAATCCAGCGTTCTTGATCGCATCCACGTCAGGCGCCAAAGAAAGGGCAACGATGTCGGCGGGCAAGCCGTTTACCACGGCCTGGGATTGGGCCGTGGAGCCCGCGTACGACTCCTCGAATAGCAGTGATTGGCCGTTGTGCTTCTGCTTCCAGTAAGCCTCGAAAGCGGGAATGATCTTGGCGTCGTAGACCTCTCGTGGGGTGCTGTACGCAGCGAAATTGATCACCGGAGTCTTGGCCGGTGTGCATTTTTTTGCCGCGGTGTTGGTAGGGCTGGCGTTGCCACTCGAGCAGGCAGTAGCCGCGAGGGCTGCAACTGCCAATGCGCCGATTAGGCGACGCGTTCCAATGTGTTTCACGATGCTCCTTTCGATCGGATCTTCATCTCCGGGGATCCGGTCGACGAACGAGGACGAGTCTTGTAGGTGCTGTCAGCGGGCGTTGCCGAACCGCAGTTTTCGAGACGTTTCGATCGAGACGACTTGCCCCTGGTGGACCTTGAGGACGATCGACCCGAAATCCAGCTCCCGAATCGCGGTCTCGACCGTCTCCATTACGTCGTCGAGATCCCGCGAAAAGTTGCGGTCCGATTGCACCTGCTGCTGCTCCATAGGCTCACTTTGAAGGAGTGTTATAGGAGTGTCAAGCCCCTCCCAGGAATTCCCCCTACGCAGTTCGACGTAAAACCCAAGCCTGGCATGTAATTCGGGACCTTCGAGCACGGGAGTGCTCTAGGAGTGTAGCCCCCAAAAGTTTGGGGGCTAGCGGAGGTCGTCCTGGGCGTCGCGATGCATGTAAACGTCCACAGCCATCCAGATGCTCTTTGACCACGGGTAGAAGACGACCGGCAGGAGACCATTGGTCAGCAACGCCACGCCCAGCAGCGGTGCCCACGCGATGTTGGGCAGCGTTGCCACGATCGCCACCACGAACAAGATCGCGAACCACAGCTCGCAAACACCGATGTTCACGATCATCGCCCCCGTCCAATAGCCCTCTTCACGCTCGAAGTGGAAGCCGCAGCGGGGGCAATCAGGCTTGAGCATGAAGAAGGATGAAAAGATCTCGCTCTGCCCGCAGCGCGGACAGCGGCGCCTTAGACCCCGCCCCAGGGCCTCCGCGAGCGTGCAACTGAATGTGGGCGTGGTTTCTTCGATGCTCATCGGGTCCCCTTTACCCAGTCCCGAAGGTGCGGCACATACCGCTGGAGTAGCCCGCGAACGGGCGGGCAGAGCCCCCTCACATGAAGGGTGAAGCCCCTCCTTACAGCGCCACGTCCGAAAGGACGAGGATCTTGGGCTGGGTCATCTCGTCCATCGCATAACGCAATCCCTCGCGCCCCACTCCCGAATCTTTCGTCCCGCCGTAAGGCATCTGGTCCGCTCTCCACGAGGAAACGTCGTTGGCAATGACGCCGCCTACGTCGATATCCCGATGCGCACGCATCAGCAGCCTGACATCCGATGTGAAGATCCCCGCCTGCAGTCCATATCTGGTGTTGTTGACGTCCGCGATGGCTTCCTCGAAATCGTCATACGTCTCGATGGTCGTGACGGGGCCGAATATCTCCTCCGAGCGAACTTTCATCCCCGGCTGCGTCTTGCCCAGCACGGTTGGAAGGTAGAACGGATCTTCACGCTTCCCGCCGGTCAGCACCTCGGCCTCCGCCTGCACCGCTTCGTCAACCCAGGCGGTCACGCGCTCGAGCGAGTCATGATCGATAAGCGGCCCAACGTCGGTGTTTGGATCCATCGGATCTCCGGTCTTGAGCTGCTCCACCTCGGCTATCAACTTCTCCGTGAAAGCCGCTGCGACGCTCGAGTGCACCAAGACCCGCTGCACCGAGATGCACGATTGTCCCGCCTGGTAATAACCGCCGTAGGCGATGCGCTGAGCGGCTTTGTCGAGATCGGCATCGGTGTGCACGATGACACCCGCGTTGCCGCCCAGTTCGAGGGTCACAGCCTTCTTCGGTGACCGTTCCCGAAGGCTCCATCCGATCTCGGTCGAACCGGTGAAGGTGATCTTGGCGAAACGGTCGTCCGCTGCGAGATCGCCTGCCTGAGAGCCCCCCACAGGAAGGATCGAGCACATCCCCGGCGGTAGATCCGTCTCGGCGAACAGCTCGCCCAGCAAGAGCGCGCCCAGTGGTGTCTTGGTGGCCGGCTTGATAACGATGGGAGCACCTACGGCGAGCGCCGGCGCCATCTTGTGAGCAACCAGGTTGACGGGGAAGTTGAAGGGGGCGATAGCCAGCACGGGGCCCAGCGGGAAGCGTCTGACCAAACCGAGGCGCGCTCCGAGGGATGCCTCCGTGTCGAACCTCAATATGGCGCCGCCGTCCCGGCGACATTCCTCGGCGGCCCAACGGAAAGTAGACACCGCCCGGGTGGCCTCTACCTTCGCCCACTTGATGGGTTTTCCACCCTCGCGAGCGATCACCTCCGCGACCTCGTCTCCGCGCTCCTCGAGACGCCGAGAGATGTGAAGGAGGGCGTCGGAGCGTTCGTGCACTGGCAACTTACGGGTTTCGTCGAAGACGGCTGCAGCCGCAGCCACCGCCGCCTCAGCATCCTCATTGGAGGGTGATGCGACGGTCGCTACCAAGGAGTCGTCGTAGGGGCTCTTGACTTCAAACGTCTTGGAGCTCGACCGCCAATCTCCGGCGATCAGAAAGGGCTTCGTGTCGGCCATTGGCTCCCCTCCGGGGTTAGGTGGACACTCAAATCTACGCTGCCGTCCGCACTGCTGGGTCCGATGCGCATGTTCACCGTCCGTGCGCGCATCTGAAGGCCGTGGATCCCATCCCGTGGTGTCCTGCCTCCGAAAGGTCGGATAGGTTGCTCGGCCCCGAGCAGGCGCCGCTCGGGCCACAGGTACTCGAGGAGGTCAGTTGGCAGAGATCGGTTACGCACTCTCCTGTGAAGAGCAGGGCCCTGCGCAGCTGGTGCGAAACGCGGTTCGGGCGGAAGAGGCAGGATTCTCCTTCGCTCTGATCTCCGACCACTACCACCCCTGGACCGACCGTCAAGGACAGAGCCCCTTCGTCTGGAGCGTCATCGGTGCGATCGCTGAGGCGACCCACACTCTGAGTTTGGGTACCGGTGTTACCTGTCCCACGATGCGCATTCACCCCGCGGTGATCGCCCAAGCGGCGGCGACTTCCGCGGTGATGATGCCCGGGCGGTTCTTTCTCGGGGTGGGCTCCGGCGAGAACCTGAACGAGCACATCATCGGAGAGCATTGGCCGCCAGCCGACATCCGCCAGGACATGTTGGAGGAGGCCGTCGAGATAATCCGCCAGTTGTGGGAAGGCGGCTCGCAGAGCTACCACGGTGCCTACTACTTCGTAGAGAACGCACAGATCTACACGCTGCCACGCGAGGCTCCTCCGATAATGGTTGCCGCTGCGGGCCCGAGTGCCGCCGAACTGGCTGCCCGCGTTGGCGATGGGCTGATCGGCACAGCACCGGAGAAAGAGCTGATCCAGGGCTTCCACGACGCGGGCGGAAGTGGCCCGACGTATGGACAGATCACCGTTTGTTGGGGACCCGACGAACCGGCTGCTCGCAAGATCGCACACGAATGGTGGCCGAACGCGGCGATCAAGGGCGAGCTCGGGCAGGAGCTTCCGCTACCCCGGCATTTCGAACAAGCAGCAGGGTCGGTGACGGAAGAGGATGTCGCCCAGGCAGTCATCTGCGGGCCCGATCCGGAGCGACACATCGAGGGCATACGCAAGTACATCGATGCCGGTTACACGCACGTCTACGTGCATCAGGTGGGCCCGGACCAGGAGGGATTCTTCAACTTCTACAGCGATCGGGTGCTTCAAAAGCTCTGAGGGCCGCGGTCCTACTGTCGCTGTTAGAGTCGATGATCATGGCAGATGGAAAGCAGAAGAAGGTCACTCAGAGACTGACGCTCGACGTCTATCTCACTGCTGCCGACGGCAAGGTCCGGAAGACCTACGCAGGCGAGGTACGGCGCTTGCAGAAGCTGGGCTTCCGCGAGACCTCGCGCAAGCTCGGGAACCGGGAGGACCACGTCAAGCTGAGCCTCGAGCGCGAGATCGAGCGCTACCCGGGGGTTCCGCTGCCGGCTGTGCCTCCCTACATCCTCTAGGAGGACCCCGAGCGTTGCCCCGTTCCAGCGCCTAGCGCTCAAACCCTTTGCCGCCCCGCTGCGTATGTATATCTGGAAGATAGATCACACTCCAGGAGGCGACATGTCGAAGTCAATCAGATGGTTCATCCTTGCGTCCGCGGTAGCACTTGTCGGCGTAGCTTGCGGAAGCAACGGCCACGGCGGAGGCAGCAGCAACGCCAACGCAGCAGGCGGCGGAGGCTCGGGTTTCTCGGTGACCTCGCCCGCCAACGGAGCGAAGGTCACACAGCCCTTCTCCGTGCAGGTGTCGACGAACCAGAAGCTCGGGGCTCCCTCGACAGGAAACGACCACTTTCACCTTTACTTCGACGGCAACCAAACCAACTACACCATCTGCGCCTCGACTACGTGCCAGGTCAGCGGCCTCTCTCCGGGGAAGCACGTGATACAGGCCTCGCTCCGGCACGCTGACCACTCTCCTGCCGGGCCCACCGATACGATCACCGTCTACGTCAAGGGCTCCGGTTCCGGCGGCTCCGGTTCCGGCGGTTCGGGTTCTGGCGGCGGAGGCGGCGGCTACTAAAAGAGGCCTGTGATGGCTGCTCTGCAGAGGTACGGTCGCAGGACCCGGTGGTTCCATGCCAGTGTGTACGTATTCACTCTCGTAGCCCTCGGCACCGGTCTGTGGATCCAGTTCGGGCAAGAAGGGCGGGCGAGCTTCCTCGCCCGACTCCTCAATAGACCCGACATCGTGATCCACGAGGACGCAGGGTGGGTGCTGGTGGCTCTGGCGGCCGCTTCGGCCATCTTCGGTTTCCGTGGGATCAGGACCTTCGTCGCGGAGTCGTTTACCTACGGGAGAGGAGACGGAGCCTGGCTGGCGGGATGGCCTCGGGCCGCGCTAACCGGAAGGTTCCGCCGGAACGAAGGACACTTCGACCCGGGTCAGCGGATAGCCAACCTCGTGATCGCCGGAGGACTCTTGCTGTTGCTGATTTCCGGGACCGCCCTGATCTTCATCCACGGCGGGTCGATGTTCGTGAGATTGGCCTTCATCCACCGCTGGGCAGCGATCCTGCTCACCGTTGTGGTCGCCGGCCACGTGGTGGTGGCCTCCGGCGTGCTGCCGGGCTACCGAGGCGTGTGGCGATCGATGCACTGGGGCGGACGCGTCAAGTCGGAAACCGCCGAACGTCTGTGGCCAGCGTGGCTCGAACAACAAGGCAGCCGGCCGAACCTTCCCGGGGAACCCCAGGAGGCTCAGGGGGGATCGACGGTATCGGATCGATCACCCACGAAAGGATTGAACGAGCGCTCCTGACCGATCGTCGTTTGGGGGCCATGCCCCGGAAGGACGATCATCTCGTCCCCCAACGAGAAGAGCTTGCCGCGGATCATCTTGCGCAGGAGGAGGTCGTCGCCACCGGGAAGGTCGCTTCGCCCGATACTCGAAGCGAACAGCGAGTCCCCGGAAAAGACGGCTGAGGCACCCACCAGGCTGATCGACCCGGGCGAGTGGCCGGGAGTGTGCAGGACCTCCAGCTCGAAGCTTCCGGCCCTCAGCGTGTCGCCCTCCTCCACGGAGGCGTCGATCTCCGGCGGTGGAGGCAGCTCCACCCCAAGGAACATCCGGCCCGATTCCATGTACCAGTCGAGCAGGACCTGGTCCGCCGGATGGAGCCGGAACGGAGCGCCTGTGAACCGTCGCAGTTCCTCGGCAGCAACAACGTGGTCGAAGTGCGCGTGCGTCGCGACGATCTGGACGACCTTTAAGTCCTGGGCGTCCACGAACTCGGCAAGATCGTCGGCATCCCCGCCGGGATCCACCACGATGGCCTCGCGGGTGATCGCATCCCCGATGATGTAACAGTTGCAGGCAAGAGGTCCCACCACTCGATGGGCAAATATCTCGAACGGCACCGGCGCTGCGGTCATCGGCGCAGTCTCGCATCGGCAGCCCCGTCCTCGAGCCGCCCTCCTACACTCGGTCCATGGATCCTGAGATCGTGCGGATCTTCAGGTTGATCGAAACCGCGGACAACTTCGTCAAATACGCCTCGCCAGGCCGAGAGGAACGGGCGGGCGAACGGGCTCTTGCGCGCTACGAGCGTGCGTTGGAACTTGCCGGCCTGAAGGGCGACCACAGGCTGGTCGAACAGATCCGCCTACGCATCGACGACCTTTCGCAGCCAGGCGCGACAGGTGGTACGGGTGCCAGAGATGCAGACGGGAGCGAGACAGGTGCACGCGCGAGTGCCCGTGCCGCGGCCGTCGTCGAGCGGGATGCAGATATCCGCCTCCCGGAATCCGAACTTCGCAAGGCGCGACCTAGCGACTCTGTGGGCGCGGTGGCGCAGGACTCGCCGGTGCAACCGCGGCCGGGCAGCCGTGTGCCGCCGGGGCAACGGGTGACGAAAGGATGGCCGGTGCTGCATGAGGGCCCCATCCCGCCATTCGACAAGCATTCATGGCGCTTGTTATGCGACGGAGCATGCCTCCAGCCATTCGGCCTGAGCTACGACGAGCTCAAAGCCTTGCCGAACACAGAGCTTCGATCCGACTTCCACTGCGTAACGGGCTGGAGCAAGCTCGACAACACCTGGCGTGGTGTCTCGACCAAAGTTCTACTGGAGAGGGCACAGCCTGCCCCTGGTGCTGCATACGTTCTGGTTCACGCCGAGCGCGGTTACACAGCGAACCTTCCGCTGGACGCTCTGGGCCACGAGAACGTCATGGTCGCGTGGTCGCACAACGGCGAGGACCTGACTCCCGAGCACGGATTCCCACTCCGCTTGCTCGTGCCCCGCCTGTACGGCTGGAAGAGCGTGAAGTGGGTGCGGAGGATCGAGCTTCTGACAGAGGACAAGCGCGGCTTCTGGGAGACGCGCGGCTACCACAATCGGGCCGATCCCTGGCGCGAAGAGCGCTACGCCTACCAGGAGGGATAGAGCTCTGACCTCACTAGGGTTCGGCTTTCGCGTTGGTCACTGGACCGACCATGACGCGCAAACCGGTTGCACCGTGATCCTCCCGCCTCCTGGGAACGTCGCCGCCTGCGACATCAGGGGCTCCTCCCCGGGCGAACGAGAGTTGGCCTCTCTGCATGTCGATCGCAGGCTCACGGAAGTGAATGCCATCTTGCTCACCGGAGGAAGCGCGTTCGGGCTTGCTGCCGCCGATGGAGTGATGTCGTGGCTGGAAGAGAGGGGGGTCGGTCATCCCACCACCAGCGGCGTCGTCCCGATCGTTCCGGCGGCGGTGATCTTCGACCTGAACGTCGGCGACTCCGCGGTACGTCCTGGCCCGCAAGCCGGACGCGCTGCGTGCGATGACGCCGGCGAAGATGCCACCGAGGGCGGGCGGATCGGCGCGGGTGCGGGTGCAACAGTCGGCAAGTGGGCGGGCCCGCAGTACGCGGTCCCCGGCGGTCTTGGCGTCGCCTCTGCGGAGTCAGGCCGAACGCGCGTCTCGGCGTTGGCGATCGTCAATGCGGTCGGCGATGTCCTTGCCGTCGATGGCTCAGTCCTGGCGGGGACGCGCCATCCCGATCCGGAATACCTGCGCCCCGCACCCGGTGTGGCGGACGCCGCCAACACCGTCCTGGCACTCGTTGCCACGCAGGGAAAGCTCGACAAGCGTGAGGTCAGGTTTCTGTCGGCTCGGGGCTCGGATGGCATCACGACCACGATCCGGCCCGCTCATACGCGCTATGACGGCGACGTGGTGTTCGCCGTTGCCAGTCCCGGCCCCCGCCCGGACGAGGGCGACATAGACGTGCTCGGCCATCTTGCGACCGAGGCGGTCGCCGCCGCCGTCCGGGCGGCGGTTAGAAGCTCGTGATCTGCGTCACGCGACGTGCGTGATGTAATCGTCCGCCAGCTCGACGAGGTCTCCAACAACATCGGCTGCCGATTCGAAACCGTCGTTGGCAAGGCGATCGCGCAGACCTGCGAGGGTGCTGGCAAGAAGAACGATCGAGATCCCCAAGATCCGGTTCGCGTATCACGTCGCTCCTCACGCCTGAGCACCTCGGTTCTTCTGCATCACCTCGGGATGCTTGGCCCAATAGTGGCGGCGGACGGCTGGTCCGATGCCCCAACCTTGCGGAACCTGGATGGTCTTTCCGCACGTCCGACACCGCGGCGTCTTCGACTTCTTGCCGCCTGCTCTGCTTTCGCGTGCACGAGGCACGGCGATCACCTCCAGCGGCCCTGGGATGCGCAGCGAAGATGATGCTAGGGGCGGGGTACGACAAGAAGGCAGTTTTGCGATCCGGGTGCTGGGTACGTATGGCTCTGGACGAAAGGAGGCGAAATGAGCGAAGAGGACAAGGCAAAGAACAGCGCACAGCAGGCCAAGGGAAACATCAAGGAGAAGGTAGGCGCCGCCACCGGCAACGAGGATCTCGAGGCCAAGGGCAAGACCGATCAGGCGAAGGGCAGCCTGAAACAGGCTGGCGAAAAGGTTAAGGACGCCGCCAAGGGCGTCAGCTAGCTATAGCTAGGCTAGACAAGCACCGATAGAGAAAGCCGCTCGTCATCAGACGGAGCGGCTTTCCTTTATTCGCCGACGGCTTCTAGCGCCGGCGGAGGTTCTTCACCGTAAGCAAGTTCGCCCACCTGTTCGAGCTTCGTCTGGAAGCGGTTCAACTTGCGCGAGCCTTCTTCGTATTTCGAACGAGCGTTGCCAAGGTGCTTGCCGAGAACCTCGTACTCAGTGGCGAAGCGCTCCATGTCTTGCTGCAACCGGGCGCAGAAGTCCAGGATCCTCTGAGCGTCCTCCTCGATCTGGAAGCACTTCAATCCATAGAGGATGGTCTGGAGATATCCGTACATGGTAAGAGGTGACATCGGTACAACGTGCGAGTCGATCGCGACCTCCCACAAGGCGCGGCCCCCATATCCCAGCCGCAGCATCTCGCCGTACACGCCCTCGGCGGGGACGTACATAACCGCAAAGTCGAAAGTACCTTCGTCGGGAACCACGTAACGCTTGGCCACGTCGCCGATGTGCTTCGCCACATCCGACGCGAAGGCGGTTTCGGCACGCTTGCGTTCCGTGTCGTCGGTGGCTTCGCACATCCTGCTGAAGTTGGCGAGGGGAAACTTCGAATCGATACACACGATCTTTCCGCCAGCTCGGACGATGGCGTCCACGATCACGCCGGACGTGAACCGATGCTGGCATTCGTAACCTGAGGGCGGAAGGACCTGACGCAACATTTCCCCCAGCATGGCCTCGCCGACCCCCCCGCGCGCTTTCGGCGGTTTGAGAAGATCTTGCAGCGCAGTGAACTGCCCCGCCTGATCGGCGACGGCGGAAGTCGCCTGGCGGATCTCGCCGAGGCTGTCGAAGATGCTCCGCGCCAGATCGGTGCTGGCGGTTTGACTCTGGAACATCCGCGAGTCGATGCCCTCCAGCCGATTGCTCAGCAGCGACGTGTCGGAAGAGAAGCGATCGGAGAGGTGCCGGATCTCCTTGTGGAGGCCCGCCAATTCACCCACCGACTGTTCCTGGATCGCCTGGACGCGGGCAGCTGCGACACCAGCTTCCGTACGTGCCTTGACCAGCGCGACGGTCAGGACGAGGGCCACGAGGGCAGCGGCCAAGACGACAAAGATCAACATTGACATCGACGATAGAGGCGAGGTACGACAAATCTGAGGATTTCGACGGGCCGCTAACCTGAAGGTATGCCCACTACGGATCGACTGAGTGCGCTCGACGAGCTCTTCCTGCACCTGGAAGGCCCCAACACTCACATGCACGTTGGCGGCCTGGCCCTCTTTGAAGGCCCGGCTCCCAGCTGGTCCGAAGCCCTTGCCGGGATCGAGGGTCGCCTGCAGTCGGTGCCGAGATTCCGGCAAAAGCTGGCCACCGTCCCCTACGGGCTGGGACGGCCCGTGTGGATCGACGATGCTCATTTCAACCTGGGCTACCACCTTCGGCACACGACGCTGCCCGATCCAGGGGGCGAGACAGAGCTGAAGCGGTTCTGCGCGCGCGTCATGTCCCGGCAGCTGGACCGCTCCAAGCCGTTGTGGGAGATGTGGTTCGTCGAGGGTCTCCGGGATGGCCGCTTCGCGGTGATCTCCAAGACCCATCACTGTGTGGTCGATGGAGTCTCCGGTGCGGACATCATGTCGGTGTTGATGGATCCCGGTCGAGAGGCTCCGGCGATCACGCCGAAGGCGTGGAATCCCGCCCCCGAGCCCACCTCGGATCAACTGATCGCGGACGCCATCGCCGAACGGCTGACGTCACCGGCGGAGATCTGGCGATCGTTGCAATCGACCGCCGTCGACCGACGGAGGCTGCCCGGCAAGATCGTGGCCGGCGCACGTTCGTTGGCCGCTTTCATCGGCGGCTCCCTCGACTTCGCTCCGCCGTCTTCACTCAACCAACAGGTGGGCCCCGACCGCCGCTTCGAAACGGTCCTGGCGGACCTGGATGCGTTCAAGCGGGTGAAGAGGACCCTTGGCGGCACCGTCAACGATGTCGTTCTCACGGTGGTCGCAGGAGGTCTGGGCCATCTGTTGAGGGCGCGCGGCGAGGTGACGGCCGATCTGGAGTTGCGGGCAATGGTTCCCGTTTCTGTGCGCACCCGTGCCGGCGAATCCGCAGGGAACCACCTGGCGGCACTGTGGGCTTTGTTGCCCGTCGGTGACGAGGATCCGGTACGCAGATTTCGGGAGGTGTCAGAGCGCATGAAACACCTCAAAGGGTCGGGTCAGGCCGTGGGGGCCCAGCTGCTGACGCGGATCGGCGACTACACGCCGCCCACGATCCTGGCGCAAGCCTCCCGCGTCGTTGCCCGTCAACGCGCCTACAACCTGGTGATCACCAACGTGCCCGGCCCCCAGCTCCCTCTCTATCTCATGGGGCGGCAGATGCAGGAGGTCTACCCCGTACTGCCGCTGTCGGATAACACCACATTGGGAGTGGCGCTTCTCTCCTACAACGGAACCTTGGGGTTCGGCGTCCTCGGGGACCACGACACCGCCCCGGACCTGGGCGTTCTAGCCGAAGGCGTGGAGAAATCCATAGCCGAGCTCATGGCCGCGGTCGCGTAAAGCGTCGGTTCTGGAGGGATCCACTACTTCCCTGGGCGAGCTCGGCGGCTACGCCGGCAGTCGCGGCTAAGAATCCCTGTCTGTGAGATAGGAGTCCAGACGCCGGCAGACCTCGATAGCGCGGCGCTCCAACTCGTCGTAGCGGCCTTCAGCGGCTACCTCGGGGTCGAACACGGATCCGCCGAAGCCCACCAACTCGGCCCCGGCGTCGAGATACCCGAGATAGTTCTCGGCGGTGAGGCCCCCGGTTACCAATATGGGGGTGCCGTCGAGCGGGCCGAGCACGTGCGCGACATAATTCGGCCCCCCCAGGCTCTCGCCGGGGAACACCTTGACCCAGTCGGCGCCTGCCCGTCGCGCAGTGAATATCTCAGTGGGCGTGGAAGCACCGAGGGCCACCGGTAAAGACAGCTCGTGGGCAGCCTCCACCACCTCGGGGGCCACGATCGGGGTCACTATGAACTCGGCCCCGGCGTCGTATGCCTGCTTGACCTGATCCGCCTCGACGATCGTGCCCGCGCCCAGGATGGAGTCCGTTCGTCCGGCAAGTTCGGCCATGGCATCGGTGGCGTCGGGGGTGTTCATGGTTACCTCAACGGCCTCGAAGCCCCCTCGCACGGCGGCCCCCACGCCCTCCACCGCCTGCTCCGCGGAGTAGGTACGGAAGATCGCGATCGCCGTTGCTTCACGTAACCGTTCACTGCGTTGTTGAAAAAGCTTCTGATTCATCGCTGCAGGCTACTAAACGGACGCGCCCGTCCCGCTCGGCTCGCAACCGCAAGCGCTCACAGGCTTTGTCCCGATGCAATGCGGCTCATGCCGTCGTCGCCTTTCTCCAGCATGATCTGGTCCTCGATGCGGTCGCGCAGCGCCGGCACATGCGACACCAAGCCGATCAGGCGGTCGGGGGTCACGATCCGCTCGATACCGTCCATCGCAAGATCGAAGGACTCGGGATCGAGCGTGCCGAAGCCTTCGTCCAAGAAGAAGCACTGGAGGCGTCCCCCGGCCCGCGTCACGACCTCTGCCAGAGCGATGGCGAGGGCCAGGGACGCGAGGAAGGTCTCTCCTCCCGAGAGGGTGTCGACGCTTCGCCTCTTGTCGGCGTCGAGCTCGTCTACGACCTCGAGCTCATTCTTGTCGTCCAGTTCGAGCCGGTAGCGGTTTCCGGTCATGGTGTGCAGCCGTTCCGAACCGAGCTCCAGCAACAGCCTGGTCCGGTCCTCTAACAGGAAGGCGATGAACTGCTGCGCCGTCAGGTCCGTGGCGAGAGCCCGGAACAGCGCCTGGCGCGCTTTGACTGCCTTTTCCTCCTTGCTCAACTCCTTGGAACGAGCCAGCTGCTTCTCGGCAGTGGCGGCCTCGTTCCTGGCGACCCCGGCCGCCGCGCGCGCGTCTGCGAACACCGATTCGATAACGGACTCCGGCGTGAGGTCCAGATCGGCTCGCAGCCGCTCCAGTTCTCCCGCGGCCGCAATTGCCTCCGAGCGAGAGGAGGCGAGCTCGGCCTGAATCTTTTTGAGCCGAGCCCCCAGACGATCGCGGACCTGGGCTGCGTGGTCCGCTAACGATGCGGCAGAGGCGTCGGCCGGAGGGGCGGGAAGCTCAACCTGCGCGGACAGCTCGATCAAGCTGCGGGTCTTGTCGAGATGGCGCGACTCAAATGCCTTGGCTTCCCTGCTGATCTTGTCGATCTGTGTTCGCTCGCCACTCACCGCAACGCGTGCCGCCTCAACGAGGGTTCGGGACGCTCTTATCCGCACCAAGCGAGCCTCGACCTCGGCAGTCGAGGTGGTTGAAGATCCGAAAGCTGCCGCCAACTCCCGCTCTCTTGCCTCTTTCACCTCCGCAAGGGCAGCGAGAGAGTCCGAGCCGGCCACGAGAGCCGCGTTGAGACCGGCGACTCGCATCGCGGCGCCGCGAGCTTCCGTGGCTGCTTGCGCCTCGGTCTCGATTGCAGCTTTCTCTTGAACGGCGATCTCCGACAACTCGCCCGGTGGCTCTCCACCGGGGATCGTTCGCACCGTCTGCTCACAAACCGGGCATGGCTCACCCGGCACCAAGACCTCCCGCAGCGCGTGCGCCGCGTGGGTGCGCTGTAGGGCACCTTGCTTCTCCCGAACGGTGCGCAATCCGGCGCTGGCCTCCCCCAGAACCCGCTCGGCGAGCGACGCAGCCAGGACGGCTGCCTCCCTGCTCTCTGCCTCTTTGGTCCGTTGTTTCGTCAGTCGTTCGATGCTCTCAGTGGCAGAGTCCCGATCGCGGATGAGGGCGCGCGCATCGACGAGGACGGCCTCCGAACCGAGTTCCTTCTCAAGCGCCTCGCCCTCAGCTACCGCTGCGGAGAGCGCTTCTTCCGCCACGCCCAGAGCGTCCTGCGCAAGTTCCTGCAGCGTGCGCACTTGCTTCTCCTCAGTTGCAAGCTCTTGAAGCTCTTGTTCTTTGGGCAGCCGGCCGGTCATCGTCTTGATCCGTTCGATCGATACTTCGTACTCGCCGCGCCGGCGCTCGGCATCGGAGAGGACATGGAGCAGATCTCTCTCGCGCGGGATCGCTTTTTCCAGGGCAGCCGCGAGGGCCATGGCCTCGGTTTCTCTCGCTCTTGCTTCCTTCAGGATCACCGCAACCTCCGCTGGGATGGCGTTGCGTTCGCCCTCGATGAGCTTCAGGTCACCCTCGAGCGCGTCGCGCCGCGCCTTGGCAGCCTTCTGAAGTTCATCGATCTGATCAAGTCGGAAGATCCCCTTGAGGATCACGCCCCGGTCTTTGGGCGTTGCCTCGAGGAACTTCGAGAACTGGCCTTGCGCTAGAAGCACGGAGGACGAAAAGGCGTCAAAGCCGAGTCCCAGCAATTCGGCAACGTGAGTGGAAACCGCGGTTTCCCCTACCACCTTCTCGCCTGAGGAGAAATCTTCGATGATGTGTTGCCCCGCCCCGGTACGGCGAAGAACGCGCGTCACCTTGAATTCGCGTTCGTCGATCAGGAAGTTGAATTCCACACGGGCGGTGTCCGCGCGCGAGCAGATGAGACGCCTTACCGCGCGCTGTTCCCGGGGCGTCTTTCCATAAAGGGCATAGGAGATCGCCTCGAGGATGGACGACTTGCCCGACCCGGTCGGTCCCACGATCGCTGTCAGTGTTCGGCCTTCGAACGACAGGTCTGTCGGTGCCAGGTGCGATCGAAACCCGGAGATCCTGAGCGAGACTGGCTTCACAGCTCTATCGGTACTTCTTCGAGCAACTCGCCTAGGGCCCCCATCAGCTCGGGGGCCGGTTGCGCCCCGTGTTTCTGCGCATAGAACTCGGCGTATAGATCCGGCAGGCTGCGCCCCTCACGGCTCGAGATGTCGACAGTTTCCCGTTCGTAGTCCGCGCGCACGTACAGCGCATCCGGCAAGAATTCACGCACCTCGTCGGCGAGGCCCGGGCTGGGGCCGTCGGTCAGCACCTCTACGTGCAAGATGGCGTCGCCGAAGTCACCAGCGCGCGCCCGCAGTCCCTCCAATGTGCCCTGCACCTTGAGCAGCTTGCGACCCGCCTTCAACGGGATCTTCTCGACCTGCGCGCCCGGGCGGTGGCGGCCCACTTCCACAATCAGCACGAACTTGTCCTGGTCCGCTTCGCCGAAGTCCAATTGCAGCAAACTGCCGCAGTACCACGCGGGCACTGCCGCGCCGGGTGCCTCCTGGCAGAGATGGATGTGTCCCAGGCCCGCGTAGTTGATCTGGGCCGGGATCGCTTGGGGCGTTGCCATGTAGGCCTCTCCGATGTGTAAGGGTCGTTCGCTGCCCGACGGAACCGCGCCGTCGACCATGAAATGACCAAGCAGAACCTCCACCGACGAGCGATCGGCGTGCCCGGCCATCCATGCGGAGTAATGCCCGCAGATCTTGCGAACCCGCTCGGCATAGGACTTGAACCAATCTTCCGTTGGTTCCACGAAATCCACCACATCTGATTCGTGCAGGAATGGAAAGCACGCCACCTGTGCGGTGGTCTTCCCATCTCGGGCTGGGAAGCGCAGCACCCCGCCCTCATCGGGCCGGCGAGGTTTGGGCACGATGGTGACGTTGGACTTCCCCAGATGTGACTCCAACACGCCGAACAGTTGTGCAGAATCGTGATTGCCGGGAATGACCACGACGGGTGCGCCGGTATCGGCCAGGCGGACAAGGGTGTCGAGTACAAGGCCGAGCGACGCGAACGGCGGCGAGATCCTGTCGAAGAGATCACCCGTAACCGCGATCAGATCCGCCTGGTTCTCCTCCGCGATCGCGACGAGCTCATTCAGCACCGCTTCGGTTTCGGCGATCCTGTCGATGCGGCCAAGCTTTTTGCCCACATGCCAATCGGCGGTGTGCAGGATCCTCAGCGGTTCACCTCTACAGCCCCTCGAAGGGGTCGTCGGTCTCCGCAACCTCCTCGGGCCGCGTCGCCCAAGGCGGATACGGAAACGTGAGGACTGTGGGTGCGGGGATAGAGGGCTGCGACAGCACCATCGTGCCGGGCTTCAAAAGCCGCGCCCGTGCTCGCGTCGAGGGCAGCATCCAGCCGTATTCCGAACGTTCGGCTTCGGCTGCATCAAGCCGTCCCGATAGCTTCAGACTTGCGTTCGCGAGGATGTCCGAGTCGACGCGCGACGCACTCTGTTGCGCACCGATAAGCAAGATACCCAGTGACCTTCCACGTTGAGCGATGTCGATCAGCGTGTCTTTGATCGGAGACCAACCCTCCCGGGGCGCGTACTTGTTGAGCTCGTCGAGAAGGATCGCAGTGAGGGGGAAACGGCCCTTGCCCTCCTTCTCGCGGTGAACCTGCGCTATCAACGCACCGACCACGAATCTCTGCGCGGCTTCGTGCAGGTCGTGGATGTCAACAACCGTGACGGCCTCGCGGGAGCGGTCGATGCGGCGAGACTCCCCTGCCTGCACCAGGCCCCCGATCCGCGGGAGAGCTCCGTAAAGCCGGCGCATAAAAGCCCCTACGGTTCCGGCAGCCGTGCGAGAGGACCACGACGGATCCGGCTCAGAGCCGTCTTCGGGCTCGAGGAACTCACCGATGGCCTCGACAAGATCGTGGAGCGATCGCACCACCTTTTCCCCGGTGAAAGGGACTACCTCGCCTACGTCGTCATGGGCCAAGGCGTGGCGATCTCGCAAGACGATGGCCCCGCGCTCGCCGGCAACATCGCGAGCGAACCGCTGCAGCTGGCGCGTGGTGCGTTCGGCGACGAAGGTCAGCTGTTGGCGAACATCCTGCTGCTCGGTGAACAGGAAATGAAGCAATCCCTCGTCGACGAACTCACGCGGGGTCCACCGATAGGCGGCGACACCTTCGGTCCGGGCCAGGCTGGCGGGGATCCCCTCACTCCCCTTGGCCGCTCTGGCGGGGGCCCAGAAGGACACTGAGGGAAACGGAACCGGATCCATCCCCAGCATGTGCCATGCATCCTCGGCCACGAAGTTCTTGTTCGGCTTGTCGAGGAACAACAGGTCCTCGCCCTTTACGTTGAAGACGAGGACGCGCAGGTTCTTACTGCTCGAGCCCATGATCTCCGGGTGCGCGGTGAGACAACGAAGGAAGAACAGGGCATACGAGGTTTTCGTGGCGACCCCCGACACCCCGGAGATGCTCATGTGGGCGCCCTTCGTACCGTCGAAGAAATCGACGTCAGCCCACACCAGCTCGCCGTCGCGGCTGAGGCCGATCGGCAGGGCACGATCCCTGCCTCCAGTGCGCATCTCATCGACGTACAGCGCCTTCTCCCGTTCGCCTGTCGTGGCGCGGTAGACGGGCTCCCCCACGTCTGGAGCTATCCAGATCTCGGGAATCACCCGCACGATCTGAACGGTCGCGGTGCGCGACTTCTCCGCGGGCAGTGTGCCCTCGACTGCGACTCGGAAAGTGTCAGATTCGAACGCGGTGCCCTCATAGCGGCTGAGCGTTTCGGTAACGATGCCATAGGTCATTACCTCACCGACCTTTGGCACGAACGTGCGAACCAGAACGAGATCGTCCAGCTGCAGGTATTCGTCTTCATGAAGCACCACGCGAAACTCCTGTGTCGTCGTGGCTTCCGACCCCAGTACCAATCCGACAGGTTGAGCCAGATCATCAGACATCCACATCCCCCTCACCGACGCGCTTCGCGGCGCTTCGGATCATCCTGTACACCAGCTCACGCTCACCCATCAAGTGTCGCAAACGCCTCTCGAGACCGGCAATGGGGACCAGGTTCTGGGGCGCACGTGAGTCCCAGAAAGGTCGGGAGGCGAAGCCGGGCAGTAGACGGCCCGACAGGTCGGCCATCTCCATAACTCGCTCCAGGGGCAGCGCGGCAGGCACCTCGCAGCGGGCGATCCCGAACCATCCGTGCATGTCTGGCTCGGGCGCGCACAAGCGCACGTACCAGGAGTAGCGCGCCCGCAATTCCCCGAACGCGAAGATCGGCGTGCGTTGCCCACAGTCCAATCGGGTCAGAACAGCCTCCTCGTCCGGTGGCAGATAGCGGCGGGCGTGGGCCTTGATGAATCCGATGATGGAGCGGGGGCCGGGGTCGACGACCGCCAGGGGCCCATCGGCAAAGACAAGATGATCGCGGTCCGCCAGCAGTTCGGCGACCTTGGCCTCTCGGGCCCTCATCGAGTTGTGGACCTCGTCCACCAGCCGGTCCGTGGACTGGCCCGGCACAGGAAGGCCCTGATATTCCAGACCGGGACCCGCCGATAGCCCCTGCGAGAGACCATCGCCCACCGCCAGAAGGCGCGTTATCTCGACCTCCGCGCACTTCGCTCGCCTGCCGTTTCCGTTCAGCTCGCAGACGACCGCGCCCACCCCCACCGTTCCTGCTACACCCGGGGTTGCGCCCCCCTCTCCGTTCATGACGAACACGCGGGCATCTATCCGGCGGGTCCCGTCAACGAAGGCGATCGGCAGCTGCGGCGGCGCGCCGGCACGGGGCGTGATGGGCGTCCACTGCTGGAGCTCACACGCGGTGTCCACCTTCTCAACCGAGACCTCGTCCGGCTCCCCGAGTTCGAGAGCCGAGCCGTAATCGGGGCTCCATGCCTCGACCGCGATACGCATGGGTTCAATCTAGCGATGGACCCCGACACAAGCAGGTCTTTCAGAGAGAGCGGTCGCGATCCTGCGTGGGAAACTGCGGAGCGGTCAGGTCCGGGAGGCCTCGGGCGTCGCACGGATAGCTTCCAGGGCCCGGCCGATGCCTTCGAGCACCTTGTCGACCATCTCCTCGGTCGCCGTTCTGCCCATGAGGCCGATGCGGATCGCTTTGCCGGCGGTCGGCGTCAGCCCGCCGGAGATCATGATGCCGGTCCCAGCCAGCAGGTACTTCTGGATCGCGACGGGATCGTCAGCCCAGGCCGCGACGACGAGGTTTGCCTCAACCCCGGCCGCGGGCACCGGTGCCAGGCCCAGGTTCCGCAGGCCCTCGCGGCATCTCTTGGCCAGTTCGGCCCGGCGCGCCACCCACGCCTCCAGCCCGAATTCCATGATCCTTCCAAGGCTCGCCGCGAGCACCAGCACCAAATTCGTCGGCATCGTGACCGGGTGCGGGTGCCATGAGCCCCACTCCTTCCGGTACCAATCCCACCGCTTCAGATCGAGATACCAGGAACCCAGCGCGTCCTCGCGTGAATCGACCCGCGCCCGGCCCCCTTCTCCCAGGGCGATAACCCCCAGGCCGGGTGGCGTTTCGAGACCTTTCTGGGTACCTGTCACAACGGCGTCGAGTCCCATGTCGTCGACCGCGAGAAGCTCGCCACCCGCCGATGCGATGCAATCAACCAGGCATAACGCGCCGGCGTCGTGGGCGACCTGGGCGATCTCCTCGATCGGATGCCTGACTCCGGTGGCGGTTTCCACGTGCACGGTGAGCACGCCGTCCGCATCACCGATCGCGTCGGCGATCCGTGCCGGATCGGCTGCGGCCCCCACCTCGACCGGCACCTCGGTGACTTCCAGGCGGTAAGCCCGGGCCACCTCTGCCAAGCGGGCTCCGAAAAAGCCGGTAGCCGGTACCACCACCTTTTGCCCGGCCTCGAACAGGTTGAGCACGCCCGCGTCGAGGCAGGTGGTTCCGGTTCCCGGTATCAGGTAGGGCTTGTCCGCGCAGCCGAGCAACCGGCTCAACGACTCCAGAACCTCTGAGTGGATCTGCACCCACACATCCCCGTAATGCGCGATGACCTGGGCACCCATGACCGCCAGATCCTCGTCGTGCAGTTCACCCGGTCCTGCGATCATCAAATTCGGCATCGGCGGGAGATGCGCAGGATCGATCACCGGCTGACCGTTGAGGTCGTCGGACAAGTTCGTCCTCCTGACTTAAGACGCTTTTCAGAGTCTACGAGAGGGGTGCTATGGAACCAGCACGACAGGGCGGTATGAAGCACGCTCTGTGCTTCCCCAATGCAGGCGAATGCGACCCCCGCACTCTGGGGGAGCTCGCCAAACAAGCGCAAGATGCCGGTTGGGACGGCGTCTTTATCGAGGACTACATCGTCTACCAAGCAACCGACCTCCCCACCTACGATCCCTGGGTCTGTCTCGCCTCGGTGGCGCTGCACACCGACACCGTTCAGCTCGGCACGCTGGTAACTCCGCCATCACGGAGACGGCCGTGGAAACTTGCAGCCGAGGCCACCAGCGTGGATCACTTGTCGAACGGCAGGCTCATCGTGGGCATCGGGCTGGGCGACACGGCCGAACCCGGCTTCACTGCGGTGGGCGAGCATCTCGAAGCTCGCGTGCGTGCGGAGCTGGTCGACGAAAGCCTGGCTATCCTCGACGGTCTGTGGAGAGGAACACCATTCTCCTTTCACGGACGGCACTTCACGATCGAGGATCTGACCCTTCGCGCGCGGCCGGTTCAGAGGCCCAGGATCCCCTTATGGATCGGAGGCGGTTGGCCCAATGCCGGCCTCAAACATCGATTGCCTCGATGGGACGGCAGCTGCGCGTACAAGCACCCGGTGGAGTCCGGCGAGGACATGATGCCGGACGACATCCGCGAGCTCGCCGGCGCGGTGATGGCGGTTCGGGGTTCCCTCGACGGTTACACGATCGCCGTTGGCGGCCGGCGGCGCGCCGATGATTGGGAGCAGGAACGGGATCACATCGCCTCTGTGCACGAGGCGGGAGCCACTGTCTGGATGGAATGGGCGCCGCCGGCCGACCTTCAAGAGATGCGACGAGTGGCGGATCGAGAACCGCTCAGAACCTGATCTCTTCAGCTCGGGCCCCTTGTCGTACCTCACTCCTGCCGCGCAGGCGAACCACGCGTCCTCCTTCAGATGGAGGGTGCGCCGGCGGACTGAGAAGGCAACGATTGATTTTCAGAGGACAGGAGCAGGCAAGGGATGCATCAAGGTGAGCTCGTCCAAGAGCGTTACGCGCTCGAGGCGCGGGTTGGCCGCGGTGGCATGGCCGAGGTGTGGAGGGCCCACGACCAACGTTTGAACCGGGTCGTAGCTATCAAGTTCCTGGCTCCCGGCCTCGCCGAGAATCCGGAGTTCCTCCTCAGACTCTTCAATGAGGCTCGATCGGTCGCCGCCATCTCGAATCCTCACGTCACGGCAGTCCTCGACTATGGAACGAGCGAGGCCGGCCCCTACTTGGTGATGGAGTACGTGCCAGGGGGGACTCTCAGCGATCTAACTGGCGAGCCGATGCAACCCGAGCGTGCCGTCGACATCATGCGACAGGTAGCCGAGGGGGCCGGCGCCGCACACATCCGAGGAATCATTCACCGTGACATCAAGCCCGGCAACGTGCTTCTTTGCGATGACGGCAGCGTCAAGTTGGCCGATTTCGGGATCGCTTCTACCGAGATTGGGACCAAGCTAACGGCAACGGGAGCCGCGATCGGCTCCCCCCACTACATCTCGCCTGAACAAGCGATGGGTGAGGTTGTGACACCGCGTGCAGATGTCTATTCGATGGGCGTTTGCCTGTACGAGCTTCTAACAGGCAGTCTGCCCTTCGACGGGAGTAATCCCACGGCGATCGCGATCTCGCATGTCGAACAGCTTGCAGAGCCTCCGTCCAGTTTGATCCCGGAGCTCGATCCCGACTTGGATGCTCTGGTCATGCGGTGTCTCGAAAAACAACCCGAGGCCCGCTTCGCAGATGGCAACGAATTGGCTGCTGCCCTCGCAGGTGAAGATATGAGTGCCTTCGCGGCTGGTTCTGATGCCGAAGAAGAAGCCGACACCTCGTCCCTCGCCGCGGTCGCGGCCGATGACAGTCCTGGAGTCTTAGCTGCGCGCTTCTGGAATCTGAAACGAGTAGCGGGGGCAGTGATCCTTCTGCTCGCGGTGATCGCGCTCGCATTCCACCTGTCTTCCGGCCCGAGCGTGGCCGAAGCAAGCGGTAGGGCGGGCGGGAATAATGGGCAGCCCTCGCCGGGAAGTTCCAGTCCAAAAACTCCACGAAGCAAAGCTTCGGGACTTGGACCCAGCCCCGTCGTGTCCCCTTCGTCCAGCCCCTCGCCGAAGGCTAAGAAACACAAGAAGGCGGGCCAATCCAAAAGCTCGCCATCCCACCACAAGAAGCCAAAGGCTTCGCAATCGCCGGCCCCAGCGCCATCACGGACTCCAACTCCTACTCCCACCGCGTCACCGACGCCGACACCCACTCCAACGTCGATCACAACAGCTGCCGCGCCGGCACCGACGCCGAGCGGCTAGGGCTCTAGGGTTGCATCGAGGCCGGAGAGTTTCGCCTGACCGGGGCCTGCCGTCTGTTGAGCGCGTCGACGAGCGGGCCTTCGCCTACGGGATGTGAAAGGTCGGGCGCGGCCAGCTCCTAAGGGCATGTCTGATCTCGACCCGCATCTTGTGGCGAGCTAGCACGACGCCCGCAGCCCGGCTAGTCCTTTCACACTGATCCAAGATCGCTCCAACGCGATGCTTGTTGGGTCTGTCGGGCCACTGGATCTTCACGCCTCCGAACCAGGCTTTGATCCTCTGATGCGCGGCGTGCAACAGGGAGCCCTCTCGTCCCACCTCCAACGCAGCAGATACGGTGCGATGCGCATCGGGTGTCCAGCCCACGTCGAAAGGGAGAAAACTGCACTCGGCGCTCCCGCTCACGAACTTGATCGGTGTTTGCAGCATCAGGTTTCCTCGTTGCTCGAGAAGATCCAGAGCTTCGCCTTCGGTGAGACCTCCCAGCTTCAGCCGGTCGACCCGCACGCCGTAATGGATCCGCCCTGCGTTGACGCCTAGGTCCACGATCGCCAGGAATAGAACCAGCCCGAGAATGGCCGAGAGACTCAAGACAATCCTCGCCGTCCGTGAAAGTTTCACGTGTCGATGCTACGGGTGGCTCTCTCGGGGGTGAAGCACCCGGGTTTGGCTCTCAAAGTCGAGCCCCTGACCCTGCCCCCCAGAAAACGTGGCTCTTTTTAATAGATTGCGATCTGGTCGCTATCTCTTGCCCGCTAGCGCTTCCCATTGCAGGTATCCGACGCCCACAGTCCCAGGCCCGCCTCACGTGCCTGCCGTGCGAGGCTGACAAAGAGCTCGGCGTGCCGCACGTTGGGAGGATAGGTCAACACATACGCGTAGCCGTTGGCAACCAGTCGGGCGTTCGCTATCTCACCACCGATGTAGACGTAGCGCAGCAGCCTGTCGTACTGGTCGGTCTCTTCGACATCCTTGACCAACCTGACGCTCCGCCCCTGCAGGAGAGCGGCGGTGGCAGCTGAGGCTTGATGCCCATAGCACTGCACGGGCGTATCCGGCTTCACCGTTTCGGGGGTGTCGATGCCGAGCAATCGTACGCGATAGACATGGCCCACCTGCGTCAAGCCGGCTCCTGGTCCCTCGATCCGGCCGGTGATTGCAACATCGATCGTGTCGCCGTCGACGACTCGTCGCACCGTTGCCAGCTCGTAACCTCCCGGTTCCTGAGTGAAGGTGGCAGGAGCCTGGCGATTGAGAAGGACAGGAGATGCCGCGCAGGCTGTCAGAAAGACCACTGCGGCGAGCAGCATTCGACGCATCAGATAAAGCTACGTGAGCGGCATCCTTAAGCTGTGGTGGTGGTCACGACAACCGGGAACATACGAAGCTGGTAACAAGATGCCGTCAGGCTAAGGTGCAAACCCGGTTGGCAGCGTGGACGTAAAAGACACTAATAACCTGCGGGTGCAAGGGGCCGTCCCGGGCTAGGAGTTCACCAACGCGGCGACCGCTTGGCGCACAGGGAAGATTCGGCTGGCCGTCGTTGTAAATGCACCCAGGGTGCGCCACTGACCGAGCCGATCCTCCATGTAGCGCGCCAGATGATCTGCACGGTGATTCTGTAACGGGAGCGCGTTTGATATTGATGGGCGATCGTTCCTGGATGAGCCGGCGTCCAGGGTCTTCCGGGCGTAGAAGTCACTTTGGGGGCGCCATCGCCGAACTTCCACACGTACTGCACGGGCCGCGCTCGAGCGGTGACGGCCACACCGGGAACACTCGCTTGCGCGGCGATCGCTCTGGGGGCCGGGGCTATCCAGAAATAGGTATCGAGTCCGGTGAGACCCACTCGGGAAGGCGAGATCTGTAGGCCAGGCTCTCCGGCCAATGCGATGGCCCTGTCCATCGCGAGCCGTGCAAGAAGCGCCACCGAGGGGGCCTGCGCCTTCTGATGCTTTTTCTTCTTCGGAGCGACCACGCGGCGAGCAACCGACACCGGCACACTCAAGCATTGCAGCCCGGCCAGCGTGCCCTTCGGCCCGAGGCTAGGCCGCCCCCCAATCTGAGTAAGACAACGAAGCGCAAGCTGTGACACAGGAAATCAGGGCCCCGCGTTTGCGACCAAACTCGAACTTGCTGAAGAAGGATTGGAGGTCACGGGATCAAGGGACCCTTCTGACTTTGTTGAGTGAGAGTACGAGCTTGCCCTTGCGAGAATTCCTACGAGGCGGCGTTGGAAGTGGCCCAGAGCAGCACTTCCCGCCGCGAAAGAAGCCGGATTCTCGATAAAGGAAAGGAGGCCTAAGAGAACGCCTATCACGAGGAGCTTTTTCAGCAAAGCGCATGTTTCCCTCATCTTCACCTGCCCTCGCTTCTAGGTGGTCGCTCGAACTCGGTGGGCGTTGACCACGAATGAATCAAAGATCTTCCAGACAAAGCCGTCCCTACGAAGTGTCCAGTCCGTCGTCACAAGTAAAGATGCGTGCATTCGTGATACGTCTTGTCCTGCTTCTGTGACAAAGCGAGGGCTTTGGACCTCCACCTGACGCAGAACGATTTGGGTTGGGGCATTTGACTTTGTCCGTATTTCCCGAGTGTGGAAACTCGTCTTGTCCAGAACGCGATCCGCTCGGAGGCGGGCGATATCGCGGTAAGCCCTGCTTCGCAGTGGGCTGTCACCTGTGACTCGTCTGCCACCAGGGAAGGATCCCTTTGCCGGTAGGCCTGGATGCGTAAGCGGTTCAGCTTCCTGAAAGTTGATATCGCTTGGGAGTCCGTCAGACGAAAGTTCGTTGAGCGTTGGGCCCGCGAAGGTGGGGGCGACGTCCTGTCGTGCGAACGGGTCAACAAGAAGGCCCCCACGAGGAGGGCGAGGATTACCACGAAGGAGCCGATGACCCGGCCCCCGGAGATAAGGCGGGGCGAAGCGCCACCTGAATCCCGGCTAGGAACCGAAGCCTCTGGGAGGCTTTTCATCCCGACCTCCGTAAGCAGAGCGAGTACCACTCATACCGCAGCCGTTCCGAGGGCGTCAAGCGCGAGCTTTGGCGCCTCGCGGCCCCCTTAGTCTGAGTTGGATCCGACCCCTGAAGAGGAGCACCCGGGAATGGCCCAAGCTGTGATCGTCGCCACCGCGCGAACGCCGGTAGGGCGAGCGAAGAAGGGTTCTCTCGTCGATATCCGCCCCGACGACCTGCTGGCCTTCGCGATCAAGACGGTGGTGCAGAAGGCTCCCCAGGTTGATCCAGGCGAAATCGTCGACGTCATGGCCGGCTGCGGCTTCCCCGAGCAGAGACAGGGAATGAACGTCGCACGCAGAGCTGCGCTGTTGGCAGGGCTGCCTGAGCACGTACCCGGCACGACTGTCAACCGGTTCTGCGCCTCTAGTTTGCAAACCATCAGGATGGCCTTCCACGCGATCAGAGCGGGAGAAGGTGACGTCTTCGTTGCCGCCGGGGTCGAGTCGA
The DNA here is from genome assembly GCA_034667525.1 of Actinomycetota bacterium. Classification (GTDB taxonomy): domain Bacteria; phylum Actinomycetota; class CADDZG01; order CADDZG01; family WHSQ01; genus DATAPE01. The sequence goes on from JAXDJO010000036.1 coordinate 82,197, forward strand.
TATCGCAGGTGAACGGCTATCCCAAGAATGCAGACGAGCTTCACCCCAAGCTGTTCGGTGACAACGCAGAAATCGCGAACGTATACATCCCGATGGGAATGACCGCAGAAAACGTCGCCGAGAGGTATGACGTAACCCGCGAGGAGATGGACCAGTTCGCACAACGCTCACAAGAACGAGCAGTAGCTGCGCAACGCTCTAGTTTCTTCGCTCGCGAGATCTCCGTCTATCCTAGAGAGGATGGGGTTCTTGTGGAGCAAGATGACGGCCCTCGGGCCGGCTCCACTCTCGAAGCTCTTGCAAATCTGGCTCCCGTGTTCAAACCGGACGGCAAGGTGACGGCTGGGAACTCGTGTCCGCTGAACGACGGCGCGGCGGCCGTACTCGTCATGAGTGAGGAGAGATCCACTCAACTCGGCATCACTCCCCGGGCTCGCATCGTCGCCTCATCCGTCACCGGGGTGGCCCCTGAGATCATGGGCATCGGTCCCATCGAGGCGGTCCGCCGCGTGTTGAAGCAAGCGCGGATGTCGATCGACGACATAGACGTTATCGAGCTCAACGAGGCCTTCGCTGCTCAAGTGATTCCGGTGTGCCGCGAGATTGGTGTGGATCCGTTCGACGACAAGCTGAATCCGCACGGCGGGGCGATCGCGCTGGGTCACCCCTACGGCATGACGGGCGCTCGGATAATGAACACACTGCTGAACGATTTAGATGACAGCGATCAGACGATCGGCCTCGAGACGATGTGTGTAGGCGGAGGCCAAGGCATGGCGATGATCGTCGAACGCCTCAGCCGTTAGCGAACCACCTCAACGGCGTAAGTCCGCCGCGACTCGTGTCAGGCCGCGAGCACTCCAAAGATCCGCCACGAGCCGGGAACGCCCTTGAGCTCGTGGACGCCTCGGTCCTCGAAGGCGATGCCGGAGCCAGCAACAAGGTCCTTTACCGTGCTCGACACGAGCACCTCGTCCGGCCGGGCCAGCGCGGCGACGCGCGCTCCTGTGTGGACGGCGATGCCGGCGATATTGCCGGCGTGCAGCTCGCACTCTCCCGTATGGAGGCCGGCGCGAATCGTGAGTCCTATCGAGTGCACGCCATCTCTGATCGCGACAGCACAACGGATCGCACGCGCAGGGCCATCGAACGTCGCGAGAAAACCATCCCCGGCCGTGTCGATCTCGTGTCCGCGGAACCGTTCGAGCTCCCGGCGGATGACGGTCTCGTGAGCCGTCAAGAGTGCATGCCAGCGGCGGTCCCCAAGCTGGACCGCACGCTGGGTCGAGCCGACGATATCCGTGAAGAGCACGGTGGCGAGGACGCGATCGGGCTCGGAACCACGTCGCGCGCCGGTGAGGAACTCTTCGACCTCGTCGAGGATCGCGTCTTGATCGCCGACCCACGGCAGGTGGTCGGCGGACCGTACCTCGACATATCGTGCACCTTCGATCTGCTGGGCTACGTAGCGACCATGCTCCACGCTTAGGGAGCGATCGTGTTCGGCGTGAAGGATCAAGGTTGGCACTCTCACCGCTGGAAGAACGTGGCGAACATCGATTAGACCGTTCATCCGCGTCAGCGTTTCTGCGGCCCCCGGGCTGGCGCTCATCCGCAGATACGTCGCCCACCATCGGCGGAACGCTTCATTGTCGAGCTCGCTCGGCGCGCGCACATCGAGGCCGACCGGTCCTCCCCAATCGTGCGCTATCTCTTTCAGGAACGCTTCGCCCTCCTCGGGTCGGGTCGCCCACTGGTGGTCGGGTGCCCACATCCGCCTCGCATACGAGCCGATGAGGATCAGGGCGGTCGTGCGCCGCGGATGCGTTGCGGCGAAGAGGAGACACATCGGTCCACCCTCAGAGACACCCATCAGTGCCGCGCGCTCCGACCCGGCCGCGTCCATCACCGCACGGACATCGTCCATCCTCTGTTCAAGTGTCGGCAGTTCGCTGTTGGGCACGCGATCGGAAAGGCCGGTGCCACGTTTATCGAAGAGGATCAGACGCGAGAACGACGCAAGCCGCTTGAGGAAGGCTGCCGCGCTCGGCTCCTCCCATATATACTCCACGTGGGTGACCCACCCTAGGACGAGAACGAGGTCGCGCGGTCCGTCGCCGACAACCTGGTAGGCGATATTGACGTCGCCGCTCCTGGTGTAGCGGGTCTCCGGCACTAACTGAGTTTCATTCATGGCTTGCCCCCACGCAACTGGACCTGGAGAATCACCGCGATGAAGGCGGCGCGGTTGCATGCCTATGGGCAGAGGCTGGTAATCGAGGACGTCACGGAGCCGACGATCGAGGATCCGTTCGAAGTGATTGTCAGGATGGGCGGTGCGGGCCTCTGCCGGACGGATCTTCACATCCTGGAGGGTCAACTCCAGGGCCGACTAATGGTCCAGCTTCCTTACGCGCTTGGTCACGAGAACGCCGGTTGGGTGACCGAGATCGGTTCGGCGGTCACAAATGTTGCTATCGGTGACGCTGTGATCGTGCATCCGCTGATGAGCTGCGGCTTCTGCCGAGCCTGTCGAGCCGGTTCTGACATGCACTGTGAGAACGGACAGTTCCCAGGCCTCACCTGCGATGGCGGGTTCGCCGAGTTCCTGAAGACCAGCGCGCGCTGTCTTGTCAAGCTCGGCGCGGACCTCGAGCCGAAGGATGTCGCCGCCCTCTCCGACGCCGGGCTCGCGGCCTATCACGCGGTGAAGAAGGCGGCGCCCATCCTCCACCCCGGTGCGAGAGTCGTCGTGATCGGCGCCGGGGGCCTGGGCCACATCGGGATCCAATGCCTGAAGGTGTTGACCGCGGCCGAGGTCATCGTGGTGGACACCTCGCCCCAGGCGCTGGCGCTCGCCCGCCATCTCGGAGCGGATCACACCGTGCTCGCCGACGGTTCTCATGTGGCCGCGGTCCGGGACCTGACGGAGGGCGGCGCCGAGGCGGTCATCGACTTCGTCGGCGAGGATGAGTCGATGCGCGACGGGATCGCCGTGCTTCGGCGGGCGGGCAGCCTCTACCTTGTTGGCTACGGCGGGATCCTGAAGATCCCAAGCGTCGACGTCACATCGACCGAGCTTTCGGTCATCGGGAACCTGGTTGGCACTCACAACGAGCTCGTCGAACTGAGCACTCTGGCAGCTCAGGGACGCGTGAATGTCCACACCACCACATATCCGCTGGACGCGATCGTGGACGCGGTCGAGGATCTTCAGGGGGGCCGGCTCCAGGGCCGCGCGATCATCCTCACTTAGGATTCGGTGGATCCTGGAGCGGAAACCGAGCCATAAGAATAGTTTTCTTGGTCGAGCAGCCACGCATATCGTGGCTAAGCTCGCTAAGAATCAGTTAGACGAGTAGGCGGAGGCTCTCTCTGGGTCCAATCCGTAGCGTTTGATGGCTTCGCTGACCACCTCGGGCTTCAGATCGCCGAATTCGGCAAGTGCGGCCAGCGTGGCGACCACGATCGATTCGGCATCGACTTCGAAGAAACGCCTCAGCGCCTCGCGGGTGTCGCTTCGTCCGAATCCGTCCGTGCCGAGAGGCACGAACGGCGCCCGCACCCACCTAGCGATCTGATCGGGAACAGCCTTGATGGAGTCGGTAACGCCCACTACCGGCCCCTCCCCACCCTCCAGGGTGCTGGAGACGAACGGTTGACGACGGGGCTCCTCGGGATGGAAGCGGTTCCACCGCTCCGTCTCGAGCGCGTCGACCCTCAACTGTTGGAAGGAAGTCGCACTCCAGACGTCGGCCGCCACATCATGATCCGCAGCCAGCATCTCCTGAGCGCGCAGCGCCTGTTGGAGGATGCTTCCCGACCCGAGGATCTGCGCCCGGTGCGTTCTCTCCTCCGAAGCTTCTCGGAAGCGATAGAGGCCCCTGACGATTCCCTCTTCGATACCTTGCGGCATCGCCGGCTGCGGGTATGGCTCGTTATAGACGGTGAGGTAGTAGAGGACGTCTTCGTTCTCTTCCACCATCAGACGGAGGCCGTCACGCACGATCACGGCGACCTCGTAAGCGAACGCAGGGTCGTAGGCCTTGACGGCAGGATTGGTCGAGGCGACCAAGAGGGAATGGCCATCTTGATGCTGCAGGCCCTCGCCGGTCAAAGTCGTCCTGCCGTAGGTCGCTCCCAGAAGGAAGCCGCGCGCCCGCTGATCTCCTGCGGACCAGATCAGATCGCCGATGCGCTGGAACCCGAACATCGAATAGAAGATGAAGAACGGGATCATCGGTTGGCCGTGGGTGGCGTAAGAGGTTCCCGCAGCGGTGAACGACGCCATCGAGCCCGCCTCAGTTATCCCCTCTTCGAGGATCTGTCCCTCGCGCGATTCGCGGTAGGCAAGCAGGTGCTGGGCATCAACCGGTTCGTACAGCTGTCCTTGCGCGGCGTAGATCTTGAAATCCGGGAATAGCGATTCCATCCCGAAGGTCCTGGCTTCGTCGGGGATGATCGGCACGACCCGTTCACCGATGTTCTTGTCGCGCAGGAGCTTTCTCAGGACCCGGACGAACGCCATGGTTGTTGCCACCGGCTGTCCCTTGGAGCCGGCTGCGAACTCTTCGTAAAGGGCATCTTGCGGAAGCTCGAGTTTCGTTTTGGGCTTTCCTCGCCGCTTGGGCAGATAACCGCCGAGGGCGTGCCTACGCGCCAGCATGTATTGCACCTCATCCGAGTTCTTACCTGGGTGGTAATAGGCCGCGTCACCTTCGGCGATCTCGGAATCCTTGATCGGAAGCTGAAGCCTGTCGCGGAACATCCTCAGCTCGACCTCCGAGAGCTTCTTGGCCTGATGGGTCACGTTGCGGCCTTCGATACCCTCGCCCAGCGTCCAACCTTTAACTGTCTTGGCCAGGATCGCCACCGGTGCGTCTTTCAGCTGGGTGGCGGTCGCATAGGCGGCGTACAGCTTGCGGTAATCGTGGCCCCCGCGTCGCAGCCGCTTCAAGTCATCATCGGTGAGATGTTCGACCATCTTCTTGAGGCGAGGATCCGGTCCGAAGAAATGCTCGCGGATGTAGGCACCGGACTCCACCGCATACTTTTGGAACTGACCATCCACAGTGGTGTTCATCTGGTTGACGAGAACACCGTCGGTGTCACGGGCAAGGAGCGGATCCCACTCTCGTCCCCACACGACCTTGATTACGTGCCAGCCCGCGCCTCGGAAGATCGACTCGAGCTCTTGGATGATCTTTCCGTTACCTCGCACCGGACCATCGAGCCTCTGCAGGTTGCAGTTCACGACGAAGATGAGATTGTCCAATCGCTCGCGCGCTGCGATCGAGAGTGCGGCCATCGACTCGGGCTCGTCCATCTCACCATCCCCGACGAAGGCCCACACGCGTTGGTCGGAGGTGTCCTTGATGCCGCGGTGCTGAAGGTAGCGATTGAAACGCGCCTGATAGATCGCGTTCAGCGGCGATAGTCCCATCGAGACCGTGGGGAACTCCCAGAAGTTTGGCATCAGCCGGGGGTGCGGGTAGGAAGAGAGCCCGTCTCCAAAGGCTTCGGCTCGGAAGTTATCCAACTGCGCCTGTGAGATGCGGCCTTCGAGGAAAGCGCGCGCGTAGATGCCGGGCGAGCCATGCCCCTGGATGAACACCTGATCGCCTCCGCCGGGCATGTCATGGCCGCGGAAGAAATGGTTGAAGCCGACCTCGTACAGAGAGGCGGCCGATGCATACGTTGCGAGGTGGCCGCCGATGCCCGTGTGCTTCTTGTTGGCCCGCATCACCATGACCACGGCGTTCCACCGGATGATCTGCCTGATGCGCGATTCGATCTGCTCGTTGCCGGGGAAGTAGGGCTCTTCTTCGGGAGAGATGGTGTTGATGTAGTCGGTGGAAACCATGGAGGGCAGGCCGATCTGCCGGGCCCGCGCATGAAGCATGATGCGATGAAGCAGGAAGCGTGCGCGCGCCGGAGAAGTGTCGATCACTTCATCCAGCGCTTCGATCCACTCGGCGGTCTCGCCGGGATCTATATCGGGGAGTTGGTCTTTGAAGGCGTCGTACATGCCCCCAAGCGTAGGACGTCGGGAGCTTTTGGCAAGCTCACGCGGTCGAGCGCACCCCTCTCGCCGCAAGCCGCAGAGACAGGCCCCCGATGATGAAACCGAACCCCGTAGCGAGCAAGATCCCGAACTTAGCGTCCTCCACCAGTCCCGAGGACTCGAAAGCTAGCGTGGCCACGAAGAGCGGGATCGTGAAACCAACGCTAGCCACGCATCCGAGAGCCAGGATGTGTCGCCACCCAACCTCGTCGGGAAGCACGCCGACCCCTAGCCGCACCGCGATCCAGGCTCCCACCGCGATACCGACGAACTTGCCAGTGATGCGCGCCACCAGCACGGCGAGAGCCACTTCAGAGCCCGCAGAAGATCCGATCCGCCCGAGCGCTATAGGAACGCCGGCATTGGCGAGCGCAAAGAGCGGCAGGATCAGAAAGCTCGTCCAGGGATGGAGGAGGTGCTCGATCTCCTCGACGACCGCGCCTCCCGATGGGATCGCTAATCCCAGAGCAACCCCTGCCACCGTCGGAGGAATACCCGATCGCAGCGTCAGCCACCACAGTGCGCAGCCCGCCACGACATAGAGAGAACGTCTTCCGACGCGTCGATGGGACAGGATTCTGAGGGCCACCAACAACAAGACCGCTGCGATCAGGAAAAGCCAGTAGAGACTCGACGCGTAAAACAGGGTGATGACGATCAGGGTTCCAATGTCGTCGGCAACCGCAAGCGTCAGCAGAAGTACGCGCAGCCCCTGCGGCAGGCCTCGTCCGAACAAAGTCAGGATCCCCAAGGCGAAGGCGATGTCGGTAGCCATGGGGATGCCCCACCCGTGCCCCGCGGGACCGCGAGTCATCAGCAAGAAAATGACTGCAGGTGCCGCCATGCCGCCGAGGGCGGCTATAACCGGTAGTGCTGCGGCGCGCCGGTCGCGCAGCTCGCCGCTCACGAGCTCCCGCTTGATCTCTAGCCCAACGACGAAGAAGAACAGAGTCATGAGCCCGTCGTTGATCAGGGCGCGTAGGTCCTCCGGCAATCCGATGCTGGCGAGATTCCCGGGTAGTCGCCCGGTCCAGACCGAGCGATAGGAGGGAAAGGCCCAGCCCGCCCAGGCCAGTGCGATGGCGGCAGCAACCACAAGAAAAACGCCGCCGGCGATCTCCGTTTCGAGGAACTCGCGGAGCGCGGTCGACATGCGCGCTCCGACGTGGTCGGGTTGGGCTCCCTCGTGATCCGGATCGAGCAGCGGTGCCATACGACCTCCTGGTGGCAGGTTTCAGCGACCGCCGACCAGGCTTCCCGGCTCTCCTTGGGTCACTCTATGACGACCAGCCCGCGGCTGCATCGGATCCTTGGGTGTCGGCCTCCTGGGGAGGCGCCGGACCCGACAAGAACTCATACGTCAACGTCAGGGGCTGGCCTTCCGTGACGAGTCCCAGGGCGCGGAGGGCTTCTGCATAAACCTCGAGCTGATCGGCCTCCTCAGATCGCTCGAAATGCCGGCCCGTTTTGAAGTCGACGATCTCGAGGCCGCCGTCATCGGTCTGGTAAACCGCGTCGATGCGCCCCCGGATCATGCGTCCATCCTTCTTCAACGTGAAGGGCACTTCGATCATCGGCTCACCCGAGGGAAGGTGAGCGATCGTCCGGTTGCCGTAGCGACTCGTCCATCGTTCGAGGCTGTCTGCCATCCGGCTCGGCACTGTGATCTCGGAAGGCTCGTCCAGCTCGGTTTCTTCCGGGAACGGAGACATGCCCCGGCTCCGCTCTTCGATCAGGCGATGGACCTCCGTCCCGATCCGTCGAGCGGCGGTGGGCCGTTGCGGCAGGGGACGGGAGAGATCCCACGCGCTCAGCTCTCGCTTCTGCAGACTCACATACGAAGTAGCGGAAAGCATCTCCGGGATCTCGGGCTGTATCGCCGTCGCCGGCTGGATCGCAGCTGCGATTACTCCCAGATCACGATCGTGCTGAGCCAACAGAGTCTCGGACATCCGCCTCTCAACTTGGGGCAACGAGGCCACCACGGCCCCGACATCCAGTTCTCCGGATGCGACCTCGTCCGCGGCGCGGCCCCATCCTTGCGGAAAGAGATCGTCGTCCATGCCTATACGAGGGGTAGGGGGCCATTCACGGCGATCCCCCATCACCTCGAACAGAGGATTCGCCTCTGGTTGCTCGTCCCTGCGAGCCACCTGGACCAGGCCACGATCAACGAGCGCGTCGAGTTCCTCCCAGAACGGCGACGGCCCCTTGCAGTTCGTGTCCCGTCCGTACCACCACGACGCGGTGACCGCCAAGCGTTGTTTCGCCCTCGTCAGTGCAACGTAGAACAAGCGCCGCTCGTCCTCGATGGCGCGGTCCCTCACGGCCTTCTCGAAAGCCGGGAGCTTTCCCTCGAAGCGCGGCAGGTGCTCGCGATCCTCGCGGACTTCGTAGGGAAGCTCGCTATAGGTGGTCAGTGGGTTAGAGGCGCGCGTGTTCGGGAAGATCGAGTAGACCGGTTTTCCCTCCTTGTTCTTCTTGGCGGCCACCGAAGGCACGAATACGCACTCGAACTCGAGCCCCTTCGCCGAGTGAATCGTCATGAGCTTGATCGAGTCGTGGTCCGCCGGCTGGGTGGCTTCCATCGTGTCCTCGGCCGTCTCCGCCGCGTCCAGGTAAGCGATGAAGCTACGAAGGGTTGCCTCTCCCTCCAAGGGGGCGAAGGAGGCGACCTGGTCGAAGAAATTCGAGATGTTCTGACGTGCAGCAGGAGCCGAGCGCGACGAAGAGGACTCGAGAGTATCCAGGATGCCTGCCTGGGTGATGATCTCCTGGACCAGCTCGAGCAACGGCACGTTCGATTTCTTGCGGATCGAGGTCAAACGTTCGGAGAACGCTCGCAGGCGCTCCTTGGCCACAGGGCCAAGGTCTTCGATCTCGTCGAGATGACCCAGAGCTTCCGCCAGCGAGTAGCCCACGTCGCCCGGCTCCATATCGCGAGCGATCTCCTCGTCCCCGCCGGCCAACCGCTTCTTGAACTCCCAGTTCTGCGAAGTTGCCCACCGCGCCAGCAAGGAAAGGTCGCGGTAGTGGATGCGCCAGCGGGGGCCCAGCAAGATGCGGCCGAGCCATCGATTCGCGCCGGGTTTCGACTCGAGCGCCCGCAGCCAGGCCACTACTTCCGTGACTTCCGGCGTTTTCAAAAGACCCCCCAAGCCGACTACTTCAACGGGGATCTGCTTCTCTTCCAGGGCCTGGAGCAGCATGTCCATCCTCGACTTCGTTCGCACTAGGATCGCGATGTCACTCCACGCCACGGGGTCGCGCCCCGGCGCGGTCGCAACGCCGTGGAGACGCTCGCACTCGTCGGCGATCCATGTTGTTTCCGCACGTTCGTCCGAGAACAATCCGATCGCTACCGCTCCGGTCCCATTTGAGGGCTGGGCGCGCAGGGGATCGCCCGGACGGCGATCGGGAGCGATCTGAGCGACGACCTCATTGGCAACATCCAGGATGTGGGAGCCGGACCGGAAGTTCTCCGACAGCGATACCCATTCAAAGGGACGTCCATCGGCTCGCGGGAAGTCGTCTGGAAACCCGATGAGGTTGAACATCGTTGCCCCGCGCCAGGCGAAGATGGCCTGGCGAGCGTCTCCGACGGCCGTCACAGCCCCGTGCGGTCCCACGAGAGCTTGGAGCATCCGTCGTTGGGCGACGTTCGTATCTTGATACTCATCCAGGAGAACAAATGGAAAACGCTTTCGCAGCGTCTCGCGCACCTCAGCGTTACCGGTCAATACCTCAACCGCTTTGGTGACCTGATCGGCGAAGTCGATGCGTGATGTGCGTTGCTTGGCATTGGTGTAGGCAGCCACGGCCTGAACCAGCTCTTTGCGTCGTTCAGCTGCGACAACGATCTTCTCGTCGACTCCAGTTAGAGACAGGATCCGTTCCGAGGCCGCATCGATATCGCTGAGATCAACCATGTGATCGCCCACCGAGCTCGCGAGAGCCAAGGTCGGGGTGACGATGTAACTCGAACGGATCTCGATCGCTTCCAAAGGCGCCAGATCGTCCAAACAGGAGAGAACCAGCTGCCACTGCTGCGCTTGGCTGAGCAACCCCGCCTCGGGTTCGACGTCCACCAGGAGTCCGTAGTCGCGCACTATCGCTGCAGCGAACGCGTTGTAGGTCTGCACCGTGACGCTCTCTCCGGAATCGTCATGCATCCCGGCAAGCGCCAACCGGACCCGATCTTGGAGCTCGTCGGCCGCCTTATTCGTGAAAGTGAGACCGAGGATCTGGGACGGGGACAAGGCCTGTGTCTCGATGGCCCATGCGATGCGAGCAGCCATCACCGCGGTCTTCCCCGAACCGGCCCCCGCTATGAGGTATTGGGGCTCGAGAGGGTGGCTGATCGCTCTCCACTGTTCATCGGTGGGGTCATGTCCTTTGAGCGCGTCCCGGATCGCTTGAGAATCGCGGGGGCCGCTCATGCGGGCAGCTCCTTGCCTTCGGACCACAGCGGACACAAGGGCTTGAACTTGCACCACTGGCAATCGGCCTCTGGATCCGGCCGGAAGTCCTCGGCTAGGACACCTTCCATGAGGGCCGGCAATCGCTCAATCGCCTTCTTCGCTTCCTCAGGGGTCTGACAACGCTTCGCAACGTCTCCTCGCGACAACGAGGCCGGATAGATCAGCTGCATCGACGCCGGCTCTCCAAGCTGCCTGAGCTCCGGGTCGGTCGTAGCCGCAAGGTAATAGATGGCTAGTTGCAATGATTCCCGCGCCTCGTCGTACTGCACGGGATGGCGCGAAGTTTTGTAGTCGCTGACGATCACGTTGCTACCCTTCTTGTCGATCCGGTCGATACGGCCTGTGATCCGATGACCGTCAAGCTCGACCCTGAAGTCGGTCTCTGCACGCAAGGCTTTGCCGGGGTTCAGGCGGTTCCCGTAGCGCGTGATCATGATCTGGCCGTCCCGGTGGAATTGACGAGCGACCGCGCGATTCGGGAACACATCCCAATCGAATAACTCTTCGTAACGGGCGAAGGCCGCCTGGGGCTCGCAGGGTATGGCCCCCGTTTCGAGCTCCTCGAAGATCTTGTGTATCCACGAGCCGAACGCCATGTTGTGGCTCGACTCCGGGTCGAGGCCGAGCACTACCCCCAACAGGTATTGCAAACCACAGTTGTCGTACATAGAGATGCGGGAGTAACTCGTGCGCAGCTTGTCCAGCGGCAGGTCCGATTCAGGGTCATTCTGCTGCACCCGGATGGGGATCTTGCCCTCAGTCCAATCCCAGCGCCACCACCATTCCGCCGGGTCGGCGGCGCGGCAGGCGGGGTCGAGCTCGCGGATGCGTGCGACGGCCGCCAGGGCCGCTACCCGCTCTCCTGGTGGTGCGGAAGTGGCCGCCAGAGTTTTGCGGTAGCGCGCAGCCGCCTCGGAGAAGGTCAGGGGAGGCAAGGTCGCGGCAGTTTCCACATCAGGTATCTGGCCGACGAGTTCTTCGATGAAGCGACTCGGCTCGCCTCTCCTGGTTGGGCCTGGTGATGTCGTCACGACGCAACGTTCGGTCGCTCGCGTCACGGCGACATAGAAAACGCGCCTGTCCTCCATCTCGTTCTTGCGGGACCGGGTTAGCGGATCCGTCTCGTCGAGGAAATAGGGATCGAAGAGCCCAGTGGCCCGGTGCCCCTTTGGGATGGATCCATCGACGACGCCGGCGACCGCAACCAGAGACCATTCCCTGCCTTTGGCGCCATGAAAACTGGCGACGGTGACACCAGCCCCTGCCCGCTCGGGAGGAAGCCATGGATCGGAACCGAAGTCCGCGCGTCCGATCCCATCGAGGTATTCAGCGAAGGTCCCACGGCCCCGCCTGCGTTCGACGAAACGACCCAACGCACGAGAGAACGCCACGAGCGCATCGAGATCCCGATTGGCGGGGTCGGCGAGACTGTGTCGCGCGCGCTCCTGCAGCTGCTCACAGAGATGCGATCGCTCCCAAACGACCCAGAAGGCCTCGTCCGCGGGAGAGTCCTTCTTGGCGCACAGCAGATCGCGCATATCCAACAACTCGCTGATCTTGGACGAGGCGTCGCTGTCAACCTTTGGCAATTCGGCGATCACCGTCGCCAACGCACGCCGCGACACACGCGCCTCGCGTTCGAGCTCGCGTACGACTTGATCCTCGAGTCCGATCAACGGTGACCGCAACAGTTGGGCCAGACTCTCGTCATCGGGTCCCTCTTCGAATGCAAACCGCGCCAACTCGCCGAACGCACGGACGATGGGCTCGCGCGCGAGCGGCCGGTCGGGTGCGCTTATCGAGAAGGGCACCTCGACGGCGTCGAGCGCCCGCTCCAAAGGAGGTAGCATCGAGCGCGGCGACGTCAAAAGGATCGCCATGTCCTCGTACGGAACGCGATCAGTCAGGTGAGCGCGCCGCAACGCGCGGGCGATCGCCTCCGTCTCCGCCCCCAGGTTCCCGTAGCGGTGAACCTCGAGCGTGGCCTTTCCCGCGAACGCCGAAGCGCGCGTATCTGGCGGCCCGTTGTGTGCGATCAGCCCGGCGACGTGCCTGCCGAAGTCCTCACCCAAGCGGTAGGACGTCCTCAGGGTGATGGTCCGGTGCCCGGCGAAGTCGTGGTCGAAATCCGCCATCCACTCAGGATCGGCCCCCCTGAACGTCTCGATCGCAGAGTCGGGATCGCCGGCGAGCACCAACGAGCGGTCGCCGCCACCCTGCGTGAGGAAGAGCAGAAGACGCCGCTGGACGAAGGCCAGCTCTTGACCATCGTCGACGAGTACGTGTTTGAACCGGGTCTGCAGCGCGGCGCGCACGTCATCGTGATTGGCGAGCAGCTGGACCGCATCGTCGAGCAGACTCGGGTAGTCAACGCGGGATCGCTTCCGGAGCCGCTCTCGGTGCGCATTGAAGAAACGGATGACTTCGGCCCATGCCGGTCTTTTCTTCGCCAACGACTCGAGGTCGGCGGGGTCGAGGAGTCGCTGCTCGGCGCGGATGCAGAAGTCCACCACCTCGTCCACGAAACCGCGGTTGCGCAGAAGAGCGCGGTGATGCGGCCAATTGGCCTCGTTCTCCGACGCAAGCGCGTCACGCACGTCGCCCCAGTGCTCGGGGCTGGTCAGCAGCACGGGCGGTTCCGGGTACGCGAGCCGGTCGTAGTGCCGGCTGACGAGGTGGTTGGCCAGACCATGCCACGTGTAAACGGGGACCTCGATGAGTGCTTGGAGACCTTCATCGAGCAACAACCGTCGCGTCAGCCGATCTTGAAGCGCGATCTTCTGGGTCCGGTTGGGCACCAGGAAGAGCATGCGGTCGGGCGAGCATCCGGGCGAGGTGGCGAGCCGGATGAAGCGTTCCTCCAGAACGCGGGTCTTACCGGTGCCCGGGCCCCCGAAGACGCAGAGTGGCCCGGCGGCATGCTCGATCACGCTCCGCTGAGCGTCGTCGAAGTCAATCGTGGGTGAATCGCTCAATCACGGTTCCGATCAGGAAGTGGCCTGTCTCTCACCAGAAAGGTACAGGGGACCCATGACAGAAAGTCGAGCAAATCCAGCCTCTGGCAGGAACCCTGCCCCATACTCCTCCCTCCGGGGGTGCTTCATCGGGCGTCCGGGAGGACCATCAGCGGGAGGCGTCATGGAGCGTCCAGCCTTGCCCGATTGGGAGCGAGAGCTGATCGAAGAGGCCATCGTCGAAGCCGAGCGGCGCCTCGAGGCGGAGAAGAGCCGGGCCCGCAAGAGAGCCCTGCAGCTCGCTCGGGAGCAGGCCTACCACCGGCTGGCCGTCGAGATCGACCGGCCGGCCGGGACGAGGGTCAGCAGCAAGCAACTGTCGTTCTTCCGCAACGATCCGACCCTGTTCGACGACGCCTGCTGAAAGGATGGAGACTTAGCGGCATGCGCCGCTGTGTCATCGCATCTTTCGCAGTCACCCTCCTCGTTGCCTTCGCACCTCACGCCCTGGCGCGTCCCGCGTGGAAGCTGAGGATCGACGCGGCCATCAGCGGCCACTCGGTATCCGTAGCCGTGCGCGGTGGAGGCCGGCGCCTCTACTCGCATAGGGCCACCCGGCAGCGGCCGCCGGCCTCGAACCAGAAACTGATCCTGTCGATGGCACTGCTGGACCAGCTCGGCCCCCGCTTCCGCTTCCCCACCTTCGTTCGTTCTGTTGCGCCTCAAAGCTCGGTGATCCATGGCGACCTGTGGTTGTTCGGCAGGGGGGATCCATCGCTGGGGGCCGGAGGGTACCCGTCGTCGTTGTCTTTCGGAGGGACAAGGGTGGGCCGCCTGGCGCGCAAGATCAGAGCGACGGGCATCAGAGCGATCCGTGGAAGGGTCATGGGCGCAGTCAGCTACTTCCATCACGACTGGTTCGCTCAGGGTTGGAAGAGCAACTTCCCCGCCGACGAAGTTGCTCTTCCGTCTGCGCTGACCATCGACGGCAACGTGCGGGCCGGCAAACACATACACCACCCCGAGCTCAGGGCCGCGAAGGTGCTTACGGAAAAATTGATCAAGTTGGGCGTTCGAGTGGGACACCGTGCAAGCGCAGGACGCCCACCCTCCGGACTTCAGAAGCTTGCCGAGGTGAAATCGAGACCGTTATGGACGTTGGTGCGGTACATGGATCATCAGTCGTCGAATTTCTTTGCGGAGGTGATGGGCAAGCGTCTCGGCGTGGACGTCCTCGGCCGCCCTGGAACCATCGCGAAGGCCGCTCGGGCCGTATCGATGTGGGCGGCGCGACATGGCACCACCGAGACCGCCTACGACGCGTCCGGGCTGTCGTACGACGACCGCCTTTCTGCGCGAGGGATCGTCCGGTTGCTGGGGGTGGCCGACAGATCCTCTTGGGGGGTCCTTTTGAGACGGATCCTTCCCAGCGGGGACCAAGGCACCCTCACGGGCAGGCTCGCTCGCGTCAACGTGCATGCCAAGACGGGAACCCTCGACGGGATCTCGGCCCTCTCGGGATGGGTGTGGCTTAAGGCGTCCCGGCGGTGGGCAAGGTTCTCGATCATGGACCAGGGCATGAGCAAGGACCGGTCTGCATCGATCGAGGACACCATCGTCAGAACCCTCTGGAGGTACGCCTCCTGAGGCCCTTCCCATGACCACGGTGGGCTTCTGCGGGCTGGGCCAGATGGGCCTTCCCATGGCCCGTCGCCTGGTCGCCGCAGGCTATGACGTGCAGGCGTGGAACCGTACGCGCTCCAAGGCGGAGTCACTACATGGGGCGACGGTCGCCGCGTCCCCCGCGGAAGCGTCAGCCGGGGCTGAGGTGGTGATAACGATGTTGTCTACGCCTGAGGCGGCTCTCGAGGTGATCGCCGGCGATGCGGGCGTGGCGTCGGCTATCGCTTCCCGCGCCACCTTGGTCGAGATGTCCACGATCGGCCCGGCGATGGTCCACGAGCTGCACCGGAGCCTCCCGGCGGACACGGCGATGCTGGACGCTCCCGTACTGGGAAGCATCCCCCAGGCGACCGACGGAACGTTGAAACTGTTCGTCGGGGGCGATCCCGAGGTGCTCGAACGATGGCGAGATCTGTTGGAAAACTTCGGGACGATCTGGCACATGGGAGATCTCGGTCAGGGCGCGGCGTTGAAACTCGTCGTGAACTCAACCCTGGGCGCGCTGATGACAGCACTCGGGGAAGCATTGGCTCTTGCAAAGGCTATGGGGCTCCACAGGGAACAAGTCCTGGACATATTGGCGGAGTCGGCGATCGGCACAACGGCAAAAGGGAAACGGGCAAACGTGCTCTCCGGTAGCTACGTACCGAATTTCAAGCTGGGGCTTGCGACCAAGGACATGCGGCTGGTGCAGGGGGCGGCAAAGAGCGCGGGAGTGGAGCTCAAGGTTGCCGCGGCGGCGCGGCAATGGCTGGACGAAGCAGACGCGGCGGGGCTCTCGGAGCTGGACTACTCGGCGGTCATCACGGAGATCCTCGACGAGCGCCCCGAACCCGGGAAAGACTGAGGGCGGGTCCGTTCTCCGGACCCGCCCTCGATACATCGCTGCATATTGCAGTTGCGGTCTAGATGACCTCGCGGTCTTGCACTACGGTCTGGTCACGTCGCCGTCCCGGCCCCCAAGGAGCAAAGCTGCTCCAGAACAGAAGCGACAAGAGAAGGCCGATACCGCCTACGATCATGAGAATCACGCCGACCGTGTTGAGGTCTATCCCACTTCCGCTGGTGGAAACGTTGACGGCGAAGGTCAGGATGGCCCCCACTGCCAGCAAGAACAAGCTCACACCGATACCCATAGGTCATTCACCTCCCGTCGTACTCGCCCATCCGCGTCCGAATAGATTGCTGGGTCGAGAGAGGAACTACCCAGTTCACAATGAGCGTAAACGCTGCGTTAATCATCCCGCTACGCTCTGTAGTTAGCTGGAAACGGCTCCGGCCCCCACGGAAGCCGCATCCTCCAGCACGGCCCGGGCTGCGTTGCGACCAGGTGCGCCGCACACGCCTCCGCCGGGGTGGGCCCCCGAACCACACAGGTAGAAACCCGAGATGGGCAGCCGGTGCCGGTGCCAGGTTGACGCGGGGCGCTTATCAAACAACCAGTCCGGGAGGAGCTCGCCGTGGAAGATGTTGCCGCCGGTGAGACCGAAACGCGCCTCTAAGTCCGGAGGTCCGAGAACCAGGCGGTCTTCGACCAGGTCGGTCAGTCCCGGCGCGTAACGCTCGAGCGCGGCCAGGACCCGGTCGCCTATCTCGTCGCGTCTGGACTCCCACGACCCTTCAGCCAGCTCGTACGGCGCGTACTGGGCGAAGATCGAAAGCGTGTGCTTGCCTTCGGGGGCAAGCCCTTCCTCGGTAGCAGATTGGATCCACGCCTCGCAGAACATCTCGTCTGCTGGGCGACCTTCGGCGGCCGACTTGCACGCCGCCTCCAAGTAATCGATCGAGGGGGCCACGGTGATGGTGGCTTTGTGCTCGGGTCCGGGACCGTCGAACCTTTCCATCCCTCGAAAGCGGGGAAGTCCTCCTAGGGCGCAGTTCACCTTGACCACCGTGCCCGCAGTGGGCAATAACCGAACGTCCTCCAGAAACTCCGGCGGCAACGCGTCCTCGTTCACGAAACCAACCGTCCGCTTCGGGTCCGCGTTCGAGCAGACCACCGGCGCATCGATCTCCTCGCCGGACGTCAGGACCACCCCCGACACGCTGCGGTCGGCGAGCTTCAGATGGTCGACTTCCGTCTCGAGCCTGATCTCGCCACCGGCCCCTTCCACCCGCTCGGCAAGCGCACGGGTTATCGCCCCCATGCCCCCGCGCACCAATCCCCACACCCCCGGCTCCCCGGTAGCAAGGCCGAATGCATGATGCAGGTACAGATAGGCCGTCCCAGGCGTACGGGGGCCGGCAGCCGAGCCGATGATCCCCTGTGAGGCGCGCATCCCGCGGACGAGCTCGGACTCGAAATACTCTTCGCACACCTCTGCGATGGATGCTTCTATGGTCTTTTCGTAAAGACCCTCTACTTCCGAGCGGCGAAAGGCGCGCCTAACCTGGTCATGCGTCGCCGGGTAAGACAGCAGTGGCCGCAAACACCGGGACGCTTCCTCGAACAGCTCTTCGAACTTGGGATAGGCGTCCGCGTCGTGGCGAGACACCGCACTCAGGGCCTCGTGGCGCCGGGCGGGGTCTTTCCACAGGAGAAGGCCCCCACCGCCCTCCGAGGGGGCAAACGCCTCGGGGTCCTTCGGTCGCACGTCGAGCCCCAGATCGAGCTCGGACATGATCTCGGGCAGGAGCAACGACAGCGCGTAGGAAGCCGTCGATATCCGGAAACCCGGAAAAAGCTCTTCGGTTACGCAGGCACCACCGATCCGGTCGCTGCGTTCCACCACGAGCACTTTGAGACCCGCCCTCCCCAGGTAGGCCGCGCAGACGAGACCGTTGTGCCCGGCTCCCACGATGACGGCGTCGTAGGCCATCGATCAGCTACCCAACAGTGCAAGAGCGGGATCCGGACGAGCGGAGACCATCGCGGGACGCGAGAAGACGTAGCTAGGCAATCGAACCTCCGAGCATGAGAGTGGATTC
Source organism: Actinomycetota bacterium (assembly GCA_034667525.1). Taxonomy (GTDB): domain Bacteria; phylum Actinomycetota; class CADDZG01; order CADDZG01; family WHSQ01; genus DATAPE01. The sequence goes on from JAXDJO010000036.1 coordinate 100,307, forward strand.
AGGAGCGAAAGCAGGCTACCTTCTACTCCCTATGGCGATCACAGCATTCTGTACGAGCTGTCAGCGGACGGTTTACCTTGACGAAGACGACACTCAGGTTTGTCCCGTCTGCTCCACGCCACTGCTCGAGGTCGTGCCCTCGATCGAAGGCGTTCCCGAGGACCCCGACCCGGGTCAGGCGGAGGGCGCGAAGTAGGAGGCCGCCAGCACCCGGCCCTCCTGTAACTCGAGCGATGTCACCGATCCCGTCTCGCATGGTGTAAACGCAAGCCACGGCGGGACGTGGCGCCGCACCAGAGCCAGCCTCGCGACGAGTACCGGCGTCTGATGGGAAACGAGAACCACGTCGCTTCCACCTGCCGCGATCGTTGCGTCGGCCACCGCCTGCAGCATGCGCTTCCTGATATCTGCGAATGACTCTCCCCACGAGGGGGTCCACGGATTCCTCAGTGGCAACCAGTTGCGGGGCGACCGCAAGAACGCGCCGAGGTTATGAGCGGCCCCTTCCAGAGTCGTGCGGCTTTCTGTCAGACGTTCGTCGGTAATGATCTCCACTTCGTGACGCGCCGCTATCGCCTGCGCGGTTTCCTGCGCGCGTTCGAGCGGACTCGCCCACAGAGCACCAACGTTTGCAGTCGCCAGCCGATCCGCTGCCGACTCCGCCTGCCGCTTGCCGAGCTCGGACAGATGAAAGCCGGGCAGCCTGCCGTAGATGATCCCCTTTGGGTTCTCTACCTGGCCGTGGCGCACCAGGTGAATGGTTGTCGAGGGCTGGGGCATCGCATCAGGCTACGGGTAACCTCAACCGATGCCCGACGTGTTGGTGTTCGGAGCCACCGGCTACACGGGCCGGCTGACCGTACGGGCATTGGCAGCCCGGGGGGCCGAGTTCATAGTGGCCGGCCGCAACCGCGCCAGGCTCGAGGAGCTCGCCGCCAGGAGCGGAGCCGCTGGAGTCGCGATCGCTGAGGTCGGCGACGTGGATGCGTTGTCGAAGGCCGCCGCGCAAACACGGGCGCTGCTTTCCTGCGTCGGCCCCTTCTCCTCCCTGGGCGACACCGCTGCCCAGGCGGCGCTCCGTGCCGGGGTCAACTATCTGGATTGCACCGGCGAAGGCGTTTTCATCGAGAAACTGATCGCCCGGTACGACTCGGCCGCGCGCTCTGCGGGCGTAGCCATGGCCCCCGCACTGGGATTCGATGAGGTTCCGGCGGACGTAGCCGCAACCATGGCGACCGCGGAATTGGATCAGCCGGATCTCGTGCTGACCTATGCATTCTCCGCGCAGGTCTCGGCAGGCACCCAAAGATCCGCGATCGAGATCGTGTCTTCCCCTGGAAACTGGATCGAGGATGGTGCCCCCAGGAGGATCCGCGCGGGGCAAGAATCACGGTGGGCGCCGATGCCCCCGCCTCTAGGCCCATCGCTCGGAATCTCTTTCCCGCTGGCGGAGGCCCACCTCGCTCCCCTACATCTCGATCTGCGCTCTCTGAAGCTCTTTCTGGTCACCAGCATGCCCGGACGGGTAGGTCTCCGGCTCCTGACCCCGGCTTTGACGGCGGCGAACGCAGTACCGCCGCTCCGGAACCTTGTTGGTGCGGCGCTGTCGCGCGGCTCAGGAGGGCCAGACGAACACCATCGGGCACGAGCCCCCTGGACGATACTTGCGGAAGCCGCCGCCGGAGGCCATACCCGCAACGTTGTGGTATCGGGCCGCGACGCCTACGGGCTCACAGCATCGTTGCTAGCCAGCGGCGCTCTCGAGATGGCCCGGCCGGGGTACGAAGGAAAGGGAGTACTTGCGCCCGTGCAGACAATGCCGTTGGAACGATGGCAGCAAGAGTTGAAGGACAACGGCGTAACGATCGACGTCTACGAATCCTGATCCAAGAAAGGATCGTGATCCAAGAAAGGGGGGAGGGATGGGTGCCCGGTTGGTCTACGCGAAGGTCATCGACCGCGAGGCGTTCCTGATCCGAGGAGGGAAGGTGCATCCCGGCCTCGAGAACGAGGTCGTCGTTCAATCCGAACCGGGCCCGGCCGGGGCGTTCCTGGTCCTGCGGGCTTGGAGCGACGACCACGGCACCTTCACCGAACAATGGCGCATCGAAGCGCCGGGCGGCCTCACCGTGTACGAAAGCCTCCCTCGGGAGCTCCACCTGGCAACGGAGAGCCATACGGAAAGATTGGAGGACGAGCTGAGCGACATCGAGTTCGAGTTCGCTGCCGACGACTATCTGGCCGTCTTCTTGCTCGATGAGATGGAGGTGGCGAGGGTGCGCTTCCCCGTCAAGCTCGCGGCAGCAAAACCTATGTAGCTGGACGACGCTCCTGCGGCTCACGTCGGCGTCCCACGCTGCCGATATAGCCAGCGATGATCAAACTAAAGGAGCTCCGCCAGCTCGAACAGTGGATGAACTACGTTCGCTGGTCTGGCGTGCTGTTTGCTTCCATCGGCATCACCATCCAGCCCGACTATCCCAACGCCGCCACCCGAAACGCTGCGTGGGTGGTCGTAGCCATCCTCGTGCTCGGCACGGTAGGGGTGTGGGGGGCCCTGGCGAGGGTCGACAGTCAACACGATATGGAACGACTCGGCATGATCACCTTCACCTTCGACATCTTGATCATCGTCGCCTTCGTCACCGTCTACGCCTTCGAGATCCCTTACGTGACGTGGGCCCTGGTCTTCCTCATCCCGATCGAGGGAGCGCTGCGCTACCGCCTGAACGGCGCGCTGCTGGGCGCCACAGTCATCGCCTTGTTCTTCATCGCTCAGACATCGCGGGTGCAGAGCATCCATGGCGGCCAGTGGGACACCGTCACCTACGCGTTCGTAGTGGGTTTGTCCACTCTGATCGCCGGCATTGCAGGCAGTATGGCTAACAACTGGCACGAGCAGCGTCGCGGGTTCGAGATGCAGAGCCTCAAGCTGATCGAGCTCGACAAGCTGAAGGATCGCTTTCTCGCGGTCACCTCCCACGAGATCCGCGGGCCCCTGACCACCATCATCACCGGCGTCGACATGATCCGGCGCCGATCCGATCGATTGTCCGCGGAGAACAGGGACAACATCCTTGAAGCCGTTGCCAACCAGAGTCAGCAACTGGCCCGCCTCGTGGACGATCTCCTGCTGACTTCACAGCTGCAATCGGGACAGCTCGCCATCCAACTGGAGTGGGCGGAGCTCGAGGAGACGGTGGAGCAGGCGTTACACGCGGCAGCACCAAAACGGCGTGCACATCAGCTGGAGGTGTTTGTCGAACCGGTGACTTGCAGGCTCGATTCGGCGCGCATCTCCCAGATCGTCCGCAACCTCGTTGAGAACGCTTACAAGTACACGCCCGATCGCACACGGGTGTCCGTATCCGGAAGAAAGACCGCCGGCGGCATCAATCTGGTGATCGTGGATGACGGTCCAGGCATACCTCCAGATAAACGCGACCAACTCTTCGAAGCGTTCAGCAGGGTCGAAGAAACCGCCACCGGGCAAGACGGCGTCGGTCTCGGCTTGTTCGTAGTCAGCCACCTTGTAACCGCGATGGAGGGGCGTATCGACCTCAATGCCTCTTCCAAGGGAACCGGTTTCAACATCTACATCCCGTGCAAAACGCATTCATCGAACGGGGCCAACCTCAGCATCGTTCCCGGGACGCTCGTGGAGAACGCGGGCTAGGCAAGTTCCGGCGGCGGCTATCCTGCCTGCTGCCTCGGCAACCACACCGATGCCGATCCCCGAGGAGGAGGTCCGAGACCATGCCCATCGTCACGGTGAACGGTTCCCGCCTGGCGTATGAAGACAGCGGAGGGCGGGGAGCGCCGGTCTTACTGCTCCACGCTTTCCCCCTGAGGGCTGCGATGTGGGAGCACCAGATCTCCCAGCTCGGTGAGCGCTTCCGGTTGATCGCTCCCGACCTGAAGGGGTTCGGCGCGTCGGAGGCACCCGACGATCCCGCTACTTACTCGATGGACGGATACGCGACCGACCTCAAAGCGCTCCTCGACGAGCTGGGCATCGCCACGGCCGCAGTGGTGGGGCTTTCGATGGGGGGCTACATCGCGTTCGCGCTGCTTCGTCTTCATCGCGACTCGATCACGGCTCTGGTTCTGGCAGACGCCCGCGCCGAAGACGACCCGGCGGAAGGCAAGGAGAGGCGAAGCTCCCAACAGTCGCAGATCCGCGAGCGGGGAACGGCGGAGCTCATCGACGCCCTGGCTGGGGGCCTGCTCGGTCGCACCACGCAGGAGCAGAAACCCGAGGTCGTAGAGCGGGTGAAGGCTCTGATGGACAGCCCGCCCCAGGGCTTCATCGGCGCTCTGGAAGCGATGAAGAACCGTCCCGATTCCTCTGGCGAGCTCGTGGCCATCGACGTACCCACGCTGATCATCGTGGGTGAGGAAGATGGGGTTACACCCCCAGAGGCATCGCGGAAGATGCACGAGAACATCGGCGGGTCCCGTCTCGTGGTGATCCCCGAAGCGGGTCACCTGTCAAACCTGGAATCGCCCGAGGCGTTCACCAGCGCCCTACACGACTTCCTCACCGCCCTCTGACAGAACCTCCAAACCCGGACCGCGGTTGCTTCCGGCGGAAGCGCCGAAATCCGGGAGAGTGGAGGGTCCGGCTTCTAGGGTTTGAGCCATGGAGCAATCGCTTCTCAAGCTTTCGCCCTCCAGTGCCACCGACTTCAAGAGCTGCCCCCAGCTCTTCAAGTACAGGACGATCGACGGGAAACAAGAGCCGGTGTCGGGTCCGGCGGCCCGCGGCTCGCTCGTTCACGCTGTGCTGGAGCGCATCTTCCGAGAAGAGGAATGCGATCGCACCCCAGACCGAGCCGCCGACCTCCTCGACGCCCTGTGGCAGCGAGTGCGCGGCGATGCAGAGTTCCGTCCGGCGGGTATGGACCCCGAGCAAGAAGCCGACTGGCTCGCCGACAGCCACAAGCTCCTGCGTAACTATTTCAAGCTCGAAGACCCGAGAATCTTGAACGCGAGCAAGTTGGAGTGGTGGGTCGACTACGAGCTTCCGGAGCTCCACCTCCGGGGAATCATCGACAGGCTCGAAGAGTGTGCCGACGGGTCCTGGGTTCTAACCGACTACAAGACCGGCCGGATACCTGGAGAGTCCCGTGAGCTCACCGCTTTCTTTGGGCTGCGCTTCTACGCTCTGGTGTGCTGGAGGGCCTTTGCAGTGATCCCCAGGGAGATCCGTCTCATCTACCTGGCGGATCCCTCCGTGCTCACCTTGAATCCCAACGAGAGGATGCTGATCGCGTTCGAGCGGCAGATGGTCGCACTCGGAGTGGCGGTCCGCCGGGCCGTGGTGACCAATGACTGGCGCACACGGCCCTCGCCTTTCTGCATGTCCTGTTCCTTCCAGGACATCTGCCCGGCATGGGCGCCGATGGCCGCAGCACCACCGCAAGCTGGGGCTACCGAGTAAGCCGGGCTGCATGCGGGCCCAGACCGGCCCCCCCGCGGCGGCGAGCTGGTTACGCGTTCTTGGGCAACATCCTCGTCATCTTGGTTCCACAGACTGGGCATTGCCCTTGGGCGGCTTTCGAGCCGTTGGCCAGCTCTTTGACTTCGCCTTCAAAGTCACGCTTCTCACGGCACTTCACGCAGTACCCGTTATAGGTGTCCGCCATCACACGCTCCTCTCGCAACGAAGGGGCTTGTACGCAGGACCATCGTGCCACCTTCACCCGCCTGGACGGGGATTTATGACTACTCTCCGGCGCCGGGATGGGCGGGGCTAGGGGGCCGAGCGCTCGCTCTCCGCATCCGAGGCCACCTCGGTGCCCTCCCCAGAGGGCCCGCCGGCGTCGGGGCCGGCTTCGCTTCCGGGGGGATCGGCCCACTGCGGGGGCGCTCCCCGGTACCGCACGAGCAGGTAGACGCAGATCAGCCCCACGATCGAGACGCTGATCTGGCTGCCGGTCAATCCGAAGTAACGCCGGTCCACGCGTAAGAAGTCGGTGATCAATCGACCGGTCCCGTACCAGATCGTGAAGACGATGATCATGAAACCCGGCCGGTGCGGGCGGCGTCCGAGCCACAGCAGTAGAGCCGCGAGGAAGATCGTGGACACGAAATCGTATAGAGCGGTCTGGTGCAGCGTGATGTTGTAGCAGCCCAGCGAGGGGGGATGGCCCTGGGCCAGCGCCTGACGGTAGATCGAGGCAGGGATCGGCGGAGCCGAACCGGGGTCGGACCCGAGGCAATGCCACCCGAACGGCAGGGAGGTCGGTTTTCCGAGATGGTCACCGATGATGAGATCGCCGATCCTCCCAATGACGATGCCGATGGCGAGGTTGGGCGCAACGAGATCCATCGTCCGCCAGAAACCCATCCGGTGACGCCGCGCGTAGGGAAGAGCCGCAAGGATGCCGCCGAAGATCCCGCCGATGAGAGAGATGCCCCCCTGCCACACCTCAAATATCCCGACGAGGTGGTGGCCGTGGTTCGTCACCTGCGAAAGGTGCCCCAGCACATAGCCAACGCGGGCTCCCACGATCGCGCCGATCAATCCATAGAACAGGGCGTTCCAGATGTCGGCCTCGTCGGGGCCCCCGTATTTGCGGGCCCGGCGCACCATCAATTGCGCCCCTACAAGGAACCCGACCGCGATCCCAACCCCATGCGGACTGATCGCCAGAGGTCCGATATGGATGCGGGGGAGGATCTTCCAACTGAGAGGATCAAGTCCCCATCTGATCGCAGGGGTTGCGAGGAGGACGCGCGGGGCGGCCATTACAAAGCTCAAGGAACGCGGCGGTCGAACTCAAGGAAACACGAGTGCGTGATAGGCATCTTCTCGGCGAACAGTCGCTCCACGGCTTCGGCGTAGGTCCGGATCTCGTACTGAGCCGGTTCTGCGTTCCGCAGAGACAGAAAGTTCATCAACGAGCGGGCGTTGAGGGTCCAATAGAACTGGGTGAAGATGCCGAAGGGCAGGATCGCCCGGGCCAGCTCCTTCGCAACACCCTTTTCGACCAGAGCCTCGTACTCCTGGTACAGCTCCTTATAGATGCGCCGAAATGTATCGATCGTCTCATCGGCGACATCGGGAGCCAGAGGCTCGAAGGAGTAGGCGCCGGGCTTGCCGACCTGGCCACGCACAGCCGTCGCGGAGGGCACGTAGAAGTCGCCCTCCAGCCTGTGATAGCGCGCCGACTCCTCGTTGAAAGAACCCACCCTGTGGCGGAACCACTCGCGGGCAACGAAGATGGGGGCCCGGATATGGAAGCGGAACGAGTTGTGCTCGAACGGGGTCCCGTGCCGCTCGCGCATGAGGAACCGGATCAAGCCCCTGTCCTTATCGTCGGTCTCCTCCCTACGCACGGCAAAGCTGACCCTGGCGGAGTTGACGACGGACAGGTCGTCCGCCATGGCGGCATCGAGCCTCACGAAACCGTGCTCGAATAACTTGAGCTCCAGGGGCTTGTCGCCGGGGGTTATGTCGGGAGGGCTGCCGGCCTCGTTGTCTGGCACGCGCGGCAGTATATGAACACCGCTGATGTAGCCCCCGGCTTTGGAGGCGCTGGCTACAGGTATCCGGGGGTGGCGGGGGTGGGGACGGGCCTCGCCGTGTCTTCGGTGTAGAGACGCCCGCCGAAGCGCTCGCAGATCGCGTCGTCGTACTCGTTGGCGGTCTCGGCGACCGCGGCGACGGTGGCTTCGAAGGCTTCTGGAGTGGTGAACTCACCGAGCAAGTTGTGGTTGAACCACACCGCCCCGCGGGGGGCGTCGAGGGCGAAACCGCCGAAGACGAATTCGAGGTTCTTCTCGAGCAGATACGAGGTTAGAGCCCCAGTCACCGGAACGTCCATATTGGTTATGGCGAAAACACGGATGACGCTCGGTCCTTCCTCAACCCATGTAGGGACGACGAAAACCCGTGCCGAATCGAAGCCAAAGACATAGCTGCCAAAATCGTCCACGACATAGCGATCCAGCATGTACGCCAAGGTGTCCTCGATCATCTCTCGCACCTTTGTCGCTGCCGCCGGTTCCCCCTTCGGGCGCGGCCTGGGGTGAGACTCCTCCTCGGGGCGTGCCGTCGTCTCGGTGGCCATCGCGGGCAGTATAAAAAGGGTCATGGCCGACACCGTTCGCTCCCCTCGCGGCACCACCCTCTCGTGTAAAGGGTGGCCTCAGGAAGCCGCCATGCGCATGCTCATGAACAACCTGGATCCCGAGGTTGCGGAACGCCCCGAGGACCTGGTGGTCTACGGCGGTTCGGGAAAAGCCGCCCGAAGCTGGGAGGCCTTCCACGCGATAGTCGAACAACTGAAACAGCTGGAGGGTGACGAAACCCTGCTGGTGCAGTCCGGCAAGCCCGTGGGGGTCTTCCGCACTCATCCGGGGGCTCCTCGGGTGCTCATCTCCAACGCCATGTTGGTGCCGGCATGGGCGAACTGGGAGGAGTTCCACCGCCTGGAAGCGCTCGGGTTGACGATGTACGGGCAGATGACTGCCGGCTCCTGGATCTACATCGGGAGCCAGGGCATCCTGCAGGGCACCTACGAGACACTTGCTGAGCTGGCCGCCCGCGATTACGACGGCAGTCTTCGGGGCCGAATCGTTCTCACCGCGGGCCTGGGAGGTATGGGCGGCGCCCAACCTCTCGCGGTCACCATGAACGGCGGGGTCGCCCTCTGTGTCGAGGTCGATCCCCAGCGCATCGCCCGCCGGATCCAACACCGCTATCTCGATCACTCCACCGAGGACATCGATGAGGCGGTGGCATGGGCCGAGGCCGCGCGCGATGAGGGCCGGGCAGAATCCATCGGGATCCTGGGGAACGCCGCCGACGTCCTTCCGGCATTGTTGGAGCGGGATTTCCGGCCCGAGGTCGTAACCGATCAGACCTCCGCTCACGACATGCTCGACGGCTACATCCCTGCCGGGATGAGCTTCGAGGAAGCCACCGGACTGCGCAGCCACGACCCGGAGACATACACGAAGCGCGCCTACGCGTCGGTCGCCACCCACGTTGAGGCGTGGCTCGGGTTCCAAGCCGCCGGCGCCACCTGCTTCGAATATGGGAACAACATCCGGGCGCAGGCCGAGAAGGCCGGGGTCACCGCGGCGTTCGATATCCCAGGGTTCGTCGAGGCCTATGTCCGCCCTCTGTTCTGTGAGGGCAAGGGACCCTTCCGGTGGGCGGCACTCTCGGGAGATCCCGAGGACATCGCCGTCACGGACCGGGCGATCCTCGAGCTGTTCCCCGAAGACGAACGACTGCACCGGTGGATCAAGATGGCCGCCGAGCGGGTTGCCTTTCAAGGGCTTCCGGCGCGCATCTGCTGGCTCGGCTACGGCGAGCGAGCCACCGCCGGGCTCCGGTTCAACCAGCTCGTGGCCTCCGGCGAGATCACCGCACCGATCGTCATCGGGCGCGATCACCTCGATGCCGGCTCGGTTGCATCGCCCTACCGAGAGACCGAAGGGATGCTTGACGGTTCCGACGCCATCGCCGACTGGCCGATCCTCAACGCCTTGTTGAACACTGCTGCGGGCGCCCACTGGGTATCGGTGCACCACGGCGGAGGGGTGGGCATCGGCTACTCCATCCATGCCGGCATGGTGGTGGTCGCCGACGGAAGCGTGGATGCTGCGAGCCGTCTCGAGCGGGTGTTGACCTGCGACCCGGGTACCGGAGTCATGCGTCACGTCGACGCGGGCTACTCCCGAGCCGTCGAGGTGGCCGGCCAGCGGGGCGTGAAGATTCCGATGGAGGCCCACCCCAGGGACTAGCCATCCCCTTGCCAACGAGGCCTGCTAGGCGTAGTTTGAGCATATGCTCAAAACGACCGCTCAAACTGGCCCTGGATCGCCCGCCACCAAGGCCCGCATCATCGAGGCGGCCCTGGCGACGCTGAAGGAACAAGGCTTTGCTGGTGCAACCGCCCGGGGCATCGCCCGCCGAGGCGGCTTCAACCAGGCCTTGATCTTTTATCACTTCGGCACTGTGAACGGGCTGCTGCTCAGCGCGCTCGACGAGACGAGCAGCCGGCGGATGAACGCCTACATCCAGCTCCTAGACGAGGCGGGATCCGTCCAGGACCTGGTGGCCGCCGCGATCCGCATCTACCGGGAGGACCTGGACAGCGGTCACATCACGGTTCTATCGGAGGTCATCGCCGGCAGCCTCTCCCATCCCGAGCTGGGGCCGGAGGTGGTTGCACGCATGGAGCCATGGATCGACTTTGCGGAGACGGCCCTGACACGCTTTACAGAAGGCACCGCCCTGTCTCAACTGCTCCCCGCCCGAGAGCTGGCGTTCGCGGTCGTTGCTTTCTACCTGGGCATCGAGATGCTCAACCACTTGGACGGCAACCGGCAGCGAGCGGAAGCGCTGTTCCAGATCGCTTCGGAAATGTCACCGCTCATCACGTCGCTCCTGGGTACGCAAGCATGACCATCCAGATGAGGGCATGGGGAGGCGCGGTCGCCGGGCTCATCGCCACCGCCGACGCCACCTTGTACCTGGTCATCATCCACAACCAGGGAGATTTGAGCCCGGTGGTGCCGTGGGTTTTCTCGATCATCGTCCTGGGAGCGTTCGCAGCCATCTGCGCTGCCTTCTCGGCCTCGCCGCGCGCGAGCTCCATGCTGCTCGCCGGATCGGCAGCTCTGTTTCTCGTCCTCGGCGTCCTCGGCATCTTTTCGATCGGATCACCGCTGTTGCTCGCAGCGGCATTCTCTTTTCTGGGTGTGGCGCAAACCCGCCGCCCTCACGAACGGCCATCCCGATGGCGCACCGGTGTCGTCTTCGGAGCGGTTGGAGTGGGTGTGCTTGCGACCACATTCCTTGTCGTGCAGATCGCAACCGGAGGACAGAAGATCTCCGTCACGTGCAGTGGTTCTGCTCAAGGATCCGGCATGCCCCGGCTGGCCACCGGCGGCCCGCAGGACTCCGCTCGGCGTCCGCATCCCTGTCGCACGATCACCTCTCCATAGAGATCAGCGGCGGGGCGTTGGGTCCTTGCGTCTAAGGCCGGTCCTTCAGGCGCATCACGAAGCGGACGCCGGACCAATCCGCGTCGATGGCGCACGTCTTGTTATCGACCAGACCCGTGTCGAGCCCCACCTGCTGCACGATGTCGAAGGTCAGGTCGGTTTCGATCGTGGACGACTTCTTCGGGTACGCCACCCAGAAACCACCGTCCGGGCGCACCATCCCGGCGAGCGACTTGAAACGTCGCTTCAGCTGTTTCTCCCCCGTCGCAAACATGATGAGTACGTCGAGAGGCTCGCGCGCCACCTCGAAGATCTCCACGCCTTCGGGAAGCTCACCGATGATGGGGAGGAACTCCTCGATCTCAAAGCCTGCGAGCCCGAGGCGCGTGCCGCTCTTGATGCCCAGCTTCTTGTACAAAGGAGTAGCCGAATAATCCTTGTGTGGCATCTCTAGTCCCTCGTCCAGCCACGCGTCGCCTCTTCGACACGGGACCGCACTTCCGCCGGATCGATCTTGGTGGTTCGGTGCTCGCTCACGACCAACTCGCCGCCCACCATCACCCAGGCGACCGCGGTGGCTTGCATCGAGTACACGATCAGGCGGTCAAGCGTCGCCAGAGGATGGAGGGAGAGGTCGTTGAGGTCCCGCCCGACCAGATCCGCCCGGCGTCCAGGAGCGACCTCCCCCACCGCCAGACCGAGCAGGTCAGCTCCACCGGCAGTGCCCAGCCTGAACGCGGTTGCAGCATCGATCGCGCTGCCGTCGGTGGATAGCGCCTTGGCGAGCAGCGATCCCTGACGCATCTCATCGAAAACACTCTGGCGGTTGTTCGCGCATCCCCCATCGGGGCCCAGGCCAACGCGCATCCCTCGAGCCAGCATCTCCGGGAGCCGCGCAACGCCGTCACCAAGGAAAGCGTTGGCGCCGGGACAGTGGACAACCCCCGCCCCCGCATCCGCGAGAAGATCCAGCTCTTCATCGTCAACCCAAACGGTGTGCACGGTCACGAGGCGCCGATCGAGCAAACCCTCGCGCGCGAGCAGCCGCACTGGAGTCGTGCCGTAGCGCGACATAATCTGTTCTCTCTCGTAGCTGGCCTCCGCAAGATGAAGATGACAGGGAACGTCCAGCTCTTCGGCTGCCTCCAGGGCCAAAGCGATCGTTGCAGGCGAAGCTGCGTGCAGTGAATGTGGAGCGGGTTGAACCGAAACGAGCGCGTCGCCTGCATATGTCTCAGCGAGGTCCTTCAAGCGCTGAACGGAAGTCGCCGCGTCTTCCCGGTATCGCGCGGGAGCCGCTGTCGCTGCGTCCAGATCGTAGAGCGCACGCGCGAGAACCAACCTCACCCCGACGTCCTCCGCGGCCCGGATGACGGCTTCGGCATTCTCGTTACCTCCGTCATGGAGGTAGAAAAAGTCGACGGTTGTGGTTACTCCCGCCAGGACCGCCTCCGAGAATGCGAACAACGCACCGGCGTAGATACCGACCCGGTCAAGCCTTCCGGACAAGGGGTACAGAACGTCGTCTCGCCAGCTCGCAAAAGTGCGATCGTCCGCGAATCCCTTCAGCAAGTTCTGGAATGCATGTCCGTGGGCGTTGACGGTTCCGGGGACGATGGCGACCTCTCCCCAATCCTCCACGTTCGCGCCGGCAGGCGCTTCGGCGTGGGTGACGACCTCAAGGATCTGATCGCCCTCGAGGACTATCGATCGTCCCTCCTCGAACGCGCCGTTGGTCCAGACCAGTGCTCCTCGAAGGACGCGCATCGCCAGACTTTAGAGTGCCCGGATGCCAGTTCGCATCGGGGAGCCCCTTACCTTCGAAGATGTAGTGAACGTTGCCGCAGGGGGCGAGAAAGTCGAGCTCTCGGATCCGGCTCGCGCACGGATCATCCGAGCAAGAGCCGTGGTCGAGGATTCGGTTGCTTCTGGCAGCACGGTCTACGGCGTTACGACCGGTTTTGGAGGACTGGCGGACGTGCGCATCGATCCCGGCGAGGCCGCACGCTTGCAGCAGGACATCGTCAGATCTCACGCAACCGCAGTGGGGCCCACTCTTTCGACGGAAATGGTTCGCGCGATGTTGCTGCTGAAGGCTCGCACCTTTGGGTTTGGGATCTCCGGCATCCGTGCAGAGGTGCTCGAGACCATCCTCGCCTTTCTCAATCTGGGCATCCACCCGGTGGTGCCGTCGCAGGGCTCCCTGGGCGCGTCGGGAGACCTGGCTCAACTCGCACATCTGGCCCTGCCATTGCTGGGGGAAGGCAAGGTCGAGCATCAGGGACGGATCGTCGACGCGGGTCAAGCACTGCAGAGCGCAGGCATCAAACCCCTCGAGCTGTCCTACAAGGAGGGTCTCGCGCTGGTAAACGGAACGGAGGGGATGCTCGCCATCGGCATCCTCACGCTGACGGGGGCCGAAGTGCTGGCGCGCACCGCCGACATCACCGGAGCGATGACGCTGGAGGCGTGCCTCGGTACGGATCGCGCGTTCGATGAGCGATTGATCGAGCTACGCCAGCATCAAGGTTCGAGGATTGTTGCCTCCAATCTTCGTCTCTTGCTGTCCGGTAGCGAGATCGTCCAATCCCATCGCGAGTCAGGCCACCTCGTGCAGGACGCCTACTCGCTTCGTTGCATCCCGCAGGTCCACGGCGCCTACCGAGACGGTATTGCTTACGTGCGTTCCATCCTGCAGGCCGAGATCGAGTCCGCGGTGGACAATCCCGTCGTTCTCGTCGAAACAGCAGAGCTGCGTTCTGCCGGCAACTTCCACGGTGAATCGCTGGCGATCGGGCTGGATCACCTCGCACTTTGCCTCGCCGGATACGGGACCATCGCCGAGCGTCGGGTTGCGCGGCTGGTCGATCCCAACCTGAACAACGGGCTACCCGCGTTTCTAACGGAAGATGCCGGGCGTCGCTCCGGCTTCATGCTCGCCCACTACACCGCCGCGTCTCTCGTGGCCGAGAACCGCAGTCTCATGTTCCCGGTGTCTTCAGATTCCATAACAACCTCGGCGGGCCAGGAAGACCATGTCAGTATGGGTTTCACCGCAGCCCGGAAGGCCGCCACGGTGCTCGTCAACGCACAACACGTCATCGCCATCGAAGCTCTGGGCGGGGCTCAGGGACTCGACCTGCGCGGCCCCCTGAAACCAGCAGCAGCAACAGGCGCAGCGCTGGATGTCGTGCGGGGGTTGTCACCCTTTCTCGATGCAGACCGGCCCCTGTCTGACGACATCGGCGCGGTCGCGCAGTCCATCGCCGCAGGAGACTTCGCAGCTGCCGTCGAGAACGTCGCCGGCCCCCTCACATAGAGACGGGGGGATTCACCCCGTTCTCCATGCACCGCAACAGGTCCTATAGGGGACTGCATCGCGCCCTCAGTCCGCCGCCGTGATCCTCCACCGGGCTGAATCCGCAACATGCACGAGGCGACCCCCGCAGATGACCGCAGCAACAGGATCGATATCGGGCCTGTAGGCGATCATGTCAAAGCTCGGCGCGTCCAGCAGCACAAGGTCCGCCCGATACCCCGGTTGCAGCCGCCCCACGTTGTCGTCCAAACCGAGGACGTAGGCGGCGTTGACGGTGGCCGCCGCCAACGCCTCGTTGGGGCGGAAGCCGTAGATGCGACAGGCAAGGGCGATGACGAAAGGCATCGAGTGGATCGGCGACGTCCCCGGATTGAGGTCGCTTCCCAACGCCACGATCGCTCCGCTCTCGATGAGATCGCGAGCAGGCGGCTTCTTAGCCTGACGGAGGGTGAAGGTTGCGCCTGGCAACAACACGGCAGCAGTATCACTCCCTGCGAGATCCCCGACAGCGTCACGGGATGTGTGATTGAGATGATCGGCGGACCGGAATCCCCAGCGCGCGGCGAAAGCAGCGGCCTGACCGTCCTCGAGCTGGTCGGCATGAACACGCATGCGTAAGCCGAGGCTCTGCGCGACCCCTGCCAAACGGGCTGCATGCTCGAGGCCGAAAGCGATCGACTCGACATAGAGATCGCAGGCGGTCACCAAGCCCAGCTCGGCTGCCGCCGGAAGGAGCTGCTCGGCGGCCTCACCGACCCACTCCCCCGCCGACTTGCCATGTGGGATCGCGTGTGCCGCCAGGCACGTCGCAACGACCGTTTGAGGAACGCTTTCCGCAAGCCGCCGAGCCAGCCGCAGTTGGCGGAGCTCCGCCTCGACCGAGAGACCGTAGCCCGACTTCGTCTCGAAGGTAGTAGTGCCGTGGGCCAGCATCGAAAGAGCGAGCGTCCTGGAAAAATCGAAGACCTCGTCATCGCTTGCGTCCGCCAGCATCTTCGCGGATCGATAGATGCCGCCCTCTTGCGAGTGGAGAGTCTCGTATCGGACCCCGGACAGACGCGCGGCATCTTCGTCTCCACGCCATCCGTAGAAAGGCAGGTGCGTGTGGGGATCCACGAACCCGGGCACCACCGTGCAGTTCGAGCCATCGATCTGAATGTCGTCTTCCTGGATGTCCTGACCCTGAGCGATGAGCGGACCCTCGCAACGTATCGATGCCGAGTCCAGCACCTGGAGACGTTCGCTTACGTCTCCCCGCAAAGGGCCCTCCCCGGAGAAAGTAACGACCCGCGCATTGCGGACGGCGATCGAATTCAAGAGCTTTCCTCATCCTGCTGCCTTCGGCGGATCTTGACGTAGGCGAACGAGCCGTCATCTCGCGCTACTCGATCTACCTCGCCCCGCAGGCGCAGATAAATAAGGTGGGCGATCGCTTCACCAACGGCGAGCCGCCGTTGGAAATCGAACAGCTCCGGACCGAATACATCGTTGGTGATCTCATCGACGGTGCGGGGCTCGTAACGGATCACCTGCAGGATCGAGCCCAACCTTCGCTCGTGGTGTTTCGCGATCACCGACGCTCGTGCGGTCCCCTCATCGAACGGCCTGCCATGACCAGGAAGCACCAGTGCAGGGTTGAGAGCAGCCACCTTCTCGAGCGATCCGAGGTAATCACCCAAAGGATCCGCCTCTCCTTCCGCGTGGAAATCGATATGTGGGGTGACGGTGGGAAGGAGATGGTCGCCCGATAGGAGTAATCCATCGGCCTCGCTGAACAGACATATGTGCGACGGCGAATGACCCGGCGTGTGGATGAGCGTCCACGATCTGCCACCACATCGAAACCCCTCGCCGTCCCGCACCGGCGTCGTCGCATCAACCACAGCCGATACGTACGCCCGCCAGTCCTCGAAAGCGGTTAGCTCGCCCAACTCCCCTGGGGGAACTCCATGCTTTGCGAGCATCTGCGCCAGCTTCCTCGCTGCCGCTGCGGGCTCTCGATAAGCCTCGAGCTCGTGATGGCTCCTTTCGTGCATCATCAGATCGGCCCCCGTGGCCTCCACGAACCGGCCCGCCATGCCGTAGTGATCGACGTGGGGATGCGTGACCACAAGACGCGTCACCTGTTCGGGGCCGACATCACAGGCCCGCAGGGAGGCCTCCAGCTCACCCCAACCCTGATCCGGGTCCACATCAGGTTCGAAGATGCCGCAGTCGACGAGAGTGCAGCCGTCGGCGTCGGCCAGCAGGTAGGCGTTAACCCGCCGGAGACCCGGGAAAGGCAGGGGAAGAACCAGCCGGAAGATCCCGGCCGCGGGTTCAAGCCTGCGATGATCGATCACCGGGATCTATTCGGGGCTATTCGTGGATCTGTTCCTTGATCACGAATGACACCCGCACCAGCACGCGATACAGCACCTCGCCGTCATCGACCGTGCCCTCTATCCGTTCTACCTCGAAGGACGTCAACCCTTTGAGGGTCAGAGATGCCCGATGGACTGCTTCGGCCACAGCATGCTCGATCGTTGGACCGGTTGCGGTGAGGTCGATCGACTTCTCGACGGCCATCGAGCGGACGGTACCGGCTCTTCGGCGCCTAGACCTTGCTGCTTGTCTTGCGAGCGGCGCGCAGACTGCGCGCTTGAGCCTTGCGCGCTGCAGCCGAACCCGAGGCCCGGGCCTGCTTCACCGCCATGCGGCCTTGCGCCCGAGTGGTGGTCGATGACGCCTGCGCTGCGTTGCGAGTGGCGTCGGCCGCCTTGCGAGCACTGACGCGTGCGCGCTTCATCTCTTTTGAGTTCGCAACGCTCTTGGCCCGCCGACGGCTGACTTTCACAGCCGTCTTTGCCAGATCCTGAACCGCGGCCTGTGTCTTCTGGCGTTGCTTGCGGACCTTCTTCGCGTCGCGAGTGCCGGCGACATCCTTCGCCGTCTTGCGAGCGGTCTCTGCTGCCTTCTTTCCGACACTCTGGAAGTCACGGGCCGCCTGGACCAGTTGCTTGCGAGCAACGGTTGCAGGAGACGCTTTCCTTCTAAACATGGGATCCTCCCTCTATTAGCTCTGGAACCAGAGACTACCCGCTCGCCGCTTTGCACCAGACCCGCTCAATCGCCGTCGACGGCCTCTGACGGATCGGCAGCGGGCATCTGAAGTCCCACACGGGTGAACAAAGCCTTTACCTGATCCGCACGCCACCCTCGGTCGAGCAATTCCTCGACAAGAGGTGCAGCCACGCTGCCCAGATCCTCCTCTTCGAACGACTCGTAGCCGTCGAGGAATCCGCGCGCGTAGTCCCATGAGACGTATTCCTCAGGATCGGGGTCGTACGCAGGTTCGTGAACGGGGGATTCTCCCCGGTCGAGCAATTGCTGGAGGTTGCCTTCAAGAAGATCCCAGGTGAGGTAATGGTCCTCTTCACAATCGGGGCAGAAGAAGACCGCGCCCTTGAGCCCACGGCCCCCGAGCATCTCTCGCAACGCCCTTACGTCAACTAGATCTTGGCGGAGAAGATCCCTCTCATCTTCGTCGAGGGGGGCGTCCTCCCGGGGTTCGTCTTCCTCATCCATGTGCCTATCGTAAGCGTGTCCCCATCCGCTAGCCCAGGTAGGCGGCCAGGATCTCGTGGCCGAGGAAGACCGCCACCACGGTGCCCAGGGCGAGGAACGGCCCAAAGGGGACTTGCATCTTGCGGCCGCCACCCGTCATCGCCATCACGATCACGCCGATCACTCCTCCCAAGACGAACGACAGGAACATGCCGGTTACTACAACGCCCCAACCGTCCAGATACCCGAGGAACATCCCCAACAGGAACGACAGCTTCACGTCGCCCCCACCCATGCCGGCGGGATAGATAAACGCAACCACGAACAGGAAGCCGCCGAAGATCACCGCGCCCACCGCCGCATGCAGAAGTGCCATGGGATACCCGCGGACCACCGCTGCGATCCCCAGACCGGCCGCGCCCAGGAGGAGAGATGGAAAGACCACGCGGTCGGGCAGCAGTTTGTGTTCCAGGTCGATCATCGAGAGAACGAGCAGCACCCAGAAGAACAACGCATACACGACAGTTTCTAGATGCCAGCCGAATTTCCATGCCGACAGCCCGAACAACACCGCCGCAGCGAGCTCGACCAGCGGATAGCGCAGACCGATGCGCTCACCACACTGACTACAGCGTGGCCTGGCTAAGCGTGCGAGGGGGAGGTTTTCAATGAAGCTGCTGGCGGCGTGGCAATGAGAGCAGCGGTTCCAGCCCCCGAAGATCGCTTCCCGTGCGGGGATCTGGACAACGGCGACGGCGGCCAGACGGCCACAGAGCAAGCCGGCGATGACGGCGACCGCAACCAGATAAGCACTCACGCGCCAGCCCTGACGGTCACCGAGAAAGGAGCCGAGCTGTTACGAGGGCCGGCCGATACGAGATTCGATCTGCGTTATGAAAACCTTCGCGTCGAATGGCTTCATGATGACGTTCTCCGATCCGACCCGTTCATCGAATACCTCGTGCGCGTCGGACTTTCCAGTGACGACCATGATCGGGATGCCCGCCGTTGCCGGATGCTCTTTCATCTCGTCGAACATCTTTCCGCCGGAGACGTCGGGCATCATCAGATCGAGCAGTATGAGGTCCGGCTTACGGAACTCGGCCTTGGTCAGTCCCTCGAGCCCATCACGCGCTTCGACCACTTCGTAACCCTGTGACTCGAGGATGAACTTCTCCAGGCCCCTGACTGCTTCTTCATCCTCAACTATCAATACTTTCTTAGGCATGAGGGGATTATCGACTATTCCCACAATCCCCGTACGGGAGCTTTGGGCCGGGCCTTACCGAGCACAGCCTCCACCATCTGCACAGTCCGTACGGAGGCCTGGACGTCGTGCACTCGAACGATCGACGCTCCGGAAGCCACCGACAGCGCCACGAGCGCCAGGCTTCCTTCAAGCCTCTCGGCGAGTGGCAGAGCAAGGGTTTCTCCGACGATGTCTTTGCGCGACGCGGCAACCAGAACCGGAAGTCCAGCTTGGACCAGCTCCGGGAGCCTGCGCATTAGCTCGAGCGACTGAAATGAGTTCTTGCCGAAGTCGAGGCCGGGGTCGACCACCATCTGCTCCCGCCGCACCCCTGCTCGCTCGGCCTGTTCTCGCAACGACTCCCACCCCGCGAGCACGGCGTCCACCACGTCCGCGTAGCGTGGGTGACGGGGCCGCCCCCGTATCTGGCCGCCGTTATGCATCAGCACTAGGCCCGCACCGGTTCCGGCACACACCTCGGCGAGACCCTCCTGTTTCAGCGCCGTCACATCGTTGATCATCCCGGCCCCCGCTTCGATCGCGGCCGCGGCGACCCGGGGTGACGATGTCTCCACGGAGATGGGGACTCGTCCGGCTACGGCTTCCACCAGGGGCAGGAGCCTGTTGAGTTCCTCGGCGGGCTCCACCATCTCGCCGGGACCTGCCCGGACAGCACCGATGTCGAGAACGTCCGCCCCTTCCTCGACCAATCGAAGTGAATGGTCGATCGCATCTTCGAGACGCATCCTTCCTCCGTCGTAGAAGGAGTCGGGGGTGCGGTTGACTATGCCCATGACCAGGCAGCGGTCAGTCGCGATCGACGTTCCGGCAAGCTCGAGCTTCACTCAGATCGCCTGCACCGATCGCTCGGAGGTAACCAGGTAGATGCCGAAAAGCACTGCGGCCCCTCCAGGCACTACCAGCAGAGACGGAACCTCGCCGAGCAGAACCAGCGCCAGTGTCGTCGACAGCACGGGCTCGGCCATCACTGCGACCGACACGGTGGTGGGATCGATCTCCTTCAACGCGAAGTTGATGAAGGTGTGCCCCAAAAGTTGCGGGCCCACGATGAGCCCGAGAAGCGACCACCAGCCGTGTGGCGCGTATCCGGTAAGAGGGACGCCGCCGGCGAGGCAGGCGACAAGAAGCAGCAGTGCGGAGGCGGCGTAGGTGATGGTCGCGTATTCGAGGATCCCAAGATCTCGCCTGGCAGCCTGGCCCGCCATGAAATAGCCCCCTGCACTCGCAGCTCCCGCGATCGCCAATAGATCCCCGACCAAGGAAGAGCCTCCGAGGTCGCCGCCTCCGATCACCGCGGTTCCGGCCAGTGCGATCGCTATCCCGAGCCAGGTCGACCGCGGGAACCGCTGATGTTGCAGGGCCCACACGGCCACCGCGATGAATACCGGAGTCGTGGAGACCAAGAGGACGGAGGACGCGATCGACGTAAGCCGGATCGATGTGATCCAAGTTGCGAAATGCAGCGCCAGAAAGACGCCGGCGACGATCGGAAAGCGCATCTTGCGGCCATCGACGGCGCGGAGACGCTTCCATGCAAAGGGGGCCAGCACCGCCGCGCCGGCCGCGCACCGCCAGAAGGCGATCGCGAGAGGCTCCACCCCGGAGGCGTACCTCACAAGGACAGCGGAGGTCGATGCCGCGAGCACTCCAATCCAGAGGATCGACCAGGGGGGCCACGTCACGCGCAGAGAGCGAGCACGAAGCTCCTGCGATGAGGGGGCGCCGCGCTCTTCCACGACCATCTAGCCTATGTGGCATGGACTCCAAGATCGGCGTCGGCGTCGGTGCCATCGTCACGCGAGATGGCAAGCTCCTGATGGTGCGGCGCGCAAAGGATCCGGGGCGGACACTGTGGTCGATCCCAGGAGGGCACGTAGAGCCAGGGGAATACCTGACCGACGCCTTGAAACGCGAGGTCAAAGAAGAAACGCAGGTGGACGTGGAAGTAGGCGATCTCCTCGGGATCCTGGAGCTACCCGGGGAGGACCATCTGATCGTCCTCGACTATCACGCCTCGGCATCGAGTGATCGCGAACCGATTCCCGGCGATGACGTCGACGAAGCTCGCTGGGTGCCTTTCGACGAGGTGGCAGACCTCGAGTGCACTCCGAGGTTCCACGAAACGATGCGCGGCTGGGGAGTGCTGCCCCCGCTCTAACAGACGAACAGAGCCACGCGGGTGTGCTGGCGCACGATGGAGCCGGGGATCGGATCCGTTTCCTGCACGACGGTGCCGTTGCCTCCGCAGGACTGCACGACCTGAACGAGCAGACCGAGCTTCTCGAGCTGTCGCCGTGCCGTCCCAATCCCAAGCGTGCGAACGTCAGGCAAAGTCAGCTGCTTGTAGCGAGGGCCCTCCGAGACCATCACGTTGATCGCGCTTCCCGCCGGCACCATGGCGCCGGAAGACGGAGCCGTCCCGATGATGCTGCCCTTGGGGATCGAATCGGAGAACTGCTTGACCTTGATCACGGAAAAGCCGGCCTTCTTCAGCTTCTTTGTTGCCGTGGCAGTGCTTAACCCAGTCACGTCTGGCACCGAGGTGGGCCGGGGACCCTTGCTGATGACGAGATCGATCCGGCTTCCCCACGCCAGCGCTCCGGTCGCGGGCTGCTGACCGACGATGTCACCGGACGGCTGGTTCGAGTAGCGCCGCTGGATCTGCCCCACCTGCATCCCCACGGTTGCGAGCTGGGAGCGCGCACCGACAAGACCGCCACCCACCACTTTCGGAACATCGAAGCGCGGCTGTCCCGAGGAGACGATCAGTCGTACGCGTGCTCCTTCGAGCAGCGTGCCCCCCTGGGGAATCTGGGCGACGACCTTGCCGCGCGGGACGCTGTAGTCAGGGATCGTCCCGCCGATGGAAGCGTGGAGCCCGAGGGCAGCGGCCCTGTGGATCGCTTTGCTCGCAACCACGCCGTCGAGATGGGGAACGGACACGATCTGCGGTCGGTTGACGCGCTGAATGATCTGGAAACCGCCGGCTGCAAGCAGGAGGAGGACTCCGGCGAGAGCGGCGATCTTCCATCCCCAGGGACGCCGAACCGCGCGCGTGCGTTCGCGAAGGTCCACGATGGAGGTCGCCTCGCTGTCCGGGAGCCGGAGGTTGCTCTCCTCCTGAACCAGCATGCGAAGAGGCAGCGGTTCCGGCCAGAGAGGGGCCACCATCCGCAATGCCTCCGCCATCTCGCCTGCGGTGGCGAAACGCGCCTTCGGCTCGACGGCGCAGGCCCGAAGAACGATCCCGTCGAGCTCCTCGCCCAACTCCGGGTCTATCTCCGACGGCAGCACCGGGGCTTCGATCGCCCGGCGGCGCAGGAGGTCGGCCGGCGAGCCCGCCAGCGGCGGGGAGCCCGTTATCAACTCGGTCAGGACCGCGCCGGCAGCCCAGATGTCGGATGCAGGAGTCGCCTGATCGCCGTCGGCTTGCTCCGGTGACAGGTATCGCAACGTGCCGGAGATGACCCCGCCGGGCATGGTCCGATCCGCGTCCAGGGCAAGAGCTATCCCGAAGTCGGCGACCTTCACTTTGCCGGTTCGGTCGATGAGGATGTTCTCGGGCTTCACGTCTCGATGCACCAGGCCCCCGGAATGCGCGGCCTCGAGCGCGTCGCATACCGCCGCCATAACGACGACGGCCTGAGCGGGCTGAAGGGCGCCCCTTGTGGCGAGAACGTCCCGCAGGTCGTTCCCGGGGACGTATTCCATGACCATGTAGTAGGTCAGATCGTCGGCGGACCCCCAGTCGTACACGCCGACGACGTTGGGGTGGGTGAGGCGGGCCGCGGCACGCGCTTCGGCACGGAAGCGGGCAACGAAGTCGGGATCCGCAGCGAGGGACGGTTGCAGCACCTTTACTGCCACGGGCCGATCAAGCAAGAGATCGTGGCCCCTGAACACGTCGCCCATCCCGCCGCCGGCGATCCGGGCCTCGAGGGTGTAGCGGTCCGAAAACGATCTTCCGACGAGGTCGAGCATCAGTCGAGCCACGCTCACGCCCCGGAAGAGTGCTTCAAGTGGTAATCGAAACGCTTCTCCAAGATCGCCAGTTGCCGAGCCAGGTCAGCCGCACGCGCCGCGGCTTGGGTTGCCAGGGAGGTGGCGCCGTCCGCCGCGGACACCGCTCCGCCCAGCTTCGTCTTAAGTCGGTCCAGGGTTGCGACGGTGGCATCGAGACGGTGGGACAGGGCCACCATCTGCCGAGAGGCTGAAGCGGTTGATCGCGAAAGGCGCCTGTCGGTCGCCCGGATCGTTCCCATCTGATGTTCCAGGGCATCCAACCGCACCGCTACCGCACGGTCGGCTGCAGAGGTGCTCTTACGGGAGGCCCCGGCCTGCTGGCAGGCGGGCGCGCCGAAGAGAACCAGAAGAGCTAGAAAAACCCGAGGCATCGCTCGAATCGTCACACAAGCCCCCGCAGCCTCTTTGGCAATCGCCGTGGTGAACATCACGATACTGCACTCTAGTTAACACAAGCAACAAGAGCTACCGCCTGCGCACGTCGGCGCCCAGGGACATGTGATCGGAGGCATCCGAAGGGATGGCGGACCATCCCGAGATCTCAAGCCCGGGGCCTGCCAGCACGAAGTCGATCTGGCGGCGGCGCAGGGCCCACCCGAAGGTCGGCTCCGGCTCCGGGGGACATGTGAACCCGGCTTCCAGAAGGGGTTCCAGGGTCGCGAGGCTCTGGTTCAGGTCACCCATGACCAGGGCGGGCGCCGGCTGTGCTGCTGCGACCTGCGCCAGTGCCCGGGTCTGTCCCACGCGGGGCCCGGCGAGCCGCGACAGGTGGGTGGCCAGGACGGAGATCCCTTGCCAGCGGGCGACGATGACCCCGCGAGGTTCGTCGTCGTCGGAGCGCGGGAGCTCCTGGAGCTCAGCTTCGATCGGGTCGGGTGACGCGATGCCGATTCCGAAGCGGCCACGCCCCCGCCGGAGCGTGGGAAAGAAGGCGACGTTCATCTGAGTGAGCTCCTGAAGATTCTGTGGCTGATCCACTCGGCCCGACCTCTCCATCCCCTGATCAAGCTCCTGCAGGGCCACGAACGAGGCCTCGGTCTGACGGATGACGCGCGCGACCCTGTCGATGTCGATGACTCCATCTCGGCCCTCACAGTGGTGGACATTGAAAGTGGCGACGCGCATGGTTCGCACCACGATAGGTCTTCGTCTCATGCGACCATGGAGTTATGGACGAACCGCCCGACCCCCTCGGCACGCTTCCGGACGAATCCGAGGAGACCTTCTGTTACGGGCATCCCAAGACGCCGACCCGGCTGAGGTGCTCGCGCTGCAATCGCCCGATCTGCGGGCGCTGCGCGATACCCGCTTCGGTGGGCCAGCAGTGCCCGGAGTGCGTTGCTCTAGCTCAAAAGGAAACCCGCAAGGTGCGGGGTACTTTCCGCGCCACGGCTCCCGCGGTATTCACGTTGATCGTTATCAACGTAGCGGTCTATGTGGCGCAGAAGGCTTTCCCGGTCATCACTCAACGCTTCTCCTCCGAACCCGTTCTTATCGCACAGGGGCAATGGTGGCGGCTGATCACCCCGATGTTCCTGCACTCGCCGTTCCTGATCTGGCACATCGTGTTCAACATGATGGCGCTGTTCATCTATGGCCCGTTCGTAGAGCGTGCCTATGGGACCAGGCGCTTCGTCGCTCTGTACTTCGTAACCGGCTTCGTCGCCGGAGCGGTTTCTTACACCCTCGGCCCTTGCAACATCTACGGACTCGGCGCGTCGGGGGCGATCTTCGGGGTCATCGGAGTCTTGCTGGTGTATCTCTTCAAGCGCCGCAGGTCTGCGGCTGAAGGTCAGTTTCTGCGCGGTCTGCTCGTCCTTGTGGGAATCAACTTCCTGATCCCGTTCATCATCCCGGGCATCGATGTTTTCGCACACCTCGGCGGCCTGGCGTCCGGCTTGGTGCTGGGGGCCGGGATGGACAGCGGCCACAGCCCGCCGTCTTCCGGCGGCGGACGACAGCTCGCCGCGATGGCCCTCGTCGTCGGGCTCGGCCTGCTCTTGGTCGTCTTCCGGACCGCTACCTTCACCTGCTAGGAGCCCCGGCGGACCACCGGGCGGAACCTGCTGACAGACGGTGGTGGTTTCCTCTAGCCGATCTCTACCTGGCCGCTCTTGATCACTGCTTTGCCGGCGGCGTTGTAGGTCTCGAAGCCGAAGCGGTCCGGGCCCTCGCCTTCCGTATCCCGCCACAGTTTCGTGGTGAGGTCATCTCCGGGAAGGACCGGCCGGCTGAATCGCACTGCGATGCGAGTCACTCTTGTCGGATCGCCATCGCACAACCCCTTGACCGCGGCTTTGGCTGCGATCGCCATCGTGCACATGCCGTGCAGGATCGGCCGGCGAAGACCAGCTCGTCGGGCCACTTCGGCGTCGAGATGGATCGGGTTGCGATCCCCCGAGGCGTTCGCGTAACGCTGCATCTGATCGTCATCGATCCTGGTGGACTCCTCGTAAACGATCTCCGAAGGTGCCGGCTGATCCGCTGGCTGAGCTCGTCCCGCCCCCTTAGGAGCCGAGCCACGGATGAACATGGTTCCCCGCACCTCGGCGGCAACCTCGCCCGAGGACAATGTTTCCGTGGCCTTGACGGTGAACGTCTCTCCGGCCTCGGTCATGTCGACCGACTCGAGCACGCTAGTCACCGTCAGCACAGCGCCAGGGGCGATCGGGGCGTAGAGCACGTGTTCCTCGGCCGCATGGAGCAGCCGCAACATATCGGCTCCGAGGTCCGGATCCATGCTTGCGGTCATGAACGAGTTGAATGCGGGTACCACCGCGAATATCGGAGGGGCCACAGCGTCGGGGCCGAGGTAGCGGTCGTTGGAGTCGTTGGTAGCGCGGGCGAACCTCTGTATCGCCTCGGCTGTTACCTCGTAGGTGGAGGTGTCGTATTCCTTGCCGGCCGCGCCGGCGTTCAGACCCACCGGGTCCTATCGAGGCACCCGGAGATCGGCTTCGCCAACGACCGCGATCTGCTCCGAGTCCAGATTCAGCTCCGAGGGGCCGTCGCCGCGCCGCTTCGCTTCGAGCGAGACTGTAACGACGTCATCATTCTTCCTTATCACTCGCGCCGAGCAAACGATCTCGTCCCCCGGCCAGACCCTCGTCGTAAAGCGCACCTTGAAACGCGCGAGATGCTGAGGGCCGCCAAACCACTTGGACGCAGCGGTGGCGAGATATCCCGCCGGGAGCATCCCCATCGCGAACACACCCGGAGCGCCGGTTCGCCGCGCATACTCCTCGTCGGTGTGCACGGGATTGAAATCGCCGGACGCCGACGCGTATCGCTGGATATCTTCGCGTGTGATCGGCCCGAATACCTCCGGTCCCAACTCGAGTCCTTCATGTAGGCCGCCGAGGTCCGGTGCTGCGGGAAAGATCTGGTTGGTGTCGATCCGTCTCTGACTCATCCGCCGACGTCCTTCGCAGTTTCCAGCAGCGTGTAATAGGCACGGAGCACCTCGTCGCCTGCCTCGTCTCGAAATACCGATTCATAGGTAACGAAGCGCATGGCGCCTCCACGCTTTCCTTCCTTCGTGAAGTCCTTCGAGATCCGCATGTCGCCGCGCAGCGTCTCGCCTACGAAGGGCAGTCGGGAAAACTCGAATTCCTGCTCGCCGTGGAGCACCCTGGAGTAATCAAGCCCGGAGCCGAGTCTCTCCTCGCGCTCCTCGCGAGGCACTGCCCAGATCTGCGTCACGGTGAACGTTGGGGGGGCAAGTCGTTCCGGAAAGCCTTGCTCGAGGGCAGCCTGCTGATCGAAGAAAACCGGATTGTCATCGCCCACCGCCACCGCGAACTCCGCCACCTTTTCTGCTTCGACCGGCAGATCGAAGTACAGAACTTCTTCAGGCAAGGGTGATCCCTTCGCCCCCGGCCGCCCGCATCATCGATCTCATCATCCCCTCGGGAGTGATCCCGCCGGGGAAGAGCTCGCGCAGCTTTGCCACCAACTCCGCAGCGTCCCAGCGTTCGTCGCTCCTGAGGATCTCTCCGACGTCCCAGGGCTTCAGAACGCTGATCACCCCTCCATAGACGAAGAAGCACTGGCCCGTGATGCTCTGCGCCTCATCCGAGCACAGCGCCACCACCAGAGGTGAAACGTTGAATGGATCCAGTGCATCGAACCCGTGGGAGGACTGCGGCATGCTGCCGAAGGTTTGCTCGGTCATCCTCGTGCGGGCATTCGGCGCCAGACAGTTCACGGTGACCCCGTAGGGACCGAGCTCTTGCGCGGCGATGATGGTGAAGGCGGCGATCCCCGCCTTGGCCGAACCGTAATTGGACTGTCCGACATTGCCAAAGATGCCCGAGGGACTCGATGTGTTGATCACGCGCCCGTTGATGCGGTCGCCGCTCTTGGCCTTTCCCCGCCAGTAGGACGCGGCGTGGCGAGTCGGGGCGAAGTGACCCTTGAGATGAACCGAGACAACCGGATCCCAATCTTGCTCGGCCATATTCACGAGCATGCGATCCCGCAGGATCCCCGCGTTGTTGACGAGGATGTCCAAGCGGCCGAAGTCGCCGATCGCCTGCTTGATCATGTTCTCTGCGTGCTGGAAATCCGAGACGTCGTCCCAATTGGCGCTCGCCTCGCCCCCATGAGTTGTTATCTCGTCGGCCACGCTCTGGGCGGGGGCCGGATCGCTTCCTTCTCCCGAAGCTGAGGTCCCGAGATCGTTCACCAGCACCTTGGCACCGGCCTTTGCCAGAGCCAGCGCATGGGCGCGTCCGATGCCCCGGCCCGCGCCGGTGACGATCGCGACTTTTCCATCGAGTGCGGGCATCGGTCCTCCTAGAAGATCTGGGCTGCCTAATCTAGTCGGCGCGGCTCGCGCAGCTGCCCCAGTCCGATCGCAAAAGCCCCATCACGACCTCGTCGCGCAGGGTCCCGTCGGCCCAGATATGGCGGCGGAGCCGGGCCTCTTCCTGGAATCCGCTGGCCGCGTATGCCCTGATCGCTCGCTCGTTCAGGTCGAGGGTGGTTAGCCAGATCCTGTGCATATTCAGGTGGCGAAAGCCGTAATCGACCAGCGTCGAGACGGCATCCCGACCGTACCCTCTACCCCAGTAGTCCCTCTCACCGATGCGGATCCCAAGTTCGCAGGTGCGGGCCAACCTGTCGAGATGCATCAGGCCGCAGGCTCCGATGATCCTGTCGTCGGCTTCCATGGCGAACCAGTGGTTCGGGCTGGACCGAGCGATCCCTTTGTCAAAGAAGCCCTCTGTCTCGCGACGGGAGACCGGGGCCGGAGGTCTGTTGCTGGAGAGGAGCTCGATCTCCAGATCGTTGTTGTAGCGCCAGAAGGTGAGTTGGTCCTCACGTTCGATGGCCCTCAGCTTCACCTTCTTGCCCACCAGCATGCTCAGACGATACGAGGGTCCAGGAGGATCTCCTTGGCGCCCATGTCGAACCGCGAGATGTGGAGAGCGGTCTGGTCCCCGACAAGAGATCCGCCCGGGCGAAACAGAAATCTTTCTCCGGACGGAGAAATTTGGCCCGGCTCCCCGCGATTTGCTCGCGAGTGCCCTCCGGATGTGATTTCATTCTCCCCACGTGAGAAAGGAGGTGGTCCAGACCTTGAGTGATAGTTCCAACGGACCTCACGAGGTGACCGGCTGCTAGTGGCCTAAGCCTTACCGCACCACCGGATTCTGGCCACTTCAGGTTCAAGGCCACTGGACAGAATCCCAACCGGTTCACCGGCACCCGTCCTTCCCGGATTGGTCCCCTGGGCGTGCAAGGCACGAAGCAAGAGGGGTGCAACGGCCGAACTACAAGACCGGCGCAGGAGCCTTCCTGCGCCGGTTCTTTTTCTCCGTGACGGCGGTCCCGCCGCGCAGTCAGTTCCGTGAGGATCCGGCTGACTCTTGCGCCCCTCCGGTAGATTGCGCCCCGCCCGCCGACCTTGCACCGGCGGCCGACCTTGCACCCCTGTTTCAACTACGTCATCAATAGGCGACCCAGTTCGCAAAATGGCAACATGGGTCGCCATCCTGTGAGGGGATGAAAAAAAGGACCCAAGCTCAGCCCGGCTCAGGGAGTCAGCGTTTGCGCAGCCCCACGTCCGAATGAATGACGCTTCGCGCACCATTACGTAACGTCTCGTCTCAAGAACAGCGCAACCGAGACCGCGGTAACGACTCCTGCGTAGGCGCATAAGACCAGCAGTGCCTGAAGTGAGGAGTGTCCGACGATCACCCCGTTACCGGAGTGGTTCGCGGCCTTGGGACCGAGGATGAAGATTCCGGCATTCTCAGAGAAGAGCCACCCAGACCATTGCGGCTTGAGTCCCTGGATAAGGTTTTCGAGAACGAACAGGTAGAAGAACGCGACTAGGACCGCAGCCGTTGTGTTGCGAGCCAGCGATGCGATCGCCAGGCCGATCGCTGCGCCCAGCACCGCGACGATCGCCCCGCGGCTGGCGGAGGAAGCGGCGGTCCAGAACCAGTGGGCGTCGACTCCCACCGACGAGCCGTGAGCCAGGCCGCTCGGGAGAAGCGCCAGCCCAAGAACGATCTGTAACACGATCGCCGAGACAAAGGTGAAGATCGCGGCTGCCACCATTTTGGCCACGTAGACCCGACCCCGGCGTGGCTCCCATGTGAGCAACGTGGTCATCGTGCCCGCGCTCCACTCCGCCCCCGTAAAGGAAGCCGCCAGCGCGATGCCGAGGATGGTGAGAGGAGCGCTGACGCCCTGGAACACATTGTTTATATCCACTACATTGAAGTGGTTTCCCGGCTTAGCACTGTTGATGAAGACGAGCACTCCGGCGAGAGCGATACCCGCCAGCGCCAGCAATCCGAACAAGTGCACCGCCCGACGCGACCAGCATTTTCGTAACTCCGATCGGAGCAACGCGGTCATGGATCAACATTGCGGGCCCGGACCAACAGGACCCGCGGAGCCGCTGGAATGTGATTGCCGCACAGCCTTCTCATGAATCCATAGTGGTAACCAGCGATCATCAGTAAAAGGTCACGTGACGTCTCGTCTGAGGAACAGCAGCACTGCAGCCGCCGTCAGGATGACGGTGTAGGCGCACACGGCCAGCAGAGCGGAGATCGGGCCGTGTGTAACGATCGGGTTTCCATCGGCGGCAGCCGCCACAACCTTGTGCCCGATGACGAAGATGGTGGCGTTGTCCCCGAACAGCCACCCCATCCAGTGGGGTTTCAGGCCGCGCACGAGATTCTCCAAGACGAACAGATAGAAGAACGTAACCAGAACGGCTGCCGTCGTGTTGCGGGCCAATGACCCAATCGCCAGTCCAATCCCCGCCCCTAATGCGCAGATAAACGCTCCGCGCAAGATCGAGTACGCGGTGGCCAGAGCCCAGGGTGCATCGGCGCCGGCGGTGGAGCCGTGAGCCAAGGCACTTGGGAGCAGAGCAAGGCTTAGAACGATGAGAACCAGGATCGCAGAAACGAACGCGAAGATCGCGGCCGCAACGAACTTGGCCGTGTAGACCCTGGCCCGGCGAGGCTCCCACGTCAGCAGCGTTGTCATGGTGCCTGTGCCCCACTCGGCCCCAATGAATGAAGCTGCCAGTGCGATGCCCAGGACGATAAGAGAGATGCTGGCTCCCCGGACTACCTGCTTCAGGTCCACCAGGTTGAAGACGTTCTGCGATCGGCAGTGGGTGCCAGTCTGGGTGGCCTGGCAGACGTGCATGGGATGGGCGCTGTTGATGAATACCAGGACTCCGGCAAGGATGATGCCCGCGAGCGCTAAAGCACCGAATAGATGCACGGACCGTCGAGACCAGCACCTGCGCAGCTCGGTGCGGAGCAGGGCGATCACCCGCGACCCCCCGAACCTGGATCTTGCACATCCGGTTCTTGCGCAGAGGCGCCTTGGGCGGCAGGGTCTCGCGTGAGCTCCAGGAACACAGTCTCCAGGTCCGCCTCCAGGGGGCGTAGCTCCGACAGATAGATGCCCTCGCGGGCCAGGACCTCGGTGATCGAGGGACTGCGGTCTGCCGCCAACTTCACGGAGATAGCTCCATTCTTGATAGTTCCTTCCATACCGGCTCCCTGCAACACCTCAAGGCCGCGGTGGAGATCGGGGACCTTGACGACGAATCCACCGGCACTCCGCTCGTGCAACACATCCTCGACCGCCCCCGAGACGATCAACCGTCCGCGCGCCAGGATCGCGACCTGATCGCACATCTGGCGAACCTCGCTCAGGATGTGGCTCGAGACGAACACGGTCCGGCCGTCGCGTCCGAGTCCCCGCAGCAGTTCTCTGATCTCCTTGATGCCGGCCGGGTCCAAGCCGTTGGCAGGCTCGTCCAGGATCAAAACCTCGGGATCTTTCAGGAGGGCTGCCGCGATACCCAAGCGTTGCTTCATTCCGAGCGAGTAGGTCTTGACGCGATGGTTGCCACGGTCCCCGAGGCCGACCCTGTCGAGGGTCTCGGCCACGCGGGTCCGGCTGATCCCTTGGAGCGCGCCGAGCAGCTCCAGATTCTTGCGTCCGGAGAATCCGGGAAACAACGACGGCGTCTCAACGATGGAGCCAACCCGGTCGATAACACTCTTGAGGTCCTTCTGTGTATCCACGCCAAGCAAGCGCGTGACGCCTGATGTTGGCTGAATCAAGCCGAGCAAGCACCGCACCGTCGTGGTCTTGCCCGCTCCGTTGGGACCCAGGAAACCGAAAACGCCACCTTCGGGCACTGCCAGATCGAGCCCGTTCACAGCGACCGTGGATCCGCCGCGCAGCCTCCGGTATTCCTTCTTCAGTCCTTCGATCTCGATGACTGCCATGTCGAGAGAATTACCGGTCGTCGCGATTCTGGCAAGCCGCGACCGGCGCCGTTACAAGCGCACCGCACCGGGGGACAGCAACTCGATCCGTTTGCTTGATGCTCATCGGTTCTTCTCTTGTGTACTCATGGGTGCCATTCATCTGTGTGCTCATCCGTGCATAGAGCATGAGATGACGGCAGGCGTAAGGCCATCCGGGATGACCCTAGGAAACCCCGGAGATCGTCCGTCAAACCTTAGGGCCTTCCCGGATGCCTCTTACGCGAGGAGCTTCTTAAAGCCTTGTTCGTCCAGGGTGGCAACGCCAAGCTGCAAGGCCTTGTCGTATTTGGTGCCAGGGTTCTCCCCTACTACCACGTAGTCGGTTTTCTTCGAGACGCTGGACGTCACCTTGCCCCCACTGCTCTCGATAGCTGCGGTGGCTTCGTCCCTGCTGAATCCGTCGAGGCCCCCCGTGAGAACGAAAGTCTTTCCCAAAAGAGGACCTTCTCTCTTCTTCCTCTCTGTCGAGGTGGGGGCCACGCCCCCGGCGCGGAGCTTGTCGAGCACCTCGCGGTTGCGAGGCTCGGCGAAGAAAGCGACGATGGACTCGGCGATGATCCGGCCGACGCCATCGAGCTGTTCAAGATCATCGGCAGACATCGACTGCAATCGCTCCAGAGAGCCCACTTCGGCAGCTATGACTTCTGCGGCCGCATACCCAACGTGCGGTATGCCAAGTGCGCGCAGCAGGTTGGTCAGGGGCCGGCGGCGCGACCCGTCGATGGCCTTCATCAGATTGCCGATGGACTTGTCACCCCACCCTTCGAGCTGCGCGAGTTGCTCGGCGGTCAACGTGTAGATGTCGGCGACATCGCGCAGCCAGCCTCGATCGATGAGCGTCATGATCGTTTGGTAGCCCAAACCCTCTATGTCCATCCCGCCGCGGCTCGCGAAATGGAAGATGCGCTCTCGTCGTTGCGCGGAGCAATCGTAGATGTTGATGCAGCGCGTCGCGGCTTCGCCCGGGTTACGAACGAGGTCCGTCCCGCACGACGGACACTTGCGCGGCATCTTCCACGGCTTGAGTTTTGGTGGACGTTTCGTGAGAACGGGACCGACCACCTCGGGGATGACATCGCCGGCGCGACGCACGATCACCGTGTCGCCCGGCCGCACATCTTTGCGTTTCACCTCGTCTTCGTTGTGAAGTGTGGCCGTCGTGATATTCACTCCGCCGACGAAGACGGTCTCGAGGTTCGCGAACGGCGTTACCACACCGGTACGCCCGACCGAGGCAAAGATGTCTTTGAGCAGGGTGGTTCGCTCCTCCGGGGGAAATTTGTACGCGATGGCCCAGCGGGGCGCCTTTGCCGTCCACCCCAGTTCCTGTTGCTCTCCTATCGAGTCAACCTTCACCACGACGCCGTCGATCTCGTAGGGGACGTCGTGGCGATGCTCCTGCCAGTGGACGCAGAAGCTGTGCACCTGATCCAGATCCTCGAGACGCTTGTTCTCCGGATTGGTACGGAGCCCGAATCCGCGGATCGCCTCGAGGCTTTCCCAGTGCGATGAGAAGGATGCTCCTTCCACGTAACCCACGCCGTGACAGATCAAGGACAGGTTCCTCTGTGCCGTCACGGTGGGATCCTTCTGTCGCAGCGAGCCGGCCGCTGCATTTCGTGGGTTGGAGAAAGGTTTGTGGTCTCCTTCGGTAAGTCTGATGTTTAGCTTCTCGAAGTCGTCCGTCCGCATATAAACCTCTCCGCGTACCTCCAGGACC
The DNA here is from genome assembly GCA_034667525.1 of Actinomycetota bacterium. Lineage (GTDB taxonomy): Bacteria > Actinomycetota > CADDZG01 > CADDZG01 > WHSQ01 > DATAPE01. The sequence goes on from JAXDJO010000036.1 coordinate 133,975, forward strand.
TTGGGGAAGTCGCCGCGTAACCTCAACGGGACCGCGCGGACCGTCTTGAGGTTGCCGGTGATGTCTTCGCCCACCCGTCCGTCGCCTCTCGTGGCCCCCTTCGCCAGCGAGCCGTTCTCGTAGATGAGGTTTACCGCGACCCCGTCCATCTTGAGCTCCGCTACCAGAGCTTCGGGTGCGGCGATAGTCCGCTCCACACGCCGGCCCCACGCTTGCAGCTCCTCCAATGAGAAGCAGTTGTCGAGGGACAGCATGCGGCTGCGATGCTCGACCGGAGCAAAGAGATCCGAAGGCGGGGCGCCGACGCGTTGGGTCGGAGAGTCGGCGGTAACAAGGTCGGGATACTGCGTTTCGATAGCGATCAGCTCGCCCATGAGCGCGTCATATTCGGCGTCGGCTATCTCCGGATCGTCCAGAACGTGATACCGGTAGGAATGGAAATCGATCGCATCCCGTAGCTCGCGGGCACGCGCGGCGGCCTGCTTCTTAGTTGAGGTGGGCATCGCTCTTATCTTGCCAAACGATGGTGACGGGTCGCGCCGGAGCTCTTTTTGAGGTCGCGAAGCCACGCTATGCGTGGCGGAGCTCGCTAAAAAATAGGTTTGGTGGCCAAGAGCATGATGCGGCGGCGAGTGAAGAGGTAGTCGTCCCCGTCGGGTTCGAACTGCATACCGGTCTCCTCGCCCCGGGACTCGATGAAGGTTCTCACCGCCTCGATCCGGTCCTGGGGGAACTCGCCGGGCCACATCCATTGAGAGAACCGGCTCTCGCCCTCGACGATGCGTTCGTCGGCGATTTCGAGCCCCGCAGCTTGCGCCAGGACCCTGAACGCGGATGGGGGCCGGGAGGACACGTGGGACGGATCGCGGACAGTCTCGAGCTCGGTCATCGCCACAGCCTCCTCGAACCGCTCCGGGGCCACCTGGTCGACGACCAGGACCGCCCCTCCGGGAACGGCGACGCGGCGCATCTCGTTCAGGATCGCCAGAGGTTCGAAAACGTGATGGAACATCTGCGCGCTCGCGACGAGGTCTACCGATGAAGACCGCAGCGGGAGGCGGACGCCGTCCCCGACTGCAGGGATGATTCCGGGGTGGTCCCGGCGAGCCTGCTCCAGCATCGCCGGGGTGAGATCGACCGCGATCAGCGCCGAGGCTATCTCCCGAAACAGGCTGAGGAAATGCCCGGTACCGGCCCCCACCTCCGCCACCACCGCACCCTGCGACACCCGGGAGAAGGCGACGGCACCGAGCTCATCGAAGCGTCCCCTTGTCCGTTCGGCAAAACCGGCGGCCGCGCGCGTGAACTCCTCGACCACGCCGGCAGAGGGGTCGCGCTCAAGCAACGGAGATCGCCGTCCGGGTTTCGAGATCCACCGCGGTGCGTCGCTAGGCGACGGCGGCCGCTGCTGCCGTGGCGCTGATGATGCCGCCGCCGATCAGCTCTTCGGGGGCCGAGGCCTCGTACAGGGCGGCCGACTGTCCGGGGGCCACGGCCTCGACGGGATCGTTGTAGATCAACTGCGCGAGGCCGGGCCCGCGCGGGTGAAACGATGCCGCCGCCGCCTCTCCGTGGGCCCGGTGCTGGACCAGAACCCTGCTGCCGGATCCCGGGGTTTCGCCGATGAAGCTGACCTCCTCGAGGGACAGCTCGGACACCGCCAGGTGATCGCGCGAGCCCACAACGACGACGTTGGCATCCGCGTCAAGACCCGTGACGTACACCGGCACCCCCAGGGAGATGCCCAAACCTTTGCGCTGGCCGACCGTGTAGCGGCCGATCCCCCGATGCTCGCCGAGCAATCTGCCGTCCTGGTCGACTATCGGTCCGGGGCGAGTTGCCGCGGCCATGTGATCGTCCACGTAAGCGTCGAAGTCACCCGACTTCACGAAGCAGATCTCCTGAGAATCGGGTTTGGCAGCGGTGCGGAGACCGAGCTCGCGGGCGATGCGTCTTGTCTCCGCCTTGTCGTGCTCGCCGACGGGAAACGCAGTTCGAGCAAGCTGATGCTGGCTCATCATCCACAGGACGTACGACTGATCCTTGCGAACATCGTGGCCGCGTAGCATCCGGAAAAGTCCCTCTCGATGTTCGACTCGCGCGTAGTGGCCCGTTGCGAGGATGTCGGCGCCAAGCGCCATGGCGCGGTCGAACAAAGCATCGAACTTGATCCATTGATTGCAACGCACACATGGATTGGGTGTCCTGCCGGATGCGTAACTCTGATGAAAGTCCTTGATGACTGTCTCTTCAAAGCGCTCGGCCAAGTTCAGCACGTAGAAGGGGATCCCCAAGGTGTCGGCCACCCGGCGAGCGTCTTCCGCTGCACCCACGTTGCAACACCCTGAGTCGGTGTTGGCAGCCTCTCCTTTCCACAACTTGAGCATGATCCCCGTCACTTCATAGCCCGCCTCCACGAGGGTTGCCGCCGCAACCGACGAGTCCACGCCGCCCGACATCGCCACCACGGCTTTGCGCGCGCTCATGCCGCAACCCTGCGAGCCTGCGCCACGACATCTGGCAGGACGGCGAGAACCGCTTCGACGTCTTCGTCGGTCGACGCCCGGCCAAGCGAGAATCGCAGGCTTCCCCTGGCGAGAGCCTTTGCCACGCCGATCGCCAAGAGGACGTGGGACGGATCCATCGCCCCGGAGGCACAGGCGCTGCCCGACGAGCAGGCGATGCCGGCCTGGTCCAGAAGCAAGAGCATGATTTGGCCCTCGGCATGGGGGATGCATACGTTGAGATTCCCAGCGACACGCCGCTCTAGATCCCCGTTGACGACCACGTCCGGAATCGAGTCCTTGATCCCTTCGAGCAGCCGGGCCCGCATGGTGCGTAGACGATCCTGTTTCTCATCGACCTCTTTGGCTGCGATCTCGGCGGCCACACCGAACCCCGCGATCCCGGGAACGTTGAGCGTCCCGGATCGCAATCCCCGTTCTTGGCCTCCACCGTGCGTGACGGACTCGAGGGCAACACCGGAGCGAACGAAGAGCGCTCCCACGCCCTTCGGTCCCCCCACCTTGTGAGCCGCGAACGCGGCGAGGTCCACTCCCCACGCGTGCAGGTTCACAGGAATGTTGCCCAGCGCTTGCACCGCATCGGTGTGAACGAGAGAGTTGGGATTGGCCTGCTTCACCGCCTGCACGATTTCAGCGATGGGTTGGATCGTGCCGATCTCGTTGTTGACGGTCATCACAGAAACGAGGACCGTCGCCTTGCCGGTGGCACCAGCGATCTCGCCGGGATCGACCACTCCACTCGATCCCACCTGGATCGTGGTGACATCGAAACCCTGGGACCCCAGCCATTCGAGGGGGCCGAGAACGCCATGATGCTCGAATGCGGTGGTGACGATGTGATTGCCGTTGCCGCGCAACTTGTAAGCGGACCCCTTCAAAGCCAGGTTGTCGGCGTCCGTACCGCCGCCGGTGAACACGATCTCCGCCGGATGAGCGTCGACGGCGTTGGCGATCCGGTCGCGGGCATCTTCGACTCCCTGCTTGGCTCGTCGTCCGGCCGCATGCACCGACGAGGGGTTACCGAAATCGTCCTCCAGGAAGGGCAGCATCGCGTCCTTCACCTCGGGCAGAACCGGCGTCGTGGCGGCGTGATCGAGATAGTGCATGGCCCCAGGATAGGCGGTGAGGCCGTGTGGGAGCGTTACTCGTTGGGCGCATCACCTTCGGGATCCGTCAACCTGCGTTCCAGGTCTTCGATCTCACTTTCGAAGGAGGTGGCCTCGAATGCTCCTTCTCTGCTTCGCTTCTCGAAGTCCTTCATCCGCCTCGGGTAGCCAATGACCTCCGCGTCGTACATGGGGATCGACTTCGACTTACAGAACGCGGCCGCGTCCCGCACATCGCGCACCGCTGCACGCACGTGATCGCCATCGCGGTCGACCAGCAGCAAGGTCGTAGGACTCGTGGCGGTCCGGGGCTCGACGTACCCTTCGACTCCGTGGTGCTCGCTTGCGAACGATTCGAGGGCACCGAGATCGGACTTGCCGCGTTTCGAGAAAAGCCGCCGGAGCCTGTCACCTTTCGACATCGGGGCCTAGCCCTTGCGAGCTTTGATCTCCTCGGTCACCTGCGGGAGGATTTTCAAGGCGTCGCCCACGATGCCCAGATCCGCTATCTGAAAGATGGGGGCATCCTCGTCTTTGTTTATGGCGACGATTCTCTTGGCTCCCTTCATGCCCACGATGTGCTGAGTGGCGCCGCTGATCCCAACGGCGATGTAGACACCGGGCTTGACGGTCTTACCGGTCTGCCCGATCTGCATGGAGTAAGGGACCCATCCCGCGTCCACGACGGCACGGGTCGCTCCTACTGCGGCATTGCCGATGGCTGAAGCGAGTTCGTCCAGCAGCTTGAAGTTCTCGGCATCCTGGAGACCTCGCCCGCCCGCGATGATCACAGGGGCATCTTCGAGCTTGGGCCCGCTCGCTTCCTCTTCGTGACGCTCCACCCGTTTCGCCTTCTTGGCATCGTCGGAGATCTGAACGTCCATGGGAACGATCTGAGCCTGACCGCCGCTCGGTTCCGGAACGAAGGACTTAGGCCTCACCAGAAGCAGCTTGGGAGAGCCCTCCAACTCCACATCTACGAGCGTTGCGCCGCCGAAGACAGCGGTACGCGCCCGGTCGGGAGAAAGGATGTCGGTAACGTTGCTCATTAGAGTCGAACCCGTCTTGGCCGACAGCCGCCCGGCGATGTCCCGGGAGTCGTAGGTCATCGAGAACAGGATCAGATCGGGGGAACGTTGCCGTGAGAGTTGGTGCAGCGCTTCGGCCGCCGGCTGCGCGACGTAATCCGTGTAAACAGAGTCGTCACTCGCGTGGACCGCGCTCGCCCCGTACTCGCCGAGCTGGGCGGCGGCTTCCGTCGCCCCCGGCCCCAGAGCCACGGCTTCCACCTCGCCTCCCAAAGATCGTGCTTTGGTCAGGAGCTCAAGGGCGCCGGCTTCCACCTTGCCATCCGGGCTAACCTCCGCGAACACCCAGGTCTTTGTCATCAGGCATCCGCTCGAACGAACAAATCCGGCCGTGGGCAGGTCATCAGATGACCTTCGCGTCTACGAGAAATTCGCTGATGCGCTGCGCCCCGCTGCCGTCATCCTGGATCACTTCGCCCGCTTTCCGCTGGTCGGCGGGAGCCAGCTCGATCACCTGCTGCTTGCGCGCGACATCGTCACTGCCAATCCCCAAGTCCGCCAGAGAAAGTTGCTCGAGCGGCTTCTTCTTCGCAGACATGATTCCTTTGAACGACGCGTAGCGCGGCTCGTTCACTCCAGCAGTGACTGTGATCACGGCAGGGAAGGGGCACTCCACCACGTGGTAACCCTCGGCCGTCTGTCGTTGAACCCGTATCCCATCGGCGGCCGGCTCCAGATGCTTGGCAAAGGTGACCTGGGGCACTCCAAGGAACTCCGCGAGCGTCGAGGGCATCGTGCCCGTATAGCCGTCGGTGGATTCGACCCCCGCGATCACCAGATCGAAGGGATGGCGCGCGATCGCAGCCGCCAACACCCTGGCGGTGACCAAAGCATCGGCCTCCTGCAGTGCCTCATCCGAGACCAGAACGCCCTTGTCCGCCCCCATGGACAGTCCCTTCCTGACAGCTTCGATGGCGGCGGCCGGGCCCATGGAGACGAGCGTCACCTCTCCCCCGTGCGTCTCTTTCAGCTGAAGACCGGCCTCGACACCGAACTCGTCTCCGGGATCCAGCACCCCTTGTACGCCCTCACGCTTCAGCCGGTGACCGTCCATCTGAGGAGGGAGGTTGGGATCCGGGATGTGCTTCACGCAGACCACGATGTTCAAAGGATCCCTCCCTGGAGGCGGCAGCGCCTGCGGAACGCAAACGGAAAACGCAGGATATCAGCGGGCCGTCCCCAGCCCCGACGCGGGTGACACGCCTCCGAACCGGGTGCCCCTCTCACAGCCGTTAGCGCCCTCGACGCGCTAACACGTGTCCGACTGGGTAATGCACGGCTGACGCGGGTAAACAGGCCGCTCCACGCGGAGCGTGCCCGGCCCCGAGATCTAACGACCCGTGAACGTCGCCTTCCCCGGTCCCTTCTCGACGAAAGACTCCATGCCGGCCTTCTGATCCTCGGACGAGAAGAGCGCGGCGAATGCTTGGCGCTCGATCAGCAATCCCGCGTCGAGATCGACTTCCAGCCCGCGGTCGATGGCCTGCTTGGCCGCCCTCAGAGCAAGAGGAGGACCGGCGGCATAACGCTGGGCGAGCTGTTCGGCCACGGCGAAGACCTCGGCGGACGGTACGACTCGATCCACCAGACCGATCCGAAGCGCTTCCTCGGCACCTATCGAGCGACCGGAGAAGACGAGCTCCTTGGCTTTGCCGGGCCCGATCAGTCGTGGCAGCCTCTGTGTTCCTCCCGCCCCCGGGATGACCCCCAGCAGTATCTCGGGCTGCCCTATGTGCGAGTCATCGGCGCAGACGCGAAAGTCGCACGCAAGAGCGAGCTCACATCCTCCTCCAAGCGCGTAACCGTTGATAGCGGCGATGGTTACTTTCGGCAGAACGGCGAGCTCTGTGAAGACGCGTTGGAAGCTTTCGATGTAGCCGAACATGGATAAGGCATCCAGCTGGTGCATCTCCTTGACGTCGGCGCCTGCGGCAAAGACTTTCTCTCCTCCCCAGATGACCACCGACCGGACGCGTGAGTCTTCCTCTGCCTGGGCAACGGCGGCCCCTATCTCTCGAGAGACCTGAGCGTTCAGTGCGTTGACAGGGGGGCGGGCGAGGCGAATGGTCGCCACGCCGGTGTCGGAAGACTGAAAGGTCACGAACTCGGCCACGATCTCTCCCTCTGTTTGTTACGGATCGGCCAAGGCTACGATGAAGGTTATGACCGGTTCTTTCGACCAGCGTCTGCACGACGCTCTCCAGGAACTCGAGCCGGTCCTTTCGAAGGTTCCCGGCGCCAGAGACGCGGCCGTTCTCATACCGATCGTTGGGGGCCCGTCACCGACGCTTCTTTTCACGGTGCGCACGGACACGGTCTCCAGTCACAAGGGACAGATCTCCTTTCCAGGCGGGTCGGTCGATCCTCGGGACCTGTCCCTCGAGGCGGCCGCGCTGCGTGAGGCGAACGAGGAACTGGGGATCCCGCCCGCCGACGTGCGCATCTTGGGCAGGCTCGACAGTGTCCCCACCTTCGTCAGTGGGTACGTCATCCATCCCTTCGTCGGTTGGCTCGAGGAGCTCCCCCAACTGGAGCCAAGCAGCGCGGAGGTGGCTTCGGTGATGCAGGTCCCGGTAGGGGATCTGGGCAACGACATCCGGGCGGAGCCGGGCGCGGCCCACCTGGGACGCAGCTATCCCACCGAGTCATGGATCTGGCGAGACCAAGTCATCTGGGGCGCAACCGCCCGGATCATCCGACTGTTGCTCCAGGTCTTGGCTTCCGCGGGTCTGGCTACAGCTCCCGAAGGAAGGGAATCGTGGCCCCCCGATCCGGTCCCATCGATACCTTGACCGGCCGCCTGCGAACCAGCCAGTGATCCTCGTCGCGGTGAGCTCCACGCCTACTCCACGACTCGTGCAGGCCCCTCCCCCGAGCGGTTTACAGGCGGCGGGGGCCCTTCTGGCAATCGCCTTCGCCGTGGCAGCCGCGATCCTCGGCTACAGGATCATCAGGGGGGGCCGCGGGCTGTGAGCCCCTAACGGGCTAGAACATCGGGGGTTCTTGGTAGCCCCCCCATTCTCCTTTGAGCGTCTCGACCATCTCACCCAACGTGACGTACGCCTCGGAGGCCTCCACCAGGACCGGGATCGAGTTCTGCGACTCATCGTGGGCCATGCGCCGGAGGGACGCGATCGCGTCCTCGACGCGAGCGGTGTCTCGCGCGGCGCGCACCTCGGCTACGGATTTCTTCTGTAGCTCTTCGACGTCGGGACCGATCGTCAGAAGCTCGGGCGCCCTTTGGACCGACCGTGTGAAGCGATTCACGCCAACTATCACTTTGTGGCCTTGCTCGAGCAGCTTCTGGTAGCGGAAGGCGGAGTCGGCTATCTCCTTTTGGAAGTAACCCTCCTCGATCCCTCTGAGCATGCCATCGAGGATGGAGCCCTCCCCCATCTCCTCGATCTTCGAGAAGTACGCTTCAGCCGCTGCTTCGGTTTTCTCGGTCAGAGCTTCGACGAACCACGATCCCCCCAAGGGGTCGATCACATTCGTGGTTCCGGTCTCGTAGGCGATGATCTGTTGCGTCCGAAGCGCGATCTCTACGGCCTCGTCGGTGGGAAGAGCCAGCACCTCGTCGAGCGAATTCGTGTGCAGAGACTGTGTTCCAGCCAAAACCGCCGCTAGTGCCTCAGTGGTAGTTCTGACGACATTGTTGTAGGGCTGTTGGCCGGTAAGCGACACCCCGGCCGTCTGGGTGTGGAACTTCAGCATCCACGAGCGCTCCTTCTTCGCCCCATAGCGTTCTTTCAGCCACCTGGCCCAGATCTTGCGCGCGGCGCGGAACTTAGCGATCTCTTCGAAGAAGTCGATGTGCGAGTTGAAGAAGAAAGACAAACCAGGAGCGAAGTCGTCGACATCGAGGCCGTGTCGCATGCCCAGCTCGACGTGAGCGAATCCCGAAGCGATCGTGAATGCGAGCTCTTGAACGGCGCTCGAGCCCGCTTCTCGGATGTGATAGCCGGAGATCGACAGAGGGTGGTACTTCGGCACGCTCTCGACGCAGAACCGCATCATGTCTGCCGTCAGACGCAGATGAGGAGCGGGGGGGAACAGCCACTCCTTCTGAGCGATGTACTCCTTCAGGATGTCGGTCTGGCATGTCCCACCGAGCTTGGAGACGTCGGCTCCCTGTTTCTTGGCCGCAGCGACATACATCGCGAAGAGCATCGGTGCGGGCCCCGAGATCGTCATCGACGTCGTTATGGCCGAAAGATTGATATCCCGGAACAATGTCTCCATGTCGGCCAGCGAGTCGATGGCCACGCCACAGCGGCCGACCTCTCCCTCTCCCATGGGATCGTCCGAATCGCGCCCCATCAACGTCGGCATGTCGAAGGCCACGGAAAGGCCGGTCTGACCATGCTGCAGGAGGAAGCGATAGCGCTCGTTCGTTTGCTTCGCATTGCCGAAGCCGGCGAACTGCCGCATCGTCCACAGCCGCCCTCGATACCCGGTCGGATAGATCCCCCGGGTAAAGGGGTACTCGCCCGGTAGTCCTATCTCTGGGTCGAGTTCATCGGGCCCGTAGAGGGGTTCCAGAGGAACGCCCGAAAGCGTGTCGAAATCCACGTCATCCCGAAGGGGTGCGCCGGCATAAGCATCTCGCCAGCGCTTGGAAAGGTCATCCGGCATCGGAAAAGTCTACCCACTGCTCCATTTGAGGAATCCAGCAGACCCGTCGGAAGTCACGCGTTTCGGTCGCGTGCTGGCGGGCAGTTTCAGCTTGCTTGAAGTGCTTCGATGAGGCGTTCGGCAGCGCGGTAGGGATCGAGGCGACGGGCAGCGACGTCCGCAGACAGTTGCTCGAGCAACCCACCGGTGTGACTTTCGACCCGCTGCCGCATCCTTTCGGCAACGATGTCGCGTATCTCGCGTTCGATGCGCCTGCGCCGTCTCTCAGCGAGTAGACCGTTGTCTTCCTGATAATGCCGATGGGTGTCGATCGCAGCCCACAGCTCGCCGATGCCCGAACCGTCAATCGCGATCGTTTGAACGATCTCTGGTTGCCACGCCAGCTCAGACATCTCCAACATCTGCCGCAGCTCTCGCACCGCATCACGGGTGCCCTGACGATCGGCTTTGTTGACGACGAAGATGTCGGCGATCTCCATCAATCCCGCTTTGGCGGCCTGAACTGCATCTCCCCACCCAGGGTTCAGCACGACGATGGTGGTATCGCAAGCATCAGCTATCTCGACCTCAGCTTGTCCCACTCCCACCGTTTCGATGATGACGAGGTCCTTACCTGCTGCCTCGAGCACGCGCGCGGCCTCGGGAGTGGCAAGCGAAAGACCGCCGAGATGACCACGCGTGGCCATCGACCGAATGAATACCCCGGCGTCGGTTGCGTGAGTCTGCATCCGAACTCGATCACCGAGTAGTGCGCCGCCGGAGAAAGGACTAGTGGGATCGATAGCAAGAACGCCTACTTGATGACCCTCGGCTCTTGCCTGGGCGACCAATCTTTCCGTGAGGGTCGATTTTCCCGCGCCGGGGGACCCGGTGATACCGATCGAATATCCCGAGCCGGTGTGGGCGTACAAGGCTTCCATGACAACGGGAAGGTCAGCTCCGCCGTCCTCGACCATTGAGATCAAGCGCGCGACCGCCCCACGCTCGCCCCTGAGCGCGGCTTCGATCAATGCATCGTGATCCAAACGGTCACGCCTCGACGGCGATGACCTCGATGATGCCGGGAACCCGCTCTCTAAGGATCCGTTCCACGCCCTGCTTGAGGGTCACGGGCGAGATCGGACAGCTCTCGCACGTGCCGAACAGGTGCACCGTGACCGTGCCACCATCTACCCGCGACAGCCTCACATCGCCGCCGTCGAGTTGGATCGCAGGGCGGATCAGCTCCAGAGCTTCACGCACCTGGTCTTCGATCGTGGCAGAGGGGATCATGAAAAGAGTCTAACGAGAAGCCTCTAGGCCGGGATCAATCCTCCAGATCCTGAAGATGGATATCTGCGCCGAGCCCGGTGAGCTTCGAGACGAAATCCTCGTATCCACGTTTGATGTGGCCGCGGTCGTGTACCTCGGTCCGGCCCTCAGCGCACAAGCCTCCCAGAACCAATGCGGCTCCCGCCCTGATGTCCGGCGCCTGCACGGGGGCTCCCGAGAGACGTTCCACGCCCCTGATAACGGCATGGTGTCCTTCCACCCGTATCTGCGAACCCATCCGGTTGAGCTCGTCCACGAACAGGAACCGGGCTTCGAAGACGTTCTCCGTGAGGATGGAAGAACCCCCGGCTTGCGCAAGAAGCACCATGATCGAAGGCTGTAGATCGGTCGGGAAACCCGGATACGGGAGCGTCACCAGGTTCAGGGCTTCCGGTCGCCTCGACATGCTGACCCTTACCTCATCAGGCTTGCGTTGAACCTCGGCCCCCGCGTCGGTCAGCTTTTGGAGAACAAGATCGAGATGGTCCGAGCGCAAGTTGGTCAGACGCACATCGCCGCGCGTTGCGGCAGCCCCGATGGCAAAGGTTCCCGCCTCGATACGGTCAGGAATGATCTCGTGCGAGATGGAGGCGAGATCTTCCACTCCCTCGACCGTGATGGTCGGCGTCCCGGCTCCCGCGATCCTGGCGCCGGCAGCATTCAAGAACGAGGCCAGGTCCTGTATCTCAGGTTCGCGCGCAGCGTTGTCGATGACTGTGGTGCCTTCCGCCATGACCGCACTCATCAAGAGGTTCTCAGTGGCTCCTACGGAGGGAAACTCGAGCAAGATCCGCGTTCCCTTCAACCCACTCGTCCTTGCCTCGATATACCCGTGCTCTACGGTGAACTTGGCACCCATCTTCTCTAGCCCTTGCAGATGCAGGTCCACCGGCCGCGAACCGATCGCATCGCCTCCGGGCATGGCTACCCGAGCTGCGCCGCGCCTCGCCAGCAAGGGGCCCAGCACCTGGATCGAAGCCCGCATCTTCGTGACGAGTTCGTACGGCGTCTCCTCCGCCAGCTCGCCGCTTGCATCGATGGTGAGGCGGTCGTCCTCGAAGATCACCTTCGCGCCCAGCCTCTCGAGTACGTCAGCCATCAGCCATACATCGGTGATGTTGGGGACACGCCGCAAGCAAACCTGTCCCGGAATCATCAGGGACGCGGCCATGATCTTCAGGGCCGAATTCTTCGCCCCGCTGATCGCGACCTCACCAGACAGAGGTGCCGGCCCATTGACGACATAAGTTTTCATCGCCGGGCATCCTATGAACACGCGTGCAAAGAAAAGGGCGGCCCCCCTGAGGTGAGGCCGCCCTGCCCTTTATCTCGCCGTTTTAGGCCGTGGCGGTAGAGCCCCGTCCCGTGGTCTTGCGGGCCCGGCCGGACGCCCTGCCGGCCTTGCGGGCCACCGTCTTGCGCTCGGCGGCTGTGCTCTTGCGGGCCCTAGCCCGCCCGCCCTTGCGGGCAACCGACTTGCGCTCCGCGGCTGTGCTCTTGCGCGCCCGAGCCCTCCCGCCCTTGCGCCCGGCAGCTGACCGGGATGCGGCAATCGACTTCTTCCTGGTTGTCCGGCCCGTCGAGGACTTACGCGTAGTGGTCTTGCGTCCGGTCGTCTTGCGGGCGGTGGTCTTGCGGGCGGTGGTCTTGCGTCCGGTCGTCTTGCGGGCGGTGGTCTTGCGCCGTGTGCCTGTGGTCTTCCGAGCCGTGGTCTTACGCCCCGTCGTTTTGCGGGCGGTGGTCTTGCGGCGCGTGCCCGTGGTCGTCTTGCGGCGTGTGCCCGTGGTCTTCCTGGCGGTGGTCTTGCGCCGCGTGCCGGTGGTCTTGCGGGCGGTGGTCTTGCGCCGCGTGCCTGTGGTCTTGCGGGCGGTGGTCTTGCGCCG
>JAXDJO010000037.1:0-30993 GCA_034667525.1 Actinomycetota bacterium
TCCACGGCGACCACCCCACGATCGAGGCCGGCACCTACAACCTTCGCGAAGGTCTGGATGTCCATGACGCGCTAGCTGCTCTCGGCCGCCAAAGACCCCACGCCGGCTATGTGACCGTAACCTTCCCCGAGGGATCGTGGCTTACGGATTTCGCGCGGATCCTGAACAAGGACACCAACATCTCAGGGCGCAGGTTCCTCCAGGTCGCCCACTCCGGCAAGGTGCGATCGAAGTTCGAGCCGGCACGGGTTCGCAGCCTCGAGGGTCTTGTCTTTCCCTCGACTTATCAGATCGCCGCAAGCAACAGTGCGGCGGATGTTGCACGCCGGCTCGTATCGCAGTTGGATGCCGAGGTCTCGAAACTGGATCTGTCCAAGGTCACCAGTATGGGGTACACGCCCTATCAGCTGATCATCGTGGCCTCCATGGTTGAAGCTGAGGCCAAGGTGCAGGGAGACCGCGCCAAGATCGCCGAAGTGATCTACAACCGCTTGCGACAGGGCATTCCGTTGGGGATCGATGCGACCATCGACTATGCACTCGGGCACCACGTCGCGGCTCTGACGAACTCGCAGCTGGCGATCCGATCGCCGTACAACACCAGGCTCCACACCGGTCTGCCGCCCACCCCCATCGGCGCTCCCGGTGCTTCCTCGCTGCAGGCGGCGGCCGCTCCGGCGACGGGAAACTTCCTCTATTACGTGGTGGCCGACTGCCAGGGGCACCACTTCTTCACCGCCGATTACGGCGCCTTTCTGCGGGCTAAGGCACGCTACGAGGCCCTAAGCTGTTGACGGCTGCAGTGAATGACTGTTCAATGCTGTGAAGTCGTGATGTGAGATATCAAGCCATCCCGGACCCGCCGGGGGGCCACACGTCGAAAGGTACGGGGGAGATCGTTGGGTCGTGGGTTCGGTGAGCCACTTCTGACGGTGGCCGAGGTCGCCAACATGATGCGCGTCTCCAATATGACCATCTACAGACTTATCAAGTCAGGCCAGCTCAGCGCCATCCGGGTGGGGAAGAACTATCGGATCCGGCGCACGGACGTGGATCGTTATCTGACCGAGCGCGCGGTTCACATCGAAGAATAAGCATCGCCGCAACACACAGCAGCCTCGGAGCGCGACTGCTATCGAAAGATGGGCATTCATCACTTTGATGCGAGACTGGTGCTCGTTCTCATGTGGAGGAGTGCTCGGGTGATGGATCACGACGGCCGTATCGCCAGATTGCGCGCCAAGCTTCAAACTGCAGAATTCGACGCGCTGCTGGTAACCGATCTCACGAACGTCCGTTATCTCAGCGGCTTTTCCGGCAGCAACGGATGCATCCTGGTGACCGACGACGGCGCTACCTTTTTCTCCGATCCGCGCTATCGGGCACGCGCCTCCGACCTGGTGAAGGGTGCGGATATCGTCATCTACCAAGATCGCCTAACCGACGAGCTCACCGGTCGCTTGGAGGCATCGGGGATCACGAAGTTGGGCGTCGAAGCCGGTTCGGTGACGATCGCACAGGAGAGATCCTTGACCGACCGGCTTCGTGGCATCGAGCTTGTGGGCGTGGAAGATCTTGTTGAAGAGCTCCGCAAGATCAAAGAGCCTGGAGAGCTGGAGTTGATCCGTAGCGCAGTCGAGATCGCAGACCAGGGTTTCGGCTGGTTGACCGAGCATGTCGGGCCGGGCATGACCGAGAGGGAGATCGCGCTCGAGCTCGAGGTGATGATGCGCAAGGCGGGGGCCGAGGACGTCTCCTTCGAGCCCATCGTGGGCTCCGGCCCCTTGTCGGCTCACATCCATCATTCGCCGTCCGATAGAGCCGTCGACAAAGGGGACCTGGTGCTGTTCGATTTTGGGGCGCGGGTGGACGGTTACTGCTCGGATCTGACCCGAACGGTGGTGGTCGGCCCGGCAACGGACGAACAAAGCGAGCTCTACGACCTGGTGCTCCGATCGCAGGCCGCAGGGATCGAGGCGGCCGGGCCGAGAGCCAGGTGCGCCGATGTCGACTCCGCCGCCCGGGCCGTGATCGAGGCGGCAGGACTGGGAGAGGAGTTCGGCCACGGTCTCGGTCACGGCGTGGGGCTTGATATCCATGAGGACCCTATGTTCAGCCGCATCTCGGAGGATTCCTTGCAAGGTGGCGAGGTGATGACTGTCGAACCCGGCGTGTACGTGATCGAAACGGGAGGGATCCGGATCGAAGACTGCGTCGTTATCGACAGCGCGGGAGCAACCGTTCTCGGGCACGCTCCCAAAGACACATTGATCGAGCTTTAAAGGAGCCCCCATTGACCTCGACCAGGAACACCCATTGATCTCGACGAACGATATGCGTCCGGGCCAGACACTCGACCTCGACGGCACGCTGTTCACGATCATCAACTATCAGCACGTCAAGCCGGGCAAGGGTCAGGCGTTCGTTAAGACCAAGCTCCGCAACCTCAAGAATGGTGCGGTTGCCGACAGAACCTTCCGGGCCGACGAAAAGGTGAATCTCGCGGTGCTCGATAAGCGGGAGATGCAATTCCTCTACGAAGACGATGCCGGCCTGGTCTTCATGGACAACGAGACCTACGAGCAGACCCACATCGATCCCGAGTTGATCGGTGACGCCAGGAGATTTCTAAAGGACGGCACCGTATGCATGGTGCCCGTGTGGGAATCGACTCCGGTCGGGGCCGAGATGCCCATCACGTTGGAGCTGGAGGTGACCGAGACCGAGCCTGGATTGAAGGGGGACCGGGTCTCGGGTGCGCTCAAGCCGGCGACGGTGGAGACGGGAGCGATCGTCCAGGTTCCGTTGTTCGTCGAGAAGGGGAGTCGCATCAAGGTGGACACCCGCTCGGGCGAATACCTCTCCCGGGTGTGAGATGAAGGGGCGCCGCGCCGCCCGCCGCTTAGCTCTCGACGTCCTGTACGAGGCCGAGATCCGTGACCGGCTCCCCCTAGAAGCGTTTCAGGAGCGCAGGATCCACGGCTGGGTCGTGCCGACACTCTCGGATGATGAAACCGAGCCCGATCCTCCGGAGACAGAGCCCTCTTTCGAGGCGCTCCAATTTGCAGAGGTCCTCGTGCAGGGGGTTCAGGAGCATCATGCCGACATCGATTTCTTGATCGGCAAGTACGCCGATCGGTGGGCGATCGAGCGTATGCCGGTGGTGGACCGCACGCTTTTGCGGATGGCGATGTTCGAGCTGCTTTGGGGCGGAGACACTCCAGTTGCGGTCGCTATCAACGAAGCCGTCGAGCTTGCCAAGTCTCTATCTACCGAAGACTCGGGACGGTTCATCAACGGCTTGCTGGGGCGCGTGGTGGAAAAGGAGCTGGCCGGTTAGCGCCTTGCAATCCCTCGGGGCGCGCGAGCCCGTTCGCGGGACGGGCTGCGAGGGCGGACCTACCCCCGTTCTTCCATGACCGCGTTGCCTCCATCCACGACGATGGTCTGGCCGGTGACGTAGGAGGCTCCCTCGCTTGCGAGAAAGGCGACGGCGGCCGCGACCTCATCGGCGGTTCCCTGTCTCTTCGCCGGAGTGGCCAGGCCCATCCTGCGCTCGTGCTCGTTGGAGCTCCCCGTTGCGATCCAACCAGGCGCAACCGCGTTCACCGTGATGCCGTGAGGAGCCAGATCGACCGCAAGCGCGCGAGTCATCCCAACCATGGCCGCCTTTCCTGCTGCGTACGCCACGTCGTCTCGCATCGCCATAACAGGGCCTGTCACCGACGCCACATTGACGATCCGGCCCCATCCCGCGGCGACCAGGTGGGGCACTGCCGCGCGCGATACGAAGAAGGCGGTATTGAGATCCCGGTCCAGTGACCTGATCCAATCGCTCGTTGCCGTTTGAGCAAGCGGAGCCGAGAACTCGGGATTGCCGACCGAAGTCATGCCCGCATTGTTGACGATGATGTTTAGGCTATCGAAGCGCCTGACAGTTTCCGCTATCAGACCATCGGCTTCTGCTTCCACGGTGAGATCGGCGACCATCGCTGCCGCTTCACCCAACTCGGACAGCTCCGCCGCCCGATGGAAGATCCGGTCGGTGGTCGATGTGATCATCACGCGAGCACCCGTCTGCACCAGCTGCTTGGCGCTGGCGAAGCCGATGCCAGTGTCGCTGCCGGCCCCCGTAACCAGCGCCACGCGGGGAGCTGATGTCATGTCGCTCGCGCCCCCCGCGTCTCGGCTAGCCCGGCGCGCGCCATCTCTCGCAACGACGAATCGAGAGCGTCTGCAACCTGCTCGGCGTCATCCCGGCTGAACACCAGTGGGGGGCGGATCTTCAACACGTTGTCATCGGGCCCGGTCGATCCCACCAAGACGCCCTTTGCTCGCATCCTGTTCATCACCGCAGCGGCAAGCTCGGGGGCCGGCGTGAGGGGATCCCGGCTGGACATCAGCTCGAGCCCGATCATGAGTCCCGCGCCGCGCACGTCGCCGATGCAATCGTGCGTCCGGCTGAGCCCCTCCAAGAGCGAGCGGAGATGGGCTCCCACTTCACAGGCGCGGTGCTGCAGGCCCTCCGTCTCGATGACCTCCAGAACCGCAAGGGCAGCGCGGCACGCGACCGGGTTTCCCCCAAAGGTGCTGAAGATGTCGGTCTTTGCGGCAAGGCGTTCTGCTATGTCCGCACGGGTGACCATCGCGGCCACCGGATGTCCATTGCCCATCGGTTTGCCCAGCGTGACGAAGTCGGGAACCACGTCCGAGCCTTGGAAGCTCCACAGATGCTTTCCCGTCCGTCCGAACCCAGATTGCACCTCATCGGCGACGAAGAGGCCACCCGCATTACGCCAGCGGGTCACGATCTCTTCGAAGTACACGGCGGGAGGGAAGTAGATGCCATCGCTCGTGAAGAGGGAATCCAGGTAGAAAGCAGCGGGATCGACGTCCCTCTCCCTGAGCGCAGAGATCGCGTCGTCGATGTGAGACGCGTATCGCTCGGCCCACCCTTGCTCGTCGCGCCGGTAGGGACCGCGGAAATCGTCCGGTGCGGGGACCGTCGCAACGTGCGGGGGTTCTTCGACCCATTCCTCGGGCGACAAAGCAAGTGTCGCCGTGGTAACGCCGTGGTAGGCGCGCCCGGTCACTACCGCGCCGGTCGCATCGGTATAAGTAGTAGCGAAGCGCCATGCGACGTCGTTAGCCTCACTTCCGGAGTTGACGAACATCACTGTGTCGAGGCCGTCGGGCATGGTCGCAACCAACCGTTCGGCAAGCTCGACCACGCTGTCGTGCAGGTATCGCGTGTTGGTGTTAAGCGTCGCGCTCTGCTCTGCGATCGCTTCGACCACGCGGGGATGGCAGTGGCCCACCACGGGAACGTTGTTGTAAGCGTCGAGGTAAGCATTGCCCTCGTTGTCGAAGAGTCTGGAGCCCTCTCCCCGCACCAGGTAGAGCGGCTCTTCATACGAGAGGGGCGACAACGCGGGACCGAGAACCTGACGCCGCCGCCGGAGAAGCTCGCCGACCGGGGGTCGTGCCGCGGTCCGTGCACCAGCCAGGGAGTGCGACTCGGAACGGGTACTGGAGGATGCCGCCCGCAGCCGTTCCCCAACATGGTCCATCCCCTCCTCCTCGAACCGGTCGAGCAGGCTCCAGGCGAGCTCCACATTGGCGGTGATGTACTCGGCATTCTCTGGGTATCGGCTCACGCGCCACGCCGCGATGGTGACCAACGCGGCGAGCCGAGCAGCGACGAGATCGCCGAGCACTTCTCCCTCCGCGCTTTCGATCGGAGTAATCGAGCGGTAGCCCGCGATGGCAGCCTCGGCGGCCTGGAAGGGATCCGAGCGGCCCCACATCATCGACACCAGCGTCACCGCGAGATCGCAGATCAGAGCGGTGTGGGTGAGATCTCCGAAGTCCACGATCCCGCTCACCCGATGGGACCGGTCGACCAGAACGTTATCGAGGGTGAGGTCGTTATGGATGATCTGGGCTCGCAAGCCCCCGAGAACCGGCGCCACCCTGTGCTCGAACCGGTCGAGGATCCCTTCGACAAGATCACGGCCTTGACGATCTTGGATGTCGCCGAGCACGTGGCGAAGCTCGGGGGTGTGCTTCAGGTCCCACAGGATCCTGTAACCCCCTGCCGGATGGAAGAAGCCGCGGAGCGCGATCCCCATGCGCGCCACGACGCCGCCGAAGGCTTCGAGTGCAGCGGGATCCATCTCCGGGGGCTCGACCGTTTCCCCGGGCAGAAAGGTGAGCAGCCGTGCCACGTAGTGGGAACCGCCGGCCCCCTCGACGCTTTCGCAGAGGTTGCCGGAGAGGCTGGGGAGAGGCTGCATGACGGGCAAGGTCGGGTCCTGGCGCGCGACGTGCAGCATCGCCTGCGTCTGCATATCCACCACCACCGGATCGTCCGCAGGGTTCGAAAGCTTCAACAGGAAGCGCCGGCCGTCATCGCAGAGGATCCGCAGGTTCAGGTCTCGTTCGCTGTCCAGTGGCGAGGCGGTGCCGCGTACCCCGAAGATCGTCGCTGCCACCTCTTTCGCTCTCTGCAGTGACAGTTGGGGCGGCGCCGTCTCCAGCGGGGCGAAGGGGCTCGGGTGCTGCGGGATTGGTTGCATAGGCGGGCAAGACTAGGGGTCGGACGGGATCGGGGCAGCTCCCGGGTCATCTGCCGTGCTCGTTGTAGAATGCCGCCAAACCTTTAAGCCCGGCCCTGTGAGGCCGAAAAGGAGCAGCCAGCTTGTACCGACACACCTGCGCTTCCTCTTGCCGGGGAGGCGTTTTTTAGTGGCCAGTGCCCAGGGACTGGACTCGTCCTTTGTCGAGAAGGCGCGGGTCATGGAACCCGAGGATGTGCGCCGAGCCCTGATCCGGATATCTCACGAGATCGTCGAACGCAATAAGGGCATCGATGATCTCGTCATCGTCGGCGTCAGAACCCGGGGAGCACCTCTGGCCGACCGCATCGCTTCTTCCATCGCTTCGTTCGAGGGCTCCGATCTCCCTTCGGGGGCCCTCGATGTAACCCTCTATCGGGATGACGTTTCGCTGAAGCGACCCCGCACCATCGAAGCCACGACTATTCCTACCGACCTCGACGGCCGCATCGTTGTGCTGGTCGATGACGTGCTGTACACGGGCCGGACCATCCGCGCTGCCTTCGATGCGCTGCTCGACCTGGGCCGGCCCCGCGGCATCCGATTGGCGGTGCTGGTGGACAGAGGCCATCGCGAGCTTCCGATACGCGCCGACTTCGTCGGAAAGAATCTCCCCACCGCGGCGGGCGAAGTGGTCAAAGTGAAGGTCAAAGAGATCGACGGCGAGGACGTCGTCCTGATAGGGGAGTACAGATAGATGATCAAGCACCTCCTGTCCATGGATCAACTTTCGGCGGAGGACATCACCCAGATCCTCGACACAGCAGACTCGCTGCGGCAGGTTACCGACCGGCCCATCAAGAAGCTGCCCACCCTTAGGGGACGCACCGTCTGCAATCTGTTCTATGAACCGTCCACCAGGACGCGGATCTCGTTCGAGCTCGCCGCCAAGAGGTTGTCTGCCGATGTCATCAACTTCTCTGCCGATTCCAAATCGAGCGTGTCAAAAGGCGAATCCTTCAAGGACACAGCGTGGACGCTGGAAGCGATGGGAGTGGATGCGATCGTGGTCCGCCACTCGTCTTCCGGCGCTCCCCACCAACTCTCACAGTGGGTCCGTGCCAGCGTGATCAATGCGGGCGACGGCGCCCACGAGCACCCCACTCAGGCGTTGCTCGATCTGTTCTCGGTGCGGGAGCACTTCAAGGATTTTGAAGATCTGAAGGTGGCCATAGTCGGCGACATCCTGCACTCACGCGTCGCCCGCTCCAACGTCAAAGGTCTGTTGACCATGGGCGCGCAGGTGACTTTGATCGGCCCTCCGACGCTCCTGCCACCGCAGGGGGACGCGTGGGGGGCGTCCACGAGCTACGACCTCGATGCCGTGATCGGAGACATGGACATCTGTTATCTGCTCCGGGTTCAGCAGGAGCGTCAGTCCGAGCAGTTGTTCCCCAGTCTGCGCGAGTACGCCTCGCGCTGGGGGCTCGACCGCCGGCGCCTTGCCAAGATGAAGCCCGATGCCATTGTGATGCACCCGGGGCCGATGAATCGCGGAGTCGAGATCGGCGCCGACGTCTCGGAGTCGCCGCGGGCGATCATCCTCAACCAAGTCGCGAATGGGCTCGCCGTCCGGATGAGTCTGCTCTACCTGATGCTGGGTGGCCGGGGAGAGGAGATGGTGGACGAGTGAGTGCTCTGCTGATCTCAGGGGGCCGGATCCTCGATCCGCGTTCAGGCCGCGACGGGATCGCCGACGTCCTGATCCAGGACGGATCTGTGGTCGACATCGGGACATCGTTGCAGGAAGGCGATGCCGAGGTTCTGGACGCCAGAGGCTTGGTGGTGGCGCCGGGATTGGTCGATCTGCACACGCACGTGCGGGAGCCGGGACGCGAGGACGAGGAGACGATCGCTTCGGTCTCTGCGGCTGCCGCTGCCGGCGGCTACACCGCGATCTGCGCTATGCCCAACACCGATCCTGTTGCCGACACCGCTTCGGTGGTCGAGAAGGTCTGGGCGCTGGGCCGCGAGACGGGCCTGGTCGAGGTTGCACCGGCAGGGGCACTCAGCCGCGGTCAGGCGGGACAACAGATGGCCGACCTGGGCGAGATGGCGCAATCGGTCGCCCGGGTTCGATTGTTCACCGACGACGGTCACGGCGTTCAGGACGCTCTCTTCGCCCGCCGGGCGATGGAGTACCTCGGCGGGCTCGGCGGCGTCTATGCCGAGCACTGTGAAGACGCATCGCTGGCAGCGGGGGGTCAGATGCACGAAGGCCCCCGATCTATCCGCCTCGGTCTGCGAGGTATACCCGCCGCGGCGGAGGAGCTGATGGCGGCGCGAGACATCGCCCTGGCGCGGCTCACCGGCTGCAGGCTCCATCTCCTGCACCTATCCACGCGGGGGAGCGTCGAGCTGGTTAGAAAAGCTAAGGCGGAAGGCCTGCCGGTGACCGCGGAAGCTACGCCGCACCACTTCACTCTCACCGATGAGGCGCTCGAGGGCTACGACCCGAACATGAAGGTGAACCCGCCACTACGAGCGGAGTCCGATCGCGCTGCGATCATCGCGGGATTGGCCGACGGGACGATCGATGCCATCGCCACCGATCATGCTCCCCACGCGCTCGAGGAGAAAGACCGGGAGTTCACCTACGCGCCGCCGGGGATGGTCGGTCTCGAGACTGCGCTCGCCCTGGCGGTGAGCGAGCTGGTTGTTCCCGGGCACATGTCGTTGCTCGATGTCATAGATCGCCTCAGCGCAGCCCCCGCGCGCATCCTGGGACTGCAAGGCCAGGGGCAAATCACAGTCGGTTCTCCCGCCAACCTCGTGGTGTTCGATCTCCTCGAGCAATGGCAGGTCGATGCCTCACTCTTTTACTCGAGGAGCCGGAATACCGCCTTCGCAGGGCGAACCCTTACAGGCCGCGTCGCCCATACGATCTTCCGCGGCCGTCCCACGGTGCGAGACGGGGCGGTAGCCGGGGTGCTGGTGTGACGCTGTCACCTCCGGCGCTCCTGGCTCTGGAAGATGGAACCTGTTTCCGCGGCTCGGCCTTCGGTGCCGCCGGGATCGTCACCGGAGAGGTCTGCTTCAACACCGGGATGACGGGCTACCAGGAGATCCTGACGGACCCCTCCTACCACGGTCAGATCGTTGCCTTGACGGCGCCCCAGATCGGAAACACCGGCGTCAACGATCATGACGATCAGTCCCATCGAGTGTGGGCCCAAGGGTTGGTGATCAGGGACCTGTCACCCACCTTTTCCTCATGGCGCGCGGCGGGCTCGCTCGACGACTATCTGAAGGTGAGATCGGTTCCAGGAATCGCCGGCGTCGATACGCGCAGACTGACCCGCCACATCCGCACGCACGGCGCCATGAGGGGCGCTCTGAGCACCGATGCGCAGGATACCGACGAGCTCATCGATCTGAGCCGTAGCGCGCGCGAGCTGGTGGGACGCGATCTAGCCAAGGAAGTCACGACCTCTCATCCGTACCGCTGCACCTGGGCCGACCTCGCTCACCGCTCGGCCACGGGATTCGCTGCCGGCATGGAGCAAGGAGCGTCGCACGAACCCGCTCGCCACGATCCGTCCCGGCCCCCATCCGTTGCCGCTCTGGACTTCGGGATCAAGAGGAACATCCTCGATCTTCTCGTTGCAACGGGCTTCGAAGTCACCGTTCTGCCCGCCACAACTTCGGCAAACGAGATCTTGGGTGGGGGCTACGATGGATTGTTCCTCTCGAACGGGCCCGGCGATCCCGAGCCCGTGACCTACGCCATCGAGGCGATACGCGCGCTGATGGGCAAGTTGCCCATCTTCGGGATCTGTCTCGGCCATCAGGTGTTCGCACTGGCTGCCGGCGCCAGAACCTTCAAGCTCCCGTTCGGGCATCGGGGCTCCAACCATCCCGTTAAACCGCTCCTCGAAAACGCTCACCAGGTAGCAATTACCTGCCAGAACCACGGTTTCGCGGTCGATGTGGATTCTCTCGCGGGAACACCTGCGGTTCTCTCCCACGTCAACCTGAATGATGGAACCGTTGAGGGCCTTTCCATCGAAGGGATCGGATTCAGCGTGCAGTACCACCCTGAGGCAGGCCCGGGTCCCCACGACTCCCGGTACCTTTTCAGGAAGTTCCGGGATCTGATCTCGACCTTCGAGCCTGCCACGGGGGCGCTCGGGGTTCCGGCCTAGTCAGCGAGAGGGGGATAAAGCATGGGTAGAGGAGACCGCAAGCCGACCCGGTGGAAGAAGGACCGTCAGCGGCGCAAGCGCGAGCGGGACAAGCGTCGCGCCGAGGCGAAGGGAGCTACGCGTAAGTGAGGACGGAGGCTGGCCGATGACTTCCTTCTCGGTGGAAGCCCTCGACCACGTAGCGGTTTCCGCCCCGGACCACCTCGAGCGGAACGTGCTTGACTGGTATTCGCACACCCTCGGTTTGAAGCAACTGCCGAAACCGGAGGGCACGCGCGGCGCGGGAGGCTGGTTCCGGGCCGGTGCGTCGGAGGTCCACGTTGTCATCGAGCCTCGGATTCCCGAGCGACCGGGGCACTTCGGCGTCGTCGTTGACGATTTCCAGAAGGCGGTGGATGACCTGCGCCGCGCCGGTTGTGAGATCGAGGATGCTCGGACCATCCCGGGCCGCCTTCGCTGCTATACGCGCGATCCCGCAGGCAATACCGTCGAGATCGTCTGTTACGACGAGAGCACACGTGCCTAAACGGAGCGATCTCAATAAGGTCCTGGTGATCGGCTCGGGGCCCATCGTTATCGGCCAGGCCTGCGAGTTCGATTATTCGGGGGTCCAGGCCTGCAAGGTTCTCAGGGCCGAAGGCTATCGGGTGACGTTGGTTAACTCCAACCCCGCCACGATCATGACCGATCCGGAATTCGCCGACGCCACCTACGTGGAACCCATCACCGCCGATTACATCGAGAAGATCATCGAGCGGGAGCGCCCGGACGCGTGCCTGCCCACCATGGGGGGCCAGACGGCGCTCAATGTGGCGATGGAGCTTGCCGGGGCGGGTGTTCTGGAGAGCTTTGGGGTCGAGTTGATCGGTGCCGGCACCGAATCGATCAGGCGGGCCGAGGACCGACGATTGTTCAAAGAGACCATGGCCGAGGCCGGGCTCGACCTGCCCATATCGCGCTTCGCGTATTCGGTGGATGAAGCTCTAGCGGCCGCGGACGCGATCGGATACCCGGTTGTCATCCGCCCCTCCTACGTGCTGGGAGGTGGGGGCTCGGGCGTTGTTCCCGATGCGGACGCACTCCGGGTGGTCGCCGCGGAAGGCGTGCGCTTGTCGGCGATAGGCGAGGTCCTCGTCGAAGAGTCGATTGCCGGATGGAAGGAATTCGAGCTTGAGCTGATGCGAGACGCGAACGACAACGTCGTAGTGGTGTGCTCGATCGAGAATGTCGATCCGATGGGCGTTCACACCGGCGACTCCATCACTGTGGCGCCGGCCATGACCTTGACCGACGCCGAGTACCAAGCGATGCGGGATGACGGTGCCCGGATCATGCGTGCCATCGGCGTCGATACCGGCGGATCCAACGTTCAATTCGCCGTCCATCCCGACACCGGCCGCCGTGTTGTGATCGAGATGAATCCGCGAGTGTCGCGATCAAGCGCTCTGGCGTCGAAGGCTACGGGATTCCCCATCGCGAAGATCGCGGCGATGCTTGCCGTTGGCTACACCCTCGACGAGATCCCAAACGACATCACGAGAAAAACGCCGGCATCATTCGAGCCTTCCATCGACTATGTCGTCGTGAAGATCCCGCGTTGGACCTTCGAGAAATTCAAAGACGCCGACGAATCGTTGGGGACAAAGATGAAATCGGTAGGCGAAGTGATGGCCTTCGGACGTACTTTCGTCGAGGCGCTCCAGAAGGGCTTTCGCTCGCTGGAGCGCGACCTCGACGGCCTGGCCGTGAGCTCTGGCGATGAGAGTGGCGGCATGGGCGGCGATCTGGCTCGGAACCTGGGCCGGCCCACCGAGGGACGCCTCGGGTCCCTTGAAGCTGCTCTCTACAGCGGCATGCCGGCCGAGGAGGCGGCGGCGCTCACCCAGATCGATCCCTGGTTCGTCGATCAGATAGCCCGCCTCGCCGAGGCCAGGCATGAGCTGGAAGCGATCGGCACGATCGACGCGGCCGGGCCGGAGGAGCTCAGGTTGGCGAAGAGGTATGGCTTCTCCGACGTGCAGCTGGCCCGAGCGCTCGGGGTCACCGAACTGGAGGTCCGCGATCGCCGGCTCGAGCTTGGGGTGGTGCCAACGTTCAAGACGGTTGACACGTGCGCCGCGGAGTTCGAGGCGTCTACGCCCTACTACTACTCGACCTACGAGGAAGAAGACGAGGTAACTGCAACCGACAAGCCGAAGGTGTTGATCCTGGGGTCCGGTCCCAACCGCATCGGGCAGGGCATCGAGTTCGATTATTGCTGCGTGCACGCTGCCTTCGCGCTACGTGAGGCGGGATTCGAGACCGTCATGTTGAACTGCAATCCCGAGACTGTTTCCACCGACTACGACACGTCCGATCGTCTTTACTTCGAGCCGCTCGACTTCGAAGACGTGATGAACGTCGTGGATCGCGAGCGCCCGCATGGCGTGATCGTGCAGCTGGGGGGACAGACACCTCTGAAGCTGGCTCGCCGGCTGGAGCAAGCAGGGGTGAGGATCCTTGGAACCTCGAGCGACTCCATCGATAGGGCTGAGGACCGGGAGCGTTTCGGCGCGCTTCTCGCCGACGCCTCTCTTCCCCATCCGCCAAATGGTGTTGCTCGCTCCGCAGCCGAGGCCAGGGCCGTCGCCGCTTCCATTGGGTATCCCGTTCTCGTGCGGCCGTCGTACGTCCTTGGAGGAAGGGCGATGGAGATCGTTTACGAGCAGTCCTCTCTGGACCATTACATGAAGTTCGCGACGGCTGTCTCCCCGGAGCATCCCGTCCTTGTGGACAGGTTTCTGGAAGGCGCTATCGAGGTGGATTGCGACGCGGTCTTCGACGGCTCCGAGCTGTACGTGGGTGGCGTGCTCGAGCACATCGAAGAGGCCGGCATCCATTCAGGAGATTCGGCATGCACCCTGCCGCCACTCACATTGGGAGACGACGAGGTAGAAGAGGTCATTGCTCACACGCGCCTGATCGCGGAGAACCTGGCCGTGCGCGGGCTCATCAACATTCAGTTCGCCGTTCGCGATGAACGCGTATTCGTGCTCGAGGCCAATCCGCGTGCCTCGCGGACGGTGCCGTTCACCTCCAAGGCGACCGGCGTGGCGATCGCGAAAGTGGCGGCACGGGTAATGACCGGCTCGACGCTGCGGGAGCTAGAGGCAGAGGGTCTGCTTCCCTCCCGGAGGATCGGCCACGAAGATCTCCACCACGTCGCGGTCAAGGAAGCTGTCATGCCCTTTGCAAGATTCCCCGGGGTCGACACGGTTCTGGGTCCTGAGATGCGCTCTACCGGCGAGGTGATGGGGATTGATGCAGGGTTCGGAGCCGCTTTCGCCAAGGCGGAACGGGCTGCCGGCGTCGACCTGCCGTTGAAGGGGACCGTTTTCATCTCGGTGTCTAACCACGACAAGAGGTCCGTGATCTTTCCTGCGAAGAGGCTCGAGGCGCTCGGCTTCCATCTCGCTGCCACGAAGGGAACCGGGCGCGTTCTGGAGCGCGCCGGCGTGCAGGTCGAGATCGTCTCTAAGTTGTCCGGCCCCCAAACACCAGGACACTTGAACGTAGTCGAGAGGATCTCCTCAGGAGAGATCGAGATGGTCTTCAATACCCCGTTTGGAAGAGGCGCTCGCTCCGACGGATACTTCATCCGCACTGCGGCGGTCGAGGCTGGGGTGCCATGCATTACGACAATGGCAGGCATGGCGGCTGCGGTCCAAGGCATCGAGGCTCTGATACTCGGGCAGGTGGAGGTCCGTTCGTTGCAAGAACACCTTGCACTGGTGAGCCGATGAGCATGCTGTCGACCGGCGAGGTGCTGTCACACAAGAAGTACGGCGAGCATTACCACTCCCTGACCATCGTTTCCCCGGATATCGGAGAATCCGTCAAGCCGGGACAGTTCGTGAACATCAAGTGTGGTCAAAATCGTGCCACCATCCTGCGGCGTCCCTTCTCGGTGTGCCGGGTGCACAAGCGGGGGGGATGGTCCTCGACCCTCGAGATCATCTTCGACATCCGGGGGCCGGGATCCGAGCACTTGTCGACCCTCCGGGCCCACGCCAATGTGGACTTGCTCGGCCCTCTGGGGCGAGGTTTCGCCATGCCGAACAGGCGCGCCCACTGCCTTCTGGTCGGCGGTGGGATAGGTGCAGCACCGTTGTTCTTCCTGGCGGACGAGCTCCGCAACGAGGGACATCGGGTGGATTTCATTCTCGGAGCCCGCGACGTCGGACTGCTCCTCAATCAGATCGAAGCGAGGCGTCTGGCGTCGGTGTGCCGGATCATGACCGATGACGGCAGCGTCGGAGACCGAGGGGTCGTCACCGACGTCCTGTCCGAAACCATCGAGCGATGCGCAACCGAAGTGGTCTACGCCTGCGGGCCCCACCCGATGTTGGCGGCCGTAGCGGACATCTGTACCGACAAAAAGGTTCCCGTGCAGGTGGCGGTGGAAGAGCTCATGGGCTGCGGTTACGGGGTCTGCATGACGTGCGTGATCCCGATGCGCCGGCGGCTGAAGAAGGGTGAGTCCTCAGGCGAAGGGATCGTCTACGCCCGCTCCTGCACCGAGGGCCCGGTGTTCAACGGCGCCAACGTGATCTGGAACGGCGCCTCGGGACTTCCGGCAACTCCTGAGGGGGCCGAGCTCTCACCCAGCGGCACCGCGGCAGGCCGGGGGATCACGGAAGAGATCGCCACCGAGCACGCTCCACCGGGCAACTGACCGTGTCGCTGCCCGAAGAGCCTCCCACCCTGGCAACGAAGGTCGGTCCGATCGAGCTCGTCACACCCGTTCTTCTCGCCTCGGGAACATTCGGAGCAGGCAGGGAAGGGTCGGCATTCCTCGACCTCGCCTCGGTCGGCGGGATCATCGTGAAATCCATGACCTCCGTTCCCTGGAGGGGAAAAGCGACCCCCCGGATGTGCGAAACGCCATCCGGGATGCTCAACGCTATCGGCATCCAGAACAAGGGCGTCGATCACTTCATCACCGATGATCTCCCGTGGTTACTCAAGCGCAAGGCGACGGTATTTGCCTCGATCGCAGGAAACACCGTTGAGGAGTTCGTGCGGGTGGCGGACAAGCTCAGAAGTGGAGCGGGGGGCGTAGCGGGCGTTGAAATCAACATCTCGTGCCCCAACCTGGAAGACCGCAACAACATGTTCGCCCACTCCGAGCAGGCAACGGCTGCAGTGGTATCGAGCGTGAAGAAGGCGCTCCCGCGTAAGCCCCTGTTTGCCAAGCTGTCGCCAAACGTGACCTCTCTGACTGCGATCGCAGCAGCGGCCGTGGATGCCGGAGCGGACGGCCTCTCTCTCGTCAACACGGTTTTCGGGATGGCCATCGACCTCGAGACGAGGCGGCCGAAGCTCGCCGGCACCGTGGGGGGCCTTTCGGGGCCTGCGATCCGGCCGATCGCTGTGCGTGCCATTCACGAGGTGCACCGCGCGTTGCCCCATGTGCCGATCATCGGACAGGGCGGGGTGAGCTCTGGTGCCGATGCTCTGGAACTCATCCTCGCAGGAGCAAGCGCGGTTGCAGTGGGTACTGCCAATTTTGTAAACCCGCGGGCTGCCGTTGAGGTCGCCGACGGCATCGCCCGCTACATGACGAAACATGGCGTCGTAAGTGTGGGCGAGCTGGTGGGGGCGGTGAAGTTAGAAGGGTGAACCCACTGTGTGTGGCGATCGACACCGCCGACGGATCCGTTGTCGATGCACTGGCGGAGGCGACGGAGCCTTACGCGGGAATGTTCAAGGTAGGGGCAACAACATTTGCCGGACTGGGGCCCCCGGTGGTCACGCGGCTTGCAGCTTCCCGACCTGTCTTCTGCGACCTCAAGTTGTGCGATATCCCTTCGCAGGTCGGTGGGGCGATAGCGGCACTGTCGGCTCTGGGGGTGACTCTCGCTACCGTCCACGCCCTGGGGGGCCGTGAGATGGTGCGGACGGCGGCAAAGGAGGCTTCGGGGGAGCTGAAGATCCTTGCGGTCACGATCCTCACCAGCCTGGACAGCGGTGACCTCACCGAGCTAGGGGTTCGAGGAACGGCCTCCGAAGCGGTTGTGCGGCTCGCCGACATGGCGTTGGAGGCGGGCGCTTCCGGGCTGGTTTGTTCCGGGCAAGAGGCCGCCGCGCTGCGGCAGCGCTTCGGCCCCGCGGCGAGCGGAGGCCCCCTCCTGGTAGTGCCGGGTATCAGGTTCGAGGGGGGCCCGTCCGCCGACCAACAGCGCACACTCGGACCCAGAGCCGCGCTCGACGCGGGCGCCGACATCCTGGTGGTCGGGCGGCCTATAACGGCGGCCCCCGACCCTGGCGCTGCCGCTCGGAGAATCTCCATGGAGCTCGCGCGATGACCACACAAGAAATGCTCCAGGAGTTGCACGAAAAAGGAGCGGTGCTGTCGGGACACTTTCGCCTATCGTCCGGACGGCACTCCGACACTTTCGTGCAGAAGTTCAGACTGCTCGAGGACTCGCGCGCTGCGAAGCGTGCAGGCGAGATGCTCGCATCGAAATTCCCCGAAGGTTTCGATGTTGTGGCCGCGCCCGCAATAGGGGCGATCGTGCTTGGATTCGTGACTGCACTGGCGAGGGGTGCTCGCTCGATCTTCTCCGAACGCGTTGACGGCGAGATGAGCTTCCGCAGAGGCTTCGCCGTGTTCCCGGGTGAACGGACGGTGGTAGTCGAAGACGTTGTGACCACAGGCGGCTCGGCGAAGGAAGTTGTGGATCTGGTGGCACAGTCGGGAGGGATCGTTGTTGGCATCGGTGCTCTGGTTGACAGAGATGACTCCTCGAGAGGGCCGTTAGGAGCCCCGTTGCAAGCCTTAGTGACGCTGTCTGTCAATTCGTGGCCGGCGGAGAGCTGCCCCCTATGCGCTGACGGAATTCCCCTCACCGATCCGGGAAGCCGCAGGTTGGACCTATGAAGCGTGCCTATAATCCCGTCAACCCAAGTCGTCGAAGAGCACGAAACGGAACGCATCACGTTCGAGAATCGTCCATAGGAGGATCTGCCGATGCCCTTGCCACCGCCGCTAAGCGAAGAGCAACGGCGGCAGGCGCTGGAAAAGGCGGCGATCGCTCGGCGCAAACGCGCGGACCTCAAGGAGCAACTGAAGAGCGGGCGTACATCCTTGAAGGAGCTCCTCGAAAGAACTCATGATGAGATCGTGGGCAAGATGAAGGTGTCTACAGTTCTGGAATCTTTGCCCGGAGTTGGACGGGTGCGTGCTCGCAAGATGATGGAGCGACTGGATATCTCTGAGTCGCGCAGGATGCGCGGTCTGGGCTCCAAGCAAAAAGAGAACCTTCTCAGCGAGCTGTCCCGCAGGTAGCGAGAATTTCGATCTCCGGCCCCCCCATACCTTTGCTCGACCAGCGCTAACTCCCATGCGAAAGAGCACTGGGCGGGGGCGCATCTTCGTCATCTCCGGGCCCTCCGGAGCGGGCAAGGGAACGGTGGTCGCGGGACTGATGAAGCGGAAGCCCGAGCTCATCCTGTCGGTCTCGGCAACGACCAGGCCCGCTCGGCCGGGGGAAAGACATGGGATCGATTACGAGTTCATCTCGAAGCCGGAATTCCTCGCCAGGCGGTACCGCGGGGGCTTTCTCGAATGGGCGGAGGTCTTTGACAACTTGTACGGGACTCCCCGGGCCTCGGTTGATCAGGCGGTAGCACAGGGAAAGGACGTCATCCTGGAGCTCGATATACAGGGCGCGCTGGCGGTGAAGCGCATACGTCCCGAAGCCGTGCTCGTTTTCATAGAACCCCCCTCGTTGGAGGATCTGTTGCTGCGGCTACGGGGACGGGGCACCGAGGATCCCGAAACGATCTCCAAACGCGTCAAGGCCGCCTACGAAGAGGTCAAGAACAAAGGCCTTTACGACTACATCGTGGTCAATGCAAACGTTCAGGAGGCTGAAGACGAACTCGTCCGTATACTGGACGAACGAGAAAACGAAAGGACTGAACCTTGATTGAGCCCAAGATCGAAAGCCTTCTGGAGCACGTCGATTCCAAATACACGTTGGTGATCCTCGCTGCGAAGCGGAGCCGCCAGATCAATTCCTATTTCACACAACTCGGTGAGGGTGTCTCCGAGTTCACACCGCCGCAAGTTCCGCTGGCGGCCGACCAAGCGCCCAAGACGTTGTCGATCGCGTTGCAGGAGATCGCTGAGGGCAAGGTCGGCTACGAGCGAACGATGGAAGGCATCAAGTAAGTCGGTGGTGAGATGCAGCCGGCTATACCGGGCGACGCGATAGGAGTGTCCCCCTCGTCGTTTCAAGGAGAGAAGATCCTCCTGTGTGTGACTGGGGGCATCGCCGCTTACAAAGCTGCATATCTAGCTCGGACCCTCTCTCAATCAGGCGCCGACGTTCGTGTTGTCATGACACGTTCGGCCGAACGCTTCATCGGATCCCAGACATTCAGTGCCCTCACGGGTAATCCGGTGGCGACAGAGCTCTTTGGAAGATCGGCCGATGTTCCCCACGTCGAACTTGCTCGAGGAACCCGGCTGGCGATCGTGGCCCCAGCAACTGCCAACTCACTTGCCAAGCTCGCTCTCGGATTCGCCGACGACCTATTCTCGGCGACGCTTCTGACGGTGTCATGCCCGATCCTCATCGCACCCGCCATGCACACTGAGATGTGGCAGCATCCGGCAACCTCTGGGCACGTTGAGACCCTTCGATCCAGGGGGGTGCGTTTCGTAGACCCGGCAGAGGGTGCGTTGTCATCGGGGGATGTTGGAGTGGGCCGCATGGCAGAGCCGGACGAGATCATCGCTGCGGCCGCCCGCATACTGGCGACGGGCCACCAGCTGGACGGCGTCCGGGTACTCGTTACGGCCGGTGGCACGCAAGAACCCATCGATCCCGTTCGTTTCGTAAGCAATCGTTCGTCCGGTTTGATGGGGATCGCGATCGCGAAGGCGGCGTTGTCACGGGGGGCAAAGGTGACTTTGGTGGCCGGTCAGATCCAAGTTCCGGCCCCCGCCGGCGCGGACGTTGTCTCGGTCAGAACGACCCACGACATGCGAGATGCGGTCCTTGCCGCCGCGCCAGACTGCGATGTCATCGTCAAGGCTGCCGCCGTCGCGGACTTCACGCCTGCTGAGAGTGCGCCGCGAAAGCTCAAAAAGGCGGACGGACCGCCGCAGGTGACCCTGGTTCCCACGCCGGACATACTCGCGGAGCTGGGGGCGTCACCAAAGCTGCGCAAGGCAGGGAGCATCCTTGTCGGCTTCGCTGCCGAGACCGAAGAAGATCCCGCGCATCTTGCCGAGCTTGCGCTGGAGAAGCGGAGCGCCAAGCGAGCCGACGTGATCGTTGCCAACGATGTCCAGAGCCCTGACTCGGGCTTCGATGTTCCTACCAACCGCGCGGTGATCGCTGGCCCCAGCGGGGTTGCCCAGGTGGGCCTTGTGACCAAGCAAGATCTTGCAGAGGCGTTGATCGATGAGGTCGCCTTGTTGTTGCACCGGCGCACTTAAGGCACAAGAAGCTCGGGTCCCGTGCCGGCTCTGATGCGGTGGCATCATGGTTCTGTGCGGATCCTGCGATTTGTTGCGCTGCTCGTCGTAGCGCTCGCGGTCATCCCCCAGGCGAGCGCAAGCCCCTCTCGAGCAGTCGTGGATCTGCGCCTGGACGGGGTGGTCGATCCTTTCGAGGCAAGCTACCTGACCTCTCAGATCCACTCCGCGGCCGACGGACATGCCGCGGCCGTGCTGATCACGATCGATACGCCGGGGGGTCTGGACTCCTCGATGCGAGAGATCGTCCAGGCGATCCTGAACTCTCCCGTGCCGGTCGTCTGCTACGTGTCTCCCGACGGCGCAAGAGCCGCGTCTGCGGGCACTTTCATACTCACCGCCTGTGACGTGGCCGCCATGGCCCCCGGCACGAACGTTGGTGCTGCCAGTCCGGTCGGTGTCTCGGGAGCGATCGAACAGCAAAAGGTCAAGAACGATGCCGCCGCTTTTATCCGCAGCCTGGCCGAGCAGAAGCATCGCAACCCCGCCTGGGCCGAGAGCGCGGTAACTCAGGCGGCGAGCGTTAGCGCCGATGAAGCCCTGCGGCTCCACGCTATCGACCTGGTCGCGCCGGACGAAGCCACGCTTCTCAGCCGTCTCGACGGACGATCCATCGCCAAAGCGGGACGCACCTTCACGTTGCGCACGGATGGAGCCGCGCTCGAGGTTCGGTCGATGCCCGTGGCCGCCAGCGTTCTGCACCACTTGTTCACCCCCGACCTCGCCTTCGTGTTCTTCTACCTCGGCATCGGTCTGCTGATCGTGGAGCTCATCCATCCTGGGTTGTCTATCCCGGGGATCCTCGGGGTGTTGTCGTTGGTGGCTGCGTTCACGGCATTCGGGATGCTCGCGGTGCAACTGGTTGGCATCGTGCTACTCGTGATCTCGGCAGGTTTTCTGTTGCTGGAGCTGAGACATCCGGGCATCACCTTCGCGGGCATCGCCGGGATAATCACGTTGGTCTTGGGTGGGATGCTGCTGTTCAACACCAACATTCCCAATGGGGGTGTCTCGCCGTGGACGATCGGTCCGGTCGCACTCGTGATGTCGCTGTATCTCGTGTTGGTGGTGCCCGCGGTACTCCGCGCCCGGCACCTTCCTGCCGCTGTGGGGTCGCAACGGTTTATCGGAAGCGAGGGAGTTGCAACCACGAGTATCAGGCCGCGTGGAACCGCCCGGGTGGCGTCCGAGCTGTGGACGGTTGACTCGGTCGCGGGCCCCATCGAGCGCGGTGAGCGCGTGCGCGTCGTGGGCGTTGAGGGCCTGCGTCTGAAGGTCGAACCAGTGCGGGACCCGGAGAAACCTCCGGCACCTCTAGAGCAGATAGGAGGTTTGGCATGATCGCTTTGATCGCGCTCGGCATCATCTTGATCTTGCTTGTGTTGGTGCTTGCAACCTCGGTGCGCATCGTCCGTGAGTACCAGCGGTTGGTCGTGTTCCGTGTCGGCCGCGTCATCGGAACCAAAGGACCGGGAATCGTGCTCTTGATCCCTCTCGTCGACAGGGCCAACAATGTTGACCTGCGAGAGCTTTATCTCGAGATCCCTCATCAGAGCGCCATCACCAAAGACAACGCAACGATCTCGATCGATTTCATCATCTTCTACAAGGTTGTCGATGCAGTTGCTTCCGTGGTGGAGGTCCAGTACTTCGCGGGGGCCGCACAGAACATCGCAGCGACGACACTCCGCTCTGTCGTCGGGGACATGTCGTTGGATGAAGTTTTGGCCAAGCGAGAAAACATGAACGAGATCTTGCGTACCAAGCTGGACGAGGTTACAGAACGTTGGGGAGTGAAGATCACCAACGTCGAGATCCGGGAGATAATCCCTCCTCCCGCGGTGCAAGAGGCGATGACCCGCCAGATGTCTGCAGAGAGAACCCGCCGGGCGGTGGTCACGGAGGCTGAGGGCGCCAAGCAGGCATCCATCACGGTGGCAGAGGGCAACAAGACCTCGGCCATCCTCAACGCCGAAGGCAGCAAGCAGTCCTCGATCCTGAACGCCGAAGGTGGTCGTCAGTCGGCCATACTTCAAGCTGAAGGATTCGCCATGGCGCTCGCTCGGATCCTCGAGGTAGCGAGGACGCTCGACGCCAACACCATGAGCCTGCAGTATCTCGACGCGTTGAAGGCTCTTGGTCGATCGGACGCCACCAAGTTCGTGATCCCCATGGAGCTGTCGTCGTTGCTCTCCAGCGTCGCGGGCCAGGCTGGCCGGTCGTTCAGCAACGGCGCGCAGGGAGACTCGACGCCGCGGTGAGGTGATCCGCGCCGGCTGGTTCTGCGGGGGAGCCCAGCGTCTAGGATGCCCTCCATGACGATCAGGCCCTTCACGTCGGAGTCGGTGACAGAGGGCCATCCCGACAAAATGGCCGATCAGATCTCCGACGCGGTGCTCGACGAGATCCTTGCCCACGACGCTCACGGTCGCGTTGCATGCGAGACGCTCATCACTACCGGCTTCGTATGCGTAGCCGGTGAGATAAGCACCAAGACATATGTCGACATCCCTTCGGTAGTTCGACGTGTCGTCACCGACGTCGGCTATACCAGCTCCAAGATCGGATTCGACGGCGAGACTTGCGGTGTCGCAGTCGCGATCCAAGAGCAGTCGGCCGACATCCTGGCCGGCGTCGATCACGCCCTCGAAGAGCGGCTCGGAGAGGCAGTAGACGATAAGGAAAGCCAGGGTGCAGGTGATCAGGGCATGATGTTCGGCTACGCGTGCCGCGACAACGACGACCTGATGCCCATGCCGATCTGGCTGGCGCACAGGCTGGCTCGCCGCCTGGCGGAGGTCAGAAAAGCGGGGTTGCTCCCGTATCTGCGCCCGGACGGCAAGGTCCAGGTAACCATCGGCTACGAAGACGGCAAGCCCGTGAAATTGGATACCGTCGTGTGCTCCACGCAGCACCAACCGAACGTCGACATCGAGACCCTGCTCAAGCCTGACCTCATGCAACACGTCATCGAACCATTGATCCCACCGGAGCTGAACGCAGAGAACATGACGTTCCTTGCCAATCCAACCGGTGTCTTCGAGATAGGCGGGCCTCGCGCGGATACGGGCCTCACCGGCCGAAAGATCATCATCGATACCTATGGAGGGATGGCTCGTCACGGGGGTGGGGCCTTCTCTGGTAAGGACCCATCGAAGGTCGATCGTTCCGCCGCCTACGCATGTCGCTACGTGGCTAAGAACGTGGTCGCCGCGGGACTTGCCGACAGGTTCGAGATACAAGTTGCCTACGCCATCGGTGTGGCCCGGCCGGTTTCGATCTCTATCGACACGTTCGGGACCGAAACAGTGGACCGTGAGAAGATCCTCGAAGCGATCAACGAGGTCTTCGATCTGCGTCCTGCGGCGATAATCGAGGACCTCGACCTGCTGCGGCCGATCTACCGAAATACCGCCTCTTACGGCCACTTCGGCCGCTCTGATAAGGACTTCACCTGGGAGCAGACAGATCGTGCCGAGGCGCTCCAGCAGCTCTGTGGAGGATCCTGACTTCCCCCTAGCGTCTCGCTCCGCCTCCGTGATCCCTCTAGTAGCTGCATGGGGCCTGGATAGGTCCTTCAGCTACACGATCCCCGAGGAGCTGATCGAGGTCGTCGCAGTCGGTTCGCTCGTACGCATCCCGCTCGGTCACAGAAACGTCCGCGGCATAGTCGTGGAGGTGGGGGAGCCCGGCTCGCACGTAGCCGACCCCGCCGGAAACAGTGACGGGCCGGCGGCGGGAAGGCTCGAACCCATCCGCAGCGTTGTCTTCAAACCGCTGTTGGCCCCGCCCCCGATGCGCGACCTCTTGCAGTGGATCGCTGCCAGATACGTGGCCCCCGCCCCCGCGGCATTCGAGAGGGTGGTTCCGCCCCGGATCCGGGTCACACCGAAGCCAAGTGTGCCGCTGGCTGCAGGTCCTCCACCCGAGCGTTTGCTGCGCTATAGCGGTGGCGCGGAGCTGGCCGCCGCCATCGCTGCTGGGGACGGCGGCATCTGGTGCTTGCGCTCTCTTCCCGGCGAAGATCGCGGCCGACTTATCGGAGAGCTAGTCGGTGCGGCAGGGCGGGCGGAGGGAGCCGCGGTCGTCCTCGTGCCCGAGGTGCACTACGGCTCGGTTGTTCTCGATCGTCTGGGGAAGCAGTTTCCCGATTGCGTTCGAATCGATAGCGGGCAGAGCGACGGAGACCGAGCCGCCGGGTGGCTTGCGATGGCGGAAGGACACGGTCTGGGAGCCGGGGGCCGGGCCGGGGTCCTCGTTCCCGCCGGAGCGCTGCGGCTCCTCGTCGTGGATGAGGAACATCACCGCACCTACAAGGAGGATCGAGCGCCCAGGTTCGACACTCGCAGGGTCGCGGTACAGAGGGCTCGCCTCCAGAACGCTCTGTGCGTGCTGATCAGCGTGGCCCCCCTTGTCGAAACAGGAGCTGCGGTTGCCGAGGGCCGGTGGCACGTCGCCGAGCCCACTCGCTCGGCGGACCGGGAGGCGCGGCCGATCGTCGAGCTGATGGAGAAGCCGCGCGATAGGCAGCTGGCGCAGGGTTTGCATCGGCGCATCCATGATCGGCTCGGGGCGGGAGGAAAGGTGGGCATCCTGGTCCCCCAGCGCGGTTACGCACGCTCTCTATGGTGTGGCGCCTGTCACCGGTCGGTGCGCTGCCCGGTTTGCGAGGCCGGCGTCCGGCTGGAAGCAGGGGGATCATCCGTCCGCTGTCCCCGCTGCGGTTATGTCGCGGCGACTCCTTCGATCTGCCCCACCTGCAAAGAGCAGGACTTCCGCTTGCTGGGGGCAGGCAGCGAGCGGATCGCCGAGCAGCTGTCCGCGATGTTCTCTCGGGCGACCGTGGCACGTGTCGACGCCGACACGCTCGGGGCCGGAACAGATGTCGCTCAGGAAGCCGACATCTACGTCACTACATGGATCGGAACCAAACCGGCCCTGCGCCCCGATGTTTCGCTGGTCGCCGTGCTGGACGCAGACGCCCTCATCCGCATGCCCGATTTCAGGGCTGCGGAGAACGCTTATCGAGCCATGGTCGAGATGGCCGAGTGGGCGGGATCCGCCTCCACTGGGGGCCGTTTGCTGCTGCAGACGGCGGAGCCTTCGCATCATGCGATCCAGGCCGTCGTGCGTGCAGATTACCGGTTCTTCCTGAAACGAGAGCTCGAGCAACGCCGCGAGCTTGGGTACCCTCCCTTCGCAGAGCTTGTGAAGGTGCGGGCGTCTGGGGCCGGGCGTCACGAGCTCCTGCACGAGGTCGCGGAGCGATGCCGAAGCGTGGGAGGACACGTACTGGGCCCGATCGAGGTGAGCTTCGTATCGGATGCCGGCAGGGCGCCAGCGGTGGAAGTGCTGGTGAAGCATGGCGACGCAGAGCGCATCGCAGCATGCCTGCGGGGTATCCTGCCGAAGGTCCCGGCGGGTACGCGGCTCCGCGTGGATGTGGACCCAAGGTGACGCAAGGAGACTCTCAGTTGGCGGTCCTACCCATCAGGACTTTCCCCGATCCCGTTCTGCGCGAACGAGCGCATGAGGTCGAGCAGGTCACCGAGGCTCATCGTCGCCTTGCCGACGACATGGTGGAGACGATGCGTGAAGCTCCCGGCGTGGGCCTTGCCGCTCCCCAGGTTGGAGTTCTAGAGCGCATCTTCGTGTGGGAGGTCGACGACGAGTTCGGCGTCGTGGTCAATCCGCAGATCGTCTTCCGGTCGGAGGAGCTCGTGGAGGAAGAAGAGGGGTGCCTGTCGTTACCCGGCATCGCCTTCGACGTCGTACGGGCCGCCCAGGTCCGGGTCGAGGGTCTGGACCTGCAGGGGGAAAGACTGGCGCTCGAGGGAGAGGATCTCCTCGCCAGGGTCTGCCAGCACGAGATCGACCACTTGGATGGGGTGCTGTTCATCGACCGTCTGGCCCCCGAGATGAAACGCGAGGCTCTCGGTCGGTTGCGCGAACAGGCCTTGGGACTCCCGCCCCTCCCCGGAGCTGCCGCATCCAGCACGGTGCCACCCGAGGAAACTCTCTGAGGGCGGTTTTCTTCGGCACGCCGTTGTGGGCCGTTCCCAGCCTCCTCGCATTGTTGGCATCCGACGTCGAGGTCGTTGCAGTGGTGACGAATCCCGATCGCGTTGCGGGCCGCGGCCTCCGGGAACGTCTCTCTCCCATAAAGACCGCTGCCACTGCCGCAGGCGTGGAGGTCCTGCAACCGGCGCGCGCGCGAGAGCCCGAGTTCCAGGAACGATTCGAAAAGCTGCAACCCGATATCGCGTGCGTGGTTGCCTACGGCAAGATCCTGCCGCCGGCCCTCCTGGAAGTGCCTCCATTGGGCTTTGTCAACGCGCACTTCTCTCTGCTGCCCGCTTACCGGGGGGCTGCTCCTATCCAATGGAGCCTCATCAAAGGGGACCGGGTCACCGGCATCTCGATAATGGTTCTCACCGAGGGGATGGACGAGGGCCCGCTGCTAGCGCAAGTGTCGACCGGCGTCGAACCCCTCGACACCGCAGCATCTTTGGGTGGACGCCTCGCGGCACTCGCTGCACCTCTCCTGCTCGATACCGTGAACTCCTACGCCGCGGGTCGCGTGGCTCCCCGCCCGCAGGGAGAGCGCGGAGTCTCCTACGCTCCCAAGCTGATGGCAGACGACGTTCGCATCGACTGGTCGCTCAGCGCCCACGAGGTCCATAACCTCACCCGGGGTGCGAATCCGGAGCCGGGGGCGTGGACCACCTATCGAGGAACCCGCATGAAGATCTTGGAATCAACCGTTGCAGATGAACCGGTGCTTCCACCGGGGACGATGGAGCTCACGCGCGGTGGGCTGTTCGTGGGGTGCCGACAAGGAGCTCTTCTCATAGGCATCGCTCAGATGCAAGGAAAGCGTCCGCTGGGCGGCGCCGATCTCGCCCGGGGCCTGCATCTACAACCGGGCGATCGTCTTGAGTGAGTACCCCCGGTCGCGCCGGCTGCGATTGTCACCGTCGATACTGACCGCGGACTTCGGGCGGATCGGCAATGAGCTCCGCTCCGTTCTGCCGTACGTCGACGGCTTCCATCTCGACGTGATGGACGGCCATTACGTGGAGAATCTCACCTTTGGTCCTTCCCTCGTCGAGGCGGTCCGCCGCACATGTGAGCTGCCGCTCACCGTCCATCTGATGATCACGGACCCCGAGAAGTACGCGCCGCGGTTCGTCGAAGCAGGCGCAGACAGGATCTGCTTCCATCCCGATCAGGCGAGCGATGTGCGGGAATTGATCTCCGCTATCCGCGCCGCGGGAGCGGGCGCCGGCCTTGCGATCGTGCCGGAGGGAGACCTGGAGCCGGTCGGCCTGCATCTGGATGAGATCGAGGTCGTGCTTATGATGACCGTCAGACCAGGTTTCGGAGGCCAAGGCTTCCTCTGGGAGGCCCTGCCGAATGTGGTCCATGTCAAAGAGATGATTCGGGAACGGGGCTCAAGCGCGGACGTCGAGGTAGACGGTGGAGTGAAGCTCCCCACTCTCGATGCGGTAGTCGAGGCAGGGGGAAATATCTTGGTGTCTGGCAGCGGGATCTTTGACGGCGTTGATGCACCCGCAGCCGCGCGAAAGCTCCGACAGCGTCTGGATCAGCTGGACGGGATGGAAAGAGTGTGAGCGACAGCCGCGAGCGTGAACTTGTATTGGTGGCGGATGACGACGAAGACATCGTGCGCTTCGTCGAGATCAACCTGCGCCTCGAAGGCTTTGAGGTGGTTACTGCCTCCGACGGACAAGAAGCGTTGCGGATCGCTTATGCGGCGATGCCCGACCTGGTGTTGCTCGACGTGATGATGCCCAGGATCGACGGGTTCGAGGTCTGTCAGAGGTTGCGCAATGATTCCCGCACGAGAGGGATCTCGGTCATCATGCTGACGGCAAAATCCCTCTCGGCGGACAAGGTAGTTGGCCTCACCGCGGGGGCGGACGACTACATCATCAAGCCCTTCGATCCCATGGAGCTTGTGGCGCGCGTCAGATCTGCGCTGCGGCGCACGAAGGAGATGCGCGATGTAAACCCTTTAACCCAACTGGCCGGCAACGTTCAGATCCAAGCTGAGGTTGAACGACGGGTCGAATCTGGAGCGCCCTTTGCAGTTATGTACGTTGATCTGGATAACTTCAAGGCTTTCAACGACCACTATGGTTTTCTCCGTGGCGACGGAGCCATCAAGCTGTTAGGTCTCACGATCGGGCAATCCGTCACCCAGCATGAAAAAGACAACTCCTTCGTGGGCCATATCGGAGGCGATGACTTCATCGTGCTTGTTTCCCCGGACGAGGCTCTCCCCACAGCGAAGGCCATCTGCGAGGGGTGGGATCGTCAGCTGGTGGGGTTGTACGACGCGGATGATCTCGAACGCGGTTACGTCGAGGTCGAAGACAGGCGCAAGCAGATCCACC
The DNA here is from genome assembly GCA_034667525.1 of Actinomycetota bacterium. Lineage (GTDB taxonomy): Bacteria > Actinomycetota > CADDZG01 > CADDZG01 > WHSQ01 > DATAPE01. Next base: position 28,715 of record JAXDJO010000037.1, read on the forward strand.
GTTATCCCTTGGCTACGATCTCCATAGGGATAGCCTCGAACGACCACCGTGCCATCCGCAGTCATTGGGAAGCTTCCGAGATCGCCTCTGAGATGAAGGGTTACGCCAAGCGCGTCCCGGGCTCGAGCTACGCCATCGATCGGCGCGGGCAGGATGGGGACGCCAGGCGCTACGAGACCAGCGAGTCTGGATCCACCGCAGACGAACGTTGAGAGTCCGGCCTTGTTGACGGTGGCCGCTGAAGCAAACGTGACAACGAGCCGCGCGTGAGTCGACCGTGCCTCGGGTGCCGGGTGGCAACCTGAGCGTGCAGGACGAACACTTCATGAGAGAGGCTCTGGCTCTTGCACGGGCGCCGGCGTTCACCTCACCGAATCCGCGCGTGGGCGCCGTGGTCGTGAGAGATGGACGCGTGGTTGGAAGAGGCGCGTACGAAGGGCCGGGAACCCCTCATGCGGAGACGGTCGCTCTGGAAGGTATCGATGCGACTGGGTCGACGATGTTCGTCACGCTGGAACCATGCAACTTCTACGGCAGGACCCCGCCATGTGCTCCTGCCGTCATCGGGGCGGGTGTGCATCGGGTGGTCGTCGCCATGGAAGATCCAGACGAACGCGTAGGGGGAGCGGGACTGGCGGAACTGAGGTCGGCGGGCGTAGAGGTCGCGGTGGGCGTGCTCGAAGCTGCCGCGCGCAGGCTGAACCGCGCCTTTATCCATCAGCGAAGCACAGGTCTACCGTTCGTGGTGCTCAAACTCGCGCTGACCCTGGACGGCAGACTCGCCGCGTCGGACGGCTCCTCTCGCTGGATCACCTCTTCCAAAACACGCCTTCTCGTGCACGAAGAGCGAGCCCGGTCGGACGCGATCATGGTGGGTGCCGGAACCGTAGAGGCGGACGATCCAAGCCTTTCGGTGCAGATAGAGGCTGCTCACCAACCCCTTCGAGTGGTGGTTGACTCCCGCGGGCGCGTACCGTCCTCGGCGGCCGTTTTCTCCTCTGAAGGTGGCGATGTGATCGTCGCAACTACGGACGCTTCCAACCATGAAGTACAAACTTCATGGAAGGAGAAGGGGGCCGAGGTGCTGGTCGTCGGAAGATCTCCAGAGGGAGCCAACCTCAGTGAGCTACTGATCCGTTTGGGAGAGCGAGGCTGTCTTCAGGTTTATTGCGAGGGAGGGCCGGAGTTGGCAACATCGCTATTGAAGCATCGACTCGTGGATCGGCTGGACCTGCATTACGGTCCCAAGATGGTGGGAGCTGAAGGGCGGCCGCTCGGCGATCTAGGCGTCGGCAATATCGCAGACGCCCGTCTGTGGAAGATGCAGGCACTACAACAGGTGGACGACGATGTCCTGATAACCGTCGAGCCGGCACGCTGATGTTCACCGGCATCGTCGCCCAACGTGGCCGGATCCGTCGTGCAAAAACGCGCTCAGGGATCCTCGAGCTCGAGATCGACGCTCCCGACGTCGCGAAGCAGCTCAACCGAGGTGACTCGGTTGCCGTGCACGGTGTTTGTCTAACTGCTGTTGCAACATCACGGAAGCGCTTCGTCGTCCAGGCGATGCAGGAAACGCTCGACCGCACGACCCTCGGGATGATCAAGTCGGGGGCAGAGGTCAATCTCGAGCTTCCGGTGCGTCTAAGTGACCGGCTCGGAGGACATCTCGTCCAAGGTCATGTGGACGGAACCGCAGTGGTGGTGAGGGTCGAGGACGAAGAGGGCAGCCGCAGGCTATGGCTCTCGGGGCATGCCGACCTCCTCCGTTATCTCGTGCCCAAAGGTTCGGTGACGATCGATGGAGTCGCCCTAACAGTGACGGAGTCGGGTGTCTCGACCTTTGGGGTAGCCGTGATCCCGCATACGCTGGATGTCACCACGCTCGGAGCGCTTTCCCGGGGGACAAGCGTCAACGTGGAAGTCGACCTCATCGCCAAATACGTGGAGCGCCTAGTGCTGCCGCACGACAGGAGACAATAGAGAGATGTCCTTTGCCCCCATAGACCAGGCGATCGCCGAGATCGCCGATGGTCGTGCCGTCATCGTCGTCGATGACCAAAACCGAGAGAACGAAGGCGACCTCATCTTCGCCGCCGAGAAGGTCTCCCCGGAGCTTGTCTCGTTCATGGTGCGGCACTGCTCCGGGATCATCTGCGTGCCGATGGAAGCGGACCGGCTCGAGACGCTTCACCTACCGTTGATGACGCCGGACAACTCAGAATCGATGGGCACAGCTTTCACGATCAGCGTTGACGCTCGAACGAACACAACCACCG
>JAXDJO010000038.1:0-42216 GCA_034667525.1 Actinomycetota bacterium
TTCAACCACGGAGTCCAGAGGGTCAAAGAGCAGATCACGAAAGGCAACCTCGGCCGGGTCTTTTACGCAGCGATGGTTCGCACGAACCTCGGCCCGATCCGTAGAGATGTCAACGCCGCCTGGGACCTGGCAGCACATGACATCTCGATCGCGAACTATTGGTTTGACGATCAACCGGTGAGCGTCTCGGCTGTGGGCGGAAGTTGGATCAACCCAGGCCTCGATGACGCAGTCTTTGCAACGCTGCGTTACCCGCAGGACATCTTGGTCAATCTGCACGTGTCCTGGTTAAACCCGAGGAAAGCCCGAGACATAACCGTAGTAGGGGATCGGGCCATGTTGACGCTGGACGACATGAACCTCCTCGAGCCCCTCCGTCTCTACGACAAGGGCGTCGTCGAAGAACGAGATATCTCCGATTACATAGATACCTTCGCTTCCTTCAGGTCAAATGTGCGCGAGGGCGATATCCGTATTCCCCGGGTCGAGTTAGGAGAACCCTTACGCGAAGAATGTGATCACTTTCTGGACTGTATAGAAAGTGGCCGGCAGCCGGCCACGGGAGGTGCTGAAGGAGCGGCGGTCCTGAGAGTGCTCGAGGCACTCCAGCGGTCAACGAATGGTCACGGACGAGAAGAGATGATTTCGTGACGGCAGAAGCGGACGTTTCCGTGCCCCTGGTGGATCTGTCCTACCAACATGCCGCGATCGCCGACGATCTCGCCAGCTCGTGGGAACAGATCATCGAGTCGAGCTCGTACATCGGAGGTGCAGTCGTCGGGCGCTTCGAGGAAGCTTTCGCTGCATTCTGCCGGATCCGGCACTGTGTAGCGGTTGCTAACGGAACCGACGCACTGGAGCTTTGTCTTCGTGCGGCCGAGGTGGCCCCCGGGGATGAGGTGATACTTCCGACCAATTCGTTTGTGGCGACCGCCTTTGCAGTGAGTCGCGCTGGAGCCAGACCCATCCTGGTCGATGCCGATGAAAGCACGCTGTTGATCGATCCCGCCGGTGTCGCTCGAGCGATCACCACTAAGACCCGGGCAGTGATTCCCGTGCACCTTTTCGGTCAGCTCGCTCCCACTGAGCTCATTCAAGAGGTGATCGGACCGGGCGTCACTCTGATCGAGGACGCCGCCCAAGCCCATGGCGCAACCCGCTTCGGAAGTTCCCCGGGCACGACGGGAGTGGCTGCGGCGATGAGCTTCTATCCAAGCAAGAACCTCGGTGCCTACGGCGACGCCGGCGCGATCTTGACGCGGTCGGATGAGTTTGCCGCCAGGTTGAGAGCCCTTCGGAACTACGGCGGCGATGCGAAGAACGTCCATCCGCTGATGGGATTCAACTCTCGCCTCGATTCACTGCAGGCAGCTGTCTTGCTGGCGAAGCTCTCCCACCTATCGGAATGGAATGAACAACGTCGCCGAGCTGCTGCCTACTACGATGAACTGCTTCGGCCTTACACGAACATCGTGCCGGTGCCGGCTTTAGCCGGGAACCACCATGTCTGGTACGTCTATGTCGTCAGAGTGGCCAACCGGGACCAGGTTCTGGAACGCCTAAAGGAGGAGAGGATCGGAGCGGCGGTGCACTATCCAACCCCTATCCATCTACAGCCGCCCTTCAGACGGCTCGGATACAGCGAGGGCGACTTTCCCAAAGCCGAGGCGGCGGCCAAGCAGATCTTGTCCCTTCCGCTTTCGCCGGGCATTACGAAGGAGCAGCAGCAAAGGGTCGTAACTGAACTTGTTAAGGCGAGCGATGGCTGAGTTGGATTCCGTCTTCATCCATCCCCAAGCCTTGTGCGAGTCGGAATCGGTGGGCGCGGGAACCCGTGTGTGGGCTTTTGCACACGTGATGGAGGGGGCCGTCGTTGGCGAGGGTTGCAATATCTGCGATCACGCCTTCATCGAGTCCGGGGCCGTGATCGGTAATGGCGTCACAGTGAAGAACAGCGTTCTTCTCTGGGATGGGGTAACGGTAGAGGACGATGTGTTTCTAGGACCAAACGTGGTCTTCACGAACGACCCGAATCCCAGAGCCGCCATCAAGAAAGATGCCGCCGAACTGGCCAAGACCCTGGTACGGCGCGGCGCCACCATTGGAGCAAACAGCACGGTGGTCTGCGGAATAGTCATCGACGAGCACTGCTTCATCGGTGCTGGAAGCGTCGTCACCTCCGATGTGATTCCGTTCGCACTCATGTTCGGAAATCCGGCGCGCAGACATGGCTGGATGTGCGTGTGCGGCCTGCGCCTCGACGACAGCCTTCGGTGCAGCTGCGGACGCACTTATAGGGAGACGACGAAAGGAAGCCTGGTCCTGGAGTCGTCCGGTCCGGAGTAGGACCGCGGTGGACGTATCCCTGAAGTGGCGTTCGTTTGAGGGGTTCGCGCAGGGGAAGCTGGCGAAGGTTCTGTGGTCGATCTTGTGGCCCTTCGCACTGGCAGGTGCGGTCTTCCTGGTAGCCGGCAGGCTTGGCTACAACCCTTCTGATGATGGTTACGTTCTGTCGCAGTCACACCGCATCTTGTTGGGCCAGGTGCCTCACCGCGATTTCATCTCGCCACGGCCGGACCTGTCTGCTTATCTGCACCTGATCGACCTTGCTTTACCTCTACCAAGGATGATTTCGGTCCGAGTCGTCGGATTGGCCGAGATCCTTCTCTACTCGCTGTTGCTTTCGGTTTTCGTCCTAGGTAAACCACCATGGCGCTGGGATTTCACTGAAGCGGCCTTATCGACAATCGCCTTTTTTGTGAATCTCAATGTATTCCCATTGATGAGTTGGTACACAACTGATGGCATCTTGTTGATCGCCATCGGGCTCGTGCTCCTGAGAAGAGGCAGCAGCCGAGACAGTAAGCGTACGGTGCTCCTTGCATTCTTCATGCTGGGAGCTTCTGCCACGGTTAAACAAAGCTTTGGCCTAGCTCCGGTTCTTGGGGTTCTGTGGCTTTGGAAGCAGCCAGCGAAGTCGTGGTCTCTTAAAGATTGGTTTCCTGCCGCCGTTGCCTCAGCAGCACCGGCGGCGATCTACGTTGCATATATCTCCATCGAAGGTGGATGGCAGCACATGGTGACGCAACTAACATCTCCCCCTTTGCACGAATGGGGACAACAGCTGATCTCTGCATACAACGGTAGAGGCATATTGTTTGCGGGCATCGCTGTGGCAACTCAGGCCGGCCTTCTCTGGTGGATCTTCGCCTCGCGCAACAGGCAACGCGCTAATGGGAATCATCTGTTGTTGATCGTGGGCGCGTACATTGCCATCGTAACGTCGATCGTGTTCTTTGGACCTCTTGGATTGGCACTGAGGACATGGGGTCTAACTGCAATGTGGAGCCTGGTCATATTTCTTGTGGCTGAGTTCCTGTGTTTCAGACGGATTGACGTTGCTGGTCTGACCCTGCTGCTCTTTAGTTGGATGGTTGCGCTCTCGTTCGGTTTTGCGGTTCCCGATCTAGTCGGGGGCGCAGTGTGGTTGTTCCTCGTAACGCGGGCTCTGGTCGTACTAGAGCCCAGTGCACGCCCAGTGATCAGACGATGGACGGCTCTGTTGTTGGTGATGTTTGCCTTGATCTTTGTGGTAGAGCGAAGAGATTCGCCTTACTTTGATGTTGCGGCACCTCGACTGTCTGCCTCACTGAGCTCGGTATCCAGCGAGTTCGGTGACATAAGAACCGGGCCGGTTACAGCAACCTACCTACGCGAATATGTCAGCTGTACACAGCGTTACCGAGAACCGAACACGGCGGTCTTTCCAGATAACCCCGCGATGTACAGCCTTCTTGGCCTCCACAATCCTTTTCCTACCGATTGGCTGTGGCCGAAGAGTCTCTTGGGATCGCAGAACTGGATTCTCTGGGTGGCTCGCCGTCTGCACAACGAGGGGCATTTCCTCGTTCTGTTCCAAACGATACCGGCCAGTGCTCTTCGGGATGTCGGCGCTCTTCCTTCTGCGACCAACAAGACTCCACCCTTTGACTATGGAAATGGTTTAGCAGACAAGATCCTTTCGGTGGTCGGAGGCAAGAAGATTCTTTGCGGACCTTTCGTAGGCAGGTACTCGCCATGAATTCCCTTGCTTTCAGTACGGACTCGCCCGGATTCAGACGGAGCACAAGGGGTCTCTCTCGAGAGGCCCCTTGTCTGCGCTATTGGCGGCGCTAGTCGTTGGTCCGGATCAGAACCATGCTTTCTTGACTCGGCGGTGGCGTAGCCGGTCAAGTGACTTCGGCGCGACGCGCACCCTCCAGATCGGGCGGCTTCGATTGACTCTGGTGCCGGAATGATGCCTCGAACATTCGTATGGCAGCAGAACCTTCCCGACCAAATTGGCCGTGCCCCCTCCGAGGACGCAGCGCGTGCCGTTGAAGAGCTTGTACCCCCAGGGCTGGCTCAGATCGCTGATGCCGGAGCTTCCATTTGCAGGCAGGCGGCGAGTCAATCGGAGGCGCTGCACGGTCTTTGACCAAGGAGCCCGCATGCAGATGAGATCGCGAACACCCGCGTGCTTGAAGCATGGATCATGAATGATGTTGCCGCTGAAACAACGGTAGGTATTGACCTGCTGGTTGACGACCGAGCCTTCCCAGCAAGAGCCCAACAGGTGGTCGCCCACAAACAGACCCTTCCTGACATGTCCGTCGGCGGTGAAGGGACCTTGAACTTTTACCTTCGTCTTCGTCACGCTCGAAGCAGCCTTTGCCGAAGCTGTGTCTGCCGAAGCGGATGCTCCACCGCCAAACGCGCAGAGAACAAGAAGAATTATCGAAACGGCGACGCCCACTACTTTCATCCTCACCAGATCGTCCTCAACCCTGGAACCGGTAGTCCTCTGCCCTATCCGAACCTGCTTCATGTCCATCTCCTCCTCTTGCGGATCGCGGGTTGCGCTCCTTGTAATTTCTATGGTGATGTCTCGTCGAGCCGGCAAGAATCCCCCTCAGGTCGACCATTTGGTGGTTTTCAGGTAAGGCAGATGTCACCCTTTCGACAGGATCGTGTTTTAAGCGCCACGACCGGAAGGGCCTGGTGGGGCGGAACCGGTCAAGCCCGCAGGACTACGGCCCCTCGGCCCAGTTCGTGAGCCAGCAGTCGGGCCGCGTGCAGCCCCCGGTCTCCCTCATAGGTGAACACCACTCCGGCAGGTTTGTAGATGACGATCGACGTGCCGCTTTGCGGTGTGCTCGTCAAACCGGTTTGCATCGTTGCGCGCGAGTAGTAAGCGCCTATGACTACCTTCATAAGAGATCCTCGAGGATTGCAAACCACATAGGGTCCGACGCTGCTCTGCGAGCGCAGGGTGACTCGCGGGCACAGGCCCGGCTTTCTTTCCGACCTCACCAGAGCGTCCAGCCGTTGTTGGGCGGCAACTCCGAAACGTGGCAACGAGGTCACCGCCACTGCGGCCGAATGCCCGCTGGCTGCTGATGGGGGAGTGGTTGGCCTACCCGTGGGGATGGTCGACGGAGTTGTCGATGGGGGTCTTGCTCGTGGGGGTGCCGAGCGTGATGGCAGCTTCCAGATACCAAGGAAGGCCATTGCAACGATCAGGATTCCCACTAGGACGAGATTGCGGGGTTTCCATCGGGAGGTTTGGGCAACAGACGCGAGCTCGTCGGAGCGATCTGGTTCCGTTATCCAGGTCTCGTCAAGCTTTCTCCGTACCTCGCTGCGGCTCTCATCGAGGCCGTGCACTACGGTGTCTTCGCCCAAGAAGGAGCGCAGGAGTTGTTCGGCGGTGGGTCGAGTCGCAGGCTCCTTAGCCAGCGCAGGCGATATCCGCCGGACGATGGCACGGTCGAGACCGTCCAGATCGGGACGCTCGTGAACTACTCGGTAGAGGACTCCATCTGCTGCTCCTTGGCCGAACGGAGGCCGTCCCGTGCCTGCGAACGCTACCAACGCCGCCCATGCAAAGACGTCCGCGGGAGATCCGGCGATCTCCCCGCGGGCTTGCTCGGGCGCCATCCATGCCGGTGTTCCCAGAGGTACGCCCGTGTGGGTGAGGACGGTTGCATCGGTCGCGCGGGCGATGCCGAAGTCGATGACACGAGGGCCGTCAGCCCCGATGAGAACGTTGGAGGGTTTGAGGTCTCGGTGCACAAGGCCGGCTTGATGGATCGCGCAGAGTGCTTCGGCTAGGGCGAGAGCGAATGCTTCGAGCAAGGTACCTCGCAAGGGGCCCTGATCACGAACGAACTTGTCGAGGGGCATGCCGCGCACATATTCGGTGACGAGATAGGGACGAGCAGTTTCGACATCTGCGTCCACCACCCGGGCAGTGCAAACGGCAGAGACTCGTCTTGCCGACTCGACCTCTCTTTTGAATCGTGTCCGGAAGAGGGCGTCATCGGCATATTCGGGGCGGATCAACTTGATCGCAACGAGCTCGTTCGAGCGATCCTTGGCCAGGAATACGACGCCCATGCCTCCGCTGCCCAGACGCCCGATCAGTCGATAACGTCCCACTCGTTTGGGGTCATTCGGACGGAGCGGCAGAAGCTCTTTTTTGAGCTCGTCTGCCGCTCCGGTTGGAGTCATGTCGGCCCGGTGTGGCGAAGATGTTCGATGCTCACGAGTCCTCGTCGTACGGCATCGTTAGCCAACCTCACCCGCCGGCGCTCTCCCTCATGGATCTCAAACTTGTCGTAGAGACGCAAAAGATGCTGCTTAACCGCGGCCTCGGTTACGAACAGTGCATCGGCGATCTGGCGGATAGATGCCGGTTCCGTGAACACACCCCCGGAAAGGGCTGGGCGACAAAGCTCGACCAGAACGTCCCGCTCTCGAGGAGTGAGCTTAAGCGTGGTCGACTCCGCCAACGTCTCTCCGGCCTCGTCAATGCCCACATCCGTATGGAATATTGCCCTTGTCTCGCCGATCCGGATGTCGTCCTCAGCGCGCAGCGGCCGCTCGTTCCACACGCGCTTTCCGTTGACAAAGGTCCCGTTGCTGGAGCCCATGTCTCTCACGCACCAACCGCTGGGAAGACGTTCGATGACTGCATGCGTTCTGGAGATCCCAGGATCTGAGGTGATCGGGATGCTGTTCGAAGGAGATCGACCCAAGGTGATCCGGTCCCCCTCAAGCGCAACCATTCGCCTGCCCCCGCGCTCAACCAGCTCGAGGTAGTCCGACAATTTGTTAGGGGGTCGGCGCGAACGTGGGGGAGAGCTGCTCTTCCGTCGACGCCCCCCGGCCCTGGTAGTGCGCGCGGAAGTTGTCCACAACCTGCTTTGACACCTGCTTGCAGAACTGCAGCTGCCCCCAAGCCGTGATCGCCACGTTGTAACCGGGTTTCATGTTGTTGTAGGGAGTCGCAACGGAGTAGGTCGGAACCTCGTTCACGGCCGCCCGCAGGTCGGACTTGATCTGCTCGGGTGCGCTCGGGTTGTACCAGAAAACGATCTGACCGTGCTCGAGATTGTGCACGACCTTTTCGGGGGTTTGGGCGATCGAATAGAACCCTGGATCGATCGGCGCTATCGGTTGCGGATAGTGGGGGCCCGATGTGGGGGGGCTCGAGTCGTAGGGCCGGTGGGAGGCGTTCAGGTTGATGTGGATGCCGGGCAGCGGCTTGGGATGCTGCACGGGCAGGCACCCCGCCTGGGACGCAGGGACGCCGTAGTTGGCGGCACCGGCTACAGCGGTGCCATTGCGTTGCTGGACGATCAGACCCACAACCAGGATGGCTACGAGAGCGGCGATGCCCATCGTGATGAAGTTCCGGCGCTGGGCAGCCTTTCGCTGTTCTTCCTTGCGTCGCTGTTCCGCGAGACGACGTCGCTGCTTCTCTTCAAGCTTCTTACTCACACGCGTTGAGGCTAACAGGTCAGCGAAACAGGTCTTCTTCGTGGGGGCGCACGAGATCTGCTGCAGAACCTGAACCGGCAACCACAGATGCTCCCCGCACTACGGCTGCACACACACGCTCGGTCTTGCCCATCACCATCTCAGCGGCACCTGCCAGTTGATCCGCGACGGCGATCTGAGTCGCACTCAGCTCTCGGCCAAAGGTATCGGTCGTCCCTCGGTAATCGATGAACGGATCGATACCTGCCACTCCGATAGCCACATCGGTTTGACCTCTTCGCCAGGCCCGTCCGAAGGTGTCGCTGACGATGACGCCGACATCGACGCCGCCCACGTGCTTCAGTTGCGCACGCAACCGCCGAGCAGACAGGTCGGGATCTAGGGGAAGCAGGGCTATCGTTCCCTCGGCAACGTTAGAGGCGTCCACACCAGAGTTGGCGCAGACGAAACCGTGGCGCGTCTCCGAGATGATCATCTCCCCGGCTCGGCGCAGCACACGTACGGACTCGTCTTCGGCAGCGCGGATGCGATCCGTTTCTGCGATGACACGGCCTTCGGCTTTCGAAACCACCTTCTGCGTCACCACGACAACGTCCATGTCCTCCAGAGGAAGAGGCAGGGCCGCGTGCAACAGCGCGCCGAGGTCATCGCCCGCCATCACCTCGGGAACCCCAGTTACAGGGATGATGCGGATCTCTTTCACAGTCGGAGCAAGCTGCGCGCTAAGGCAACAGAGTCGGTTTCGTCGCGCATGAGGGAGTTCGCGGCTGCCGCCGATACACCCATCGCCTCGACCTTGTCGATCTCGGAAGAGTCGGTGGCATCTACCACGAAGATGTCGCAGAAATCGCGGTAGAGCTCGGCGACACCCGACGCAGTCGACCGGAAGCCGAGACTGGTGAGCAATCGGTCTGCCGGGCCTTTCAGCGCCGATCCTCGGATGATGGGCGAGACCGCCACCACTGAGGGATGGCGCCGGAGCGATTCCCGCACCCCGGAGATCCCCAGGATGGGCCCTATGGACACGATCGGGTTCGACGGGCACAGGATCACTCGATCCGCTTCTTCGATCGCTCGGAGCACTCCGGCCGCCGGCGTGGCCTTTTCGATGCCGAGGAAGCGAACACCTGCGACTTCGGGCTCCGTTCTTTCCCTGACGAAATACTCCTGGAACTTGAGTGTGCGGTCGTCGGAGGTCGTGATCTCCGTCCTCACTCGGTCGTCCGACATCGGCAGGATCCTCGTCGGCACTCCCAGACGCTCGGCCGCCGCGGCGGTCACCTCCGATAAAGGGGCGCCCTGGTTCAGCCTTTCGGTCCGATGGAGGCACGTTGCAAGGTCGCGGTCGCCCAACCGGAACCAACTCTGCTCTCCGAGCGCCTCCAGGCCATCGACAACGTTGAAGGTGTCTCCCCTGATGCCCCAGCCACGCTCTCGGTCGGCGATTCCGGCGAGCCAGTAGGTGACGATGTCAACATCGGGAGACACGTGCACGCCATAGATCTCGGCGTCATCGGCCGTGTTGACGATGGCGGTCAGCTCCCGGAGGCCCAGCGCTTTCTGGAGACCCACCAGCAGCTTGGCCCCGCCCACTCCTCCGGCCAGCGCAGTTATTTGCATCGCCCCAGCGTAGGACGCAAGCGACGAGCCACCGGACCAGAGCGCCAGTCCGCGTCCCACCAGGACCGGACCCGGTTGTGCGGGCACCGATCTCACGGACCCACGACTTTTTGTGAGGGGGCCAAAAAAGAGGTAGGACGCCTTCTTCGTGACACCGGCGGGTCGTCGGCTCATGACCCCCATCTCGTGCTGCCCCCGATCTCGCCCTACCGGCACTGGTTGCGGAGGCTGAGGTCGGGAGCGGGGTCGGCCGTGCAGCAGAGCAGTTGGTAGCCTGCGCATCATGACCAGCCTGGAAAGACTGGCCGCACGCGCCTCCGCGGCGGTACGGCTGGACGATGTCGAGGCGCGCCAGCTGGCGCGCCTGTCCCTGGCAGACCCGGCCCCCGCGATCGCGGCTGCCGCCGGCCTCCGTGATGCCACAACCGGGCCCCGCGTGACGTTTTCCAAGAAGGTCTTCATCCCGCTGACCAAGCTTTGCCGCGACGCGTGCGGCTACTGCACCTTCGTTCATCCACCGCGACCGGGCGAAGCCGCCTACCTCACCATCGACGAGGTCCTGGATATCGCCCGCGCCGGGGAGGCAGCCGGATGTAAGGAGGCGCTGTTCACATTGGGAGACAAACCCGAGCGCAAGTGGCCCGAAGCCCGGGCCGAGCTGGAAGCCATGGGTTTCGCCTCCACGATCGATTACCTCGTCGCCGCGTGCCGCGCCGTGCTCGAGAACACATCGCTGTTGCCCCATGCGAACCCGGGAACGTTGACGCTGGAAGAAGCATTAGCCCTCCGGGAGGTGACGGTCAGCCAGGGCACGATGCTCGAGACACTCTCCGAGCGGCTCCTGAAGAGGGGGATGGCCCATTTCGGCGCGCCGGATAAGAAGCCTGCGGTCCGGTTGGCCACACTCGATGCGGCGGGTGAAGCTCAGGTCCCCTTCACCACCGGGATCTTGGTGGGGATCGGTGAGAACTTCGACGAGCGGATCGACGCACTGCTTGCGATCCGTGCCGCACACGAGCGTTACGGCCATATCCAGGAAGTGATCGTGCAGAATTTCCGCGCCAAAGAAGACACGCTGATGGCGCTACACCCTGAGCCAACCGCTGACGAGATGCGTCTCACGATCGCTCTGGCGCGCCTCATCCTCGGCCCCCAGATATCCATCCAGGCACCTCCGAACCTGACTCCCCGCGACTACGGGAGCTATCTGGACGCAGGATTGTCTGACTGGGGCGGCGTGTCGCCTGTGACTCCCGATCACGTGAACCCGGAGGCCCCGTGGCCGCAACTCGATGAGCTGCGGGCCGTCACTCAGGAGCGAGGCTTCCTGTTGGTCGAACGCCTTGCGATCTATCCCGACTTCTGCGCTACCCCCGCCGCGCTGCGCCGCTGGCTAGATCCGGCACTGACGCCCAAGGTTCTGGATGCGATCGATGCCGAGGGCTATCGGCGCGTCGATGATTGGTACTCCGGTGGATCCAAGCCTCCGCCGGCGGGAGCGGCCATCCCCCTCGATCAAGCCCGCGCGGGAGCGTGGCGCGTTCCCGGCCGAATCGCACGGCGGCCGGTGATGGAGGCTTTGGACCATGCCGAAGAGAGTCAAGAGCTCACCGAGGCAGAGGTCGCGCTGCTGTTCACCGCAAGCGGCGTCGAGGCCGAACGCGTGTACGCGCTTGCCGATTCGATGCGCGCCGCGAGCGTCGGTGACGAAGTCACCTACGTCGTCAATCGCAACATCAACTACACGAACATGTGCTATTTCCGCTGCGGCTTCTGCGCGTTCTCGAAAGGACCCAAGTCTCTGAATCTTCGCGGCGAGCCGTACCTGTTGACGCCAGAGGAAGTTGCAGGCCGGGCCCGCGAAGCATGGGAGTCCGGTGCGACAGAGGTGTGCATGCAGGGTGGGATCCACCACTCTTTCACCGGCGCCAATTACGTTGAATACCTGCGGGCGGTGAAGCAGGAGATTCCCGAGATGCACGTACATGCCTTCACTGCTCTGGAAGTTGCTCAAGGCGCGGCAACCTCAGGCATGGATGTTCGCGATTTCCTAAGTGAGTTGCGAGATGCCGGGCTGGCGACACTTCCGGGGACGGCCGCCGAGATCTTGGACGATGACATCCGGGCGATCATCTGCCCCGACAAGATCAACACTGCGGAGTGGTGCGAGGTTCACAAGATCGCTCATTCGCTTGGGCTCCGCTCTAACGCCACCATCATGTTCGGCACCGTAGAAGGCCCCCTCAATTGGGCGCGCCACCTCCTGGTCGTTCGTGACCTGCACAAAGAGATCGCGTCGTCGGGTGACCATGGCGGGCTGTTCGAGTTCGTTCCTCTTCCCTTCGTTCACATGGCAGCTCCCATCTACCTGAAGGGAAAGGCGCGCCGGGGTCCGACGTTCGAGGAAGCTCTGAAGATGCACGCCGTGGCTCGCATCGCCTTGCATGGCCACATCGACAACATCCAGGTGTCGTGGGTGAAGATGGGTATCGAAGGAGCCAAGCTCGCACTGAGGGCCGGCGCCAACGATCTTGGCGGGACGCTGATTAACGAGAACATCTCACGCGCCGCGGGGGCCAGCCACGGCCAGGAGCTCAACGCGGCCGAGATGGAGGCCTTGATCCGATCCATCGGACGCACACCGCGGCGACGCACCACGCTCTACGGCACCGTCGCCGCGTAAGGCTGGGGCCTACCCAGATGACGATCACGGTCGACCCGAGGTCGACGCGGGCCGACGCTCCGCGCCCGCGGAGTGCGGCGCCGAAGGTGCTTGCGGTCGTGGTCACTCACGACGGCCGGGCCTGGCTCAAGAAGTGTCTTGCCTCCCTGAACGTTCAGAGCTACCCCAACCTCGACATCCTCGTGGTGGACGATGCGTCACCCAAGCGGCCGAACGAACCGGTGCTGCGCCGGGTTGCCAAGCGACACCTTGGCCGCCGGCGATGGGCCTTCCTGCGCACGCCGCGTTCTCTGGGGTTCGGAGGTGCGATCAATTGGGCACTGGGGCGCGTGCGGACGGAAGCGTCGCTGTTGATGTTCGTTCACGACGACGCGTCATTGGACACACGCTGTGTCGAACGCATGGTGGCCCGTATCTACGCCGACGAATCGACCGCCGTGGTTGGACCCAAGATCGTGTCGTGGGACAACCCCGACATCCTGGAAGAGGTGGGGATGGCGACCGACAAATTCGGCTATCCCTACAAAGGGTTGGAAGAAGGTGAGATCGACCTCCGGCAGCACGACGCGCCGGTAGAGGTCTTCTACGTCACCTCAACCTGCATGCTGGTTCGACGCGACGTGTTCCGCGAGTTGCACGGGTGGGACTCGAACATGCGAGCCTTTGCCGAAGATCTCGATCTGTGCTGGCGGGCGCGCGTCGCCGGGTACACGGTCCGGGTCGAACCGCGGGCGAGGGCCCGCCACGTGATGGCGCTGGCGACCGGGCAGCGCCAGTCCCGTTTCACACCAACTCGTTACTTCATGAGACGCAACCGGTTGAGGGCCGTCACCAAGAACGTATCGAACCTGCGACTCTTAGTGCTGATCCCGCAGTTCGTGCTGTTGACCTTTGCCGAGATGCTGGGATTCATCATCCTTCGCCAGCCCGGCGAGATCGTGAATCTGGCTCGGGCCCTCGCGTGGAACGTCGTTCGAGCTCCACAAACACTCGCACTTCGTACCCGTGTGCAGCGCAAACGCAAGGTGACGGACCGGCGCTTGCTGCGGTTGACCGTGCGGGAGAGCACCCGAGTGCGCGCCTACGTGGGTGGACAGGCTGGCCGTCTCGAAGAGGTGTGGGGACGAAGGGCCGATTTCATGTCGCGCCAAAGTACGGAAGCGCGGGCGATGCGCTCGCGCGTTCGATCGTGGCAGGTGGCTCTTGCGGTCATCGTCGGTGTGGCCATCCTGCTCGGGCTCCGGCATTTCCTATGGGGCCCGCCTGTCTCGGTGGGAGAGCTGCTCCCGTACCCCGACCGGTTTGCTGCGATGTGGCGGGCCTTCCTGTCCCCGTGGCAATCTTCCGGCCTCGGTGCTGCCGGCCCCGCACCGCCGGCCTTCGTCTTGCTGGGAGTCTTTCCGCTCCTGACGCTCGGCGCGCTGGGGGCCGCACAGAAGGTCCTCGTTCTGACGCTCGCAGCGCTCGCTTTCCTCGGGGCTCACAAACTGGTGTCCGATCTTGTCGATCGCCCGGCTCGGTATGTAGCCGGATCCGTGTACGCGCTCGGCGCGGTTGGATATTCCGGGATCAGACAAGGAGCGCTCGGCGCGCTGGTCTTCGGTGCGATGGCGCCGTTCGTGCTTCTCTATCTGCTGCGACTGACCGGTTGGATGCGCCCTCCAGCTTGGGATCGGGGGCGGGCGGTTGCCCGACTGGCGATCGCGGTCGCGCTGTCGGTTGCCTTCGTGCCCGGCGCTCTCTTTCTCTATGCGGGTATAGCGATAGTTCTCACCGCCGGCCGCAGCCTGCTCGATCGCGCGTCGCAGAGCCTTCGAGGCCTGTTGTCATCGATGATCGGGATCGTGCTCGGCTGGGTGCTGCTCCTGCCCTGGAGCGCGCAGTGGTTCTCGACCCGGGGTCCCCTTCAGCAGCTCACGAGCAGCGCCACCTGGAGGCTTTTCACTGATTCGTTCCACGGAACGGGCATGGCCGCTGTGATCCTGGGACAGACTCCCAAGACGCCTCCTTTGTTCGGCTTGGCCCTGCCGCTACTCGGTGCGATCGCGGTGCTCCTGGCAGAGGGTCAACGCCGGCGCGTCGCCCTGGCTCTATGGGCCGTCGTGGTCTCGCTGGGGTTGCTCGTCACCGCCATCGGCAAGGGAGCTGTGCGGCCGATCGTCGCTTCTCCCACGGAGGCGGGGGTGTTGATATCGGCGGCTTTCGCCGGCCTTGCGGGCATCGCCGTCGGCGCCTTCCGGATGGACCTTCCCCGGCGGGGGTTGGGGATGATCCACGCTCTGGTCCTGGGCGGGCTGGCTTTCTCGGTGTTCCTGATGGCTGCGGGTCTCCTCCCCGCGATGTGGCATGGCGAGTGGGATCCGGGGGCCGGATCGCAACAGATCGACACCGCGACCGTGGACACCGTGAGGGGGTTGTTGGCCGCCGAGGAGCAGCAGGCGGGTCAGTTCCGCGCTTTGTGGATCGGTCCGGGATGGCTTCCCTCCGAACCCTCGGATGCAACGGCCCGAACTCCCTACCTCCTGACGGGTCCGAGAGGCCAGGTGCTGAGCGACCTCTTCCCGCTTCCCGGGGGCCCCGCGCAATCGGAATTCAACCGCGACATCGCCTCGGTCGAGCATGGCCGCACGGATCTCGGCGGCAGTCTTCTCGGAGCGTTCAACGTCCATTTCGTCGTTCTGCAACGAACACGCGGCGCCTCACCGTGGCTCGCTCAACGTGACTTCGCCGTAACGCGTTCCGATCCGAACTTCCTCCTTTTACAGAACCAAAGCTTCGTTGCTCGTGCCGCGGTTTATCCAAAAGTTCCTGCGTTCGTCACCGTCAGTCATTCCGGCAGTGCGGCCGGAGCAGCGGGGACGCCTTCCCCTCCCCGGGTCGTTGCCGACCAGCTCTCGGAATCCAGCTACCGCGCGCCGAATGCGCACGGGCCGGGAGTGGTATTTGCCGCCGAAGCGCGGGCTCCGGGATGGAAGGCGGACGTTGGAGGCACCTCCCTGAGCCGGATCCCGGGGGGGTGGGGCAACGCATTCCGCATCCCTGCTGCGGCGGCCGGCGATCTCACAGTGAAGTACCCGCGCCCCCTTTCGCAGGTGATCTGGCTTCTGATCATCTTGCTGGCGTGGATCGTCACCGCCGGTGCTGCGTTCTCGCGTAAGAGAAGGAACGCAGCGGGGCCCGGGGGGCCGAGGGCATGATCCCCAGGAACAAGGAGATCGTGCTCTCGGCAGTCATCGTTGTGCTGATCGCACTCGGTCTGGCGTATGGCTCGCTGGTTCCCTCCGTGTCCCGAGCCCGGCTGGCCGACACGGTCCCCCTAAGCGCCAATGGCTTTGCGTCGCGGGCGGTCTATTGCCCACCGTCGGTGACCCAGATGCATGACACCACTCGGATCGCATTGACCTCGCTCGACACGGGGAGCGTCCCGGTGTCGGTCGGGCCCGCCGCAACGCCAACGCCCGCACCCATACCAACTGTGGGAGGCCCCGCACCCATACCAACTGTGGGAGGCAGTGGGCAGCCTCAGGCATCGCCCTCGCCAACGCCGAGCGCAACCACGCCGCATCCGTCGGGGCAGCAGCCACGGCCGATCTCGCCGGGAAGAGCACGGTTCGAGGTGTCGGGCAGGGATAGCTCCGTGAACGTCGTCGGCTATGGAGGTGCGGTGGTTGCCAACGCGGTGACCGCCGGGAGAACGGGGATCGATGCTGTCCCATGTTCCGAGGTGGCCGGAACGCGGTGGTACTTCGGAGAGGGGTCCAGTGACCTCGGCTATGACGAGCGGCTGATCCTGTACAACCCTTTTCCCGACGAAGCTGTCGTGCGCGTGAGCTTCATAACTCCCAAAGGTAAGGAGACCAAGGCGAACCTGACGGACCATGCTGTTCCTTCCGGGGCGACCTCGGTGCTGCGCCTGGATCGGTTTGTCCTGAAGGAGCGGCTGCTTTCCGTCGAAGTGGACGCGGTACGGGGACGTGTGGTCGCGTGGAGATCCTCACAGGTGCACGCCGCCCGCCGGCCGCACGGGCAACAGCTTTCACTAGGCGCGACCCAGTCTCACACCGAATGGTTCTTGCCGGCTGGGGAGATCGGCAGCGGATACGACGAGCGGATCGCGTTGTTCAATCCGAACCAGAAAGCGGCCCGGGTCAGCATCTCACTGATGACTCCTACCAAAACCGTGCAACCGGCCAAGCTTCTGGACATCACCGTGCCGCCGGCGAGCTCCAAGAGCGTGGCCCTCGCGGCTGCAGTGAAGGCATGCAGGACGCAGAGGTGCCCGATCGGTGCGGTGGTGAGCTCGACCAACGGAGTCGGGGTGGTCGCGGAGCGAACGATCTGGTACTCGACCAGCCATATCCAAGGGGTTGCCTCCGAGACGGCAGCCTCGACCACCGCGCTGCGCTGGTACTTGGGTCCCGCATCCTTCCATCCCACCCGCGACTCGGTGTTCGTTCTGAACCCGACGACGGCAGATGCAACAGTGTCCCTGAAGCTGGAGACCGACCGGCATGGCCCCCGTTCGCCCGCCCCTTTGCAGCATATGAAGGTAAAGGCGGGGACCAGAGTGGAGGTGCGGATCGACAGATGGACATCGGGTAAACCGGTCGTGGTGCTGCTGTCCTCGGACCAGCAGGTGGTGGCAGAACGATTCTCTTATTCGGTGAGAGCGCGCGACGCATCGGCAGTGATGGGCACCGCCTTGCCTTGACAACTGCTTCCCGGCAGAGATCTTGCCCGATCACATGTGCCGGGCGGAATATCCTTTCGTCGCTTCTACGAAAGCATCGAACAACCGCATCTGTGCTTCATCGGTCGACGTCATCGCTTCCGGGTGCCATTGCACGCCGACCACCCAGGTGTGATCGCGCGAGACAACGCTTTCGAGCACACCGTCTTCCGCCCATGCGATCTCCCGCAGGGGACCGGGTGCGCCTTCGAGCCCCTGGTGGTGGGAGGAATTCACTGCGATTTCAGTTCCATCGAAGATCTTTGCCAGATCGCTGTTCTCATCGACGTGGACCTTGTGGGCGGGATGGGGACGGGGGTCGGGGGAATCGTGCTCCACGCGTTTGGGGTCGTCGGCGAGGTGCTGGTCGAGGGTGCCGCCAAGATGGACGCTCAGCATCTGCATCCCGTGGCAGATCGCCAGAACGGGAAGGTCGCGGTCCAGGGCCTCTGCGAGAAGCGTCCTCTCGAACTGGTCGCGGCGATGATTGATCCTGTTGGTCTGCGGATGCTGTGAGCGGCCGTACCAGGCCGGGTCGATGTCACCGCCGCCTGGGAGCAGCAGGCCGGCCGCACCGTCGAGCGGCGAAGGATCGTCCGGATCCAGCCCCAGGATGATGTCCAGATGGTCGGGGACTTCCTGATCGGGTAGCAGGGTGAAGGTTGAGAAGATCTTCGGAGTCCCCCCGGCGGCCGACACCGCTTCGGCGTAGGGGATCGGCAGCCGGGCATGGCCCTCGCGCCATTGCCCCACCACGACTATGTGCGGCCCGGCCGCAGACGCCTTGTTGCCGTTGCGTTCCGTGATATCCAAAGCTTTCATCGTCCTCTGAGTGGAGTTGCTATGTCTGATGGTATGCGCTTCGAGACCACGGCTATCCACGCCGGCCAAGAGCCAGACTCGCTAACCGGATCGATAGTCGTACCTCTCTATCAAACATCGACTTACGTCCAGGACGAGGTAGGAAAGCCGCGCGGCTACGAATACTCGAGAACCGATAACCCCACCAGAAACGCGCTCGAGGTGTGTTTAGCAGGACTGGAAGGAGCCTCGCACGCGGTCACTTTCGGGTCGGGGATGGCCGCACTGACCACTATCGTCATGACCCTGAAGAGCGGCGACCGCGTGTTGATACCCGACGACGTTTACGGCGGGACCTATCGTTTGTTCTCGAAGGTGATGGTGGACTTCGGCATCTCCTACGACACGGTGGACATGACCGACGAGGACGCGGTGGCCAAGGGGTTGGAGGCGGGGGCCCGGCTGGTGGTTGCCGAGACTCCTACGAACCCGACACTCAAGGTGCTCGACCTGGAGATGCTCTCCGGGCTGGCGCACGAGGCGGGCGCGTTCGTGGTTGTCGACAACACTTTCGCTACTCCGTTCCTTCAGCTCCCATTGGAGCTCGGCGCCGACGCGGTCGTCTACTCGGCAACGAAATATCTGGGGGGCCACTCCGATCTGGTGATGGGCTCGGTCGCAACCTCCGACGAGGCTCTTGCAGAGCGGCTGCGGTTCGTGCGCAACGCACTGGGGCCGATACCCAGCCCGTTCGATTGTTGGCTGCTGCTGAGGGGTCTGAAGACGCTGGCGTTGAGGATGCGCGCGCATTGCGCCAATGCAGCAACGGTCGCTCAGTTCCTGTCGGCGCACGAAGGGGTGTCGAGGGTCTACTTCCCCGGATTGCCGCACGCCGCTGGCCACGAGATCGCAACCCGTCAGATGAGTGCCGCGGGCGAGCCGCTTTACGGGGGCATGGTCAGTTTCGAGGTCGACTCGGAGAAGCAGGCCGTTGCCGCATGCGCGAAGACGAAGCTGTTCTTCCTCGGCGAATCTCTAGGGGGTGTGGAGTCACTGATCGAGCACCCGGCCCGCATGACTCACTTCAGCCTTGCGGGCTCTCCCATCGAGGTGCCGGGCAACCTCATCCGCCTTTCGGTAGGCATCGAGCACCCCGACGACCTGGTAGCCGACCTCGAGGTGGCGCTGAGTTAACGGCGTTGGTGCGCGAGGAAGTCGAGCAGGTCGGCTCGCGACAGAACGGCGGTCGGTCGTGAGCCCTCGGCTACCACTATCGCTTCCGCGCCGCGGGAAAGATCGGCGAACATCTCTTCGACGCCTGCAGAGGACTGCACCACCGGGAGCGGCGGGTCCATAACCTCGGCAACGTCTCGGCCTACGGCATCGCGATCTCTAAAGACTCGATCGAGCAAGCTTCGCTCCTGGATCGACCCGATGATCTCGGATATGTCTTCCGGCTTATCGCTGCGCGCCACGGGGACCTGCGAGATCCCGTACTCCTGCAAGAGATCGATGGCACGTCCCACTTTCTCGTGGGATGGGACCGCCACCAGATCCGGGATGCCGGTCTCCAAGCGGCGCTTCTCGGCAGTGACCTCGCCGATGCGGGCGGCTGTTCCCGGCCGATCCATGAAGCCGTGCTCGGTCATCCAGGGATCGTTGTAGATCTTCGACAGATAGCTCTTGCCTGAATCAGGGAGGATCACCACGATCACCTGCTCGGACTCGAGCTCCCTGCCCACTTCGAGCGCGGCCCACATCGCCGTTCCGCACGAACCTCCTGCCAGTACCCCTTCCTCGCGCGTGATGCGGCGCGCCATCAGGAAGGAATCGCGATCGGTCACCGTCACCCACCGATCGACGATGCTGCGATCGAGAGTGCCGGGCCACGACTCTTTGCCGATGCCTTCGACGAGATACGGATGCGGCTCGCCGCCGGCGAAGATCGAACCGTCGGGATCGGCGCCGACGACCACGATGTTGGGATTCTTTTCCTTGAGGTAACGACCGGCGCCGGTGATCGTTCCTCCGGTTCCAACGCTGATGACGAGGTGGGTGATGCGGCCTTCGGTTTGCTCCCAGATCTCGGGGCCTGTCGACTCGTAATGGGCCTCGGGATTGCGGTCGTTGTGGTACTGGTTTGGCTGGTAAGCGCCGGGGATCTCCTCGGTTAATCGGTCGGCGACGCGGTAGTAGGACTCGGGCGAATCAGGGGGAACCGCAGTGGGGGTGATGACGACTTCGGCCCCATAGGCGCGGAGCAAAGAGATCTTCTCCTGACTCATCTTGTCGGGCATCGTGAAGATGCAGCGGTAGCCCTTAATGGCGGCGGCGATGGCCAGGCCCGCTCCGGTGTTGCCGGAGGTCGGTTCGACGATCGTGCCGCCCGGCTTGAGGGAGCCCGAGCGCTCGGCAGCTTCGATCATCCTGAGACCGATCCGGTCCTTGACGCTGCCGCCGGGATTCAGCATCTCGAGCTTCCCGAGCAAGTCACAGCGGAGTGAGCTCCCAAGTTTCCCCAGCCGTAGCAGCGGAGTCGAGCCGATCGTCTCGAGCAGTGAGTCGATGACGTCCATCGGGCCATCGTGCCACCCCGAGGTGAGTTGCGGGCCGTCCTCGCAGGGCCAAAGTGGGGACGTGCGCAGGGCCTCGAGGTGGACAAGGAGCGCGAGGAGCGTCTTGTAAGCTTTCACGATCCCACTTAAGGCCCTAGTCCTGCGAACCGAAAGATGAACATGGCCACAGAAGACGTTGGCGGATCCCGTTTCGGGCGCGCCGCGAAATGGGCGCTGGCCATAGGCATCCTTCTAGGCCTCCTGTCGATAGTGGGGGCCGGTATCGCCTACGCCGGTTTGAACTACTCGCACAAATACCAAGGAAAGATCCTCCCGGGCTCCACGGTGGCGGGGACTTCGGTGGGCGGGTTGACCCGAAGCCAGGCGATGAAGAAAGTGGAGGCCACCGTCAAGCCGGCCCTCAACCGGCGTATCCACGTCACCTGGCGCAACAGGAGCTGGACGGTCACCCCCAAGGAGCTGGGAGCCAGAAGCAACGCCCGGGCTGCCGTACGAGCGGCGATCGCGCTCAGCGCGGAGCAATCCTTCTCCGCAAAAGTCGAGATGAGGTTGTTCCATCACGGCCTCGGATTCCACCGGGGGGTGGCGATCACCTATCCGAAACAAGGCGCGCTCGGTTTCGTGCACGGAATCTCGTCAGGCTTTGATAAGGCAGCGGTCGACGCAAAGCTCGATTACTCCACCGGCTGGGTCAAGATCGTTCCGCAGCAAACCGGGAGGCGCGTTCAGGTAGCAACCACGCGCAGCCGCATCCTGCGGGCGCTGCGAACGGGCGCCTCGCGCGTCCATCTCGCAGCGAAGAAGGTCGAGCCTTCGGTGACTACGGCCGCATTCAACAAGGTCCTGCTCGTGCGTATCGGAGAGAACAAGGCCTATCTCTACGAGAACGGAAAGATCACTCACAGTTACACGGTCGCCACCGGTCAACAGAAGTACCCCACACCACAGGGCCAGTTCGAGATCGTAAGCAAGATCTCGATGCCTACGTGGATCAATCCGCAACCAAATGGATGGGGCTCGAGCATGCCGGCGTCGATACCTCCGGGTCCCGATAACCCGATGGGCATGGCCGAGCTCAATTGGTCCGCCGCCGGAGTTGCCTTCCACGGCGTGCCCACAAGCGAACTTTCCTCACTCGGCTACAACGCGTCTCACGGCTGTATCCGCATGAGCAACGCCGATGCCCTTCAGCTCTACGGACTTGTCGACGTCGGAACGCCGGTCGTGTCGATTCAGGTGGCGCCGTACAAGCCGATGGTGTAGATACGACGGAAGCGGGAGGGCAAGCTCCACCACCCCGGTTCGGTGAGGAGGACAGGCGGCTGTCTTACGGCAGCTATCTGAAGGTCCCCGAGCTCCTCAGCTTGCAAGCACCTCTCTCCGAGCCTCCGGCGCACGACGAGCTGCTGTTCATCGTCGTGCATCAGGTCTATGAGCTGTGGTTCAAAGAGATCCTGTTCGAGCTCGACGCGATCAAGCGAGTGCTCGGTGAGGACAAGCTCCGTCTCGCTCGGCACTTCCTCGAGCGGATCCACACCATCTTGAAAGTCGGCATCGAGCAGGTCGCGGTTCTCGAGTCGATGTCGGCCCCCGATTTCCTAGAGTTCCGAAACCGGCTTGCCCCTGCCAGTGGATTCCAATCGATCCAATTCCGCGAGATCGAGTTCGTGTCGGGACAGAAGGATGCCCGCTATCTGCAGCGACTGACTCAGGAGGTGGACGCGCAGGCGCGGCTCCAACGGCGTTTGGCAGAGCCGAGCATCTGGGATGCGTTCTGCTCTGCTCTGGACGAGCGCGGTTTGCCGATGCCTCTCGACGATGACATGCGTCGCCGCGACACCTTGTTATCGATCGTCCGCGGCCGCGAGGGCCTTGGAGAAGAGTTCGATCTGTGCGAGGCGCTGCTCGGCTACGACGAATTGCTCACCCTGTGGCGCCAGCGCCACATCCTCATGGTCGAACGTCAGATCGGGAGCAAGACGGGAACCGGCGGTTCGACGGGAGCCTCCTACCTGCGCACCACCCTGGACAAGCGCCTCTTTCCCGAGCTGTGGTCGATACGCAGCTTTCTGTGAGAGCGCGAAGACAATTGTCGAGAGCGCGAATAATCCTTGGTCCAGCATCTTGGGCCGCGGCCGCAAATTTGCTTAAGATGCGTTCGTACCCCGTAGAGGTGAGTAGGCTCCGGCCGAAAGCTTCTGCGGGGTACATTCTTGATGGTGCCGCTGTCCCTCGTCCTCGAAAGCGAACGTCTGCGACTGCGTCACTTCACGCCGGAAGACCTCGATGAGCTGGCGGCCATCCTCACCGACCCGGAGACGATGAAGTACTACGCACGCCCATTCACCGTCGAGGAGGCGAAGGGCTGGATAGATCAGAACATCGAACGCTATGAGGTCGATGGCTTTGGTCTGTGGGCGATCGTTTCCAAGGAGGATGGCGAGTTCCTGGGGGACTGCGGACCGGTTCGCAGGCTGGTGGACGGCTACGAGGAGGTCGAGATCGGCTGGCAGGTCAAGCGCAGCCGGTGGCGTCAGGGGATCGCGAGCGAAGCCGGGGCTGCATGCCGTGACTACGCGTTCGGGACACTCGGGCTGGACAGAGTGATCTCGTTGATCCGCCCGGAGAACATCCCGTCACGCGGAGTGGCCGAGAAGATCGGGATGTCGATCGAGAAGGAGATCGATTACAAGGGGATGGCGCACTACGTCTATTTCCAGGAGCGGCTTAGCTAATCGATCCTTCGGTGGGTCGGGGGCCGGGGTAGCAGGGGATCGATCATTCTGTGGTTCGGGAGCCACGCCATACGTAGCAACCGAATCGATCATTCTGTGGTTCGGGAGCCGGGGTAGCAATCGAATCGATCATTCTGTGGTTCAGGAGCCGGGGTAGCAATCGAATCGATCATTCTGTGGTTCGGGAGCCACGCCATACGTGGTGGAGCTCGCAAAAAATCAGAGGGTGGAGAGGAAGGCGCTCAGGGTGCGGTTGAAGGAGTCGGCTTCTTCCAGCATCAGGCCGTGTCCGCTATCGAACATCTCCAGATGGGAGCCGGGGATGGCTTCGGCTATCTCCTCGGAGGCGAAGCCGGGGACCATGACGTCGAAGCGCCCGCCGACGACCAGCGTTGGACAGACGATCCGCCTAAGCTCGGACAGGACGTCGTGCTTGTCGATCGCTTCGAGGTGCGCCAATAGAACGTCGGCGGCGGCTCTTTCCGCGTAACCCTCGGAGACCACCGCCGCCACCAAACGGTCGACGGCCTCCCTGCCGATCTCGAAGAAGCGAGGGGTGAACATCCTTATCAGGGAGCCTTCGAACACCGCGTCACCTGCGCCCGCCTCGATCACTGCGCGCGTCAACGCGTGCTGGCGACGCATGAATTCGATGGGCCGGGCGAAGGTGACAGCCAGCACGAGCGCGGAGACCCTGTCGGGATGATCGAGGGTGAGGCGCTGAGCGATGGCTCCCCCCATGGATACGCCGAAGACGACGCTTTTGTCGATCTCGAGATGATCGAGCAGTCGCACGGCGTCGTTCGCCATCTCATCGATAGTGGTTGCAGCTCCGGCCGAGGAGCGCCCGACACCCCGGTTGTCGAAGGTGATGAAGCGGTGGGTTTCGATGACGGTGGCGATCTGACCGGCGAACAATCGCTGGTCGGACGCGAACCCCATGATGCCGAGCACCGGCGGGGCCTCCGGCCGGCCGCTGTCTCTGTAGTGAAGTTGGACGTCTCCGAGATCTGCTAGAGGCACCGGGCGATGTTAGCGGTGGCGGAGCGGGGCCTCTCCACGGGTGTCAGTTCCCTGGCTTCCCGACCGTTTCGGTCCTTATAGGGCACTATGGGAGGAGTGTCGGCGGAAGGAGTGCGGCCATGCAGTGTCCGCAGTGCAAAGGCGAGGACTGCGTCCAGATCGAGATCAACCTTCAGGAAGAGACGGTTCAGTTCTCCTCGTGTCGGAATTGCGAAGCGAAATGGTGGCAACACGGCGGCGACACGATCGACCTCAACGAGGTGCTCACGTTAGCGGCAAAGGTGCCGCTGACCTAGAAGATGCGGACGTTCGGTGCCCGAGTTCGTCGTCCGGCAATGGGTGCCAGTTGAGGGGGTCGTGCCGGACAGAGGGCCCTGGAGCAGAGACAAGCTCGACCGCAGGGGCGCCTCAGTTCGTCCTCTTGGCTGCCGAACGCCCGCAAACCTTAGATGCGAAAGTCAGAGCGTTTTGTGCTCGCCGAGACTACACGTCTCGGCGTGTCTCGTCACTCTCGGCATTTGCGTAGCTGCGGCGTGACCCCGGCGGGCATCGTCACGGCGACCCTCCCCAGCCGGCGGCGAACCCCGATCTCGAACTCGGTGGTGAAGCCGGCCTTTTGGATCGCCCTTAGAGAGGCCGCGTTAGTAGCCTCTGCGGCGATCCACAGACGAGCGACCGCGCGGGCCCCCAGCTGCTCCGCGATGGTGGCGAGGACCGCGGGGTAGATGCCATGCCCCCGCACCTCGGGCCGGGTGAAGGACTCATAGATGTACGCTTCCCCCGGCGGCACGACGAAGAAGCGCTCGGCCTCGCCCATCCAGGCAGCGGCGGTCTCCACCCAGCTTGCATGCACGATCTCGTCCCCGCTCCGGGCAATCCAGCACGATGCCCCCGGGGCAGTCAGCCGGCGCACGAGGGTGGCCGCCGGGTCGGTGCCGATGTCCTTCTCGTAGCCACGCGCGTCTTCGGGACCGAGCTCGCGGATCTCCATCCCGGGGATGGCGGCTGCGACTCCGCCAGCCGGGCGGTCCAGCACCACCAGGACGAGGTCGGACCACAAGCGAAGCCGAACGCCCGCCAGCTCGGCTCCTATCGCCTCCGAGATACCCCTGGCTCGTGCCCGAGCCAGGAAGCCGGAGGGGTTAGGCGCTTCGGGTCCTAAGCCGAGCCTTCCGTTCGATCTCCGTCAGGCCACCCCAGATGCCGTAAGGCTCCCGGGTGAGCAGGGCGTACTCGAGGCACTCCTTGCGAACCTCGCACTGAGCGCACACCTGCTTCGCCCTGTCCTCGCGGGTCCTTCGCTCGACCGGCGATTCGTTGTCGTCTAAGCCGAAGAACAGGATGGCAGGATAAGCAAGACAAGCTGCGCGTTCTCGCCATTCTGCTTCCGGCAGAAGCAGAGGTTTGTTCATCACGCACATAGAGTTCCAGCCAAGTGCGTCGTCGTCAATGAATTTCCACCGGTTGGTGCGACGACTTTGTCCAACGAGACGGGCAAAACTTCACGCGTATGCTCCGAGCGTGACCAGGGACCTCAGCGCCATCTTCAAGGCTTACGACGTGAGGGGTCTCTACCCTTCGCAGCTGGACGGAGAGGCCAGCCGCAGGATCGGGTCCGCGTTCGCGCGCTTCTGCGGAGGTGATCGCATCGCTATGGGCCGGGACATGCGCCTATCGTCCGAGGCGCTGGCCGCAGCCTTCCGTGAGGGAGCAGCAGGCGAAGGCTTCGCCGTGGTCGACCTCGGCCTGGTCTCCACCGACGCCCTTTACTTCGGCTCTGGCGAGCTGGATCTTCCCGCGGTGATGTTCACCGCCTCACACAACCCGCCGGAGTACAACGGTCTGAAGCTCTGTCGCCAGCGGGCGGCCCCCATCGGTGCAGACAGCGGGTTGAAGGAGATCCAGGCACTGGCCGAGTCCGCCGACCGTCAGGGATCGGCAGACCCATCTCCAGGTCTTGCGCCGGCCGAGACCGTCGAGATCCTGGAGAGGTATGCGACCCATTGCCGGGGATTGATCGAGACGAAGTCGCTGGCTCCTCTCAAAGTGGCGATCGACGCCGGCAACGGGATGGCGGGTAGGACGGTACCGATCGTGTTCGAGCCGCTGCCCCTCGAGGTGGTGCCCTTGTTCTTCGAGCTCGATGGCACCTTCCCGAATCATCTCGCAAATCCCATCGAGTCCGAGAACCTCAAGGACCTGCAGCGGGTGGTGACGGAGCAGGGCTGTGACCTCGGGATCGCCTTCGACGGCGATGCCGATCGGATCTTCCTGGTCGACGAGGCGGCCGCCCTGGTCTCGGGGTCACTGACGACCGCTCTGGTGGCCGAGCGACTGCTGCAGAAGCACCCCGGTGAATCGGTTATCTATAACCTGATCTGCTCGTGGACGGTGCCAGAGGTGATCGCCGAGAACGGAGGAACTCCCATCCGTAGTCGCGTCGGTCACTCATTCATAAAGAAGCTGATGGCCGAGACCGGTGCCATCTTCGGCGGGGAGCACTCTGGCCACTATTACTTCCGGGATAACTTCCGGGCCGATTCGGGCATGATCGCAGCACTGCTGGTTCTCGAAGCTATGTCCGAGACCGGTCAGGCTCTTTCCAAGCTGCTCGCGCCCTTCCGACGCTACGAAGCCTCTGGCGAGATCAATTTCGAGGTGCCCGATCAGGCTGCCGCCATGGACCTCCTTGGCCAGCGCTACTCGGACGGGCGGCAGGATCGAGTCGATGGACTGACGGTCGCGTACGAAGATTGGTGGTTCAACTGCAGGCCGTCCAACACCGAACCGTTGCTGCGCCTTAATCTCGAGGCGCGCACTGCGCAGCTCTTGCAGGAGAAAGTTGCGGAAGTGTCAACACTTATCACAGGAGGCGCCGATGGCGATCGATGACCGGCTGCTCGAGATACTCGCCTGTCCAAATTGTCACGGTGACGTGGAGTACCTGCGCGACGACAACGTCATCGTTTGTCGCGGGAAGTGCGGCTACCGCTATCCGGTCCGCGACGACATCCCAGTCATGTTGATCGACGAAGCCGAGAAACCCTCTTGACCGACGTGCTCGATGATTTCGGCGCTATCGAACGACTGGACTCCCTGTCGGTCCTGGAGACAGTGGAGGGATTCGCCGACCAGTGCAGACGAGGATGGCAGCTGGGCGGTTCTGCGCTAGCGCTTCCAGAGGCCGGCGGGGTTGAATCGGTCGTTGTCCTGGGGATGGGGGGCTCGGGCGTCTCCGGGGATGTGGTCCGTTCCGTGGTGGAGCCCAGATTGCCGATCCCCTTCCGGGTGGAGAAGGGCTACGGCCCCCTCCCGAGCTGGGTCGGCCGCACCAGTCTCGTCTTTGCTGTTTCCTATTCCGGCAACACCGAAGAGACACTCTCTGCGGCCGCCGACGCGCTCGAGCGCGGGGCTCGTCTCGTCACGGTCGCAACCGGTGGGGCTCTCGCGGAGATGGCAGAAGATCACGATCTCAGCCACGTCGCGATTCCCCCAGGGCTGCAGCCGCGATCTGCCCTCGGTTTCCTAACGCTTCCTCTCCTGGCGGTCCTCGATCGCATGGAGCTGGTCCCACCTCTCGAGGAGGATGTGGAAGAGGCGATCGACGTGCTCGATGGGATCGCGTTGCGTTGCCAGCGCAAGAGCGCGGCGCACGACAATCCCGCCAAATCCCTGGCCGGCCGGCTGGTGGGCAAGATCCCGCTCGTTTATGGCGGCCATGGATTGGGAGCGACCGCCGCGTACCGATTCAAGTGTGACCTGAATGAATACGCGAAGACTCCAGCCTTCTGGAACGAGTTGCCGGAGCTCAATCACAACGAGATCGAGTCGTGGCAAGCGGAGACGACCAGGGATTTTGCCCTGGTGATGCTGCGCGACCATGACGAAAGCGCCGCGATCAGCCGGAGGTTCGACATCACCAAGGAGCTCATCGGTGCTCCGGGGGCCGAAGCGTACGAAGTGATGAGCGAGGGTCGATCTGTCCTCGCCAGATTGTTGTCGCTGCTATTGGTGACGCAACTGGCAGCGATCTACCTCGCGCTCGCTCGAGGCATCGATCCAGGGCCGGTTGAGGTGCTGGAGAGGCTTAAGCAGAAGCTCGCTGAAGGATAAGGAGAAGACACATGCCGGTTGACTCAGACATCCTCGATCCGTCGCTGGCCGAGGAAGGTCGCCTGAAGATCGAATGGGCGGATCGCCAGATGCCGGTGTTGGCTCGCATCCGGGAGCGATTCGAGAAAGAGCGGCCGCTCGACGGTATCTCGATCGCCGCGTGCCTGCACGTTACGACCGAGACGGCGAACCTGATGCGAACACTCGCTGCCGGCGGAGCCCAAGTGGCGCTGTGCGCGTCGAACCCTTTGTCGACCCAGGACGACACGGCGGCGGGGTTGGTTGATTCCTATGACATCCCCGTTTACGCCATCAGGGGGGTGGACGAAGCCGGGTACTACGGCCACATCAAGGCCGTGCTCGATCGCAAACCGATGATCACGATGGATGACGGTGGGGACCTCGTCACCATGCTTCACCGCCAACGTCAGGACCAGTTACACGAGATCATCGGAGGCACCGAAGAAACGACGACGGGGGTGATCCGGCTGCGTGCCATGGAAGCAGCCGGCGTGCTGGGTTACCCGGTTGTGAGCATCAACAATGCCCAGACCAAGCATCTCTTCGACAATCGCTACGGCACGGGACAATCCGCGCTGGACGGTGTCATCCGAGCGACAAATGTCCTTCTGGCTGGAAAGACGATCGTCGTCTGCGGTTACGGGATGTGCGGACGGGGGGTGGCGTCACGCGCGCGGGGCATGGGTGCGAGTGTCGTGGTGACAGAGGTCGAGCCCCTATACGCGTTGGAAGCGGCAATGGAGGGCTTCCGCGTTCTACCCGGTCTCGAAGCGGCCCGCTACGGAGACATATTCATCACCGTCACCGGCGACAAGCACGTACTGACCGCCGAGCACTTCGAATTGATGAAGGACGGCGCGATCTTGGCCAACGCGGGACACTTCGATATCGAGATCGATCTCGCTGCGTTGCTCTCCATGGCCTCTTCGCATAAGCGAGTCCGCAACCACGTCGAGGAGTTCTCTCTTGAAGGGGATCGAAAGCTCTACGTGCTGGCCGAGGGACGCTTGGTGAACCTCGCGGCGGCCGAGGGCCATCCAGCCGCCGTGATGGACATGTCGTTCGCCAACCAGTCTTTCAGTTGCGAGTGGCTGGCCCAGAACGCCCGATCCTTGGAGAACAAGGTCTACGACGTGCCGAGGGACATCGACCGCAACGTCGCCCGCCTCAAGCTCGAGACCATGGGCATCCGCATCGACGAGCTGTCGGGGGAGCAGAAGGCCTACCTGGAGGGGTGGGAGGAAGGAACCTAGCCGGGATTCCACGTCATACCCCCTCGTTAGCGTCGGGGGATGCGGACTGCCTGGCTGGGAGAGCTGCTGGGAGAGCGGTGCCTGGCCTGCGGAGGCCCGGGTGCGTCCTTATGCCCCTTTTGTCGCAGCTCGCTGCGTCGCAGTCCCCAGGGCCCTTTGCCGAAGGGGGTCACCGCCGTCGCCGCAGCCTGGGCGTACGAGGGCCCGGCTCGGTCCCTGATCCTGACGCTAAAGGTCCGCGGTCTCCGCGGCGCGGCAGGGCCTCTCATCGAAGGGATGATCTCGTCGAGCCACCGCGCCGGACTGACAGGATCGGTGGTCACATGGGTGCCCGCTCACCGGTCCGATGTCAGGAGACGGGGGTTCGATCACGCCGAGGTCCTGGCTCGGGGACTGGCGTGTGAGGCGGGACTCCACGCGCACCGTCTCATCCGGCGGCGACTGGGCACCCGGGATCAGGCCTCACTCTCGGCCCCCGACCGGGCCCTCAACGTGCGTGACGCCTTCTGCGCCGAGGCTTCCCCACCCGGGGTGGTACTGGTCGATGACCTGATAACCACCGGCGCCACCGCGGCGGCGTGTGTCCGCGCCCTTAGGAATGCGGGTGCCCGGGAGATCGAGGTTGTGGTCGCCTGCCGCGCCTAGGTGCCTGCTTTGCTTTCGGTCGGACCGCCACCGGCCTCCCGGTCGGCTTTCGGTCCCGGTCGGGCCCCTCGGCCGGCATAGGCATTGTTGCTTAGTTCTTTTGGGGGGTCTGGGGGCTAGACTCAGCCAAGCCGAAGACAAATCTTCCATAGGGGGGCCAAGCAGAGAATGGGTGCGATCCCGGTTCCATCGAGCCAGGAGCCCATCCGGGTCCTGATCGTGGATGACCACGCCCTTTTCAGGCGCGGCCTTCAGATGGTGCTCGAGAGCGAGTTGGACATAGAGGTCGTCGGCGAAGCCACCGACGGAGATGAAGCGGTCGATCGCGCAGAGTCGACCACTCCCGATGTTGTCCTGATGGACGTAAGGATGCCGAAGCGGTCGGGGATCGAAGCGACCAGGATGATCAAGGAGGTCCTGCCCTCCACCCAGATCCTGATGCTGACGATCTCTGATGAGGAGGGAGATCTCTACGAGGCCATCAAAGCGGGCGCTGCCGGTTACCTGTTGAAAGAGATCTCGATCGATGAGGTCTCCAACGCGGTGCGTGCCGTGTATCAGGGGCAATCGCTCATCTCACCGTCGATGGCATCCAAGCTGCTCAACGAGTTCGCTTCGATGGTGAAGCGTCAGGACGAACGCACGCAGCTGCCCGGTCCTCGTCTCACGGACCGCGAGCTCGAAGTTCTGAAGCTGGTGGCGAAAGGACTCAACAACCGGGATATCGGCCAGGAGCTGTTTATCTCCGAAAATACCGTCAAGAATCACATCCGCAACATCCTCGAGAAGCTTCATCTCCACTCGAGGATGGAGGCTGTCGTCTACGCGGTTCGGGAAAAGCTGCTCTACATCACTTAGGCGCGGTCGCCGCGTTCGCTTGTTGGCGCTGCCTCGGAGCGCCTTAACCCAACCCGAAAGGGTGCCGCTACTTGACGCTGACCCGGATCGCCCGCGAGATCCGCAGGGTGGTGGTGGTCATCATGAGCCCAAGCCGGAAGGGACGGGTCCTTTGGCAGGGGGCCGTGAAACGTTGCTCTTTCGACCGGTTCCCGTCCCTGGTTCCACAGCCCCCCGCTCACAACACCCGCCCCGTCCCCGACAAACAACCCCGTCCCGACAACCCCCGTCCCCACACCCCGCGTCGGGAGAGTCGCGCCACACAGGCGGCCTGTCCCGACACCCGCCCCGCCCCGACACCTCCGGTCCCGACACCCGGTCACAGCATTCGCCTGGTCCCGACGCCTTGTCCCGACACAGGCCGCCTGGTCACCCCACCGGCCGCCCGGCCCCGACACCCCCGTCCCGACACCCCCGTCCCGACACCACGTGCCCGATCGCGCCAGAGAGGTGCCGAAAGGACTGTGGGCCGGGCCTCTTTGGTTTCGGGGCGCGCAACGGATAATGGATGGCCATGAGCATCTTCAAGAAGGTTCTGTCTGCGGGCGAGGGCAAGAAGCTCAAGTCCTTGGGCGCTTTGGTGCCTCCGGTCAACGACCAGAGCGAGGTGATGGCGGCCCTCAGCGACGATCAGTTGCGGGGCAAGACGGGCGAGTTCCGGCAGCGCCTCGAAAACGGTGAGGATCTGGACGATCTCTTGCCGGAGGCTTTTGCCGTCGTCCGCGAGGGCGCTGTTCGCACGATCGGGCAACGCCACTTCGATGTTCAGGTGATGGGCGGGGCCGCGTTGCACAAGGGCTGGATCGCCGAGATGAAGACGGGTGAGGGCAAGACCCTGACCGCCACGCTTGCCGCCTACCTCAATGCTCTGTGGGGCGAGGGTGTCCACATCGTCACGGTCAACGACTATCTGGCCAAGCGTGACTCGGAATGGATGGGCCAGATCTATCGGTTCCTCGGCCTCACGGTGGGTTTGATCCAAGGAGAGATGGAGCCCTCGCAGCGCACGCCGGCATACGCGGCCGACGTTACGTTCGGGACCAACAATGAATTCGGTTTCGACTACCTCCGCGACAACATGGTCACTCAAGCCGATGAGGCAGTGCAGCGAGGCCACTACTTCTGCATAGTGGACGAGGTCGACTCGATTCTGATCGATGAGGCTCGTACCCCCTTGATCATCTCGGGAGCCGTGCAGGAATCAACGCGCTGGTACCAGCAGTTCGCCCGCATCGTGCCTCGCTTACAGCCCGACACTCATTACGAGGTGGACGAGAAGAAGCAAACAGTCGCCATCTCGGAAGAAGGTGTTTCCAAGGTCGAGGAGATCGTCGGCGTCGACAACCTCTACGACCACGTCAACGTCGATCTGATCCATCACCTCCAGGCCGCGCTCAAAGCCAAAGAGCTCTATAAGCGCGACGACGAATACATGGTCAAGGACGGCGAGGTCCTCATCGTCGACGAGTTCACGGGCCGCGTGCTTCCCGGCCGACGTTACTCCGAAGGCCTGCACCAAGCGATCGAGGCAAAGGAGAACGTGCGCATACGTGAGGAGAACCAGACCCTGGCGACGATCACGCTGCAGAACTACTTCCGGATGTACGACAAGCTCGCGGGGATGACCGGTACGGCGGCTACGGAGGCCGCCGAGTTCGGTCACATCTACAAGCTCGAGGTCATCCCCATACCGACCAACCGGGAGATGATCCGCGACGACAAGCAGGACTTGATCTACAAAACGCTCGACGCCAAGTGGGGCGCGGTGGCCGACGACCTGTCGGAACGGTACGAGAAGGGCCAGCCGGTCCTGATCGGAACGGTGTCGATCGAGAAGTCCGAGCACCTCTCCACCATCCTTCGCAAGCGGGGGGTGCCGCACACGATCTTGAACGCCAAGCACCACGAGAAAGAGGCAAACATCGTCGCTCAGGCGGGCCGCCTCGGCGCCATCACCGTCGCAACGAACATGGCGGGCCGCGGTGTGGACATCATCCTCGGGGGTAACCCCGAAGGGATGGCCCGCTCCGAGATGGTGGCGCGCGGCTGGGACAACGACGCCTATCTGCTGGGCCTCCTCAGCGACGAGGACACCAAGGAGTATGAGGCGGAGTTCGAGCCCCTGTACGAGAAGTTCAAGAAGCAGTGTGCCGACGAGCACGAAGAAGTGGTTGCAAGGGGTGGGCTCTACGTGCTCGGAACCGAACGCCATGACTCCCGGCGGATCGACAACCAGCTCCGGGGCCGCTCCGGCCGCCAGGGAGACCCGGGTGATAGCCGCTTCTATCTCTCCCTCGAGGATGACCTGATGCGTCTGTTCGCCTCGGATCGCATCGCTGGGATGATGGATCGCCTCAAGATTCCAGATGACGTTCCCATCGAAGCGAAGCTCGTGTCTCGAGCGATCGAGCGCGCCCAGACGCAGGTCGAAGCAATGAACTTCGAGATCCGCAAGAACGTCCTCAAGTACGACGAGGTGATGGATAAGCAGCGTCAGATCATCTACGGGGAGCGTCGCAAGATCCTCCACGGTGATGACTTCCACGATCAGGCGATCGAACTCGTCACCGACGTCTTGGAATCAGCTTTTAACGAAGAAGCGAATCGGGATCTCGCGCCCGAGGAGTGGGATTGGGACCAGATGTTCGCTCGGATGCGTGAGATCTATCCCGTGACGATCAAACCTTCTGACTTCGATCCCAAGACCACCACCTACGAAGAGATGCTGGAAGCCTTTCTTGCTGACGGGCTTGCCGTGTACGCGGGCCGCGAAGAGGCGCTCGGGGCGGAACAGATGCGCGAGATCGAGCGCGTCGTACTGCTTTCCGTGATCGATAACCGGTGGCGAGAGCACCTCTACGAGATGGACTATCTGCAAGAGGGCATCGGGCTCCGTGCTGTCGGGCAACGCGATCCGCTGGTCGAGTACCAACGCGAGGGCTACGACATGTTTCTGCAGATGCAAGAAACGATCAAGGAAGACTTCGCTCGGTATGTCTTCCACATAGAAACCGTCAACGAGGAAGAGCGCCGGCGCTCGGTGCCCACGCGCCTGCGTGAGGAGCGTCGCCAGATCCCGATGACCGCCGTCAACACCGTCCCGGGCGACATCGACGAAGAGGAACCCGAGACTTGGGTGGTCGAGCAGGCAGTGTCGGACAAGATCCCCCGCAATGCTCCCTGCCCCTGTGGCAGCGGCAAGAAATACAAGCAGTGCCATGGACGCCCGGGGGCGGCGAGCCTCTAGAGAGCCCCGAGCGGCAAGCCGCTCGAGCACTGGGGGGTGGCAGGCGTGGGTACCCTTGCCGCGTGCCGGACGACGTCATCGACTTTCCGCTCCGCGTCGAAGCGCTGGGCCTCACACGTGGCAGCCGTCCCGTTCTCCGCAACATCACCACGAGTTTCCGAAAGGGAGTCGTCACCGCAGTGGTGGGCCCGTCTGGTGCGGGAAAGAGCAGTCTCCTGCGGTGTTTGAACCGGCTCGAAGAACCCGATACCGGGAGCGTGACTCTGGAGGGCATCGACATCCGGTCCCTGGAGCCGACGGCCCTGCGCAGACGCGTGGGAATGATCTTCCAAACACCTGTCATCTTTGAAGGCGGCGTGCGCGCCAATCTTCTCTACGGACTGCCCGATCAGAAGGAAGAGAAGCTGTCCGCGGCCCTCGAGGCGGCAGGGCTTCCTGCGGCGTTCCTAGATCGCGAGTCCTCGGCTCTATCCGTGGGGCAGGCACAAAGGGTCTGCATCGCTCGCGCCCTCGTCCGGGATCCGGAAGTGATCTTGATGGACGAACCGACCTCGGCTCTCGATCGTGATGCAACCGCTCGGATCGAGTCGTTGCTCGGCTCGTTGCTGGAACGAGAGCTGACGATCGTTCTGGTCACTCATGACCTTGGTCAGGCCAGGCGTGTCGCTCGCAGCGGGATCTTGTTGATGGATGGAACCGTCGTCGCCGAGGGCGATGTCGATCAGATCGAGGCCGCGTGGCCCGGAGAGGAGTTGTCTTGATCCATGCTGCGATCCACGTAGCAATCGCGCTGCTGTTGGTAGGTGTCGCCATCATCGTGTCCCGTGGGCAACGTCTGCGGCTGGAGAACGACCTCCTCATAGCGACCATCAGAGCCCTCGTTCAACTCGTGGCGGTGGCGGCGGTCAT
This sequence comes from Actinomycetota bacterium, assembly GCA_034667525.1. Taxonomy (GTDB): domain Bacteria; phylum Actinomycetota; class CADDZG01; order CADDZG01; family WHSQ01; genus DATAPE01. The sequence goes on from JAXDJO010000038.1 coordinate 35,077, forward strand.
CCACTTGATCTTCTCCTCGCTGGGGCTGTCGGCAGCGGCCCTCTTCGTCATGCTCGGCGCGGCGTCGTGGACCGCGGGACACCGTTTGAAGGGGATCCCCGGTGGCCCAGTGCTTGCGCTGACAGCAATATCCACCGCTGCGGGAACCGCGCTGCTCGTGTTGTTCGGGGGCCGGGTCTTCCCACTGACCCCGCAGTACGTGATCCCCATCGCCGGAATGCTGATCGGGAACTGCATGACCGCGACATCTGTGAGCGGCGTCCGATTCAAAGAGGAGCTGATGGACAAGAGCCTCGAGCTCGAAGCCCGGCTCGCCCTGGGCTTGCGCGCCAAGCAAGCATTGACGACCTATACACGGCGAGCGACGTCCATCGCTTTGATCCCCACCATCGACGCCACCAAGAACGTCGGTCTCATCGTCCTGCCGGGCGCGTTCGTAGGAACGATCCTCGGAGGCGGCTCACCCTTCCGTGCGGCGCAGATCCAGTTGATCGTGCTGTTCATGCTTCTCGGGGCCGTCTCGCTGGCGTCGATGACGACGACGCTTCTGGTGTCGCGGGTCTTCATCGGGCCGGGGGAGCGCGTGGTCCTGCCCGAGGAGCCACGGCCGTGATCGATCCACGCCCCCTCCCGGCTGGTTGCTACCCTATGTCGTTATGGATGACCTGACAGATCGCATCGCAACGATCGACGGCAAGATCGCTCAGATCAAGGACTATCTTTGACCTCGACCGCAAGCGGGCCCGCCTAGAAGAGCTGAAGGCCGCCTCCGGCGCCAACGACTTCTGGGAAGAACCAGCAGCCGCCCAGAAGGTGATGACCGAGTTGTCGCGGCTATCGGAAGACGTCACGGTATTCGACCGCGTCTCGGAGCGCGCCTCGGACACGCGCATCTTGTGGGAGCTTGCCTCGTCGGAACAGGACGAGGCCGAAGCGGGCGAAGCCGAGAACGAGCTGCGTTCGCTTGAATCTGATATCGCTGCCCTCGAAGTACTGGCTCTCCTCGGTGGCGAATTCGATGAGTCCTCGGCGATCCTCGAGGTTCATGCCGGTGAGGGCGGGACCGACGCGCAGGACTGGACCGAGATGGTCCTCCGTATGTATCTGCGCTGGGCGGAACGCCGGTCTTTCAAAGCCGAAGTGATCGAGGCCACGCCCGGAGAGGAAGCGGGCCTGAAGAGTGCAACGGTGATCATCGGGGGGCGTCACGCCTATGGACTCCTCGCGGCCGAGCGCGGCGTCCATCGGCTGGTGAGGATGTCTCCGTTCGACGCTGCGAGGAGGCGCCACACCTCGTTCGCCTCGGTGGACGTGACTCCCGAACTGGAGGAGGAGGTCGAGGTGGAGATCTCGCCCGATGACCTGCGGATAGACACCTATCGGTCGTCGGGGGCCGGCGGCCAGCACGTGAACGTGACCGACTCCGCGGTGCGCATCACGCACCTGCCCACGGGCATCGTCGTCTCCTGCCAGAACGAGCGTTCGCAGATGCAGAACCGGGCGGTGGCTATGCGCATCTTGAAGTCGCGCCTGGTTGCCCGGGCCCTACAGGAGCGGGAGGCGGAGTTGCGAGCCTTGAGCGGGGACAAGATGGAGATCGGGTTCGGATCCCAGATCAGGTCCTACGTGCTGCACCCCTATCAGATGGTGAAAGACCACCGCACTTCGGTCGAAGTGGGCAACGTCCAGTCAGTCCTCGACGGGGATCTGGACCGCTTCATCAATGCCGAGCTTCGCCGTAAGGCTGCCGCCGCCCACCGGGCCTGAATCCACTGACCGATCCTGGATAAGGACATGACGGTGCTCGCCAGGGTGGCTACCCTGTAGGCATGATCAGGACCACGGATGTCGTCAAGGAGTACAAGGGGGGAGTTCGCGCCCTGTACGACCTGACGATCGAGATCGAGAAGGGCGAGTTCGTCTTCATCGTGGGTCCGTCGGGGTCCGGCAAATCCACATTCCTGAAGTTGCTCACCAAGGAAGAGGAGCCCACCGCGGGCAAGGTCTATGTCGCGGGAAAGAACCTCGCCAGCCTGCCCGGGTGGCGCGTCCCATATCTGCGGCGGAATGTTGGCTGTGTCTTCCAGGACTTCAAGTTGCTTCCGAACAAGACCGTTTTTCAAAACGTAGCGTTCGCGCTCGAGGTCATCGGTCGCCCTCGCGACGTGGTGCATCGCCAGGTCCCTCAGATCCTCGAGCTTGTTGGGCTCGGAGAGAAGCTCGATCGTTTCCCGGACGAGCTATCGGGCGGCGAACAACAACGAGTTTCGATCGCCCGGGCATTCGTCAACCGGCCCCTCATCCTCATTGCCGATGAGCCGACAGGGAACCTCGATCCCGCAACGTCCGTAGGCATCATGCGCCTGCTCGATCGGATCAACCGTACGGGCACCACCGTGGTGATGGCCACGCACGATCACACCATCGTGGATTCGATGCGGCGGCGGGTGATCGAGCTCGAGGACGGACAGGTCGTTCGCGACCAGTCGCGCGGCATTTACGGGGTGGGCACCTGATAGTGCCGCGCCGGGAATCGCCGTGAGGTTCCGCTACTTCTTCTCCGAGACAGCCCAGAACGTGCGTCGGAACCTCCTGATGACCGTGGCTGCCGTTTCCACAGTCGCCATCTCCCTGCTGTTGCTCGGCGGTGTCCAGATCCTCGGCATGATCGTTAAGAACATGACGCTCAACTGGCAGGCCAAGGTGGAAGTGGCCGTGTATCTCCGCGACGACATCACCCATGGCGAGTTGCAATCACTCGAGTCTCAGGTTACGCAGTTGCACGAGGTCGCCCACGTCGATTACGTCTCGAAGCAACAGGCGTTCAACGAGTTCAAGCAGCAGTTCAGGACGCAGCCGGAATTCTGGCAAAGCTTGCCTCCGGATTCCCTGCCCGCATCTTTGCGTGTGAAATTGACCGATGCGAAATACGCCGCCGGGGTGGCTGCGAATCTCCGTGGTGCTCCCGGAGTCGACGATGTTCGTTACGGCGGGGAGATCATCAAGCGGCTCCTGCAAGTGAACTCTCTGCTGCGCACAGTGACGCTCGTCATGTCGATCATCCTGCTGGTAGCAGCCGCGGCTCTGATCGCGAACACGATCCGGCTCGCCATCTACGCCAGGCGAGACGAGATCGGGATCATGAAGCTGGTGGGAGCAACCAACTGGTTCATTCGGATCCCCTTCATGCTCGAGGGCTTGTTCGCCGCGCTCGTGGGGGCGTTGATCTCCGGAGGCATTGTTCTCTCGGCCAACTCGCTGCTGTTCACCCGGATGGGTAAGGCCCTTCCTTTCCTGGGCCCGGTCTTCAGCTTTTCCCGGGGCGACATCCTCGGGGTCCTGCTGATCCTGGTGTCGGTCGGAGTCGGGGTTGGCCTGGTCGGCTCCAGCATGGCGCTGAGGCGGTTCCTGGAGGTCTAGCTCTCTCCTTCCCTGGGGCCATAGCCCAGAGGCGGTCTCCCGGATCTTTGTTGGCTTCCTGTGTGCCGCCGTGGGGCGGCGCGGATGCTCGATCGGGGATGGGGGCTCAAGAGGGGCGGCTCACTGTTCGATGTGTTAACTACTATGAAGAATGTGATATTTCGCGGGTGGCGAAGGCGGACCTGCGCCCTCGGCCTCTTACTCGTCCTGGGATTTGGTGCAAGCCTTCCTGCGTGGGCAAACAGCATTTCCAAGCTCCACCACCGACAGCAGGGGGTGGCGAGCCAGCAGAGCCGTCTCCAGAGGGAGATCCGCCAGGCCAATCACGACAAGACTGGCGTCCTGGCGAGGATAGGAACTCTCGATGCGAGCCGTGCCGCCGCCGAAACACAAGTGCAGAACCTCTCTTCCGACATCGCCGGGCTCAACTCGCGCATCGCTATCACACACGATCAGCTCCGAGTTTCGGATCGTCGCCTGGCGAAACTGACGGCTCAGCTTCAGGCGACTTTGCGCAAGCTCGAGGCACGCACTCAGGTCTTTGCCGCTCGAGCGGTGGCCAGCTACAAGGAGGGACCCACCGGCGGACTTGACGCGCTTCTGTCCTCTCAGAGCTTCGGCCAACTCATGGATCGCTATACCTATTACCAGTCGGCTCTGTCTGCCGACACGAACCTCATCGGCCAGATCCAGAAATTGGGCGACAAGACACAAAGCCACCGCACAGAGGTCGAGAACCAACAGAAGAGCATCCTTGCCGCCAGGAGCAAACTGCAGAGCGAGCGCCGAACGCTGGCTCAGCAACGAAGCAACAAGCGCAGCGCACTGGCTTCGTTGAAGACCCTGATCTCTCAGAAGCGTTCGGCTGTAGCGCGCATCGACAGCAGGAAAAAAGAGTTGAAGCAAGCGATTGCGGAAAATGTTCGCGAATCGGCTCAGATCGCGAGCCTTCTGCAAGCGGCCTCGATGGCTCGGTCGGGTACCGCCGTCGCCGGGAGCGGGCAACTGCTCTGGCCCGCAGTGGGGCCGGTAACCTCCCCCTTTGGGTGGCGGATCTCCCCGATCACCGGGTTGCGGGAATTCCATACGGGCATCGACATCGGAGCCCCCTACGGCGCGACCGTAAGCGCAGCCGATGCCGGCACCGTGGAGTTCGCAGGGACGATGTCGGGATACGGCAACGTCGTAGTGATCGATCACGGCGGGGGGATGGCGACGCTATATGGCCATCTATCTGCCTTTGGCGTGTCTGCCGGTCAGTCCGTAGGCAGAGGCGCTCCGATCGCCAATGTTGGCTGCACCGGGTATTGCACCGGCCCCCATTTGCACTTCGAAGTCCGCATATCGGGGCAGCCTGTGGATCCGATGCCTTACCTGCAATAGGGCGGACCGAACCACTACGCTTGACCCATGGAGCGTCTGCTAAAGCCGTGGATCGCCGTGCTGGGAGCAGTCTTGCTCCTCGTACTTGTATTTCTGGGCGGGTACGAAGTGGCGCAGCGGCGCGCCGCCGTCCCCGGCGTCAGCGGATCGAGCATTGGATTCGATCAGCTCCGCAGCGCTTACGGCGAGATCGTCTCCTCTGCAGTCAAACCCCCCGACCAGGTTGCGTTGGCGCGCGGCGCGATCAAAGGGATGATCAAGGTTCTGAACAAGGAGGGCGATAAGTACGCGTTCTTCTTCGGTCCAAAGAGCTACCGATCCTTTCAGGAACTCACCACAGGAAAGTTCTCCGGCATCGGCGTGTGGTTAAAGCAGCAGAACGGTGCTCTAGCGGTGGTCTCCGTGCTCCCCTCGAGCCCGGCGCTATCCGCCGGGATCAAACCCGGCGATCTCATTCGCAAGATCGACGGGAGACCGGTGACCCGGATGAGCACCGACCAAGCCGTCGCGACGATCAAGGGCCCGGAAGGCTCCCCGGTCTCCCTCGCCATCGAAAGGCACGGGAGCAAGCTCTCGTTTCGTCTGAAGCGCCAGACACTGCGGCTTCCGAGTCTCGTATCCAAAACGCTGCCGGGCAAGATCGGCTATATCCACCTCTTCTCTTTCTCCCAGGGGGCCGGAGAGCAACTGCGTCAGAAGGTGGACCACTTGGTGGCAGGCGGTGCTAAGGGGTTGATCCTGGACCTTCGCGATAACGGCGGGGGGCTCCTCGATGAAGGGGTCAACGTTGCCAGCGTCTTCATCAACAGCGGCAAGATCGTGACGACGAAGTCTCCTGGGGGGGCCGACCAGGTCTACGTAGCCAAGGAAAACGCGATCGCCAAGCTTCCCCTTGTCGTTCTGGTGAACGGAGGAACCGCCAGTGCTTCGGAGATCGTCTCGGGTGCGCTGCAAGACGACAAACGAGCGATACTCGTCGGCACCACCACGTATGGGAAAGGCTCGGTGCAACAGATCTTTCCGCTTTCCGGGGACAGCGCGATGAAGCTAACCACCGAGCACTACTACACGCCCAGCGGGCGCGACATCAACGGGAGGGGCATCAAACCCGATGTCGTGGTCAAGGCGGTTGCGGACCAACAACCGCGGGCGATACAGATCCTCAAGGGCATCATCGCTTCCAGCCAGAAGTAGTCACATCCCCATGGAGAAGGAAGGTGGGGGGACCAAGCTGATCGCGCAGAATCGGCGAGCGCGCTACGACTATCTGATCGAGGAGACGGTCGAGGCCGGCTTGATGCTCGCCGGCACCGAGGTCAAGTCGTGCCGCAATGGAAAGGTAAGTCTCACCGATTCGTATGCGGTGGTCCGGGATGGTGAGGCATGGCTGTTGCAGTGTCACATCAGCCCTTATTCGCACGGGAACCGGGCCAACCACGATCCGCTGCGCCCGAGGAAACTTTTGCTTCATAAAGAAGAGGTGGAGCGATTGGCGGCCAAGGTCGCACAGGATGGCCGCACCCTGGTCCCCGTGCGCTTGTACTTCAAACATGGTCTCGCGAAAGCCGAGATAGCGATCGCTCGCGGCAAGAAGACGCACGACAAACGGCAGGCCACCGCGCAGCGCGACGCCGAGCGCCATATGCGGCAAGAGCTCGGCCGCCGCCGATAGACGGGCCATCCCTGGGGTAGGGATAGGGGAACACAACAACACCGAAGGGAGGCCAGGGATGCCACGCGCGTGGAGCAAGAAACGCGAGCGTCAGTACGAACACATCAAAGAGAGTGCTCAGGAACAGGGGCGGCCGGCCAAGACCGCAAAGCGAGTCGCAGCAGCAACCGTCAACAAGGCCAGGGCCCGATCCGGCGAATCTAAAACTGCAAGCCGCTCCTCCACCAGGGATATCTCATCTTCCAAACGAGGGGGTCAGCGATCGGGCACCGCGAAGGCTAAGGGCCGCACCAAGGAGCAGTTGTACCAAGCGGCCAAGCGCCACGGCATCCAGGGCCGGTCGAGCATGAACAAGGCCCAGCTTCAAAGGGCCGTGGCTCGCAAGGAGAAATAACTCTTGGAGTCCGCAGTGGCGGGATTTCCGTCCCGAGGTCTCGTTAGACTTCGTTGAGGACATTGACAACGCTGTTCAGGTCACGGGGCTGAACTGGTATCGACCCTGATCGAACCGGGATAGGAGAAGCGAGCCGAGGACTCCGAGTGTGCCTCGTAAATCATCTCGGAAAACTATTAACTGCCGCTGCGTAAAGCACGGTTGCCATCCCTTAAGTGATGGCCGTCGGCCGGAGATGAGCCTGCGATCTCCGGATCCGGCGTCGCCTAGC
>JAXDJO010000039.1:0-45411 GCA_034667525.1 Actinomycetota bacterium
GACAATCCCCTGAACCTGCCAGAGTTCTTAAACCGCGCGAGCGCGTCGGTGAATGCAGCATCCACCGTCTTCTCCCGGCGATGGTTCGGCACCAGGATCAGGATGTTGGGGAAGCCCTCCGTCCCCATCCCGGTCCAAGCCTTGGTCACGCCGATGTAGCCCGCGAGCTTGTTCGCTAGTTGGCGGGTTGTTTCGGTGCCTCTGTCGTACTCGAAATAGAAGTCGCACGCGCCCTCGGGATGCATGAAGACGCCATAGCTGTCCGGTCGAATCCAACCGGTCGGAGTCTTGACGGTGCGCTCAGGCACCCACTTGTAGAGACCGTGACCGTCGATTGCTCGACCCACTTCGATCAGGGCGCAGAGGAACGAGTTGACCCCGATCCGATGCGCGAGGTAGGCGTCGTTGGCACGATCCTCCGGATCTCGCTCGATCCATCGCAGGTCTGAGCGCGCCACGCCGAGGAGTGACGCCACAACGTCAGCTCCAACCTCGGTCAAGGTGTGATGGCCTGGCGCCTTGCCGGCACCACGAGGCTGCGCCGGATACCAGGTCTCGATCAGCCCAAGGTTGTCGAGGTGCCGTAGCCGATCCTGGGCGCGACGAAGCGACCCGAAGAACATCGCCTTCAGGTGTGCAGTCAAGAGCACCTTGTGCTCGTATATGGCAATCAGGATGGCGCGCTCGCGCCCGTTGAGGCGCGCTGCGTCCAAACCCTCTTGCTCGAGTGCGCGTGACGCCACCGGCTCAGAAGTCAGCGGCGACCTCCCAGATCCGATTTCCGGGTTTGGGCACACGTCTCCCTGACGGCCTCGACCGAAGAGCTTCGGCCACCACCGTCCTGGCACTTGCCTTGCCGATTGCACTTCACCTCCTTCCGCAAGCCCCATCCGAGCCTGCTAGTCGTCATCGCCGTCAGGCCCTCCGCAGGACGGTCTTTCTTGAACCCAAGGACATCCGAAGTAGAGACTGGTCACCCGCCGACGCTTCTGGCCGCCCCTGATTCCATTCGCTTCGCGGCACACCATCTCGTTGCAGGCCGTTTGCGCGCTACGGTCGGTTCATCCTTTGATCCCATCAGCCGAGCGCGCCTGGCTAAGCAGGTGCCCGAGTGGGCCGCAAGGATGCTGGACCGGATCCGCGCCAGCGTCTTGCCGTCAATGGGGTTGCCTGAAGCGACTGGCGTCAGTTACGCGCCGTCAGGTCACGGTCAGCCCAGTTGCTCTTCGCTAGGCCTTGCTTCAAGAGGCTCTCCGCCCTGAAAGGCTTCTTACGTCAGCCGCTCAGCAGATCGGATCGTGCTCAGATTCAAGGTCAGCCTTTTCTTGTCCCTCACCCATGGACCCCATGAAAGGCGGTCCAAAACCTCATGTCTTTTCAAGAAAATCCAAAATCATCATCTCTCGCGGGTTACACAACAATCTCGTCACTGGTCGCAGGCGGGAATCAGACTCGTTACGGTCGCTGACGGGGTTGCGCAGAACGTTCCGAGCCCATTGGGAGAAAGGTCAGCTTCTTCTGTCCTCACCCCTAGACCCCCCAAGAACCGAACCTAAAAATTCACGCTTTCTCGAAAGCCCGGAAATCCTTGCCAGTTGCTCCAGGGCTGGGGCCCAGGGGGTCTGTCATGACTGAGTTGTGTCCAGGGAGGAGCCTTACCGGTTGTCAACGTCTGGGGATTTCAGCTTCCTCCTAGACGCCCTGCTGCCGACCCCGACTAGTGGCTGATCGGCTCCGCGCCTTCACTGTCGAGATGGCGGGCGCGGGCTTCCGCGGAGAGTTGGTAGGGCACTAGCACGATATGCACTCCCGGCTCCTCCCGCAGGGCCTCCGCTATCCCTCGGCTGGTCCGGTCGTGCAATAGCCGCTGAAGGACTCCGGAGTAATCGTTGCGAGGAAGAACGACGCTCACGTCAGAAGACGAGGCGCGCAGGGCGCGGACGTAATCGCTCACCACCCGCGGGATGTTGCGATCGAGGCACTCGTGGATCTCCAAAGGAGTTTCCAGCGCTCTGCCAAACTTCCACCAGTCCTCGAGTAGCTGATGAGCATGTTCCGGATCGACGCCCACGTGCAACGCGGTGACCTCGAGGGCGTCCACGCTTCGGGCATAGCGGATCGCCTTGATGACGCTGCGGTCGAGCCTTCCCACAAGGATCACGATCCTGTGTCTTGGATGCAGGGTGAGAAGCGTCCTCATCCTGCCGTCGGCGCCTGACCGCGAGGCTGCTCCAGAGTTCCTTACAGCCACGACCATGACATTCTCGAATCCTCTTAGGGCGCTAGCGCTCTCGGACCAGCTTCTGCCGTGCGTTATCCGATGGACCGCGCTGATCCGAGCCGGCGCTGGGAACACCACTGTGACATCTACTTCTCTCGGAGCACTTTCCGCCACGTAGTCACGCAGGCACCGCTGCCGATCACCTTTTGAGCAGACGATCTGATCCAGCGGCGCGAGGGGTCCCTCAACGATCCATTGGCGCTTGAGACCCGCCTCATCTGCCTGATTTGAGGAGATGCTCACCGCCCTAATGTGGTCAGGGCGGATCGTGAGCGCGTAATTCACCGCATCTACCGCTCTCTGATCCATCGCTTCCACGATCACGATGGCTATGTTCGGCCGAGTCTCCGAGGTAGCCAGCATGTCGATGCCCTCGAGTAAGTCATGATCTTCAGCCTCGTATATTCGGTTCACACGCACCAGGATTGCTACGAGGATTGGGACCGCGAGCATGACCATCCATGCGCCTTCAGAGAATTTGACGATAGCGATGATCACGTCGACGACCGCCGTAGAGACAGCTCCCAGTCCGTTCACGAGAAGTCCCGAGCGCCACCCCGGCTCGCGTAACCGGAGATGACGACGAGCCATTCCTGCCTGAGACAACGTGAAAGAGGTGAAGACACCCAGCGCATACAGCGGGATCAGATTGGTAACGCTAGCTTTGAACACGACGACTACCACTGTGGCCGCGCCTGCCAGGGCGAGGATGCCGTTCGAGAACACGAGCTTGTGACCTCGCTTGGTGAACTGTCGCGGCAAGAAGGCGTCACCTGCATGGAAGCTGGCGAGACGAGGAAAGTCGGCAAATGATGTATTTGCTGCCAGGATAAGAATCAGGGTTGTAGAGACTTGCAGGAGCAGATAGAGGGTCCCGCCGATCCCATGGGTTCCGTAAATCGCCTGACCGAGTTGGGCAAGAACCGACTTGCTCTCGTCGGCGACGGGGATCACGTGCAGTCGGTGAGCCAGATAAGAGACGCCGAGGAAGCTTCCACCCAAGACCAGGCCCATGTAGACGAGGGTTGTTTGGGCGTTTTTCCACTCCGGTTTCTTGAAGGCGGGGACGCCATTGGAGATCGCCTCCACACCCGTCACCGCAGCTCCCCCGGAGGCAAAGGCCCGCATGACTATGAAGATCCCCACCGCGCCCGCGCCCAAAGTCAGGGCATGAGGTTGCTGGTGGAGTTGATCTTGCAAGGAGAATGCACGAAGGTGGCCCGTCAGGACCTCGTAGAGGCCGACCGCGACGGTGAGGTAGAGACTGACGATGAAGATGTAGGTCGGGAAGGCAAAGATCCTGCCGGACTCCCGCACGCCCAGGAGATTGCCGTACGCGATGAGCCAGATGAAGATCACCGACAGCACGATGCGGAAGGGAAACAAGCCGGGTGCCACGGAGGTGATGGCCTGGACACCGGCCGCAACGGAGACCGCCACCGTGAGCACGTAGTCGGTGAGCAGGGCTACCCCTGCGACTTGGGCCGGGAGGAGTCCGAAGTTTTCCTTGGTCACGATGTAGGCGCCGCCCGCGGTCGGGTAGGCCTTGATCGTCTGCCGATAGGAGAAGATCAGGATCGCCTCGATCAGAACGATCACAGCAGAGATCGGGAGCACTAGGGCAAAAGCCGTCACACCGGCAGCAGGTATCAGAACGCGCAAGATTTCTTCGGTTGCGTAGGCGACCGAAGACATGTTGTCGGAAGAGAAGATCGCGAGTGCGGTTGGCTTTCCCAGGCGCTCGTGCTCTAGACGCGCGGTTGCTATCGGCTTGCCCAGCACCAGTCGTTTCAACAAGAAGGCAGGCGAAGGAGCGAACTTCGTTCTGGCCTCGTCCTCGATCTGGTGGGTCTCTGACTCCAGAGCTTGTGGGGCTCTCACGCTTGTTCGTCTGCACTTTCGGAGGGCGGATCGACAGGCTGGTTCGCCAACCATTCGTGGTCAGACAGGGAGATCTGCCCAGAAACGCTTTGGGAGGAGTCTTGCTCCTCCAAGTCCCGAGCCTGGCGCGCCCACTCGTTCTGCGTGACCCACGCCCGGAACCAAGGATCGAGCAGGATTCCGACGTAGACACCGATTACAAACGAACAGACCCACTCAACCACTCCGACGCTCCTCGAATTTTGACGCCTCAGCAAGCTTCGGAGTGGTCGCGTAAGGGAGCCATCAAGAAAAGACCGCGACTCGTAAAGATTTCGTAAAGATTCCCCACCGCCTCGGTAACGGGAAGGGTTACGGTCGGGGAGAGATGAGGTCAGCTGACTGGGCGTTCACCCCCTATCGGAGACCCCCTCTGCGGGCAGGAATAGCCGTCGTCGCAACCGTTGGAGCTGCCACTCTCCTCCGGCTCCTGCCCGGCACTTCGACGTCTGTGGCCGCGCTGGTCTACGTGCTTGCAGTGGTCGGAGCCACTGCCGTAGGGGGCCAAATAGCGGGGCTGGCGGCGGCTCCTCTGTCGTTCTTGGCGCTGAATTTCTTCTTCACCTCGCCCCGTTACACCTTCGTCGTCGGCAAGCCCGAGGATCTTTTGGCGTTGGTGGTCTTCCTCGTAGTTGCGCTCACTGTGGGGACGCTTTTGTCCTTGGCGCTGTCGAGTCGCGACCGCATGCAACTGCGTGAGCTAGAAGCGCGTCTGATGGCCCGTCTGTCGACACATCTCCTCTCGGGAGAACCCCTCGAGGAGGGGCTTCAGCGATTCGCCGGCGCACTGATTGAAATGTTCGGCCTCGCCGCCTGTCAGATCGAGACGATCGTCACACCCGCTCCCATATCTGCTCATGTGGAGGGTGCAGCGACCTTAGGCGAACGACTGACCCAGCCCATAGTCGCCAAAGGCCGCGCTATCGGCACGCTCTGTATCGTTGCGAACGGACCTTCGCTCTCGGCTCCGCAACGCGGTGCCGCCGAGGCTTTCGCCCGGCAGATGGCCGTGGCCCTTGAGGGGATACGGCTGAGCGATGAGGCGCGCAACGTTCAGCTCGAAATTGAAGCAACAAGATTGCGGGCCGCTCTGTTCTCTTCTGTCACCCATGATCTTCGAACACCACTCGGTTCGATCACTACCGCAGTCACAAGCCTCCTGGACCCGGGCGGAACGTTCACCACCGAGCAGGTCACCGAGCACCTCCAGACCATTCGGGAAGAAGCAGAGCGGCTCAATCGTCTCGTCGGCAATCTTCTCGACCTGTCGAGGATCCGATCGGGGGCGCTGCTTCCCGCCAAGGTCGAGGCGGCCATCGACGAGGTCATCGAGAGCGTGTTGCGACGCCTGCGGGGGCAGCTGGAGGCCCGAGAACTCCGGGTGGAGATCCAGGAGGACATCCCAGATGTAGCGATGGACGTGATGCAGATCGATCAAGTCATGACCAACTTGATCGAGAACGCAGTGAAGTTCAGCTTCCCAGCTTCCCCGATCTCGGTTTCAGCATCGGGTTGGGATGGAGGAATCAGAGTGCGTGTCGCGAACCTAGGCGAGAGAATCAAGAAGGAAGATAGAGAGAGGTTCTTTGAGGCGTTTGTCCGAGGCGAAGGACAAAGAGTGGCAGGCACCGGACTCGGACTGGCGATCGCCAAGGCAATCGTCATTGCTCACGGTGGACGGATCTGGATCGATGATGCCCCGGCCGGAGGAACCGCAGTCGCCTTCGAGCTCCCCTCGGAAGCTCGATAGTTGTTGATGTCGGAAGCTCGGGTCCTGGTCGTAGACGACGACTCCCAGATCCTGCGGGCTGTTCGCACCACGTTGCAGGCGAGAGGATACGCAGTGGCAACAGCCTCGAACGGCGAGACGGCGTTAACCATGTTGAAAGAGGACGTCTGGGACCTCGTCCTCCTCGACCTGGGCTTGCCCGGAATGGGGGGCCAGGAGGTCATCGAACGACTGCGAACCTGGTCCGAGGTTCCGGTGATGGTCTTATCCGTACGAGATGCACAGGAGGACAAGGTGCGGGCCCTCGAAGCCGGCGCCGACGACTACATCACGAAACCCTTCGCTGCAGGCGAGCTCGTCGCCAGGATGAGGGCCGTTCAGCGCCGTTCTGTGCCGGAGACCACGGCCCCGGTTCTATCTTTCGACGGGCTCGAGTTGGATCTGTCGCGCCACCTCGTGTCGTTAAGCGGAGAATCTCTCCATCTGACCCCCACTGAATACCGGCTGCTTGAAGCAATGGCAACGCGTCCGGGGAAGTTGCTTACCCACACATGGCTTCTCAATCACGTTTGGGGACCAGGTTATGAGGGTGAGGCGCACTACCTACGCGTCTTCGTCCGACAACTACGAAAAAAGCTGAAGGATGATTCCACCGATCCCCGCTGGATAGCAACCGAACCCGGTATCGGCTATCGATGGTTGGTGGAGAGCAAAGGCTCCCTATAGGTTCTTCGAAAATCGCGGCACATTTCCTCCAGCAACCGTCTGTTAAACGCGAACGAGGACATAGTCTTCCCCTTCCCTTTGGTTGGCAAGTTCAGGCACGCACCATGGTTTACCTGGGCAAACGCTTTGTTGACGAGTTCTGGTCGCGCCGTAGAAAGCGCCGAGATGCCGGCGCAGCGCCGTGCCTTATTTCATCATGATCAATCAAGAGACCGTTCAGAGCCTCGACGACCACTGGTCACGTTCTAAACCGGGTAGACAGCCTGCAGAGTTAGAAGCGCACCGTGGACTCGTCGTACCTTGCGTTCGACACCCGCCAGGGGGCTAGAAACTTGTTCAGCTGGGAACCGACCTATGGAGACAGTGAGCGACATGGGAATCACGACATCTATGGGATCTGGGGAGGGCTCTCAAGCGACAGCGAAGACCTCTGCGCCAAACGATCCCGCGAAGTCAGTCGAAGTCAGCTGAGACAGTCTGAGAGCTGGGTGGGCTCGGCAAAGGCGGTCGGGCGACGGTTCAGGGCGAGGCTGTCCCCCATGAATAAAAGAATGCCCCGCCTTGGGCAAAGACGAACGTTGGGAGAGTGGTCACCCGATCTAGGTCGCGACCCTTCCGCGTCACTCGATACAGTGCGCCCCCTGTGGGCGTCGAGCCCTTAAAGAACTCGCGCTGGAAGAGTACCTCGTGTCCATTCGGTGACCACACCGGGGTGAACGATTGGGAGCCGTTCAAGGCGTACGTCAGCTGACGGAGATCGTGACCGCTTGCGTGCACGACAAAGACCTGTATCCGCTGGCAGCAACTTGTAAAGGTGATGAGGTTTCCCCTCGGCGACCACTGAGCGGAGATTGCCCCCACGGACGGCGGTGTGATCCGGTGCAGCTCGGTGCCGTTGCGGTCCACAACGAACAGCCCTGTCTTCCCAAGCGATGGGATGAACGCTGCGAATACCACCTGACTCCCGTGGGGTGACCAGTCCGCCTCCACCCGGTCAAAGAATCCAAGGTCAATCAGATTCAGCCGCCGCGGACTCAATCGGACTTTTCCTGTTCCGTTCCTGCGAACTGAGAAGAGTGCGTTGTCTGAGCTCGAATTGAAGTTGAATCTGCCATATAGGACTCGGGACCCGTCCGGAGAGAACCCATACCCGTTGTCGAAATGACCACTCGGCGTGGCACTGAGGCGCTCCAGGTCTCGCCCGTCCGAAGCCCTGATCGAGTACAGTCCGGCTTGGGCCGGATTCTGCATGCCCTCGCTGTGACAAAGCAGTCGCGTTCCGGTTGGCGACCAAGACAGGCAGAAAAGGTCCAACTTCCGCCTCGGATCCAACAGACGGAAATCAGACCCATCCGGATTCGCAGTGGCCGGCTGAACGTGGTCCGTTCCCCACAGGTTGCAAAGCACCTTCTCACCGTTGGGCGACCAGCCGACGCAGGTCGTACTGCCGGGCGGTCCGACGCTATGCCGTTCGGCGCCGTTCGGGTTGATGGTAAAGCCGATGTTCGGAAAAACCTGCCCCACGACGATCTTGCCGTTGTGGCCTGCAATGACGCTCGCCCCTGCGTCGGCCACTCCCCCTACCACCGCGGTTAAGCCAAATGCGACAAGCACGACCAGCCGCCTTAGTCTGAGCAGCCGCACTTTGTGCCTCTGGTTCATGACGCCCTTCGGCTCGCGCATTCGGGGCCAGCCAGCGCAGCCCGATCCAAGCTGCTTGCGGAGGCTGCCCTCCCCAGCGGAGAGTAGAGAAGAAATAGGCCGTTCGGTGGAGTTAGCCATGCTTCCCCCGGTTGTTCTGCTTGCTTGGTCCTGAAAGTAGCAGCACGACCATTGGAAGTAAACCCTGGCGAGACCGACGCTCTAGGGACATTTGCCAACGTTGACACGTTGTGAGGCTTTTTCGTTAGACAATTACAGCGAGGCATGCCTTGTACCGGACGCAGCCAATTCCGAGGCCGATGACTGCTCCAGAACAGCCCTGCGGGGCCAGCCTCCCGGGAAAGGGTCCAGGTTCCGCTTTCGACAGGTTCGCTTTCGGCAGGTTCGCTTTCGGTCGCAGGCTGGCGAATCCACGAGCGCGTGCAGCAACTCCTCCGGATACGGCGGGTTAGCCTCCGCGCGCAGAATGATGATCTCACTTAGATCTGGCTTCAGGATCCTGGCAGGAATGAGACTCTCCAGAACCTGCGCTGACGCTGCGCGCGACAAGGCGCGGCATGTATTCGCGCAGTCCCGTCAGGCGAAGCTGCCACCCTTCGGAGGCTGGATCTATGGTCATCGTCGAAATCAGTCCCAGCGGGCACTGTCGGTCAGCTCGAGCCTTCGCCGAAGTTCGAGGCGTCGCGAAGTCAAGTAGTCGGCTGGGGAGCCGGAACTCAATCTGACCGGAGGTGTCCGCTTCGGAAATCACGCGTTCAGGTTCACTTTGGATGGGGCCATCCAAAAACCGACTACTAAGGGGGCCGTTCCCTTATCTGCTGACTAACTACCCCCGCAGCATCACTGCTCGGCACGATGATCCCTCAGACGGAGTAAACAGCTTGAAGAACTACTGAGGCATGCAGAACGCGTCGCACCTTTCGTTCAGTTCTCGCCGGGGGCACGAATGTGATGTCGGGGGCCATCGTGGACGGTTGTCGCGGAGCACAGTGGACACCTGTCACCCGAGGCTCTGAGGCTGGCAGTTGTGGGCTCGGGTCCAGCTCGAAGTTCCTGAGGAGCCGCCCGAGGCAGGTCGTGGCCGTTGGGGAGTCTTATTCGGTCAGACGAGCACCTGTCTCGAACCTGAGACACTGAACACGACGGCGAGAACCATCCAACCGGCGACGACCGAGGTTTTCGCTAGTAGTGACACGGCCGCGTCGATCGTCCTTAAACTGATGATGTGCGACGCGACCTTCCTGCAGGGACCGTCACTTTGCTCTTCTCTGATGTGGAAGGCTCGACAAAGTTGCTGGAGGCACTGGGCGAGAACGCCTATGCCAAGGCACTCGATGAACACCGTCAGCTCTTACGCAGCGCCTTCGGTGCCTATGGCGGTACAGAGATTGACACGCAAGGTGACGCCTTCCTATATACGTTTCCAAAGGCCGCCGATGCTGCTGCGGCTGCGGCTGCTGCGCAGACCGCCCTTTCTCCGGGTCCAATACGAGTACGAATGGGACTACACACGGGCGAGCCTCTGCTGACGGAGGAGGGCTACGTAGGGATGGATGTCCACCGGGCCGCCCGCATCGCCGCCTGCGGCCACGGAGGACAAGTGCTCATTTCCGCCTCTACCAGTTCATTGCTGTCTTCAACCTGTCTCCGTGATCTCGGTGACCACCGACTTAAAGATCTATCTGCGCCTGAGCGCATCTACCAACTCGGTAACGGAGACTTTCCCCCGCTTAAGAGCTTGCACAACACGAATCTCCCTGTCCCTCCTACAAGCTTTGTGGGACGTGACCGCGAAGTGGCCGAGGTTGCGGCGCTGCTTGGTGACGACGATACGCGTTTGATCACCCTGACCGGGCCAGGGGGAAGCGGAAAGACGCGCCTCGCGCTGCAATCGGCCGGGGCTGTCGCGGACAGCTTCGACGCTGGGGTGTGGTGGGTGTCGCTCGCGCCGCTTCGGGACCCAGCCCTCATGTTCGACACAGCCGCACACAGCCTCGGTGCGAAGAGCAGTCTGGCGCAGCACATCGGTAGGGACCGCATGCTGCTCCTGCTCGATAACTTCGAGCACCTGATCGCAGCTGGGCAGGAGCTCGCGCAACTACTCGCCGAATGTCCCCATCTGACGGTCTTGGTCACGAGCCGCGAGCCGCTACGCCTCGAAGGTGAATGGGAGTATTCGGTCGACCCGCTGTCGCAACCGGAAGCTGTGGCCCTTTTCGAATCCAGGGCGCAGGCGGTGCAGCACGGATGGAAAGGAAATGGGGACGTACGACAAATATGCAATCGGCTCGATAACCTGCCGCTGGCGATCGAGTTAGCTGCTGCGCGTGTAAAGATCCTGTCCCCCGCGGCTCTGTTGAACCGCCTTGAACGCCGACTGCCCATTCTTAGTGGCGGCCCTAGAAATGCACCGGAGCGACAAAAAACTCTGCGCGCGACCATCGAATGGAGTCACGAGCTTCTTACTCCGTCGGAGCAGACTCTGTTTAGCTATCTCGGAGTCTTCGCCGGGGGTGCGACACTGGCGAGCATCGAGACAGTCTGCAGCGCCGACCTCGATATTCTCGCGTCGCTCGTCGATAAGAGTCTCGTCCGGGTGCGTGACGGCGAGCGCTACTGGATGCTGGAAACGATCCGCGAGTTCGCTGCGGAGCAACTGGTTGCCGGGGGGGAGCTGGATCTCCTCCACCGACGGCACGCCGACCATTACGTGGCGCTGGCGGAAGAAGCCGAACCGCAGCTGCGCGCAGGTCCGAAGGAGTGGATTGATCGGCTCGACGACGAACACGACAACTTCAGGGTGGCGCTCGACTGGCTCGAAGCTGCAGCCGACACCCAGCTTGTGTTACGTCTCGCCGGAGCTCTGTCGCGCTTTTGGTACCTAAGGGGATACCTGCCCGAAGGGCAGCACCGACTTGAAAGAGCGCTGAACAGCGACACCGATGCAACGGCCGCGCGAGCTAAGGCTCTCGATGGCATGGCTTTGCTCTCGACGGCCCAGGATCCAGCGATAGCGAGGGCGCTTGCACAGCAGGCGCTTGAACTACATCGCTCTTTGGGCGATACCTGGGGGCAGGCCTATTCAGTCTTCTTGCTCACAGACGCAGAGGCGCAGCAAGGAAGGCTAGAGTACGCGCAGCGACTATCCGAGGAGAGCGCCCGAACGTTTGGCGAAATTGGCGACGAACAGCTCGCCCTACTAGCAAGCCGCGACCTTGCTTGGATCTGCACCGTGCTGGGGGAACACGACCGGGCCAAACGACTCCACGAAGAGAACCTTCAGCGTGCACGGGCATTATCGAACGAGCGCGTTGAGGCCAGCACGCTTCAAGCAATGGCACGTTACGCCTTCGATGGGGGCCGCATCGAGGAGGCGCGACTGATGCTTAAGCAGAGCCTTCGTCGCTGGCAAGAACTCGGCAACCTCCTGGAAATAGCCGTTACCCTGATCGAGATCGCGGCGGTGCTCGCTCGCGAGGGAAGCGCAACTATTGGCGCCCAGCTCCTGTCTCGCGCCAAGGCCTTGTACGCACAGATCGGCGCAACTGCCCCCTGGTGGGCGCGAACTTGGGACGAACAGACACTCGACGCCATACGCAAAGAGCTCGGGGAAGGCGCTATCGAAGAGGCATCCCAGGAGGGCCAAGCACTGACCATCGACGGCGCAGTGACGGTGGCTCTCGAGGCGCTGGGCTGAGCTATCAAGCAACCACGTTTACTGTGCAAGCTCCATTTCTAGACCAACCTCCGAGACCGGCTCCGGCATCCTTGTCTCAGGGCTGTCCTACCTGTCATGGCGGTAACCCCTTTGCCGTCGAGTGGCGAATCCAGATCCGGAGACAATGCCGGTGTTGAAGGCTGGCACCAACACGATCGCGCTTCAGCACGAGGGCCGGGAACGGCCCTACGATCTCCACGTCCCACCGTCAGGGCTCGACCTTCAAACCCCGCGGGTTCTTCAGATTCACGGTCGCGGCATCAACCCAGAGTTGTCCGACCGGAACTCCGTACAATCTGTAGCCGAAGGCGCGGGGACGCTGGCCGCGGAGCTGGCGGCATCAGACGAATCGGTGAGCTGCCTCATGAAAGGAGGTTCCGTGAGCCCTGCAGACCTACTCGTCGAGGCCTTTAGCAGGATCCAACACATCGTTCATCGCGCAGTTGAGGGCTTGACGCCGGATCAGCTGGCGTTCCGCCTCGACGGCGAAGCTAACTCGATCGCCTGGCTGGTTTGGCACCTGACGCGGATCCAGGACAACCATGTTGCAGAGGCAGCGGGTGCAGAGGAAGTCTGGACGTCGGATGGCTGGAAAGCACGATTCGCCCTTCCCTTGCCGGCATCCGATACGGGCTATGGGCACTCTTCAAATGACGTGGCGGCGGTCCAGATCGAATCACCGGAGCTTCTGACCGGATATCACGACGCGGTCTACGAGCACACCCTTCGGTATGTGAAGGGACTCTCCCAACCCGACTTAGAGCGCATCATCGATGAGTCGTGGGACCCACCTGTTTCACTCGGGGTGCGGCTCGTGAGCGTCATCGCCGACGATCTTCAGCACGCCGGCCAGGCGGCCTTCGTGCGCGGAATCCTTAGTCAAAGATAGCCCTGTCATGACAACAGCCGTCCGGCGAAGCCGAGGCTCGTCCGTGGACGCTACGAGGTCTCGGCTGGACCTTACGCGGTCACAGATCCTGGCGTTCCGACGGCACGTTGGCGCGCTCGACGAGCGACTCCCAGCCGGACGCCGCTCGCTCCGGAATGCGGCGTGGGCCGGACTGCAGGACAGCATGCCTCGGGCCGCGCTTCTTTCGATCCACGCGCGGGTCGATGGAACCGCGCCGTCCACGTGGCGAGACTCGTCGCTCGTTCAGCTGTGGGGACCGCGCTACCACACGTATGTCGTCGCCGCTCGCGACCTCGCCATTTTCTCGCTCGGGAGGCTGCCGGACAATCTTGCCGCCCGGCGGATAGCGGAGGACCTGGCCGCTCGTCTGCACACTTTCCTCGCCGGCCGAACGGTTACATATGGCGAAGCCGGACGCGGGCTTGGCGAACACCCAAACCGGCTGCGATACGCCGCAGCGACAGGGACGGTTGTGATCCAGTGGGACGGCGCCCGACAGCCGACCATCTGGACGCTGCCCCCACCTGATGTCGACCCGCGCGACGCTCGCCTCGAGCTCGCGCGTCGGTATCTACATATCTTCGGCCCCGCCAAGCCCGAGGCGTTCGCTTGGTGGGCGGGGATAGCCTTGCAAGGAGGCGACGCGGCGTTCGAGGCGCTCGGCAAATCGCTTACGCCGGTGCGAACGCCATTGGGGGACGCGTGGATCCTCACCCGGGACGAGCCGACGTTTCGGGCCACTGAGAGGCCAGTGGCACCGGCGCGGCTGCTCCCGAGCGGCGATGCCTACTTCCTCCTGCAGGGAGACGATCGCAAGCTCCTCGTTGCCGACGCCGATCGTCGGCGCACCCTGTGGACTCCTCGCGTCTGGCCGGGCGCCCTCCTAGTCGAGGGCCAGATCATCGGGACGTGGCGGCGTGCGCATGACACGGTGACGATCCAGACGTGGCGTCGTCTCACGCGCACGGCCCGCGATGCAATTCAGGGAGAAGCGGAGTCCCTTCCCCTGCCAGGCGTAAAAAAAGGGATCGTCGTTCGCTGGGGTGACTAACCGGATTTTCCTCTTTGCGACGCCGTGTTAGGACCAACCGGAGTGCAGCTGGTGATGCTGCCGCTCTTCACCTCGCCTCGAAGGCTGTGAACCGCCCCACCGGTTAACTTCCTCTCCATGCTCCATGGAAACAAGGTCACCTTGAGGGCGATGGAGCGCGGAGACCAGGCCATCTTTTGGGCCCACTACAACGATCTGGACCTTGAGCTTCTCGCGTCGAGCGGCGATCCTCCGACACCGGTGTCGATGGCCGCTATGGAGGCCCGCTTCGACAAGAAGATCGCAGAGACAGAGCCCGACTACTGGTTCACGATCGAGGCGGACGGCAAGGTCATTGGAGACTGCGCGTTGATGCGGTTCGATCAGACCGCTCGGACCTGTACCCTCGCGATCGTCATTGGCGAGCGCGCCTTCTGGGGCAAAGGATATGGACGGGATGCCGTTGCCACGCTCGTCGAGTATGGCTTTCGCCATCTGAACATGCACCGCATCTCGCTGGATGTTCTGGCCTCTAACGAGCGTGCGATCCGGTCTTACAAGGCTTGCGGATTCCAAGAGGAAGTTCGCCTGCGTCGGCACATCTGGGTCGACGGCGCTTTGCGAGACGCGGTCATGATGGGATTGTTGCGAACCGAATGGCCCGGCCTTACGCCATCTTCCTCCCCCACCGCGTCGCCATAGCCGCGCCTCTAGGCGCCAAATGCGTTCATTGCAGCCGGAAGGTCGCTCAGTGTCGAGACCTCCACCACCTCGACATGGCCGTGGGGACGAGCCTGTCCGAACCGATTGATCCATACCCCCTTGAGACCTGCTGCGCGAGCTCCATCGATGTCGCGCGAAAGGCTGTCTCCAATCATCGTTGCCCGGGCGGGGTCACATTCAAATTGGGCAAGCGCCCGTTCAAAGATGGCAAGGTCTGGCTTGCCGATCCCGATCTCGGCCGAAACCACGACGGCTGCAAAGTAATCGCTTAAGCCAGACGCAGCCAATTTCTCACGTTGCAAGCACGAGGCCCCGTTTGTCACCAATGCGAGGGTGTAGTTTCCGCTCAACTCGCTTAGAGCGGGCACAACATCTGGGAAGGTCTCGTGCCGCGCGCGGCGCTCTGCTCCGAACCTCGTCCCAAGTTCCTCCGCTAGCGCGGAGTCATCGATTCCCTGTTCCACAAGGGCGAGCCTCCAAGTCTCGCGTCGGTAATCCGGCGACCACTCACGCAGCCAGCATGTATTCGGTTCGTCACCCTCAAAACGGCACCACAAACCTTCCCAGGAGCTGATACCGATTCTGAAGCAGTACTGGTGGACCGGCGTCGAGTACCACAACTGGCGAGCGCATGACCGGGCGCCGATCGCCAATGCGGCAGCCTTGATGTCATGGCTGAAAGCTGCGACCTGCGCAGTAGCTTCGAATGAGGCGACGGCAGCTTGCTCCTCGACTACAAGCGTCTCGTCGAGGTCGAACAACAGCACGTCCTGCATACCCTGCGACCCTAGCTGCAAGTCAAAGCGACCCTGTTCGAGTCAGGTCCACTCTCGACCCCTGATTTCACGACACCGGATGAGGAGGTGAAAACTGCTGGAGTCCAGGGGAGGGAGCAATGAGACACCGGATCAGGCCTTTCTTACCCCCCTCGATTCTGCCGGCTAATCCGGGTGCATTTTCGGCACCTTAGGAGCAGAATGCTAGGTCGTGGCCATAGCTACCGGATCGACAAACCGATTGCCCGGCTCGAAGTGGAGTATCCGAGCACTGCGTCTGCTGCGCCGGGACTGGGTCGATATTGCCTGGGTCGTCTTCGTCGGACTGAACCTGATTGCCATGCAACTTCTCCCTCACTGGCAGACCGTGCCCTTCCTGGTGATCTGGGTGAGTCTGACGGCGATCTACGGTTTGCGCTTGAGGCGGCTCGGATCCACGATTCTGACCGTCCTTGCTGTCACGGTCGCGACGGGGGGTCTGATTGGCCTTCAAGTTCTTAGGGGGCAGCAGGATGTGGACTATCTAGCGGAGGTGCCCCTCATCGCGATGATGTTCGCTCTGATGGTATGGCATGCGCGCAGGCGGGCGGTAGCCCTAGAGGAAACGAAGCAAATGTCCGAGCGCAACTTACGCCTATTGGACCAGCAGCGCCGATTCTTACAAGACGCCTCCCACGAGCTGAGCACTCCGATCACCGTAGCTTTGGGCCACGCGCAACTCATCGAACGATCGACCTCGGACCCCTCCGTGGCCCAAGATGCCCATATCGCAGTAGATGAGCTCCTTCGTCTGCGTCGGCTTGCAGATCGGCTGCTTCTATTGGCATCAGCAGAGCAGGAATTCCTCTATATGGCTCCGGTGGAGCTAACGGATGTTGTGGTTGATGCAGCTCGGCGATGGAGCGACACACCCCGTCTATGGAAACTCGGCGTCATGGAGGAAGCGACGATCGAAGGGGATGCCGACCGTTTGATCATGGCGTTGGATGCATTGATCGAGAACGCTGTGGAGCATACTGAGGTTGGCGACAGTATCGAGTTGAGCGTGCACCGCGAGACCACGCAGGCAGTCATTTCGGTAGCCGACACGGGCTCTGGAATAGCCGCCCCCGAGACCGAGCTGATCTTCGATCGATTCACTCGCGTCGACATGAGTCGGAACCGGAAGCTGGGGGGATTCGGCCTTGGCTTGGCCATCGTGAAGACCATTGCCCAAGCCCACAAAGGATCGGTGCGTGTACGAAGCTCGAAGGGAAAGGGCTCTGTCTTCGAGGTACTTCTGCCGCTGTCAGGGGGGCAGCCAACCATCAGGATGTCAGCAACCCCTGAGCGGACGCGGGGCGCTGCCCGGAAGGTATCCCTGAAATAAGTGAAGCGTTTCGGATCCTGTTTCGTCTTCATTGCGACAGCCCTGGTCATCATGATCGTGTTCGCTCCGCGCCCCTGGCGGAGTGATGCTGTCGCGAATCCCGGCGGCGGGCGCAACTTGCGGGTCGGCCAGGTGCTCGCTCCGGCCTTCGACGCTAGTGACGTAAGGGAACAAGACCTTGGCAAGTTCATTCGCGTTCCTGCACTGCCATTGCTACTTGCCTGCGTGATCAGCGTCGCCATAACGACGCTACCCCGTCGGCTCTTCACCCTCACCGAATCGCCTCCTAGTCGCAGGTTGAGTCCTGTAGACCCGCGCGGAACCCGCGCTCCTCCTTCGATTCTCCTTTAGAGCTACGCACCCGAAGTCGCTCTGAGCGACTTCTCGCGAGAGGGACACCCGTCCCTAAATCGAAGGAGGCGTGATGGACATTGCCATCGCTATTGTGATTGGCGTTCTCCTGACCGGTGCTCTGCTATGGAGACTGCTCCAACCCTCACCCGAAACCGCGATGGGCCAGGAGAACAGAGCGCGCAGAGAAGCTAGGAAGGCTGAGAAGAAGAGAGCGAAGACTGAGCCGGCCTGCCAAAGCGCAACCAAGGCTAGTCGGCGTGAAGAAGGTCCTCGCGCTTTGCGTCCTAGCCGTTAGCTTGACTCTGGCGAGCTGTTCGGATGGCTCGTTCGTCGACAAGGTCGCCATCACCAATCCCACCGAATATCCAGCAACCGTCGACGTGCATGGGACGGGACAAGGCTCGACTGATTTGGCCACCGTTGTTGCTGACTCTGAAATGACTATCCATGATGTCTACGATCAAGGCGACAGGTGGATCTTTCGTTTCACCTACTCGGGCTACAGGCAGGAGCTTGAGCTTTCGCGCGACCAACTCGCCCATGACGGTTGGCGCGTGATGATCCCTAGCAGTTTCGAAACCCACCTTAGAACACGGGGTGTTCAGCCTCCCCGTGAACACGAAAGGAATGAGAGATGAAAGTAGAAACGTGTCCCAAGTGTGGAGAAGCCATCGTCGAGGGTCGATTCAACTGCATCAAATGTGGTTCGGCGTACCCCGACTTGACCGAAAGAGACTTGACCTGGGATCCCTCTAACGATGACGAGAAAAAACAGATAGCCCTCCCACCCAGAAAGGAACCGGGAGGACGGCGGGATGGAGTGAAGCCAACTGAGAGCTGGAAGCTCGAGAGAAGGCGCGCCTCTGACATTGACGTTGTTGGCCAAGGGCGGCGCTATTCAGGCCGCAGGACAGATCACCCAGGGGGGACTGCCCCAGGTTTGGTTGACTCCTAATCTGTGAGGACGATCCTCACGAGAAGGAGGCAGTCGATGCCCAAAGCGTTCCCCGCGGAGTTCCGTCGCGATGTGGTCGCGGTGGCCCGCCGCAAAGAGGCTCCTATGAGCCAGGTCGCCAAGGACTTCGGGATCTCACAGTCGTGTCTTGTTCGCTGGGTGAGGCGCGCCGAGATCGAAGACGGCGTGCGCGACGGTCTCACCACGCCGAGGAGGCCGACATCCGCGAGCTCAAGAAGCGCAACCGCTTGCTTGAACAGGAGAACGAGGTCTTGCGCCGTGCCGCGATCTACCTCGGCAAGGGCGTCCTCCCAAAATGATGTACCCGCTGGTCCGTGAGCTCGCCGCCGACGGGATCCCCGTGGTGGTGACCTGCCGGGTGCTCGGCTTCACTCCCCAGGCGTTCTACAAGTGGCGGGCCAACCCAGTCTCGAGGCGCGAGTGGGATGACGCCCATCTCATCGACGCCGCTCGCTCGATCCATCACGACGACCCCGTCTTCGGCTACCGCTTCATCTGTGACGAACTCGATTCCGAGCGCGGCATCCAGGCGTCAGAGAACCGGGTCCAACGCCTGTGCAGCAGCCACGGCATCTACTCGGTCCTGGCTCGCAAGCGGGGCCGGTGGGCGCGACCGAAGGAACCGGTCCACGACGATCTCGTGAAGCGTGCCTTCGGCGCCAAGGCGCGCAACGAGCTGTGGTTCGCCGACATAACCGAGCACCCCACGGCTGAAGGCAAGCTCTACCTCTGCGCCATCAAAGACGCGTTCTCAGGGCGCATCGTCGGCTACTCGATCGACTCGCGCATGAAGGCGTCGCTCGCGGTTGCGGCGCTGCGGAACGCGATCGCTCTAAGAGGACCAGTCGCAACGATTGTGCACTCCGATCGCGGCAGTCAGTTCCTCTCCGGCAAGTTTCTGCGAGCGTTGCGCTCCGCCGGCCTCATAGGGTCGATGGGTCGCACCGGGACCTGCGCCGACAACGCTGCGATGGAGTCATTCTTTGCGCTCGTGCAGAACAACGTCTTCAACCGCCAACGCTGGCAGTCGCGAGATGAGCTGCGTCTCGCGATCGTGGTCTGGATCGAAAGGACCTATCACCGCCGCCGGCGTCAACGGGCGCTGGGCAAGCTCACCCCGATCGAATTCGAAACAGTGCACGACGTTGCCTATGCAGCGTGAATACTTCCAACCCTACGAGTCAACTGAAGTGGGGGCAGTCCCGGGCGTGGTCGCGTTCGCTTTCGTCTCCATCGCGGTAAGAACACTCGGCACCAGCAACTACGGATTGTTCCGGCAGGTCAGCCAGGTACTCACTATCGCTGCGCAGGTGGGACTTGCCGGCTTCAACTATTCGGCGATGCGGTTCATCGCCAGCGGTGGTCGACGCAATCGTGACTGCCCTTATCAACTCGGTTCGCATCATCCAAACCAAAATGCTCGTAGGCATCCATCCTTTTGGCAGGTCTCTGCTCAAACCTGTCGCTGCGGCCATTGTCGGAGCTGCGATTCTCGGCGGATTAGTTCGCCTGGTGGGCACAGCACAGCGTTTGAGCTCGCGAGTCTTGGGATCGCCGGCATCGTTTACTTAGGACTAATGAAGTGGATGGGTATCGATCCTGAGGAACAGTATGTATGGCTGGGAATCAAGAACAAGGCTCGGAGCGTCCTTCCCAGCCGGATGCGGGGGTGAACCGGTCCTCGCTTCCGGCCGGGGTGGCCAGTGCCGCTTGATCATGTTGAAGGCGACCGCGCGGGGCGTGCCTCCCTTTCTAACTCAAGGGAAGGAATCCACGGTCGATATCAAAAGAGGCAGATTGAGACAGCAGGAGGGGGACATATGAGCTTTCGCTATCGAAAGAGTATTTCCCTCGGCATGGGCACCCGGCTCAATATCAGCAAAACAGGGATCGGAATCTCAGGCGGCATTCCCGGAGCTCGCACCTCTGTTCATTCTTCTGGAAGGCGAACGACGAGCGTAGGCGTTCCCGGAACGGGCATGTACTTTCGCAAGGACACAAGGATCGGATCCCAACCAGAGTCCAACAGGAAAGCCAGCTCAAGAGGGAGCCTCCAGCCGAACGTGGAGGCAACCGCCATCGCATCGCTGAAGGCCCCCTTGTTTGCTCCCAGGTATGAGAAATGCTTCATCAAGGGAGTGAAGCAGGCCCTGGAGGGGAATTGCACAGCCGCCGTCCCTGTGCTCACTGAAGCAATCGAGCACGCCAAGGGAGCCGTGATCTCACCTAGCTTCTTTCTGGGCTACTGCCTTGCCCGCCTAGACCAGAACGCCGAAGCGGCGGACCAACTGAGTCAAGTTGTCGCCTCAGACACGGCCCTCCCCGATCAGCTCATGCTGAAATACACGATCCAAGGACACATTCCAATTGCGGTCACGCCAAGCCTCCTTGTGACGGTCCCGTTCTCAACGATCGGGGCGGCTCTTCTTCTGACCGAGCTGTATCAGGCGTTAAGCCAAATGGATAAAGCCGTTGGTGTGCTTGAGGCTCTGGTGCACGCTGGCGTGCAAGATCCAATCATCAACTCCTCACTAGCTGAGTTGTACACGCTGATGGAGCATTGGGATGAAGTGATCGAGATCACGGACAAGATGCAGAACACAGACGACATCACCTGTCAGGCGTTGATCTTCAGGGGCCAGGCGTTTGCTGCCAAAGGGTTGAACGACGCCGCTCTGGAATCCTTCAAAGATGCGCTGCGGTCGAAGAAGCGGGCTGCACAACTCCTTCTTACCGCCCGTTATTACAGAGCTGCTGTCTACATCACCCTTGGTAAGAAGGCACAGGCGCGCAAGGATTTGGAACTAGTCATGGCGGAGGACAGTACGTTTCGAGATGTGAACCATCAACTGGCCGAGCTAGGCAAACTCACCCCGTAATCACTGACTGAAGTTGGCGAGCTCCACATCCTGATCATCCCAATCCTGCCCACCTTTGTGTAATAGATCAAGCGAAACGCCCTCGGATCCACCAAAGACAGAACCAGCTCAAGATGACCGCTGCGCTGAGAAAGATCGCCAGTTCCAGCCATTGGAACGTCCAGTAATGGCTGGCGGGTTGGTAAGTCGTAACTGAATGGTAGTGGAGGCTCACAGTGGCGACGCAGTCGTGCAGCACTTTGTCGAGGCCGGCCGGCGCTTTCCTAACGTTCCCGGATCCCTGAGGCGGCGCGCCAGCCAAAGTACCCAGGCGGGGGCAAGCGCGCGCTAGGAATCGATGAGTGAGGGGTTGGCCAGCTTTATCAGCGAACCGGGTTGAGTAGATCCAGGCATTGGGAAGGTTGGGGGAAGGTGGCAGCAGGCTGAAGGAGCCCGAGTTCGTACTGCGAAGGCCAATTCTATTGGGATCGAGCGTATTGACTTGATGCAGCGGCGCGATGAGATGCGGGCGCATCCAAAAGATGGTTCCCAGTCTGACTAGAACGAAGGCCGCCAGCGTAGTGGCCATAGCCGGGACGGTCCTCCGGATAACTAACCCAACGGTGATGCCGAGCGTGAGCGCAAAGGCCGCATAGCCGATCGCGACGATGCCGCGTTCGTCAAAGAAGGGTGGGGAGAACCGGTTCGCGTGCACTCTGTCGATCGGGCTCGCCCACCAGGTGATCATGAGGCTGAGGAGTCCGGTGACGACCATGCTTGCCAGGCCAACCACGGCAAGCTTGACGCCTAACCAGCGGGTGCGAGTGACGCCTTGCGTCCAGGCAAGACGATAGGTGCCGGTTTCCAGCTCCCGGGCGATGAGAGGCGCTCCCCAGAAGACCCCGAGGAGGCCGGGCATCACAATCACGAGGATCCCGAGCCAGATTCCCAGGTTCTTGTCGTTTAAGAGGAACGCGGCTGTAGCAGTTGAGCAGTCGCCGTGCGTCGCGCAACGGGCGACGTTGGCGTTATAGAGATGAACCAGGTGCGGTCCGGTGACGGCCGCCACGATGGCAACGATCACCAGCGCCCCGAAGGCGATCGCGGTTTGGGGGCGTGCCTGAAGCCAGGCGAAGCGAATCATCGAAGAACTGCCAGCCGGGATTGGCGAGACGTTTTGACGTCGCGCGCTTGACGCATGTAGGCGAGCACCAGATCGTCCATGGTGACCGGCTTGACACTCCACGACGGGTCGAATACTGGGAACGGATCGGAGGTACGCACGAGAAGCACGCTTTGCTTATCAGTGTGGGTTTCTTCAACGACTTCAAGGCTAGATGGAAGGCTGTCCGGGTCTCGGCGGGTTCCGGAAAGGCGGTGATGGGACGCCAGCAGATCGCCGACCTCTCCGGCAAGTTGCACCTTGGAAGCTGTTAGCACGACGAGGTAATCACAAACCCGTTCGAGGTCGGCAACGAGATGCGACGAGAGCACGACGCTCACCCCCTGCACGGCGACGACCTCCATAAGGTCTTGGAGGAACTCGCGTCGCGCAAGGGGATCCAAACTGGCTACCGGCTCATCAAGGATGAGGACCTCCGGCCGTTTCGCGATTGCCAGCGTGAGGGCGAGCTGGGCTCGCTGGCCGCCGGAGAGCGACCCCGCTCGTTGGTGAGGGTCGAGGTCAAGATGATCGATCCGGCTTTCCGCCAGTTCGTGGTCCCAGTTCGGGTTGAGCCAGCCAGCCATTCGCAGGTGGTCAGCAACCGATAGCCGCGCATACGTCGGCGTGTCCTGGGCGACGAATCCGACCCGACCGAGCTGTGCGGGGCCGTCACCTGAACGGTCGCCCAGGACCGAGATGGTTCCTGCGCTTTGTGCGAGGAGCCCAACGGCGAGGTGCAGCAAGGTGGTCTTGCCCGCACCGTTCGGGCCGACGAGCCCCATGACCCTTCCCTCGGGGATTGCCAAGGTGCAGTCCCTCAGCGCCCAACGAGGGCCGTAGCGTTTCCCCAGCCCGGTGGTCTCGAGAACAAGGCTCATGCCACACCTTCGGCGAAGCAGTTGCGGAAGGCCGTGCGGTAGATCGCCTCGATGTCGTCCGGGCCCAGACCAGCGGCACGCGCCTTGCGCAGCCAGCTAGTCATCGAAGCCAGAAACCGCGTCTGCGCGGCTGGGTCCGTGCGAGGGAGCGACGCGACGATGAAGGTGCCCAGGCCGGGCCGCGCCTGCACCAATCCCTCTCGCTCCAGATCGCGATAGGCCTTCAGCACTGTGTTCGGGTTGATCGCCAGCTTGGCGACCACCTGTTGGGCCGTCGGCAACTGGTCACCAGGCTCGAGCAATCCGAGTTGCAACGCTTGATGGACTTGCTGGACCAGCTGGACATAGGTCGCCACGCCTGAACCGGTATCAAGCTGAAACTCGATCATTAGCACCCTTTCACTAACTGATTAGTGGAAGAGTGTATACCGTCTTCGAAGGAGCGCGAAGCAAGTGACAAACTCAACCCAGATCCCTCGGCGCCGGCGTGGCCTTTCACCCGCTGGAGTAAGGCGCGAAACGATCAGCAAGCTCGGAGGAGCCGTCGCAAGCGACTGCGAGCACCAGTCCCCTGGTCCTATCCTTTGGCTGCTTGCGGACGTGCTAGCACGGCCGCGCCGCACGCTGCGAAGAGTGCAGCGTAGAGGAAGCCCCAGGCCGGAGCCGTCACGGTCCACAGCACTCCAACGATGACGCTCGAGACAAGGTCACCGAGTCCATCCACCAGCCCCAAGACTCCGAAACCTCGACCGCGCGCGTCCGCGGACAACACCGCGGAGGCGTATGCACCCTCGGCGGTTTCAACCATCCCGGTGGAGCTGCCGACCGCCACGAACAAAAGTAGCAACATCCAAATGTTCGCAGATCCCCACGCGAATCCCAGGCACGCGAGACAGAAAAGTGCGATTCCTGCGGTGAGCATGTGCCTCCTACCGACTCGATCAGCTACGGCGCCGGCAGGGTAGGAAACTGCAGCATTGGCCGCGTTATGTCCGGCATAAAGGAGCACGGCTGACGCGGCCGCCCGGGTGGGACTCCATCCGGCTCCTATAAGGATGTCGACCGCCCTCAGGATCAACAAAGTCGCAGAGAAGTTTCCCAATCCATAAAGCCCAACCCCGATTAGCAGATCGCGGAAATTCCCGCGAGTCTTTATCAAATCGCTGATTGAGGCCCTAGATTCCGTGATGCCGACACGGATACGAGGTGCCTCGTGTACCAGGAGCAAAATCGCAGCTCCTGCAAGCAGACCCGGGATGATGCTGATACCGAAGAGGGCTCGATACCCGACGGCCCCGATGAGGAGCGCAGCCAGCAGAGGCCCCACGATAGCGCCGAGTGAGTCCATCGCCCGTTCGAGTCCGAAGGCGCGTCCCAGTTGTGGCTCGGAGACGGAATCCGCCAACAATGAATCGCGCGCTGGCGACCGAATCCCCCGCGCCGCCCATGCGATCGTTCGACCCAGCGCGACGAAGGGCCACGCATTTGCCAGAGCGAAGGATCCATAGCCCAGGGCGGTGACCCCATACGCCCCCGCTGCGAAGCTCTTTCGTCCTACATCGGGACGATCGGCAATGATCCCGCCGGCGAACTTAGACGATGACAGGGCCGCGTCGGCTAGTCCTTCTATCGCTCCCAGCGCAGCCGCCGGCGCGCCCAAGGAGTGAAGGAAGCCCGGTAGCGCAGCAGTCGCCATCTCGTGTCCGCTATCCGAAAAGAAGCTCGCGATCCCGATCCCTACAACGCTCGGATTGCGGAAGACCGCTGTCTTTGGGATCGTAGGAGAATCCGTCACTGGTTCATCGCTGCTCTCTTCCCTTCGACTGGTTCGCTCGGTGGTTTCACGAACTCCCACAGCAGCGAGTCCAGATATCGGTAAGCGTTCCGTGTTGCGCCTCAACAAACGGGGCAGCCGCGGAATTCCAGATCCCCAAACAAGTCGTAGAACTCCCACCGGAAGGGAAGAAGTTGAGTCCCGTCTTCGTAGCCTCATGCAGCTCCTCGACTGAGAAAGAAGTTCCCGCTTTCAGCAGGAGCTATCAGTCCGAAGACGGTTTCGGCGAGCCCCATCGCCTTGGCAACGACGAGAGTATAGGCAGAATCAGGGCTTGGTCCGATGGCCCAAGTGTGATCACTTCAAGGTATTGACTGCTCGGCCGGCG
The DNA here is from genome assembly GCA_034667525.1 of Actinomycetota bacterium. Taxonomy (GTDB): domain Bacteria; phylum Actinomycetota; class CADDZG01; order CADDZG01; family WHSQ01; genus DATAPE01. The sequence continues at coordinate 25,238 of JAXDJO010000039.1, forward strand.
ACCATCACAACCGTAATGATCGAAGCGAGAGCCTCCGTCAGCATGAGGGCCTTAGCACGAGCAGTGAGCGGCATCGTGTCGGTCGGACTGAACGCCGTCGCGTTCGTAAAAGATACGTACAGGTAATCCATGAACCCGGGCATCCAGTCCGGCTGCCGAAGCTCTGGTGTCGCCATCTGCGGAAAGAGGAAGTCCGGAGGTCTCTCGTCGGTGAACCGACGAAGGGTGGGCCCGCCACGATCCAACTCCCAATACCAAAGGGCAAAAGCTAGTACGAGGGTCAACCAGATCTGGAAACCCGAGAAGATGAGCTGACGGCCAGTCACGAGACCTCCCGCCAATACGACATGCACGAGCAGCGCGAGGGAGGTCAAGTTGGCGAGATTCACGAGCCCGATGAGTAGCAGTGATGCGAAGCGAACGAGGGCGACCTCCTCCGGGTGCCGATCTGGAGCTGTGATCGTGAGCGGAATGATTAGCGCTGCCTCCAACACGGGAATCACCCAACCGGGTCCGATCGTTAGCTTCGCCGGCAATGTGAGATACAAGATGAGAGCAGCGGTAGCCGCGAGGGAGGCCGGCCATCGGGGCTCCCGATTCTGCGGCGCGCCAGGACGGCTCTCCTGGTTTTTGTGTTCCGGCTGCACTACGTCCCTATTGTGCCCTTGCCTTGCGGGGAAGGCCTGGAACTACCGTATAAAGGTGCCGCGCCCATAACCATCATCTGGCTTTCATGGCCCCGGAAACCTAGGCAAAAGCGCAAAGCCACAATCTGTTGGCGAGAGGGGACGGTACGGCCCTCGCGATGCGTTTAGTGCCGGGAGAACCAGGAGGCAGTGCAAGCAATTGATAAAACCGGTTAGATCTAGAAGGCAGTCATGACGCTCAATATGGCAGCCAAGCTCAAGCCGGAAACACTTTCATCACCTTTCACAGTTGGTCCTGTGCTCGGCAACGCAGGTATCGGTGCCTACCCCTCCGTTGGCAACATCCCTGCCTCGACCCCCTCTGAGCGAATCGTCCCCTTGCCTGCCGAACATTCGGTCGGCTCCGGAACGGCCGAGCAACGTGTCGTTACCGTAGCCTCCGTACATGGATCTGTCGCTCCCTGGTCCACCTATCAGAATGTCGTTGCCGTGTCCCCCGAACATGAATAGCTCGCCCCCGGGTCCACCACGCAATATGTCTCTTCCCGTTCCGGCATCGACCACATCCGCTCCCCGGCCGCCTCTCAAAGAGTCGTTTCCGGCATCGCCAAACAAGCCGTCGGCTGCGCCTCGCCCCCAGATCTGATCGTTGCCGTCTCCTCCTGCGATGGCATTGGTGTCACGGTTGCCGTTAAGCGAGTCATCAAAGGCCGAGCCGACCACGCCATCTACATTGACAAGCACGTCGCTGCCGTCTCCGACGGCGGTACCAGCTGTCAGATCCACAGCCATCGGTCCCGGAGCACTGGAGTAATCCACCAAGCTGTTGTTGTTCCTATAAGGAGCGCCATGAAGAACGTCATCCCCGCTATCTCCTTGCATGACATCGCGAAAGGAAAGGAACTGGCGGTCTGAGCTGCCGGCGTAGATGCGGTCATTCCCAGATCCACCCTCCAAATGGTCATCGCCACGGCCACCCCTGATGATGTCGTTGCCGCGGCCCCCACAGATCAGATCCCGGTGGCCCCGGCCGAGGATCGTGTCGTTGCCGCCTCTGCCGACGATCACGTCCGTCCCACCGGTTCCGACCAAATGGTCATTCCCCGCGGTGCCGACGATGGTGGCTGCATGCCCAAAGCATCTAAGCGTCGCAGTTTGAGCCGCGACGGGTGAATTCACGAGAAAGCTTGCCACCAAAAGAGATAGAACCCAACGCGATCTCATTCGGCGCCCCCCTTGGCCGAGTCGGGACTCATGGATTCTTGAGACTACGCCTTGTCCCTCCTGAATCCATAGGGGCCTCCTGACTCGGGGCGTCCACTTCTTAACTTACGTATGTCGTGTGGCGGTCATCAGGCATTACATGAGCCCAAATCTGAACGCCGTACGAAGCTAGTTTTGAGGAGGTTTTCCGAATCTTGATCCGATCTGTTGAGCCGGGCGGCCGCCCGTGACGATCCGGGAATCTGTTGCGCGGTCGCTCCCTCCGGGGCGGTTGCGCAGGCGCGGGCGTTGGAGACGTCATTTGACACTGTGGCAGCGATTTCGCCGGGATCGATAGCCAAGGCGCGGGTCACTGGGATTGCCGGCTGCGCGGGGGGGTGCGAGCGGCCGGAAGCGAGCTAAGACTTGGGGGTCAGAGGGCAAGCCCTCCGGGTCCCCGCACAGGCCCCGGCCATCTTGCCCATCTTTCGTGCGTCCAATCTCAAAGGCCCGATCGGGCGGAGGAGGAGGCCAGGGATGGCCGGCCGGGGGAAAACTGGGGGGTCGCACCCCTCATGCTCGGCCAACCCTGATCTTCTCGACTCGTATCGACACGCAGACGGGCCCGCTTGAGCGTCGGTGAGGCATGGCATGAGATTCTCTGGCGAGGATCTTCTGAAGCATGCGGAGCTCCCAGTCATGACGTTGGGGATGCTTAGCATGGAATCGTGCTTGCCTTCAGGTCGTGCCCCTTCAAGTGATCAGTCTGCTCGTCGCGAGCCTCACTTTCTTCTCCACCTCTCTGGGAGGGCTAGCCGCCATCCACTTTCGCGACCGCATGCACATCTTGTTGGGTTTCAGCTCGGGGGCCGTGCTCGGGGTGGTGTTTTTCGACGTCTTTCCTGAGTTGATCCAGCAGATACATCGCAACTCGCTTTCGGTCTCCCGCGTGATGCTGGTGATCGTCGCAGGGTTCATGGCCTTTTTCTTGCTGGAGCGGCTCACGCGCCTTCACGCCGGGCGCGAGCACGAGCACCATGCTCAAGTGCACCACAAGCAGGAGTTGGGCGTAGTGGGTGCGGCCGGACTCTCCTTCCACAGCTTTCTGGACGGAGTAGCGATCGGCGTCGCCTTTAAAACCAGCAGCGCGATCGGGCTAGTAGTCGCGATCGCGGTGCTCGCTCACGATTTCTCCGACGGCCTGAACACGGTAACGGTGGTTCTTGCCCACAACAATTCCCTAGGAAGAGCAAGGCGTTGGCTTTTGATCGACGCCACTACTCCCATTCTCGGTGCCGCAACTGTCTTAATAGCGCACATACCAAACACTGTCACGCCGTGGATACTGGCATTCTTCGTCGGGTTCTTCCTCTACATCTCGTCCTCTGACCTGCTGCCGGAAGCCCGCGAGCACGATTCCCCCTGGGTCATCGTCGCGTCGCTGGCGGGGCTTGCGATGCTCTTCGCACTTACGCAGGTCGTAGCGAACTTTAGCTAGCGGATGCACGCAGGATGGTGGCAACGTGTTCGCCGAGACATCTCCCAAGGACCTATGTACGATACCCCCCCATAGTATGTGACAAAGCCAAAGGGGTGCCGATGCGCGGTTACTACGACGACAAAGAAGACATCCTCAAACGGCTTCGGCGGATCGAAGGTCAAGTCAGGGGTTTGCAGCGCATGGTTGAGAACGACGAATACTGCATCGACATCTTGACTCAGATCACCGCGGCTTCCAACGCTCTAAAGAAGGTCGCGGTGGTTCTGCTTGAGGATCACCTGGGTCATTGCATGAAGGAAGGCCGGCATGCCGGCAAGGACATGGTGAGCGAAGCGACGGCGGCGATCGAGCGGCTAGTCAAAGCGTGAGCCGGATCAGTCAGAGCGCCTAAGCTGCCTCGTCAGTCCGCAGGGAGGCGGTCACCTTGACGCATGCAGGCAACATCTATCGGAACTCAGTTACGGGCGAGCGAGCGATGCTGCTTCTTGGCTCGGAGGACACGGGCGGCGAATTCGTCCGGGCCGAATTGTGGGCCCGTCCCCATGGCAGGGTTGCCGGCCCCCATATCCACCCGCATCAGACCGAATCTTTTGAGATCCTGGATGGCCGGCTTGGCGTGCGCGTGGGACCAGAGACTCGGATCTGCCAGGCTGGCGAACATCTTGAAGTGCCCCCGGGCGTCGTTCACGATTGGTGGGCAGAAGGAGACGATCACGCGCACGTGCTAGTCGAGACCAGACCGGCAGGACGCTTCGAAGAGCTGATCGTGACGGTTTGGGGGCTTGCGATGACCGGTCGAACCAACGCCAGAGGCATACCGAACCTCCTGCAGCTGACGCTGCTGTCGGAAGAGTTTCGCGAGGAGATTGCGTTTGAGTCGCCGCCGCGATGGGTTCAGCGAACCGCCGGACGGGTGCTGCGACCGATCGCCCGCCTCCGTGGGTTGAAGGGCTCTTATCCAGAGTTGGAGGAAGCCATCCTGATCGGCCGGGCGGGTGACAAGCTCACGCTCACTGGGACATAGAGATCGGTTCGCGGATTGAGTTCTGCTCGCGCCTCGGTCAGACCTGAGAGGGTTCGTACACTTTCGAACCTTTTGCACGGCCAACAGACGAGATATCAGTATCCTTGGCGCCCGCAATGATGGCTTTGCAGGTGAACTGCCTCCAGTAGAGTAACGCCAACCGATTCGAGCAATCCCGGGGTGAGCCGCGGAACTTACCTCGCATTTGGGAGTCATCGTGCAAAAGTCTTTCGACCTCGCATCCTCCATCAGCCGCGCGCCAGATCAAAAGCCATTCGGTCTGTCACGAGCAGACTTTCTGAAAGATCGCTGGAATTGCCGGGGGCGAGTCGATCCGATGATCATCACCACACGGCGATCTGCGCGCAGCGGCATCGGCGTGCCGATGACGGGGATCGGCAGCGGCGTTGCTCTGACTTCGACTGCAACCCCCCTTTTCGGCAGGCATTCAATTAGAAGGGCGGCGAAGTGCTGTTTGCCATTGTGATCGTGCTGCTTCTCTTAGTCGTTGGGACAGCCGTTGCATCGGCAAGGCGTAGAAGGCATCTGACCGCTTCAAGAGGGGGCCCCCTCCATCTTCCACCGGTGCACTGGAATCAGTCCGGCCTCCGCCGGCAGCGAGGCAGGAGTCGCAATTCGAGGAACCGTCGCCCCAGGTCGGGCGACTCACTGCCATCCCGTCCTCCGGATGCAGATCAATCTGGCCCCCACCTGGGCCCGGCAATCGAGGGTGGCAAGCACGGCGCTGCGTCCGCATCGGCAGATCCCGAGGGATCCGAGGTTCCAGGCGCTGAATCGCGTCCCGAACCCGCGCAAGGCGACGGCGACGGCGATCGCCCTCTACAGTTCGAGAACGAACCGACGGGGAATGGCGCCGTAGCGATCGCCGGTGATCCGGAGAGCGACCAATCTCGAGAAAGAGTGCGTGACAACGGAGAGTATGTATCCGTGGGGGGGCCGGCTAATCGTGCCGACGGCGAGCGTCTCATCGTTCAGCTTCGAGACGGCCGCTCCCTCGAGGGATGGAGACGGGCTTCAGGATCCGCCAACGAGAGATTGCTCATCCTGAACGTGATCGCTGCCTTCGACACCGAGGGAAACAAGGCCCCCACCACCCGGACCGATTCCTTCATCTTGAGATCGGAGATTTCCTCGATACAGAGGATCGACGACTCTTAAAGAAGCTTCTCGTAACGGAGACGGTTCAACTCAGAGCCCTCGGGAACCATAGGAATCGATTAGGAAAAGGAGCGACAGAAGATGCCAATCATCCCAGAAGAGATTGCGACAGCAACGTTCAGCAGGACTCGTCAGGGCTACCATCCCGGTGAGGTCCAGGCGTTCTTGAGCGAGGTTGCTGCCGATTACTCAGCTGCACTCGAAAAGATGTTCCTCGCCTCCAGCGAGCCTGCGGAATTGGACGTTGGACGAGAGGTCAATGCGATCCTGCAAACCGCGCGGGAGTCTGCAAGCGCGCTGATGCAGCGTTCTCAAGAAGATTCAGAGGCGATCCTGAAGGCTGCAACGGAGAAGGCTCAGGGCATCGAGACCCAGGCCTCAGAGGCCCGCGTGCGTGCATTCGAAGAAGCCAACAAGGCGGCTCAGGATGTAAAAACTCAGGCAGATCAGTATGCCTTCGAGCTGCGCAATCGCACCGAGCACGAGATCAGCCAGATGGTGGAACGTGCCGAAGCTCGTGCTCGGCAGTTGTACGCCTACAACCAGCAGCTGAGCGAGCATCTCGTCGAGATCGAGAGTCTCGTCGGCGTGCTCCGGACCGAGATAGACACCCCCCGAAACGCGTGGCCCAACGAAACAACGGAAGAAAAGCCGGTTCGCATCGACAAGGCCGCCGATGACAGCTTGGATGATGAGCAGCCGATCCATCTCGACGAGGCGGACGATCGGGAAAACCTGATCGTGGCCGACATGCATGAAGATCTGCAGAAGGAAGGCGTCTAACAGAGACGTCCCATCCGGTCCGGCCCCCGCTGTCCATCTGGCGCCGGACCGGACGTGCCTTCCTGCTCTCACTGGCTGTGGCGAGCTTGGTTACTCGATCCTTCGAACCCGAGCAACGAGTCTGCCGCCGTGCTCCATAGACTGACCGATCCATATATAGGTAACGGACGGGAGACGCTCATGCAGCTGGGAATGGTGGGGCTGGGCAAGATGGGGGCGAACATGACGCTGCGCCTGCTCCAAGGGGGCCACGACGTGGTGGTCTTCGATGTCGATCCCGAAGCAGTGAGCAAGTCTGCCGAGGAGGGAGCGGCAGCCTCTTCTTCGCTCGAGGACCTCGCCGGCAGATTGGAGGCTCCTCGGGCGGTCTGGGTAATGGTTCCCGCCGGCCCGATCACCCAACAGACGGTCGATGCGCTCGGCGAAATCTTGCAAGAGGGGGACGCGATCATCGACGGCGGCAACTCCCGCTACACCGACACGCTTAAGCGAGCGGAAGAACTGTCCAAGAAGGGGATCTCGTTCGTCGACTGCGGCACATCCGGCGGTGTATGGGGATTGACAGAGGGTTACTGCTTGATGGTCGGTGGCGACGATCGCGCCGTCGAGCGCCTCGAGCCGATCTTCACCACGCTGGCGCCCGAGAGCGGTTACGCGCACGTCGGTGCGGCAGGAGCGGGCCACTTCGTGAAGATGGTGCACAACGGCATCGAGTACTCGATGATGCAAGCCTACGGCGAAGGCTTCGAAGTCCTGGAGAAGAACGGCCAGTTCGAACTGAATCTGGCTCAGATCGCAGAGGTTTGGCGTTACGGGAGCGTGATCAGATCGTGGTTGCTCGATCTTGCGGCTTCGGCACTTAAGAAGAACCCCGGATTGGAGGGGATCTCCGACTACGTGGATGATTCCGGTGAAGGGCGATGGACGCTTGGTGTCGCGATCGACCAGGCGGTTCCGATGCCGGCGTTGGCTCTGGCTCTATTCACTCGTTTCGCGTCGCGGCAACAGGAGCTTTTCGCCGGCAAGCTGATCTCTGCGCTGCGGAACGAGTTCGGGGGGCACGCGGTTCACCGCGAGGAATGATCACTCCTTCGGCAACATCATGGCTGCCGCGATCGCCATCCCACCATCATGGGAGATCGAAGTCGAGATAGGAGCGGCTCGCCCGTCGAGGCACACGCCCGGCGCTCCCGAAGCGTCTCTCGTGATCTCGACCCGTCGTGCCCAGGCGACCAAGGACCCCAGCCGAGCCGCTTTGATGACTGCCTCTTTCGCCGCCAGCGTTCCGGCGAAATGTCTTACGGGATCGCTCTTCGAGCGGCAATAGCTGCGCTCCATCCCGGAGAACAAACGTCTTTCGAGTCCGGGTGATCGTTCTAAAACCGCGCGCAGGCGGTTCACGTCAACAAGATCGACGCCGATCATCGGCAGAGGTCGCGACGGGGGCGGTCCGGTGCGAGCGAGACCCGGAGACCCAGGCCCCGCTCGATCAACTTGCGGCTTTGAACACCAGACATGCGTTCTGACCACCGAACCCGAAGGAGTTGGATAGAACTATGCGCAGTTTGGCATCGCGCGGTCCCTCGCCCACGTAGTCCAGATCGCATTGTGGATCGGGTTTTTCGAGATTGATAGTTGCGGGGATCTTCCCGTGCGAGATCGCAAGGACACTTACTGCCGCTTCCACGGCTCCTGCCGCGCCGAGCAGATGGCCCATCTGTGACTTGGTCGACGAAACGGGGACCCGCTTGGCTTCGACCCCGAATGCATTCTTGATCGCCAGCGTCTCGATCCTGTCGTTAAAGGGCGTCGACGTTCCATGAGCGTTGATGTAATCAATATCGTCGGGTACCACCCCGGCGTCCTCCATTGCCGCCCGCATCGCGGCTTCGGCCCCCACACCGCCCGGGTCCGGTTGGGTCGCGTGGTGTGCGTCGGCCGTGGCCCCATAGCCGGCAAGGATCGCGAGTATCTCGGCCCCCCTGCGTTCCGCAGACTCACGGGACTCGAGCACCAGAACACCTGCCCCTTCGCCGAAAACGAATCCATCCCTGTCGGCATCGAACGGGCGGCTGGCGCGCTGTGGATCGTCGTTCCGTTTGGAGAGTGCACCCATGCGCGCGAACGCTGCAAGTGCAAGCGGGGTCAGCGCAGCTTCGCTTCCTCCGGCAAGCATGACGTCGGCCATTCCGTATTGGATGCAGCGCATCGCTTCACCGATCGCGTGAGCTCCTGTCGCACAAGCGGATACCGGCGCGAAATTCGGACCATGAAGGCCATGCTTCATCGCCACCGCTGCAGCCGCGGCATTCGGCATCAGCCGGGGCACCATGAAGGGGCTCACACGACGCGGCCCCCCCGCCAGAAAGGCGCTGTGCTCGCGCTCGATCGTGGCGATGCCGCCTATGCCGGTTCCGACGATCGCGCCGGTCCTGTCCGGCTCGCAGTTGTCGGCCAGCCCCGCCTCATCCCACGCGCCGCTGCCTGCCGCCACTGCCATCTGAGTGAACCGGTCGGTGCGGGCGGCTTCGCGCGGATCCATCCATAGCAGAGGGTCGAAATCCCCCACCTCACAAGCGATGCGTATCGTCTGAGCCGAAGCATCGAAAGCCGCGATGGGAGCGGCCCCCGAGCGGCCGGACATCAATCCCTGCCATAGTTCCTGGCTGCCGGTTCCGATCGGCGTAACCACGCCGATCCCGGTGATTACTACCTCTGTCACGTGCCCACTTTGAGCTTGCGCTCGATCAGGTCGACGGCATCCGAGACCTTCGACAACCCCTCCAACTCGGAATCGGGAATCTCGACGTTGAACTTTTCCTCCAGCGCCAGCGTCAGCTCGACGGTATCGAGAGAGTCCAGGTCGAGGTCGTTCAGGAGATCTGCTTCCATCGTGACCTTCCCGGGGTCGATCCCACGCGCCGCCAGATGCTCACGGATCGCTTCGAAGATCTCGTCTCTTTGCTCTGCCATGTCTTGCTCCTTTCCTAGGATGTCATCCCACCATCGACAACAAAAACGCTTCCAGTGATATACCCCGCCTCTTCCGAGCACAGGAATCGCACCAGCGGCGCGACGTCCTCGGGCTCGCCCGCCCTATTCATAGGGACCTGTGAGACTAGCTCGGAGAAGCGAGCCGCGGAGAGCTCCGTCGTCAGCTCGGTGGAGATGATCCCCGGCGCCACTGCGTTCACGGTGATCCCCTTGCCGGCGATCTCTCGCGCCAGTGTCTGAGTGAGCGCTATTACCCCTGCTTTCGCGGCTGCGTAGTTCACCTGTCCCGGGCTGGCGTGGAGCCCTGCAACCGAAGCCACGTTGACGATCCGCCCGGAGCGGGCTTTCAACATGGGCCTCAGGGCGCGCCTGCAACAAGCGAAAGTCCCGTAGAGGTTGGTCGAGATGACCTTGTCCCAGTTCGCGTCACTCATAGACAATGCCAGCCCATCCGCCCGTACTCCGGCATTGTTCACGAGAATGCCGACCGAGCCAAGTCGCTCCTCGACCTGGGAGAACAATCCGTCCACCTGCGACCCATCGGCGACGTCCGCCTGGACGCATAGCCCCTCGCCCCCGTGGCTCTCCACGGCTTCGAGGGTTTGCTTCGCATCGTCCGCCCGGCTGAGGTAGTTGATAGCCACCGGATGTCCGGCAGCGCCGAGCGCCACGGCGATCGATCGTCCGATGCCCCGGCCGGCCCCCGTTACGAGCGCCACGGGCTTAGACACCGACGGTCTCCGCGGTCCGAGCCCCTTGTTGTTCCTGCAGACCCGCCGTCCACCGGAGCATGCCCGCACCCCATACGAAACCGGCACCGAAGGCGGTGAGGATGACGATGTCTCCGTCTTCGAGGATGTTCTGCTGGGCGGCCTCGGCTATCGCTATCGGTATCGAAGCTGCCGAGGTATTGCCGTATCTCACGATGTTCGTCAGAACGCGGCCCTCATCCAGACCGAGCTGTGAAGCCACTGCTTCGAGGATCCGAGCATTCGCCTGATGCGCCACGAGGAGCCGGACGTCGTCGAGGCTGATACCGGCAGCCGCCACGATCTCCCGCACCGACTCGGTCATCGCCTGCACTGCCCGGCGGTAGACCTGGCGCCCTTCCATCTTGATCAGCCCGGTCTCGTGATCGATGTGCAACAGGTCGGTGGCGCTGCCGTCTGAGTGAAGGAGGAAGGGACCGATCTGTCCGGGACCCTCTGTGGTTTCGACCAGCGCGGCCCCGGCGCCATCTCCAAACAGGACGCAACTGCGCGCATCGCTGTAATCGGTCACCCGCGACAGCACGTCGGCGCCGCACACGAGCACACGGCGAACGGCACCGGAATCCACAAGAGCCGACGCCACGCTCAGCGCATAAAGGAAGCCGGCACATCCGGCTCCCACATCGAACGCGCCGGCTCGAGTCGCTCCGAGCCGCGCTTGAACCAGGGGAGCCGCGCCGGGCAGGCGTTCATCGGCGGTTGCAGTGGCGACGATCACGAGGTCGAGCTCGGCGCCATCCACCCCCGCTCGCCCCAGGGCATCGATCGCTGCCAAAGTAGCCAGGCTTGCCGTCGACTCACCTTCACCTGCTATCCGCCGGCTCCGGATCCCAGTTCGTTCATAGATCCATTCCTCCGATACGCCGACGCGGGCGGCCAACTCTGCGTTTTGAAGTTGGGTTTCGGGCAGGCTGAAGCCCCAGGATCGGACGAAAGCTCCCACGTTAGGAGCTCCATATCCAGAACAGTGCATCACCGCGATGTACCGGTTGACCGGGCACCGCCAGCGTTCCCATCATCCATCCCTGGAATCCTGAGCAAACCGGTGTCCGTTTTCCGCCGGCGTGAACCTCCCCAAGCCGCGTTCCCTTCTCGACCCATTGGCCGTCAGCTGTGAAGACCTCTGACGGGAGTGGAACGAAACGCCCGTCACACGGGGCCACGACGAGCCGCTCCCCGAAAGGCACGTATGGAGATGAGGGCTCCGGGATCGTCCTTACGTCGGAAACTTCCTCAACGCTACGCATAGACGGCCGCCCTTGAAGTCTCCAGTGCTCTGAAGGTTCGCTTGCACAGCCCCGCCACCACCTGGCCGGGCCCGAAGTCCTGGTATTCGCGAACCCCCTTCGCCCACAGCCACTCCAGAGATTCGCGGAAGCGAACGCTGCCGGTGAGCTGCTCGAGCAACAGGTTGCGGATCTCCTCGATGCTTCCATACGGCCTGGCGGTGACATTGGAGATCACGGGAGTACCAGGTAGCTTGAAGTCACAGAGCTCGAGAGCTCGGCGGAAGGGCTCCACCGCGGGAACCATCGCGGATGTATGGAAGGCGCCGCCCACGTCGAGCAGAACCGAACGGCCACCTGCGGCCACAACCATGCCCGCAGCCTTGGTGAGGCCGGCAGTCGAACCCGACAGCACCACCTGACCCGGTGCGTTGTCGTTGGCCACTGCGATGCCGGCTTGGTCGGCGATCTCCGCGGCGTTGGTGAGGCTCAGCCCCAGTACGGCCGCCATGCCTCCAGGTGCTTGTCTGCTTGCGTCTTGCATCGCGACGCCCCTCGAGCGAACCGTGCGTAACGCGTCGTCGAACTCCAGGGCGCCCGCAGCAACCAGAGCCGCGTACTCACCAAGGCTGTGGCCGGCGAAGAATCCGATGTCGTCCGAGGCCGCGGCTTCCCAACCGATCATGCTGGAGACGAAGATTGCAGGTTGTGCCAGCCACGTCGGCAGCGCACCAGCGGGGCCGCGCGAAGCGATCTCGACCCTTCTACGAAGATCCATCTCGAGGATCTCGTCCGCGCGCTTCAGCAGACTGTGCCTCGAGGACAATGCATCAAGAACGATGCTCGGCTGAACCCCTTGCCCCGGAAAAAGACCTACCCTCATGCCGCACCACCGAGCTGACTGCAGACGACATTCAAATCCGGGGATGACCAGGCATGCGAAACCCATTCCCCATCCGCCATGACGTGCACGACAATCTCCACCTGAGTGTTTGCCTCCACTAGATTTTCTAACGCCTTCTGTTTACTGTGCCTCACGCACTGTGGTTGCGCTACCCGTTCGGCCGAAAACAAATCAACTATTTGCGGAGTCTCTGAACGAGCGGTCAAGTGTCAGGCGGTCGCCGCTCGAAAACTGGAACGCGCAGTCAATAGGATTTAGCCATGCCCACACTTGAACAGGCGGTCAAATACTCATCGAGGTCTCACAAAAAGAGCCCTGCCTCGGAGGGTTGGTTGATCCGTTGAGGCCACTCGTCGTGGCAGCATTGAAGGGTGCAAACAACCACCGCGCCCGAGCGAGTCGAGAGCACCATCCCGGACGAGGACGCGGCCCCCGACACGCCGTGGTTGGTGATCGTGTGGAACGATCCGATCAACCTGATGTCCTATGTGACGTGGGTCTTTCAGGACCTCTTCGGCTACTCCCGGAGTAAGGCGACCAAGTTGATGCTGCAGGTGCACAACCAGGGGCGAGCGGTCGTATCCAGCGGGAGCCGGGAGAAGGCGGAGCTGGATTGCTTTCGGCTCCACGGCCGCGGCCTGTGGGCAACGATGATCAAGAGCGACTAGATGGTTGCGATCACGCGCTCTCGAAAAAAGCCTCCGATCCTCGAACTCGAGCCCCATGAGCGCGATCTGATGCATGGACTGCTCGCCGAGATGCGAACACTCCTCGAGGCCGAGCTGCCGCGCGAAGACGATGTCACACGACGGTTGTTTCCCGACGCTTTCGAGGATCCCGGCCGATCGCAAGAGTTTAGGGAGTTGGTCGGCGACGAGCTGCGAGCAGGAAAGTTGGCTGCCGTGAACGCGATCGACGAAAGCCTGGTGTCGGATGGTCCCGCCCAACTCGTGTTGGAAACTGGCGAGGTGGAGCGCTTGTTGGCGGTCCTTACCGATATGCGGCTGGCGATCGGCACCCGTTTGGGCGTAACTGAAGAGACGATGGCACGGACGCCCGATGAAACGGATCCGGACGCCGCCGCCTGGTCAGTTCTCCATTGGTTGGGGTGGATCCAAGAGTCTGTTCTGTCCGCAATAACTAACTGAGGAGGATTTATGGAAGATCTGAAAGGAGGAGATGACGCTCCCGACTTCGATCTGGCGGATGCGACCGGCAAGCGGTGGAAGCTCTCGGAGCTACACGGGAACAAGGTCATCCTCTATTTCTATCCCGCGGATGACACCCCCGGCTGCACCGTGGAAGGATGCGACTTCCGCGATTCCTACGAGGACCTTAAAGCTGCCGGATATGTGGTCTTCGGTGTGAGTCCTCAGGGACCGGATTCGCACCAGAAGTTCTCCACGAAGTACGGCCTGAATTTCCCCTTGCTCGTTGACGAAGATCATGCGGTCGCCGAAAAGTATGGAGCCTGGGGCGAGAACAAGTACTTCAAGAATATCTTTTTGGGGATCAAGCGCTCGACCTTCGTCATTGACGAAGACGGGCGAATCGAAGAGGCGCAGTATGGCGTGAAGGCCAAGGGACACGTCGAGCGGTTGAAAGCGGCACTCGGGATTTAGCCCCCTACATGGCCCCCACGTCGTGGCGACCCACCAGAGAACAGCTGGCGGGGGCGCAAGGCAAAACGATCTCGGACCTGATCGCGCCGGGACTCCGCGTTCTGTTCGTCGGGATCAATCCGGGTCTCTACTCGGCGGCGGTCGGGCACCATTTCGCGCGACCGGGAAATCGCTTCTGGCCCGTCCTGCACGCTTCGGGATTCACTCCACGCTTGCTGTCGCCCTTTGAAGAGCGAGAGCTGTTGAAGCTCGGGCTCGGCATCACCAATGTGGTTGCGCGCACCACCGCTACCGCGGCAGAGCTCGCTACGGAGGAATTGAAGCAAGGCGTGGACGTGCTGGCGGGAAAGGTGCGCCGTTACCAACCGCGCGTAGTCGCATTCCTGGGTCTGGACTCGTACCGCAAAGGACTGGGGCGGCCCCGGGCCGCCATCGGACTCCAAGAAGAGACGATCTCCGGCTCCGCCTTGTGGCTGCTTCCCAATCCCAGTGGTCTCAACGCGCACTTCCAGATTCCCGAGCTTGCCGCGCTCTATCGCGAGCTGAACCTGCATGTCTCGGTCTAGAGCTGTTCCTTCAACCAGGCGACGTCCTCGGCGATCCCGGCAGGAGGGGTCTCGCAGATGACGGCAGGGGCCTCCGAGGCGCGGATCATTCCCAGCAGGAGCTCTTTATCGATGGTCCCCGTGGTGAAGTTCTCGTGCCTGTCACGGCCGGTGCCGGCGGGGTCCTTCGAACTGTTCGCGTGCACGAGATCGATCCTGCCAACCGCCTCGAGCACGCGCGGGACCACATCGCTTAGGTCTTCCCCGGCGGCGTGCGCGTGACAGGTGTCGAAACAGAAGCCGACGTCGCAGTCCGCGAGATGCTCCCATAGCTCGCCCAGCACATCGATCCTCCGAGCCATGGCGTTGTCGCCCCCCGCCGTGTTCTCGATCAGCAGGGGAACCGGAAGATCGACATCGTCAAACACCTTGCGCCACCGAACGAAGCCACGCTCTATTCCGTCTTCGGCGTGTCCGGCGTGGACGATCACACCGGCGGCCGCGATCTCGCCGGCTCGTTCCATGGTCTGAGCCAAGATCTTGCGGGAAGGGATCCGGATCTGGTTGTTCGGAGAGGCGACGTTGATCAGGTATGGGGCGTGCACGTAAACGGGGGTGTCAGAGGCCCTTAGCTCCTCTGCATCTGGCCTCGGCGGAGGCTTCTTCCAGGACTGGGGAGGGCCGACAAAGATCTGCATGCACTCAGCTCCGACTTGGGTCATCTCGAGCAGAGGCTCGTCGTCCCGAAGGTGGGCTCCGATCAGCATGCTCAGAAAGATAGCCCCAGAGGATGACACCCTTGCCTGACAGGCGTCCGCTGGGTCAAGATGCAGCGATGAAGCTCCTCCGAGACGTTGCCGTACGCCATCTTGTGACGGTCGACCCGCGCAGCTCGCTCCGCCGCGCCTCCAAAGTAATGAGCGATCGCGGGGTGGGGTGTGCGGTTGCTGTTGAGAACGAAAAGGTCTGCGGCATCATCACCGAGCGAGACATCCTGCACGCCGTCGCATCCGAACGGAACGTCGATGAGACGAGCGTCGAAGATGTGATGACCAAGGATGTTGTTAGTGGGGCCCCTGCCTGGGACATCATGCGGGCGGTCAGGACCATGACCGAAGGTGGCTTTCGGCATCTGCTCGTTTCAGAGATGGGTGAGCCTGTGGGCATCGTCTCGCTGCGCGACCTGATGGACTCGATGGCCGAGCTCGTACAGACCCACGCCGATCCCTAGGATGCCGGGTCCCTCGATCCGGCTGGCACCCTTCTCGGAAGAACACCTCGACGCTTCGGCCTCACTCCTGGAACAACGACACATTCGTCACCGCAAAGCCGAACCACTGCTTGCAGCGGGAGGCGAACGCGAGGCTCTCCGCGCCGCCTTGCAACAAGGGGGAGGAGCCACGGGAGCCGTCGGGTTCGAGGGAGCCGGGCAAGCCGGCTACGTGCTTGGCCATCCCGCCGACTCGCCGGTGTTCGGTCGCAGCATGTGGATAGGCCATGCAGGGTTTGCGGCAACCCGGCCCGAGCTGCTACGCGATCTGTATGCGGCCGCAGCAGCGGGCTGGGTAGCGTCCGGTTTCTACCACCACTACGTCTACGCTCCCGCGCTTCCCGAGCTGCTCCAGCCCTGGTACCGGTTGGGATTTGGCCAGATGCATGTGGAGGCGATACGCGATACCTCGGGCAAGGGGGCCGAACTGCCACAAGGTGTCGAGATACGCGACGGATCCATCGACGACGTTGAGGGGATCGCGATCCCTCTCAACGACATGATCGCTCAGACTCAGTCACTCGCTCCTTCCTTCTCCTCCCTTCCTGAGGTTTCGATCGAGACGCAGGCCGCCGACTGGCTCGAGAGCTTCGAAGATCCTTCGACTGCCTACTTCGTGGTGGAGCGAGGAGGCGTGGCGATCGGTCACTCGCTCGTCTACAGAGCAGATCCCGAGTTCGGCAATCCACGAGACGCGCGTTACCTTGCCTCCACAGTGGTCGTGCCCGAAGAACGAGGCTCGGGGATCGGCTCAGCTCTCGTCGATCACGTCCTCGCGTGGGCACGCGGGCAGGGTTACACCACCCTCATCACGAACTGGCGCGTTACCAACTTAATGGCGTCGCGCTTCTGGCCGGGGGTCGGGTGGCGGCCAACTTTCATCCGGCTCCAGCGCGTCGCAGGCGTTCACTAGGCGCCCGCCGAGTCTCTTCTTTTCGCTCTCACGTTCTTCCGTGTGCTTTTCTTATCGGGCCCGCCGGCTTATCGGGCCCGCTCACACTGCAAAGCGGACATGGATCACGTCGCCTTCCGCGATGACGTAGTCCTTTCCTTCAACTCGCAGCAGACCCTTTGCCTTGGCTGCGTCCCAGGAACCGGCCCCCACGAGATCGTCGTAGCTGACCACTTCGGCTCGGATGAAACCGCGCTGAAGATCGGTGTGTATGACTCCTGCGGCCTCGGGAGCCTTGGCGCCGCGCCGAACCTCCCATGCGCGTGTTTCGTCGTCACCTGTGGTGAGAAAAGTGATCAGGTCGAGCGCTCGATAGCAGGCGGAGATCACTCGATCCAGACCCGGCTCCTTCACACCGAACCCCGCAAGCAGCTCGGCCGCTTCGCCCGCGTCCATCCCGGCAACCTCGGATTCGAGGGAGGCGCTGAGCGCTATGGCGCCTTCCGGTACATCCCTGGGAGACTCCCCACCCTCGTCTGTATTCGCCACCACGATCCACGGCTTCAGGGTGAGGAGGCCGAACCCTTTCAGAGCTCTTTGTCCTTGCGGGTCGAAGTCTCCCTCGGACAACGGCCGCTCGGCTTCGAGTAGAGCGAGCGCCTCCTCGAGGTCGACCACCTCCTGCTGCGCCTCCGGCGATCCCTTGGCTCGCTTGCGCGCTCTTTCGAGCCCCCCTTCAACACTGGCGAGGTCGGCCAGCAAAAGCTCGGTGCGAACTGCGGACAGATCGGATGCCGGCTCCGCGTCTGATCCGAACGAGCGCACTACCAATGCCAGTGCATCGGTCTGACGGAATTCAGCGATGCCCTGGGCGGTGAGCCCCCCGGGAACGTCGACGAACCGCACCTTGGCCGCGACCGTCTTCTTGGAGGATTCCATCTCGGTTAGGACGCCCAGGCGCTCGTCGGGAACATCAACAACGGCGATGTTGGAACGGCCGCCCGCCACGCCGGTTCGGGTGAGCGCCGTGAAGAGGGTGGACTTGCCTGAGTAAGGGAGGCCCACGAGACCGATGTCCTTCATGACGACCACCGTATCCGGGTACGTTGCCACCCATGGAGACGGGCCTTCATGACAAGGGTGTTCTCGTCACGGGCGGAGCAGGCGGCATCGGCAGCGCCATCGTGCGGTCCTTTGCGGGCGAGGGTGCAGCAGTAGCCATCCATTACCGAACGAGCGCGGAGCGCGCCTACGAGCTTGCCGCGGAAACGGGAGGTTCCGCGCTCCGTGCGGATCTAACCAACGAAGCCGAAGCGGGCGCGCTGGTTCCCGATGCGGTCGCCGCGCTGGGCCGGCTGGATGTTCTCGTTGCCAACGCGGGGATGTGGCCCTCGGTGGACCAGCCACTGTGGGAGATGTCACTCGAGCGCTGGCGGGAAACGATCGCGATCAACCTCGACGGCGTCTTTCTGAGCTGCCGGGCCTTCCTACGTCATGTCTCCACTACCGGTTCCGGAAACATCGTGATCGTCAGCTCGACCGCCGGACTCATAGGAGAGGCCGGCCATGCTGACTACGCGGCCGCCAAGTCCGCGCTTGCGGGGGGCCTGCTCAAGAGCCTCAAGAACGAGATCGTGCGGATCGCACCATCAGGGCGCGTCAATGTGGTCTGTCCCGGGTGGACGCAGACCGATATGGCGCGCGATTCCTTGCAGCCTGCCGTTGTGGACAAGGTGACGCGCACGATGGCTCTTCGAAAGATAGGCCGAGCCGAAGATGTTGCTCGGGTCGTCACTGCACTCGCGTCAGACGAGATCTCCGGGCACATCACCGGCGAGGTCGTCACGGTGGCTGGGGGTATGGAAGGCCGCGTTCTTCACGACTGAAGCTATCGGCGGCCGTCGGAACCTGCGACTCGTGATGCCCTCTCTACTCGGCCGGCAGACCGACTTTCCCGTTGGTGTGTTGCTCGTGATCGTCGCGGCCGCTTGCCGAAAACGGCCGTAGCGTCAGCCGGTCGCGGGCCGTGATCACCTCGTCGATCACTCCATAGCCCTTTGCTTCCTCCGCGGACATGAAGCGGTCACGGTCGATGTCCTGCTCGACCTGCTCGACGGTCTGGTGGGAATGCGCGGCCAGGATCTCGGCCACCCTGCGTCGGAGAGACAGAACCTCCTTGGCATGGATCTCGATATCTGTAGGTGTTCCCTCGTAGCCGGAGGAACCCTGATGGATCATGATCTTTGAGTTAGGCAGAGCGAAGCGCTTCCCTTCTGCGCCGCCGCACAGAAGGATCGCTCCCATCGACATCGCCATTCCTACGCAGATCGTCGCAACATCCGGCTTGATGTATTGCATCGTGTCGTAGATGGCGAGCCCTGCATACGCGGCTCCGCCCGGCGAATTGATGTAGAGATTGATGTCCTTGGTGGGATCTTCGGATTCGAGGTGAAGCAGCTGAGCAACCACCAGGTTCGCAACCTGATCGTCCACCGCGGTACCGAGCATCACGATGCGTTCCTTGAGCAGCCTCGAATAGATGTCGAACGACCGCTCTCCATGGGTGGTCTGCTCCACCACCATCGGCACGAGATGGCTCGCCTTCATAGGTCTCCGCTCCCTTCGTTCCCTTGCGGGATAAGATGCAACCATTCGGTTGCAGGATAGAGGTCCATCGCAGATAGCGCAACCGAGGGGTTGCGCTTGGGGATGGGCGCACGGGACGAAACGGACGCGAGGACAGGGGAGATCCGTGCAAGATCGGTCGGTGGAGCGGCGGGTCGAGCTGCCGGCAGACGTCGAGGCGGTCTGGCAGGCGCTAACCAGGGGCCCGGAGCTGTCCGCGTGGTTCGGCGCGCGGGTGGAGCTGGAGCCGCGACCTGGGGGCCGGGCATCGTTCCATTGGCCCAGCGGCACGGTTCGGGAAGCATCCGTGGAGGTGTTCGATCCGTGGCGCCAGCTGCTGCTCCGATGGCTCCCATTCGAGCTGGATGCGAACGGCGCGGTTCGAATCGCGGTCCCGGGACACATCCGCTTCGTGGTCGAGCCCGGGGATCGCTGCACGATCCTGACGGTGACGGAATCGCTCTTCGGAGAACCGCTCGAAGAAACCGCGTCGGTCATGAGCGGCCAGGGGTCATCCTCGTGACGGAAGAGCGGATCGACGCGGTTTTTTCTGCACTCTCGGATCCCACCCGGCGATCGGTCATGCGCCTCCTCAGCGAGGGAGATGCAAATGCAACGGAGATCGCAGGCCAGCTCCCGGTCAGCCGCCAAGCGGTCACCAAACATCTTTCGATGTTGAGTGACGCGGGCCTGGTGACGTCACAACGTGACGGCCGTGAGAACCGTTACCACCTCACACCGGAGCGTTTCCGGGACGCGATGTCGTGGATGGCCGATGTGGGGGCCGGATGGGACGCCAGGCTCGAAACGCTGCAGCGTTTCCTTCAGACCCGGAGTTAGACGCGACCGCTCGGCGAGGACCGCTTGCACGGGCCGCTTGATCGACTTTGGGGTCGAACAGCCACGCTATGCGTGGCTGAGCTCGCAAAAAACGGTTAAAGGATGCGGGCCCCTAGGGCGCTGGCGATCAGCTCCACCGCTAGCAAGCC
>JAXDJO010000040.1:0-53043 GCA_034667525.1 Actinomycetota bacterium
ATCCGCACCGTTGCCGGGGGGCCCATCCGAGGGCGCTACCGTCATCCAGGCCCGCAGCCCCCGTCAGCTCTTCTGGATCCGCTTCAAGCAAGACAAGCTAGCCATCGCAGGTGGTCTTGCCATCGTCTTCATGGTCCTGATGGCCATCTTGGCCCCGTTCTGGGCGCACATCGTCCACCACCCCTTCGACAAGATCTACATCCGCACCCGTACCAACTCTTTCGGCATCCCCCTGGGGCCCGACAAGCAGTTCTGGTTCGGCTCGGACGATCTCGGACGGGATCTGTTCGTCCGGGTCCTCTACGGAGCCCGGGTTTCCCTGCGGGTCGCCTTCATCGCCACCGGCTTCGAGATGCTGTTCGGCGTTCTCGCCGGGCTCGTCACCGGCTATCGCAGGGGGTGGGTCGACACCGTCATCTCCCGCATCATGGATCTCGTCCTCTCGATCCCGTTCCTGCTTCTGGGGATCGCACTGGCCGTAGCGGTCGGCCCCAGCGAGGGTCTCGTGGTCTTCCTCATCTCGTTCTTCGGCTGGCCCTACATCGCCCGCATCGTCAGAGGTCAGGTGCTCTCGCTGCGGGAGTCCCAGTTCGTCGAAGCGGCGCAGTCCTTGGGTGCGTCCTCGAGCTGGATCATGTTCAAAGAGATCCTGCCCAACCTGGTCGCGCCGATCCTTATCTATTCGACCTTGATCATCCCCGTAAACATCCTCGGAGAGGCCAGTCTGTCCTTCCTGGGCGTCGGGATCCAGGAGCCACAAGCCTCGTGGGGAAAGATGCTGTCCACCGCCACGGACTACGTGGCCAACGGCGTCGCCTGGTGGTTTATGGCGTTCCCCGGACTGGCTCTGTTCATCACCGTTCTGGGCTTCAACCTCCTGGGAGACGGTCTCCGGGACGCGCTTGACCCGCGCACCGGACGATAGGAGAGGGGGGTCAGGTAGCCGGGTAGTCGAACTGCACCATCTTGCAAGCAGTTGCATGTCAGCCAAGAGAAGAGGAGAACGATTTGTTAAAGGGAAAGAGATTTTTGGGCGGCCTAGGACTGCTGTTGGTGGTCGCCATGGTAAGCGTGGCCTGCGGCAGCAGCGGACCTACCAACAACGGAAAAGGCACCGCCGCCAATACGTCGGCCCAGGTTTATGGAGGCAAGGCCACCAAGGGCGGAATTCTGAAGCTTGCGTCCGTGGGAGATACCGACTTCATGGATCCCGGGCAGGCTTATACGGTCACATTCTTCAGCGCGATCGCCCGTCCGACGTTGCGCACGCTGATGACCTATCCGGGTGTGCCCGACCTTGCTCAGCAGATTGTGCCTACTCCGGACCTGGCGACAGCCGCCGGCCAGCACAACGCTGATAACACCCAGTGGACCTACCACCTCAAGCCCGGCCTGAAGTACGGCATGGGCCTCGGTGGCGTCAACGTGCCGGGAGTCACCGGTCAGCCGATCAAGACGTCGGACATCAAGTACGCGATCGAGCGGCTTTACAACCCGTCGGTTGGTGCCGGTTACGCGTTCTACTACGACAACATCGTGGGTTCGGCCAAGTGCAAGAAGGCCGCGGCCTATGGCTGTCAGCTCTCCGGCATCACGACGCCGGATCAGAACACCATCGTGTTCAACCTGTCGAAGCCGACGGGTGACTGGGACATGCGTATGACGATGCCGGCAACGACTCCGGTGCCCCAGAGCGTCGCGTCGAAGTACGACAAGACCAAGGACTCGGACTACGACAGCCACGTCGTTTCGAACGGCCCCTACTACGTCGCCAAGTACACCCCCGGCGAGCAGATCATCATGAAGCGAAATAGCACCTGGGATCCCGCTTCGGACCCGAACCGCAAGGCGTACGTCAACGAGATCGACTGGAAAGAAGGTTTCGACAACAACGTCTGTAATGCGAAGGTGGCGAACGGCGATTACGACTTGGCGGTCGACTGTGTACCGGTCGGTCCGCAGCTCCAAAGCATGTCTCAGCTCGGCAAACGCTTCTTTAACGGGCCCGAGCCGTGTACCAGCTACATCTTCCTGAACACCACGGTGAAGCCGTTCGACAACCCGATGGTTCGCCAGGCGGTCAACTACATCGTGGACAAGGACAACCTGCGGCGTCTTGCCGGTGGTCCTTTGGTCGGGGAGATCGCGACCAGTGTCCTGCCACCGGGCATGGTCGGTGCTCTCAGCGCCAAGCAGTACAACCCCTTCCCGTCGGCTGGGAACCGGGGTGACCTGCAGAAGGCCAAGGCCCTCATGAAGCAGGCCGGCTACGCCAGTGGGTTCCACGGAAAGCTGCTATTCGTGGGTTCTTCCACCGACCCAGGGCCGAAGCAGGTCGAGTCGGTTCGCTCGGACCTCAAGAAGATCGGGATCGACAACCTCCAGATCAAGGAGCTCACATACCCCGACTACTACACCCAGTATTACGAGGAGCCGTCGACCAAAACCGCTATAGGCTTCGCAGGATGGTGCGAAGACTTCCCGTCTCCGGACACCTTCCTCACGCCGCTGCTGTACGGACCGAACATCCTTCCGCACGGCAACAGCAACTACTCGATGATCAATGACCCGTCCTTGAACTCCCTGATCCAGAAGGCCGAGGCTGCACCGCCCTCCCAGGCGGCTGCTGCTTGGGGAGCTGCCAACAAGAAGGCGACCGAGCTCGCCGTGTGGGTTCCCTTCCGGTGGACTTTCGCCCGTGTGGTGGTGAGTCCTCGCATGACGAACGCTTACTACGACCAGTACTACGAGAACGTTGACTTCGTGAACTCCGGGGTCAACGGGCAGGGTGCTTAAGGGAGCTAAAGGCAAGACGAGGATCGACGGTGTTCTGATCGATCCTTACGGCAGCACGTTTTAGAGAGGTGGGCTCGGGAGCGTTACCGCTCCCGAGCCGCCTAGCTCTCAGAGAGCCGTAGACTTTCCAGACCAGCAATCATCCCGACCACGACTGGGGGATCTAGAGCATGGGCCAATATGTGATCAGGCGCTTGTTGTGGGCTTTCGTCATGCTTTTTCTAGTCGTGGCCGTGGTTTTCGTGATCTTCTTCGTTCTTCCCGGTGGCGCAGGCCACACGCGCGCCGGCGGCAAGTACCCACCGCTGGCATACATGATCGCCGGGAAGCATCCGCTGCCGGGAACGGTCGCGGCGGTGGTGCACCGCTTGGGCCTCGATCAGCCGCTCTACGTGCAGTTCGGAAAATACGTCGGTAACGCTTTGCGGGGGAACTTCGGCTACTCCTATCAGACCCATGAACAGGTCACATCCGCCATCCTCCGCCGGCTTCCTCCAACCATGGGCCTCGCCATCGGAGCGTCCATCATCTGGTTGCTCATGGGTTGCGCCATCGGTGTCGTCTCGGCCCTGAAGAGGCGATCCTTCATTGACCGTGCCTCGATGTTCTTTGCGCTGGCGGGAGTGTCTTTGCCGACCTTCTGGCTCGGCCTGATGGCGGTGTTCTTCTTTGACGCCCGTCTGCGCATCTACAACACGGGCGACTACGTGGGGATCACCCAAAATCCGTGGGGGTGGCTCAAGATCATGTGGCTGCCCTGGTTGGTGCTCGCCCTCGTGTCGGCGGCGATCTATACGAGGATGGTCCGGGGAAACATGCTCGACGTGGCGAGCGAGGACTACATCCGAACGGCGCGATCCAAGGGGTTGAAGGAGCGCTCCGTCATACGCCACGAGCTCCGTAGCGCGCTCACACCGGTCGTAACCATGTATGGATTGGACCTGGGGATCCTATTGGGGGGTGCGATCATCACCGAGCACATCTTCAACATCCCAGGGATAGGTGCCTTTGCTGTGTCCGCTATCGCGGCCCAAAATCTGCCGGTGATCCTGGGGACCACCGTGATGGCCGCCTTCTTCGTGATCATGGCCAACCTCGTGGTGGACGTGGTCTATGCCTTCTTGGACCCACGCGTCGCCTACTCCTAGGTTTCCATGATCTCTGAAAATCAAATAGGCTCCACTTCAATGGCTCAGGGCGAGGTCCTCCTCGAGGTCAAGGATCTTCACGTCCACTTCCCTACGCCCGATGGAATTGTGAAGGCCGTCGACGGACTCAGCTTCGCGGTTCACCGCGGAGAAACCTTCGGCATAGTCGGCGAGTCCGGATCGGGCAAGAGCGTGACCAACCTCACCGCCCTCGGCCTTATCAATATGAAGTCAGCGCACGTGACCGGCGAGATCATCTTCTTGGGACGCGACCTCCTGAAATTGGATAAGGAAGAGTTGCGCAAGGTGCGCGGGAAAGACCTCGCCATGATCTTCCAGGATCCGTTCGCATGCCTGCACCCGTTCTACCGAGTGGGCGATCAGATCGTCGAGGCCATCCTCTGTCACGATTCGGTCTCGAAGAAGATCGCTACCGATCGGACGGTGGAGCTTCTTGCGGCTGTCGGGATACCCCGCCCGCGGGAGCGCTTTCGGGATTATCCACACCAGTACTCAGGCGGGATGCGTCAGCGGGCCATGATCGCCATGGCGCTCGTCCACAATCCCGATCTGCTGATCGCCGATGAGCCGACCACGGCGCTCGACGTAACCGTTCAAGCTCAGATTCTGGAATTGATCGAGAAGGTCAAGCAGGACTTCAACATCGGCGTCATCTTGATCACGCACGACTTGGGCGTCATTGCCGATGTGGCTCAGACCGTGATGGTGATGTACGCAGGACGCGGAATGGAGATCGGAGGGCGTGACCTCCTGTTCACCAATCCGCTGCACCCCTACACATGGGGCTTGCTCGAATCGATACCGAACGTGACCCAGAAGGGGACCCGGCTGGTGCCGATCGAAGGTTCCCCTCCCTCCCTGATCAACGTGCCCCCGGGTTGTCCGTTCCATCCTCGTTGTCCCCACCGGTTCGAACCCTGCGACAAGGAGATACCCGAGCTGATGGATCGTGGAGGGGGACATCCAGAAGCCTGCCATCTCACCGACGGGGACAAGAAGCGCTTGTGGGCCCAGAGAGAGGAGCGGAGGCGAGTGGTGAAAGCCGCCGCCTCATGACATTCCTGTTACGGCTCGAGGATGATCGGAGACGATTGGTGGAAGCCGCGTCATGACCGAGACGTTCACTGCAGCCCAGACGGAGGCGGCAAGACATAGCGTCGAGCCGCTGTTGCGGGCCGAAGGTTTGGTCAAGAACTTCCCCATCACCAAAGGGATCATCTTTCAGAGAGAGGTTGCGGCGGTCCACGCCGTTGACGGTGTCGATTTCGAGATCTATCCAGGCGAGACGCTTGGGTTGGTGGGCGAGTCCGGCTGTGGCAAGTCCACGACCGCTCGCCTCATCACGAAGCTGATCCCGCTTACTTCGGGGAGCATCTGGTTCGAAGGCAAAGACATCTCGAAGATGAACAACCGGCAGATCCGGCCTCTTCGCCGCGAGATGCAGATGATCTTCCAGGACCCTTACGCGTCGCTAAACCCCCGCAAGACGGTGGGCACGATCATCGGCACGCCCTACAAGATCCATAAGACCGAGGGCGACACCAAGAAGCGGGTGCAGGACTTGATGGACCGCGTCGGTCTCAACCCCGAGCACTACAACCGCTACCCGCACGAGTTTTCCGGTGGGCAGCGCCAACGCATCGGTGTGGCGAGGGCTCTGGCGCTGAGGCCAAAGCTCATTGTCTGCGACGAGCCGGTCTCGGCCCTCGATGTCTCCATCCAGGCGCAGATTCTCAACCTCCTGGAAGACCTTCAGAGCGAGTTCAATCTCACCTATCTGTTCATCTCTCATGACCTCGGCGTAGTGCGGCATATCTCGGATCGCATCGCGGTGATGTATCTCGGCCGCATCGTGGAGCTGGCCGACGCGGTCGACCTCTACGACAATCCCAAGCATCCCTATACCGCGTCCCTGCTGTCGGCTGTGCCCAAGGGCTACGAGGCCGCCGGCGCGGCCCTCACGAACCGGATAACGCTAAAGGGCGACGTTCCCTCGCCGATCGATCCCCCCTCCGGCTGTCCGTTCCACCCCCGTTGCCCCAAGGCGCGCATCGTTTCCGGCAGCGACACCGAGGTGCCCGAGAATTGCAAGAACGAGATGCCGCCCTTCGGCGAGCTGGGCACTGATCACTACGCCGCCTGCTGGTATCCCGCCGGAGAGGGCGACGACCTGCAAGAGGCAGCCCACGCCTGACCGATTCTTTGCGAGCTCAGCCACGCCTCACGTGGTTGCTCGACCACAAAGTTGTGCTGTGGCCGCCTAGATGACCTTTTCAATCGTTGCTCGCGACGAGAGGGGCTCCACCCCGGAGTGGGGGGTCGCAGTTGCCTCCAAGTTCCTGGCGGTCGGCAACGTCGTTTCCTGGGCCCGGGCCGGGGTCGGAGCTATCGCCACGCAAGCTCTGGCGAACCTGGCATATGGGGCCGACGGGCTGTCGATGTTGGAGCAGGGAAGCGACGCAGCAACTGCAGTCACTTCACTGACACAAGCGGACGGCGAGCGGGAGCAGCGCCAGCTTGGCATCGTCGACCGCGCGGGGCGGCCGGCGACATTTACGGGTGCCGAATGCTTCGATTGGGCTGGGGGTCGCACCGGCGAGGGCTACTGCTGTCAGGGCAACATCCTGGCCGGTCCGGGAGTGGTCGATACGTTGGCGGAAACGTTCGAAGCCACCGAGGGAGAGTTCGCGGTGCGATTGCTGGCGGCGCTGCTGGCGGCGGACCGCGCCGGAGGAGATCGCCGGGGTCGCCAATCGGCAGCGATATTGATCGTCAGAGAAGGCGGAGGCTACGGTGGCGGCAGCGACAAAGCGGTGGATCTGCGCGTCGATGACCACCTCGATCCGATCCCGGAGTTACAACGACTCTTCTCGTTGCACCGGCTCTATTTCCCTCGGCCGGAGGATCTGGAGTTCATCGATGTGGATCCCGACGTCGCGGGTGAGTTACGCAACTTGCTCTCTCGTCTTGGGTATAAGGCGGGTACCGGAGCCGGTGCCTACGACGATGCCCTTAAGAAGGCGCTGTACGGATACGTCGGTACCGAGAATCTAGAGGAACGATGGAGCGACGAAGCCATGGTCGAATTGAGCGTTCTGGAGCATCTGCGCGCCAAAGCGCGCGATTAATCGTCCAGGAGAGACTCGTCCATGCTCTTCTGGAGAGCACGAAGGTAGATCTCTTTAGCGGGTAGCCCGGTCGCCCGTGCCGCGGTCAAAACATCCTCGAGCTCGGGAGATTGATTGATCACGTCGCCGTGACGCGAGCCGATCTTGATGCGGATGCGGTTCCCCTCAACCTCGACCTCGGTCCAGCGACGCTTTGCCACGCTGCGTTCGACTGCGCTGATCCGCACGCCCAGAGTGGTGGTCTCCCGGAACATGATCTCCAACAGGTGCCATTTCCTGACCGGATCGCATAGAACCGACATGGTGACGGCGGGCCGGCCTTTCTTCATGAGGATCGGAGTCACCCACGCGTCGTAAGCCCCCGCATCGAGCAGTGATTCGATGACGTAGGGAACGAGCTCGGATGTCATGTCGTCGAGATTGGTCTCGATCAAGAGGGTCTCGTTCGTGCTCGAGCCCTCGATGAGTTCGCCAGTGCAGACGCGTAGGACGTTGGGGATGTTGGTTGAGTCAGCTGCCCCCGCGCCGTAACCCGTGGCTTCCAATCTGATCGGAGGCATGGAGCCGAAGTCATCGGTGAAGACGGAAAGGAGGGCAGCTCCCGTCGGTGTGATCAGTTCTCTATCGCCGCGTTCGATCAGTCCGGCCCCCCTCGCCTGCAGGATCTCCGTGACGGCGGGAGCAGGAAGGGGCAGGAGCCCGTGCGCGGTCTCAACCGTGCCAACACCAGTTGCTATCTGAGAGGTAAAAACTCGAGCCGGGAGAAACTCCTCCAAGGCTGCGCAACAACCCACGATGTCCAAGATCGCATCCAAACTTCCGACCTCATGAAAGACGACTTCGGCGACGGGGATCCCGTGGATCCGGCTCTCGGCATGGGCGAGGACTGCGAACACAGTCTTTGCCCGTTCTTTGATAGAGGCCTCAATGCCGGCGCCTTCAAGCAGCGAAACGATCTGCTTGTAAGCGCGATGAGATGTGGATTCCTGAACTACCACTTCTGCTCGGGTGCTTCGCAGAGGTCCGCGCTGCACATCCGAGAGGTGAAAGCTCCAGCCATCGAGAGCCAAAACGCTGAGGTTGTGCCGGACTCGTTCTTCGGATGCGCCTGCGTCTATCAAGGCGGCCAAGATCATGTCGCCTGAAGCCCCCGAGAAGCAGTCGAAGTAGAGAGCCTTCAAGCGTTGCGGATCTTTCTCAGCACACGCAAGGCGAACATGGCGGCGCCGAATCCGTTGTCGATGTTCGTGACTACAACTCCCGCCGCACAGGCATTCAACATCGCCAACAGTGCGGCCAGGCCCTCGAAGGAAGCGCCGTATCCAACGCTGGTCGGGACGGCGATCACGGGAGCGGAAGAGATGCCGCCCACCAAGCTGGCCAGCGCGCCCTCCATCCCAGCCACGGCAATGACGACATCGGACTCATGCAGCCGGTGCTGTTCGGCAAGGAGGCGGTGAAGACCCGCCACGCCTGCGTCGGGCACGTGGTGCACCCGCGCGCCAAAGGCCCCGGCGGTGAAGATGACCTCTTCTGCGACGGGAAGATCCGAGGTGCCCGCACTGATGACCGTGATCTCGCCGACCTCCCTCTGGGACGGAGATACGGACCGCATCACGACCAGCCGGGCAGTGTGCTGGTGGACGGCATCGGGAAAGTGAGCTCGAAGGGCGGTTGCCGCCTCGGAAGACACTCGGGTCGCAAGTACCGGAGCCGTAGTCGTCTTCAGCATTCTCTCAGCGATCTCTACGACTTGGTCGGAAGTCTTACCTTCCGCGTAGATCACCTCAGGCAACCCTTGCCGGAGCTCGCGATGGGTGTCGAGCCTGGCAAATCCCATGTCCTCGACCGGGACCTCCTGCAGCCGCAGCAACGCTTCGGTCACCGTGGTGCTGCGCTCCTGCACCGCGGTAAGAAGATCCTTTACCTCCTCGGGTCGCATACCCCAGTGTAGGATGCCGCTCCGTGGCGGACCTGACCATCCATCAGCTCACGCTCGCGCTGATGATTGTGGCGGGCGTCGCTCTGGTGGCCTTTCTCTTGTCGCTGATCCTTGTTCTTCGGTTGCGCAAGATGCGCCGGGCTTATGCGGTGCTTCGCGGCGAGGGGTCCGACAGAGACATCCTGGCTGCATTTGGCAAGGTGACCAAGCGAGTGCAGTCCATGGAGCAGAGAGTCGATCAAGTGGTATCCGCTCAAGAGGAAGAGACGCTCTTGCGGAAGCTTGCGGTGCAGAGGTTCGGACTCGTGAGGTACGACGCATTTGACGATATGGGCGGCCGCCTGTCCTTTTCCGCGGCATTTCTCGACGACAACGGCGATGGGGTGATCATCTCCTCGATCAACGGCCGTACGGAAACTCGGACCTACGCCAAGGTGGTCCGTGGGTTAGCTTCAGACCACTCTCTCTCGGAGGAGGAACGCGAGGCAATCGCCGTCGCCGTAGATGGCAGTGACAGGAGCGAGCCAGCCGCATCCACTGTGAAGTGATCGATCTCAAGCTTCTAAGAGAGGACCTGGATTCGGTTCAAAGCGCCTACGCTCGCCGAGGTGGGGTACCGCAACTAGAAGCAGTTCTCGAACAGGATCGAGAGCACCGGCGCTTGCTCGGTCTCGTCGAGGAGATCCGAGCGGAGCACAACCGAGCCTCCCGGGCGATCGCCACATCCTCGCCCTCGGAAAGACCTGCTGCGATCGGCGAAGCACGAGATCTATCCCAACGGCTGAAAGAGCTCGAACCGGAGCTGGAGCGCACGGAACAAGAGTTACGTCGAGTTGCTTCGTTCCTGCCGAACCTTCCGGATCAGTCAGTTCCTATCGGGGCCTCGGAAGAAGAGAATGTGGTGGAGCGGGAGGTTGGCGAGCGACGGGTGTTCAACTTCACTCCTCTCGACCATGTGGCCCTCGGCCAAAGCCTCGGGATATTCGATGCAGAACGCGGAGCCAAGACCTCGGGATCCAGGTTTGTCTACCTCACCGGGCCCGGCGCTCTCCTCGAGCTGGCGCTCGTACGGTTCGCGGTCGATCGGTTGGGGGAGCGCGGCTTCACTCCGGCAATGACTCCCGTGCTGGTTCGAGAGCATGCGATGTACGGCACTGGGTTCTTTCCTGCGGAGGAGCGAGAGATCTACAAGATCGAACGCGATGAGCTCTTCCTAGCAGGAACTTCTGAAGTTCCCCTCGCCGCCATGCACTCTGACGAGATCGTTGAGACATCCCAACTCCCTATGCGTTACGCCGGAGTGTCCACGAACTTCAGGCGGGAGGCGGGAACGTACGGAAAAGATACGCAAGGTTTGATACGGCTTCATCAGTTCGACAAGGTCGAGCAGTTTGCGCTGGCGCATCCCGATTCGTCGTGGGACGAATACGAATCGATCCTCCGGAACGAAGAGGAGCTGCTTGAAGCACTCGAGATCCCGTACCGTGTCCTCGTGATGTGCGGTGGAGACCTGGGACCGATGGCCGCCAAAAAAGTAGATCACGAGGCGTGGCTCCCGGCATCGGAGCGCTTCCTGGAGCTGATGTCCGCTACCAATGCGACGGACTATCAAGCCCGTCGGCTGCAGATCCGCTTTAGGGAAGAAGGCAAAACGCGACTGGTCCACACTTTGAACGGAACCGCCGTCGCGATCGGCAGAACTATCGTGGCTCTCCTAGAGAACCATCAGCGGGCTGATGGAAGTGTCGTGATCCCAGAGTCGCTCCGCCCCTATACGGGCTTCGATGAGCTGAGGCCAGTGGCCCAAACACGTCGCTGAACCCCGCGAACGGTCGGTGAACGAGTCTCGATCCTTGTGGGCACCAAGGCCGCACACGCTCAGCCACCGGAGGCTGCCGCGTTCAGTAACCTGAACCGCGGAGGGCTACGGTAACTGGCAACCGGACGGTCTTGAAAACCGTTGTCCGCAAGGACTTAAGGGTTCGAGTCCCTTGCCCTCCGCGCTTGTGGGGACGTTGTTCAAACTTGGCTGTGATTCCACCGTCCGACGCTGATGACCATGCCCGTCATGAGATCTCTACTGCGAGAACCACCGCCAGGGTGGCCAGGCGTCTTCCGGTAGTGGTGGCTCTGAGGGAGACTAGACATCGTGCCTCCCGACACTCACTACGCGCGCAGTGGCGACGTCAGCATCGCCTATCAGGTCGTCGGTGATGGCCCGTTCGACGTCGTCGTCGGTGATGGCCAGTTCGACTTCGTATTCGTTCCGCCAGCCGTCTCCAACGTCGAGCTGGCCTGGGAGGTGCCCAACACACGCATTTTCCCGGAGGGGCTGGCGTCGTTCTCACGCGTGATCCAATTCGACAAGCGCGGGGCACGGGGATGTCCGACCGCGTTCTCGGCGCTCCCACGCTCGAGACGCGGATGGACGACGTGCGCGCGGTCATGGATGCCGCAGGCTCCGAGCGTGCAGCACTCGTCGGTTGGTCAGAGGGCGTGGCGATGAGCGCCGTCTTCGCGGCCACATATCCTGAGCGCGCGTGGGCGCTCTCCTCTACGGCGGGAAGGCACGGGAGCTGCGCGCGCCGGATTATCCCTGGGGGGAAACGGAGGCTGAGGCGCTGCGAGCGATCGCCGAGGAGCGCGGTAACGACCCGTCGGCGCTAGTTGATGAGTTCGTACGCTCCGGCATGCCGACGGGTAGCACGGCGGAGGCCGCCGCTCTGACGCGGATGATCCGGCAGAGTGCCAGCCCCGGCGCACTGGAAGCGCTCGATCGGATGAACATCCAGATCGACATCCGTCAAGTTCTCCCGACGATCAGCGTCCCGACGCTCGTCCTGCACAACACGCGCGACCGCTGGGTCGACGTCGACCGCGGCAGAGACCTCGCGCGGCGGATGCCGGGTGCGGCATTCGTCCAGTTCCCGATCGACGGCCATCTAACCCCCGCCGCCGATCTTCCGTCCGTACTCGATGCGACAGAGCGCTTCCTCGAAGATGTGTGGGAAACGGCCGCCGTGGCGCTCGAACCCGATCGCGTGCTGGCGACGGTGATGTTCACCGACATCGTCGGGTCCACCGAGACCGCCGCGGACGTGGGTGACGCGCGGTGGCGGGAACTGCTTGAGCGCCATCACGCGCTCATTCGGCGCGAGCTGATGCGAGCACGGGGCAAGGAGGTCGACACTGCCGACGACGGCTTCTTCGCGGCGGTCGACGGCCCAGCGCGCGGTATCCGTGCGATCACTGAATCCATGAAGGAGCTGGGCTTGGATGTTCGCGTCGGACTGCACACGGGGGAGTGCGAGCTGATTGACGGGAAGATCGCCGGAATCGGCGTACACATCGGTGCCCGCGTCGCAGCCAAAGCCCGCCGCGGCGAGGTGCTGGTGTCGAGCACCGTTAAGGACCTCGTGGCCGGTTCAGGTCTGCGCTTCGAAGATTGCGGGGCTCACCACCTCGCCGGCATCCCCGGCGAGTGGCGGCTTTACTCGGTTGTGAAATAGAAGCGATCTAAGAGCGGTCCGGTCGCGCTTCCAATGACATTTGCCGAACGGGTGCGGCTCTCTCTTAAAAGGGGGCCCCGGCACTTGCAGCACGAGCGCCTTGGCGTCCACCGGAGTCGCCCTCCGCCACCTTGGAGCACGATTTGTATGAAGTCGAGCGATGAGCGTTCCCAGTTCACATCGCCCAATCATTGACAGGAGGCTTGTGCGTTCTAGGCTAGCGCCTTCGCTACGGCGATTACGTGCACCCTGATTAGATCAGACAGCTAGGTATGCCGAGGAGGATGACGACTCTGGAACGGCGTCCTTCTCAGCAAACGAGTTGTCAGTTGCTCCCCGGATCGACTGGGTCGCCTGCCACCCGGCTAAGCACCTCGAACAGCGCGGCCAGGTCGCGCCGCTCGTATCCAAACGCCCGCGCCACTGTGAGTACCTCGTCTGCTGCTGCGGCGGATGGCAGGGGGACGCCCAGCTGGCGCGCGGTGTCGAGCGCCAGCACTAGGTCTTTCTGCATCAGCCCGACATCGAACCAGGCCTCGTCCGGCAGGTCGAGGATCAGAGGGGCACGCGCCTTCAGCATCGGCGAGCCGATCGGACTCTGCGTCATCACTTCGATTGAGAGCTTCCGGTCGACCCCAGAGCGTTCGGCTAAGAGCAGCCCTTCCGCGAACGCGAGCATCTGTACGGCGAGGCTGATGTTAATCGCTAGCTTCAGCGCGAGTCCCTGTCCATTGTCGCCGACGCGCGTCGGCGTGCCAAGTGAGTGCAGGATGGGCTCGACGCGTGCATACACGTTCTCTTCCCCGCCGACCATGATCGTGAGAGTTCCCGCTTGTACTTGCGGAACACTCCCCGATACTGGGGCGTCGAGCATGGCAGCTCCGCGCTCATGGACCCGCTCCGCCAGCTCGCGGCTGGCGCGCGGGCTGACCGTGCTCACGTCGACCCAGATCTCTTCGGCACCAAGGCCGGCGATGATCCCGTCGGGTCCCAAAGCAACCATCTTGAGCACGTCGTCGTTGGGGACCGAGGTGAAGATCACGTCGACAGCTTCGGCCACTGCGCGTGGCGTGTCGCGCCACTGCAGGCCATCGTGTATGAGCCCGTTCGCCTGCTCGCGGTTGCGATCCTCACCAAAGACCGGGTACCCGGCGGCCAGGTAACGAGCTGCCATGTTGCCTCCCATGTGGCCGAGGCCGACGAAACCGATCTTTGTTGCCGTTGGCGTCGCCATCTCAGATCCTCCCTTCGATCGTTGCAACGTCGTTCGCGCTGAGCTCGAGGGACGCCCCGCCGAGGATCGGGTCGACTTGATCGGGCCGCCGGAACCCCACGATCGCCCCGTTCACAGCCGGGTTACGCAGTGTCCACGCGACCGCGACCGCCCCCGGAGTTGTATCGAGCCCGTTGGCGACTTCCACCAAGCGGTCAACCAGCGCGAGGTTGCGTGACAACTGCGGTTCCGTGAAACGCTCGCTGTGCTTGCGCCAGTCGTCCTCGGGCAGACTTTCGATCCGCTCGCGCGTCATCTTCCCTGCCAGCAGGCCTGATCCCATCGGCGAGTAAACGATCACGCCGATCCCCTCGCTCCGGGCAAAGGGAAGGACCTCATCCTCGGCAGCCCGTGCGATCAGCGAGTAGGGGGGCTGGAGCGTTTCGACGGGAGCGATCTCCTGCGCCCGTCGCAGCTGCTCGACGGTGAAGTTGGAGACGCCGATGTGGCGGACGAGCCCCTCTTCCCGGAGCTCAACGAAGGTCGACCAACCCTCCTCTATCTCATCGTTCGGGATCGGCCAGTGGATCTGGTAGAGGTCGATAGCGTCTACTCCGAGCCGCTCAAGGCTCCGCTCCACCTCTCGCCGGATTGAGTCATGTCGCAAGCTCTGCACCGTCGTTCGCCCCGGGCCCTCCGGCTGTCCCGCTTTCGTAAACACGTATGGGCGCTGATTCAGCCCCTCGAGCGCGCGGCCAACTACCTCCTCGGAGTGCCCGAAGCCATACTGCGCAGCTGTGTCGATCCAATTGACGCCGAGGTCGAGAGCGCGGTGGATGGTCGCGATCGACTCGTCGTCATCCTGTGTTCCCCATCCCCAGTCGTAACCAGCTCCGCCGATCGCCCAGGCGCCCAAGCCGACGCGAGAGATCTCCATTCCTGTATTCCCCAGTGCCGACATCTTGATCTGTGTCTTCTGCATATCCACTCTCCTCTCGTTTGAAGGGACCTCTCCATCATCGTTCCTATGGCGGGCCCCGTCCTCCCCGCCACCATCAATGTTGTGCTCCGGTACGCCGGAGCTCCCGCGTAGTTGCTAGCCGGAATGGATGGACGAACGTACGGGTGAGAGCAACATCTCCTACTGGTTCGCGGGGGCCGCTGATTAGCTCGCAGCCGCACCTAGTGCCGCGCTAACAGCGGCGATGATCAACCCGCCGAGCGTCACCGATACAACCGAGCGAACGAAACTCGTGTTGAAGAAACGCGATCGTATCCAGGCCAAGGCAACGAGCTCGAAGGCAATCGTGGCGAGCGCGACCAGCAGTGCAGCTCGGAACTGCGGGATCAGAAACGGCAGGGTATGAAGGATTCCGCCCGCGAAGGTGCCGGCACCCGTGATGGAACCGCGCAGGTAGGGACTGCCGCGGCCGGTCAGGTCGCCCGTGTCGGATAAACCCTCGGAGAAGGCCATGCTGATGCCGGCTCCGATGGCCGTTGCGAGTCCGGCCAGGAACGCGTAGTGGGGCTGGTGGGTGGCAAGGGCGACGGCGAAGATCGGCGCAAGGGTCGAGAGCGACCCATCGATCAATCCCGTCATCGCAGGCTGCACGCGTTGTAGCAAGAAAGATTGTCCTGAGGCCGTTTCCAAGCCGATCATCTTCGTCGCTCCTTAAGCGCGACCGTACCTGCATCCAGACCGGCGAAGTGAGTCGTAACGTTTTCGTCGCCAGCGGGCGGATGGAGATCGGAGACCGGGCGATGGCCGAGGAGTTCCGGAAGGGGCCATGGGTAGTCGAGATGGTGCTGACGGAGTCGTTCTTGATGCTCTCGACAGTCTCGCTCGCGGACAAGGACGAGTGAGAGCACGCTCGCAGCTACGGCCAGAGCCGCCCCAACTCCCATCGCCAGCCGATAACCGCCGCCGAGGGCAGTGGTGGAACCGACGTGGGAGGCGGTCTTGGCGGCCGCGATGGCGAGTAGCGCGGCGACTCCGATGGCGGAGCCAACTTGCCGAGCCGTATTGACGAGCGCGCTGGCGAGCCCTTGTTCGTCATTCGTAACGCCCGCTGTCCCAGCGACGGTGGCAGCGAACATGGTGCTGGTCGTGCCGAACCCTACTAGGAAAAGGACCACTCCGAGTAGTGGGTAGCGGCTGGTGGCAGGGAACCGCAGCAGGAGAGCCAAGCCGACGGCGGCGAGGGCCGCGCTCGTCGTGAGGAGGCGCTTGATACCAAGGCGTGCGACGACCCTCGCTCCGACGGCGCCGCGAAGCAGCCCTGCGATGCCTTGGGGCACCGCGACGAGCCCCGCCTGCAGCGGGGAGTAGCCGAGTACCTGCTGACAGTAAAGGCTTAGAAGCAGGACTTCAGCCGCGTTCCACGCCCCCACCAGCAACGTCACCCCATCGCCGGCCGCGAGCGTGCGCGACCGGAAGATCGACAGAGGGATGAGCGGCTGCGGGTTACGCCGATCGCGCACGACGAAGGCAGTAAGGAGCAGGCCAGCTACTGCAAGGGCGACAAAGAACGATGCGGACGTCCATCCGTCATTCACGCCAGCAGTGGGCGCGTAGACGAGCGTCGAGACCCCCGCGATAACGAGGCCGGCACCTATCAGGTCGAGGTGCGCTCGCATGGCCGTGGCTGCACCCGAAGGCAGCAAGCGCGGGCTAACTGCGGCTCCGAGGAGGCAAATGGGCACGTTGACAAAGAAGATGCCCCGCCAACCCACGGTCTCCACGAGCACGCCGCCAAGTACCAGCCCCACGACGAATCCCACAGAGGCGGTGGAGCCGTAGTAACCGAGAACACGCGTTCGGTTAGGCCCATCCTGAAAGCTGGTGGTCAAGATCGATAGCGCAGCCGGCGCCACCGCAGCCGCAGCGATACCCTGCACCGCTCGAGCGACAACGAGCAGGGTCAAGTTCGTGGCGATGCCGCCCATCGCCGACGCAACTGCGAACCCAACCAGTCCCCATATGAACGGCCGTCGTCGCCCGAACAGGTCGGCCGCTCGGCCGCCCAAGATGAGCAGGCCACCGAAGGTGATCGCGTAGGCGGTGACCACCCACTGAACAGAAGTCGATGAGGCATGGAGTTCGCGGCTCATATCCGGCAGGGCGACATTGACGATGCTGAAATCAAGCACGATCACGAGCTGCGCGCTAAGGACAATCGCCAGCCCTAAGCGTCCGAGCGAGCCGGGGCCGCTCTTCCGAGACGATGCCGAGAGCGGGTGCGATCGTGGGCCAGCCGGGTCTCGGCGCCTCATCGATCGACGGATCCGTTCCATGGCTTTCGGACCTCCAAGCCCCTGCCCTTCCGATCCACCTTGCTCCATCGCTCTTCCTCTGTCCTCGTCCGGTCCGTTCCCATCTCTGTTGGACAGATGATTCCCGAAACGCTACTTCAGGTCCTCCATGGCAGCGCCCATCCAGAGCCCCGGCCAACTGCAGTTATCGGATACCTGCCAACCGGAACGCCGGCGCGGTGTGATCGGTTGAGTCCGCCGGTCCCGGCGGCCAGAGAGCACGGGCTGTCCGCCGGCGGTAAGGTCCGGGCGTTGAGCCCCACGAGCGTGATCCTGGCTGAAGACGACGTCCTGCTTCGCGCTGGGTTGGCGAGCCTGCTTGAGCGCGCTGATTTTCAGGTGATCGGACAAGCTGGCGACGCTACGGACCTTTTATCCCGGGTCCGCGCACAGTCTCCCGACCTCGTCATCGTCGATATCCGAATGCCACCCACGCACACCACTGAAGGGCTCGACGCCGCTCGTGTGATCCGTGAGGAGCTCCCAGGGGTCGGCATCCTCGTCCTGTCGGCCCACGTCGAGGTGGAACACGCGGTCGAGCTACTGGTGAGTGGCGACCGGATCGGATATCTGCTGAAGAGTCGCGTTACCGACGTGGATGAGTTTCTCGAGACGTTGGAGCGGATCGTCAGGGGGGGCTCCGTCCTTGACCCGGCGCTGGTGAAGGAGCTGGTCGGCGGCACTCGCGTGAACGATCCGCTTTCCGTGCTTACCGCGCGGGAGCATGAGGTGCTCGCCCAGATGGCGGAGGGACGTTCCAACGCCGGCATTGCTAAAGTGTTGTGGGTGACGGAGGGAACGGTCGAGAAACATGTCCGAAGCATCCTCACGAAGCTTGATCTACCCGAGACGGGGAACGATCACCGCCGTGTCCTCGCGGTCATTCGGTTCCTGGAAGCTCTCTAGACCCGTCTTCGCGGAAGGCTTTGTTAGGCAACCCTTGTTGCGCGAACCCGGAAAGTAGGTTCGCCTGCCGGTTCCGCTGTTTGCTGGCTGGAACCTCATCTTCCTACCGGTAGGCGCCTAGCGGCGGCCCGGTTTCGTTTTGCGCACCGTCAGTCGGCGATGTTGGTGAGCTCCTCGATGCCACCACGCGATATTGAAGTTAGCCGGAATGGAAGGCGGGATCACACCTGTCATCCTGCAGGCATGTCCTTTCGCTGTCTCATCGTGGACGATAGCGCGGCGTTTCTAAAGGCCGCTCGCTCACTTCTCGAGAAAGAGGGGGTCGCAGTTGTTGGCGTCGCATCCACGGGTGCCGACGCGCTTCGGCGAGCCCATCAGCTCCGCCCCGACGTAACCCTCCTTGACATCGATCTGGGTGAGGAGAGCGGCCTTGATCTCGCCCGGCAACTTACGGAAGACGGACAGGCGCCCTCCCAGATGATCCTGATCTCGACGCACGCCGAGGCAGATTTTGCTGATCTCATCGCCGAGAGCCCGGTCGCCGGATTTTTGTCCAAATCCGATCTTTCTGCCGGAGCCATTCGTCACATACTTGCCAACGATCGCAACCGCGACTGAGGCGAATCGGCCTCGCTGTGGCTCGGTTCAACGTCTGACAGGTTGCTTGCGAGTCAAGCGCCAGATCTCTCCTCGCCGTCGATTGAGCTATGGGCTAGCCTCGAGAAGTGGCGTTACCGGCAGCGGCGCGATCGTCGGAGTGCTTTACTTCGCGTCCGAGACTTTGACATGAGCGTCGGAATTCGAGCGCGAACGCTTCTTGCGTCCGGCCTGCTTGCAGTAATGATTGTTTCGGCCTTCCTCTTCCTGTTCCTCGCAATTGCGAATCTGCTTAAGTCAACTGACCAAAGACGCCACGCCCGAGAATCGCTAGTTGCTGCGGACGCGCTTGAGACGCTTGTCATTGACCTCGAGACGGGCCTGCGCGGGTACGTCATCACAGGCGAGAATCGCTTCCTCGAGCCGTGGAGACAAGCTCGCGCCGCCTTTCCCAAACAGGCGAGAGCGCTCGAGGCCCTAGCGGCTGACGATCCCTCCCAACTGCACAGAGTTCGTCGAATCATCCAGGCCACCACCTCGTACATCCACGACTACTCGCTGCCCCTTGTCGAAGCCGTGCGGCGCCACAATCCCTCTGCTAGCAGCTTCCAGATAACCGAAGAGGGGAAGCGCCGCGTCGACGGGCTTCGAGCTGAGTTCGCATCGTTCGCAGGCACCCTGAATGCCGTTCTTACTGCACGCGAGGTCAGCGCCACCAAGGCTGGTCGCAGCGCGCTTCTCGCCGGCGCCGTCGGTGTCGGAGGATCAGTTCTACTGATCCTTCTCTTCGCCGGCTACCTGACGCGGGCGATCGTCGGACCCGTTCGCACGGCGGCCGCAATGGCCGGCCGGCTTGCGGGAGGAGATTTCGGAACGCGGGTGCAGGAGACTGGTGCGGACGAGATCGGGGCGCTCGAACACTCGTTCAACACCATGGCCAAGTCACTCGAAGCCAACCAGAAAGAATTACAAACCCTGTTAGAGAAGCAGTATGCCCTGAGGCGAACGGCAACGCTCGTTGCAGAGGCCGCGTCCCCCTTCAGGGTTTTCGAGGCCGTCACTCGCGAAGTCGGTGTGCTCTTTGGTGCCGATCTCGCGCGCATGGAGCGGTACGAGACCGACGGTACGGTGACCGGCATCGCCGGCTGGACCAGGGAGGAGGGGCCTCAACTCGCCGTCGGCACTCGGTTTGTCGTCGA
Organism: Actinomycetota bacterium; assembly: GCA_034667525.1. Classification (GTDB taxonomy): domain Bacteria; phylum Actinomycetota; class CADDZG01; order CADDZG01; family WHSQ01; genus DATAPE01. The sequence goes on from JAXDJO010000040.1 coordinate 19,772, forward strand.
AGGCGCCAGCATTGCTGCATTGGTGCGGCAGACCGGCCGCCCTGCGCGGGTAGACAGCTTCGCCCACGCTTCGGGTCCGATTGCACAAGAGGCTCGAGAACTTGGAATCCGCTCGTCGGTCGGTTGTCCAGTCGTCGTAGCCGGGCGTCTCTGGGGCGTCATCGCCGCCTCGAGGAAACGCGACGCAGCTTTTCCCGTGGACACGGAGTCGCGCATCGCCGACTTTACTGACCTCGTCGCCACCGCTATCGCGAACGCTGAGAGCCGCGCCGAGCTCGCAGCCTCACGAGTCCGGATCGTAGAAGCGGCCGATGGAGCCAGGAAACGCATCGAGCGCGACCTGCACGACGGGATCCAGCAGCGGCTCGTCTCGCTCGGGCTCGAGCTCCGGACGGCGGAGCTTAGCGTCCCTCACGAGCTCCGTGATGCTCGAACGCACCTATCTCAGGTGGGTCGGGGGCTCGAGAGCCTTCTGGACGAGCTGCGCGAGATTTCGCGCGGTATCCATCCGGCGATCTTGTCGGAAGGAGGTCTCAATCCCGCGCTCAAGGCGCTCGCCCGCCGGTCGCCCGTCCCGGTGAAGCTCGATCTTCAGTTAGCCACCCGGCTGCCGGAGCGCATTGAGGTGGCGGCGTACTACATCGCCTCCGAGGCTCTCGCGAACGCCGCCAAACACGCCCGGGCCTCGGTCGTGAATGTCGACGTCCGGCTGAGGGGCGGCGCGCTGCAACTCGCTATTCGGGACGACGGCCTCGGTGGAGCCGACCCGAGCCGGGGGTCCGGGCTGATGGGCCTCACAGACCGCGTCGCGGCGATGCAGGGAACCTTCGTGGTCGAGAGTCCTGTGAGAGATGGAACGTCTTTGATCGTAGAAATCCCGACCCAGGTCGGGGATGCGTTGTCGCCTCAAGCCTCGGGCACCAAGCAAGATCAACCACTGGCTTGATCCGGGCTGCTGGTTACCTTCGGCATCCACTTTGGGCACCAGAGCAGAACCTTGGTTCGCGCAACTTCCGGCTGATCTTTGACAGCTTCAGGTGATGGTTGACAGGTGTCCGGTTGATATTGATAGTGGCTCCGGCTGTCGGGCGCCGGCAGGAGGCAGAAAGGGGGACCCGCGGTGCGCGTCTGCTTAATGATCGAAGGCCAGGAGGGCGTGACATGGGAACAGTGGAAGGCGTTCGCGACAGCATGTGAGCGCAGCGGGATCGAGGCGCTGTTTCGCTCAGACCATTACCTCTCGGTGGAGGGCCAACGCAAGCGGGGTTCGCTCGATGCCTGGTCGACCATCGCAGCGCTCGCGGCGGTGACCTCGAGATTGCGTCTCGGCACGCTCGTGTCGCCGGTGACCTTCCGTCATCCCTCACTGCTCGCCAAAGCTGTCGTCACCGCGGACCATGTCAGTGGCGGCGGCCGCATCGAGCTAGGCCTCGGGGCGGGTTGGTTGGAGGCAGAGCATGCCGCATACGGGTTTGTCTTTCCGCCCACCAGCGTGCGGATGGAGATGCTTTCCGAGCAACTCGAGCTGGTGCGGAAGGAGTGGAGCGAGGGCGCCTTCTCGCTGGAGGGCCAGTACTACTCCGTGCGGAACCTTGATGCCCTACCCAAACCGATCAGCCAACCGCGCCTGCTGCCGGGGGGAGGAGGCGGACCGCGCAGCCTTGCGCTGGCCGCCCGTTACGCCGACGAATACAACGTCTTTGACATGAGCGAGGAGCAGCTAACTGAGGTTCGGTCGGGTCTCGACGACGCCTGCAAGCGCGTGGGCCGCGACCCTGCGGGCCTTCCGCTATCCCTCATGGATCCCATCGGCAAAGGTCCCACGGAGCAGGTGGTGGCTCGATTCCGGCAGCTGGAGTCCGTCGGCGTGAGCAGAGTCATGTTGCAGCACCTCCAGCACGAAGACCTCGACACGGTGGAATGGATTGGTCGGGAGCTGGCACCGGCGGTCGCCTGAAAGACATCAGTAGGCCAAAGGAACCACACGGCGGTGGGCCCTGTCCCTGAAGCGGATTGTCAACGGATTTGTCAACGTTTTGGGCAGGAAGAGGCTAGAAGCCGGGCTCTTTGTAAACCCGTTGAGCCCGGGTCTCTCCCTGCCTCGGTTTATTGAATCGACTTGTGAGCTACAACCTCAAGCAACGGAGGATGCTCCCCGAACAGCGCACTTTAGTGCGTGTCTGTTCCCAAGGATGGCTCAGAACCGGTGTCCGGTTGCCAGGAAGAAGATCAAGCATGCGACCCCCTCAAGCAGGCAGAAGACACCGAACGGCGTCAGCGTCCGGGTGGTGAAGTAGTTCATTAGGAAGCGAACGGAGATGTATGCGGCGATGCCGGCCATGAGGCTGCCGACCAATACCTGCATGCGGATCCCATTGCCAAGAGGCCCGAAGAGGTCGGGCAGTTTGTAGACGCCGGCCGCCAGGATGATCGGCGTCGCCAACAGGAAGGAAAAGCGGGCCGCGTCCTCGTGCGAGAGCCCGCGCACGAGCCCGGCGACCATCGTGATTCCCGACCGGCTGATACCTGCGATCAACGCGAAAACCTGAGCCAGGCCCACGAAGAACGCTTCCTTGAATTCGAGGGTCTCAAGTCGGCGGAATTCGGTTTCGTCCTGGGTCCCGTGCTCGGCGGCTGTCACCGCAACTTCAGTCCTTCGGCGGACAGCCTCGCCCACCAACAGGATCACTCCATTGACTATCAGGAACGCCGCCGCGAACAATGGCTTGGAGAACACCACCCGCAGGGGATGTTCCAACGCCAGGCCGGTGAGTCCCGCGGGGATGGTAGCTACGACGAGCAGCCAGGCGATCCGTTCGTTGCCCGTTTGAATGACTGCCCACGGTGCTTTGCGCGCCTGGATTCCTCCAGCCAGGGTCCGGAAGAATCCACCGATGATGACGCGCCAGTCGTCCCAGAAGTAGATCAACAAAGCTGTGGCGGTAGCGACGTGCAGACCCACGAGGAAAGCCAGGAAGAACGATTCCGGCCGCGATTGCACGCGAGCGAGACCGTGCCACCCGAGCAAACTCGGAAGGATGACCGCCTGACCAAGGCTTGAGATAGGAAAGAGCTCGGTGACACCTTGTACCAAGCCCATCACGACGGCTTGGAGGTAAGTGATCACAGGAGGGGGCTGTTCATTTGAGTCATCCGAGCGGCGAGCCTAGCGTGTCCAGCCATAACTGCGCCGCGGGGAGGAACGCCGCCGGAGTCGACCAGGCGCGTGAGCCGCCCGGCCGATCAAGCCGTCAGAAGCGCGGATCGGGACGACAAGGCCCGCTTTAGGCTCGACCAGCCAAGGCGGAAAGGGAGGCGGTGTGGGTAGCGTCGGCGAGGTCTTCATCGGGATCGGTATCGGAGTATTCGGCGGTGTGCTCTCGGGCCTGTTCGGGATCGGGGGTGGAGTGGTCATCGTGCCGGCTCTGGTCGCGATCGGCTTCACTCAACGACAAGCGAGTGGCACGTCACTTGCCGTGCTGCTACTGCCCGTCGGGCTGCTCGGAGTCATTGAGTATGCCCGGCGCCACGAGATCCGATTCCATTACGGCTTCGGGATCGCCATCGGTCTCACGGTCGGGGTGCTCGGTGGCGCCGTACTCGCCGGGCGTCTCTCGAACACTCTTCTGGAACGGCTCTTCGGTTTGTTCCTGGCGGTCGTAGCGGTGAAATTCCTGGTCTTCCCTGCGAGAGGATAAGCAGCTGGGCGTGCGGCGCGATCTCCGCACTTTCTATGGCTAGGCGCTTTAGCTCCTGTCCGCTGCTGCGCGTGCAAGGAAACTTGAAACCCTCGTTACGCGCCGACCGCAACACTGACTTCGTGCGAGTGCTCCTTAGCGCCTTCCGGCAAGAAAAGCCAAACGGCTGCGGGGCTGAGTCGCGGGGGCGGGGAGGGCTTTGCGACGACGGCGTCTCTGTCGTACGCGCAGCAGGATCGCAACCAGGAGCAGAAAAGCCAGCACCATGAAAACGAGCGGGTTGATAATCAGATCGCTGCGGGTAAACACGATCTGGGTCGTGGTGGTTTCGGTAGTGGTGGGGTAAACGATGCGTACGGTTGTGTGAACGAAGCCGATCGGCCATGCAGGCTTGGCGGTGACCACGAACGTGCGTGCACGGAGACTCGGTATGAGCGATATCGGTATCCGCACCTGGCCCGGTGATCCACCTGTCGCAGTCACATCGGTTTCGCCCCAGAAGCGGACCGCGGCGTGTCCAACGTTATGGATGTGCAGGATGCCGTTCAGGTCTGAACCGAGGTAAAGGTGGAACCCTAGGAGTGACCACCCGGGGAACTCGAGGTTAGCTGTCAGGCGCCGGTCGCGAGGGCCGGGAATATCGATGGTGAAGAATCCGCCTATCTGATTGATGACCGTCACGCCAGTGCTCGCGTTCGGCAGGGGGGTGACGACGAAGCCAAGGAAGTAGAGATCGGGCTGGAGCGACTTGGGCGTGTGAACCTTCACGATCAGGTTCTTGAATCCCAGGGCGGGAATGGTAAAGGGACCAGCAGGAAAATTGACTCTGTTCTGCCAGAGGGGGTCGGGAGTGCTCTTTATCGTGACCTTGCCCTCGTTCCCCAGGATGAGTCCTCGTCCGGTTACCTTGACTCGCACCGGCGAGAGGCCCGGGTTGACGACCCGTAGTTGGACGGTCCCCACATGACCGGGCTTCAGGGAAACCGGATCGGGGGGAACCGAGACAGCTATCGAGCGCCCCGGTGAAGGCGACGCCGCGGCGTACGCTCTGACCGCTCCGAGACTCGACACCGCCACCAATACAACGGCCATGGCCGTCGAATAGATCAAGAGATGCCGTATACCAACGCCTACCCGCCGCGATCCCATGGTGTTGCCCCGCCGATCTATGTGTAGTTAGGGGTGACCGTGTAGGTGACTGTGTCGGTGAAGGTAGTCGCCTGTGTATTGTAGTTGATTGCGACGCGGTTGGTGATGGTAATCGCGTCGGGTGTAGCGCCGGTGGCGGTCGCTCTGCTGGCGACCTGATCGCCGCCGGACGCGTACCCGGCGTATTTCGAACCGCTGAAGGCGACGTCGGCCGTTGCTCCCGTCGCTGTGACGGTGTAGCCGAACGCCGGCGTAGCGGGCCACGTGACGGACGTTGCCTTGCCGGACGAAACGTCGGGGATGACCGGGGTCCCTGTGGCGGCGCTGATCAATCCCGCTGCGTTGTCGTTGATTGCCAGGGTGTAACCGGAGTTCGCATTGGTTAGCACGGTCAGACCGACGGCCTGGGACTGGTCGGCGAGGGCCGGCAAGCTCGGGTCCATGTCGAGCTCGAAAGCGGTGGTGTCAACGGTGAACGTCAAACTCTTCGCGACCGCCACCGTTACTGCGGTGTTGTTCCCTGCGAAGACAACGTTATTCGAGTTGGTGGGCCCGTCGATCGTGGCCGGGGCTGCTGTCTGGGTAGTGACGGCTGTGTTTTGAGGGCCGTTGCTACTGGTGTTGGTGAGGCCAGAGAACTCGAGATAGATCGGGATGCCGGCGGCAATGGCCGCCGGAGTCGTGACCGTATAGGTGATTGTCTGGCCGACCCTTGCCACCGTGCCCGCCGGGATGCCGAAGCTTCTTGCGACCGCTGGAGCTCCACCAAGAGTGGCTCCCGATACGACGAAAGTGATTGTCTTGATCGTGCCTGCGGTAGCGGTTTTGAAGTCATACGAGTACGTAACGTTAGTGGCGGCCGCCTGGTTGTTCGAGACGCTCCAGTTCACGTTGGTAAGGGTGGCCGCGTTCGCCGCCAGCGGCATAACCACGATTGTGGCCACCACGGCCATAAGAACCAGCGCCGACCAGCCGCGGTGGTGCTTGGATCCCCATCCGGCGTTGTGTGTCCGAAACATGTCTTCTCCTGTGAACGTGAGTAGGTGGATGCTCACTAATCGGCTTGGCGGCAACGGACTTGAGAACATCCTGAGGATTGGGGTGGCCGATTGCTTGAAGTGCTTAGGAGCCCACCGGGCAGGGATCCAGGGATGTCTGGCGATATGCGAACATATGTTCGATGGAAGGCCAAGCTTCGATCCTCCATGCCGACGTCGATGCCTTCTACGCCTCAGTCGAGCAGCGAGACGATCCGGGGCTCCGCGGCCGGCCGGTCATCGTCGGGCCAGGGGTGGTGCTCGCGGCGAGCTACGAGGCCAAAGCGTGCGGTGTCCGCACGGCGATGGCCTGCTCCCGGGCGTGCCGCTTGTGCCCCGATGCAGTTGTGGTCACAGCCCGGATGTCGGCATATTCGCAGGCGAGCAAAGCCCTGTTCGAGGTGTTCAACGAGACGTCGGCGCTGGTCGAAGGACTCTCCATAGACGAGGCGTTCCTCGATGTAGGGGGCCTGCGGCGACTCTCCGGCTCGCCGACGCGTATCGCCATGCGGTTGCGGCGCGAGGTGCTAGAGCGCGTGGGTTTGCCCATTTCGGTGGGGGTAGCCCGAACGAGGTTCCTGGCAAAGGTGGCAAGCGGGGGAGCCAAACCGGATGGGCTCCTGGTGGTGCCACCCGATCGTGAATTGGAGTTCCTCCATGCACTGCCCGTCGAACGCCTTTGGGGAGTAGGGGCGGTCACTTCCGGAAAGCTTCGCCGGGAAGGAATCGCGACAGTGGCTCAGGTCGCGGGGCTAGGCGAGCCAGCTCTGGTTCGTTTGGTCGGCGCGGGCACTGGAAGACACCTCCACGCCCTCGCTCATAACTTCGATCCTCGCCCGGTGCAAGTCGGCCGCCGCCGTCGCTCCATGGGAGCCCAGCGTGCGATCGGTCGCAAGCCGAAATCCGCCGCCTCCATCGACGCCGTCCTAGTTGCACTCGTCGACCGCCTCGCTCGCCGCCTGCGAGCCGCCCATCGTGTCTGTCGAACGGTTGTGCTCCGCTTGCGATTCGACGACCTGTCGCGAGCAACGCGGTCGCACACCCTCCCGGAGGCAACCGCGCAGACCGCTACGATCCTGGGGATCGCCAGAGGGCTGCTGATCGCAGCCACCCCCCTGGTCCAGAGTCGGGGCATCACCCTGGTGGGACTATCGCTTACAAATCTCTACAACGACGCCGCTATCCAGCTGATGCTGCCCTTCGATCGGCGTCACTCCGATGATCTCGACGCGGCGGTCGACAGTTTGCGCGACCGATTTGGGAGGTCTGCGATCACTCGGGCCGTTCTGTTGGGCCGGACCCCAGGGATCGAGGTGCCGCTCCTTCCGGATTAGCGGTTCCGAAAGCCGACCGCTTCGGCTGGGATCAGACCGTTCCGCTTCCAAAGGCGCGACATCTGTGAGCTGAGCAGTGACGATCCAGCGCGTATCATTTCGTTGCAGGCGCATACCTCGCGTACAACACACCTGTCTCGAACGCCTCTGTGTGGTCGGGGTCCGAACTCATCGATGAGTCAGGGCGATCTAGATCGTTCGCGAGAGGTGCATCACTCGATCACGCGGTACTTGATGTGAGTTACTCCGGGGGCTTCGATCGCGCGCAACTGCTCCAGTTTGAGATCCCCAACGTCAGCCAACAGACGTTCGCCTTCTCTGAGCAGGACGGGGACGATGTGGAGCTCGAATTCGTCGACCATCTGCTCTGCAAGGTATTGACGTACGGCGCTGGCACCTCCTGCCAGGAGCACATCCTCGCCCTCCGCAGCCTCTTTAGCTTGCTCGAGTGCTGACTCGATCCCTTCGGTGACAAAGGTGAACGTTGTGCCTCCCTCCATCTCAAGAGGCGGGCGGGGATAGTGGGTCAGGACAAAGACCGGGTTGTGGAAAGGAGGGTTCTCGCCCCACCAGCCGTCCCAGGGCGGTGCCCCGGACCATGGCCCAGGACCGCCGCCGAACATGTTCCGTCCCATAACCGTCGCGCCGATGTTCGACTGACTCTCCTCCATCACTGCGGTACTGGCGTTGACCTCACCACCCTCCAAGCCCTGCCGTGTGCGCCACGCCAGCAGAGCAAAGGCCCATTCGTGGAGGTCCGTGCCCCCGACCCCGAGGGGATTTTCGACGCTCTGGTGGGGACCGGCAATGAACCCGTCCAGCGAGATTGCGAGTTGAAACCTAACCTTGCTCATCGCAGCTCCTCTCGATTCCTCTTCCATTACCTACGCCGTGCTGTCGATCCCTCCAATGCGGACCGCAACTATGAGGGGAAGCGCGGGCCTTCAGACACTGAAGACTGACAGTCGAGCAGGAATCATCGACCCAGCTGCCCAAATGTCCTTCCCAACCCTCGACCGCCCTAGCTCTGCGACTCGGGCAGGATCTTGGGGACCGTGGCCGATGATTTTCGCGCCGGTTCTTGGTCTCCCCTTTGGAGGCTAGGTTGGGGTCAAGCAAGCACCTTCTGATACGCGCAATGTTGGGGAAGGAGGTAAGCCCGCCCAACAAAACCTGAAGTCACCGGTCCTACGACTAGAGGAGCAGATATGCCAGATCCGGTCATTCACTTCGAGATCATCAGCAAGGACGCCGACAAGCTGCACTCCTTCTATTCAGAGGTTTTCGATTGGAAGATCGACGCGAACAACCCAATGCACTACGGGATCGTTGACAACGGCGGCGAGGGAATCAACGGGGGTATCGGAGGGGTGATGGACCACGATTACGCGGGCCACGTCACTTTTTACATCTCAGTCGCCGACCCAGCGGCCACGCTAGAGAAGATCGAAGCGCTCGGTGGAAAGACCCTCGTGCCTCCGGACCAGATCCCGGGCACAGACACGGTGATAGCGCAGTTCCAGGACCCAGCGGGCAACCGGATCGGGCTTACGAAGAGCTGATCAGACGGTATCCCGGCCTCCAGTTTGAGTCGTACCCTGGGGGCCGGTTTGAAGGAGAGGAGCAGCGCTGCGTGAGTGACCTGGCGACCGAGTCGAAGCTGGAGACACCTGAGCTCGAGCGCCGGCTGGAACGGCATCGGGTGGAGTTGACCGCCTACTCCTACCGGATGCTGGGATCACCCTTCGAAGCAGAGGACGCAGTGCAAGAGACGCTGCTTCGGGCGTGGCGGGGCTTCGATCGCTTCGAGGGCCGCGCCTCGCTGCGCACCTGGTTGTATCAGATCGCTACCAATGTATGTCTGGACCTGTTGCAGGGCCGGGAACGGCGCGCTCGCCCAATGGACCTTGGCCCGGCGGGGGCTGGCGATGCTTGGATCGGAGATCCGCTGCCGGAGACGACCTGGATCCAACCGATCCCAGATGGCGCCGCGACGCCGGCCGATTCCGACCCGGCCGAGCTGGCCGTCTGGAAAGAGTCGATCCGTCTCGCTTTCGTGACTGCGTTACAGCACCTGCCGCCCAGGCAGCGAGCCGTGCTCATCTTGCGCGAGGTGCTGCGTTGGAGGGCCACTGAGGTGGCCGAGCTGTTGGACACGACTGTTCCCTCGGTCAACAGTGCTCTGCAGCGAGCCCGCGCGACCTTGGCTGCCATCGATCCAGCCTCCACCGAGGCTGATCGGCGGATGGATGATTCACAACGGGCGCTCCTGGCTCGCTATGTCGACGCGTTCGAGCGCTACGACATGGACTCTCTGACCGCGTTACTCCACAGAGATGCGACCTGGTCGATGCCTCCTCTCCCGTTGTGGCTGCAAACCCACGAAGACATCCGCGTGTTTTGCCTGGGAACGGGAAGCGGCTGTCGCGGCTCACGGCTTGTGCCAACCGTCGCCAACGGTGCGCCGGCGTTCGGTCAGTACAAGCCCAACCTTGAGGGGGCCGGCCTCGAGCCGTGGGCGTTGCAGGTTCTCGAGATTGCCGGTGACAGGGTGGCCGGGGTCAGCTTCTTTCTGGATACCGCCACTCTGTTCCCACTGTTCGGTCTCCCCGACCGATTGCCCTAATCCTCGAGCTTCAAGACCTCGTCCAAACCTGCAAGACCGATCAGCTCCCGGAGCTCGGTCGATGCGTTGCGGAGCACGACGTGACCACCCAGTCGGCGCGCGTTTAGTTGCAACCGGGCCAGCGCGTCAACCGTTTCGGCGGAGGGATGGATGATGACGCTTGCGTCACAGATTATCGAAGGACCCCCTCCGTTCATTAGTTTCGCCAGAACACCTGCCGCGAGGCCGGAGATCTCCTGATCGGAGAGTCGGGCGCGGATACCCATATCGGAGTTGACCGGCTCCCTCACAGCAGTCGTGGCCGCGCTGCCTCTGTGAGCTCTCGCTTGGTCGCGGCCAACCGCACTCCTTTCTATGTTCTTCTTCAATTAAGACCGCCCGCTACAGTGAAAATCATCGCGGGAAACCGATGAGTACCAGCGTCGTTGTCGTCTATCCCTTCGAGGGCTGTTGCCTGAGCCCCTTCGGCGGATGAATCGAACCAAGAAAGAAAGGAAGAGGTGAAGTGGTGAGCAACATGATCCGGACCGAGGGCTTGGTCAAGCGCTACGGCAAAGTGATAGCGCTCGACGGCCTTGACCTGGTGGTCCCAACGGGAACGATCCTTGGATTGCTCGGGCCCAACGGAGCCGGAAAGACGACGGCGGTCCGGATCTTGACGACTCTGTTAGAGCCTGACGAGGGTCTGGTCGAGGTGGCCGGGCTTGATGTTCGCTCGCATCCCAATCAGGTGCGGGAACGGATAGGCCTCTCGGGCCAAAGCGCGGCTGTCGATGAATACCTAACCGGTTATGAGAATCTCGAGATGGTGGGTCGTCTGTACCATCTCGGTCGAAGAGAATCTCGCGCTCGTGCCCGGGAACTGTTGGATGGGTTCCAACTCTCGGACGCGGGCGATCGCCCGTCAAGAACCTATTCGGGAGGCATGCGCAGGCGCCTCGACCTTGCTGCGGCTCTCGTTGCTCGCCCCGATGTCATTTTCCTGGACGAGCCGACAACAGGGCTCGACCCTCGTAGCCGCGTTCAGATGTGGGAAACGATCGAGGAACTGGTGCGAGCGGGATCCACAGTTCTCCTCACGACTCAGTACATGGACGAAGCGGACCGACTTGCAGAGGACATCGTCGTCGTGGACAAGGGCCGCATCATTGCGCACGGCACGTCGGACGACCTGAAGCTGCAGGTCGGTGGCGAGCGGATCGAGACGGTTCTTGCGAATCCTGATGATGTTGCACCTGCCCAGACGATCCTGGCGAGGTTGTCGGTGGGCGAGGTGCGGATCGACGAGCAGAGCCGCAGGTTAACGGCTGCGGTCACCGATGGCACAGAGGTTCTCAGGCAGGTACTCCAGCGATTCGCCGACGCCAACATAGCCGTTGTCGATGTCGGATTGAGACGGCCAACACTTGATGATGTTTTCCTGATGCTGACAGGTCACGTGGCTGAAGAGGCCAACGGGACCACCGGGGAGAACTCCGATGGCCGGCCCGATTCCCACCCCCGGGACGGCAGACAGAAGGAGGTCGTGCGATGAGGCGAGTCGTCCTGGCGTTCGCCGACGGCGCGGTCGTAGCTAAACGCAATCTCATCAAGATCAAGAGGGTGCCGGACATCCTGATCTTTACAACGATGTCCCCCATCATGTTCGTACTGCTCTTTGGCTTCGTGTTCGGCAGCTCTATCCACGTTCCGGGCGTGAACTATAGGGAATATCTGATCGCGGGCGTTTTCGCCCAGACGGTCATTTTCGGTGCCGGTTTCACGGGATCTGGCCTTGCCGAAGACATGACCAAAGGAATCATCGATCGATTTCGGTCTTTGCCGATGGCCCGGTCGGCGGTGCTGATAGGTCGTACAGGGAGTGACGTCCTCTACAATTCGATCTCGATCCTAGTCATGTCTTTGACGGGTCTTATCGTCGGCTGGCGGATCAGGACATCTCCTCAGCAGGCGATTACGGGTTTCCTGATCCTCCTGTTGTTTTCGTACGCGATCTCATGGGTCATGGCATATGTCGGATTGAAGGTATCCAGTGTCCAGGTATTCCAAAACGCATCCTTCATGTTCATCTTTCCGGTAACGTTCATCGCCAACACATTCGTGCGCAGCGATCTTTTGCCTGGTCCGCTGCGGGTTTTCGCAGATTGGAACCCGGTGTCTTCGGTGGCCCAAGCCGTGCGCGAGGCTTTCGGGAATACAGGCTCTTTACCGCAGCCTCAGGTTTGGTCGCTGCGGAACCCACTCGCGTACTCATTGATCTGGGTGGTCGTGATCCTGATCGTCTTCGTGCCACTGTCGATCAGGCAGTACAACCAGTCGAGTAAGCGCGATTGAGGGAAAGACGCCTCAGGTTGGGCGGAAGTTGTAGCAGCGGCTAGCTGACTTCCCGCTTGTGTACATACATCGAGCGGTCGGCTCGTTTCATCAGTTCTGGGAGTGCTGAGTGCACGTCGTAGCTGGCGACCCCTGTGCTCGCCGAGAGGACCAACCTCTCGTTACCAACCATCAATGGATCGTCACGCAGCGACGCGGCGAGAAGCAGCGCGATTTCTTCCGCTTCCGCTGTACCAACGCGCGGGAGGAGCACAGCGAATTCATCACCGCCCATTCTGCCTATGGGGTCGGTCTTCCGGAAGCGTCCTCTCAGCACCGCGGAGAGCTTCATCAGAGCCGTATCACCAACATCGTGTCCGTAGGTGTCGTTCAATGACTTGAGGTGATCAAGGTCCATATACAGAACCGAACCCTTGAGGTCGTAGCGCTTAGCCTCCTCGAGATGGCGGTTGACCTCCTCTTCGAATCGTCGCCGGTTCCAGAGACCCGTGAGCGGGTCGGCACTAGCTTCGTGGACCAGCCGCTCCTCCAGGGCCTTGCGATCCGTGATGTCCTGGTTCTGTGAGATGTAGTGGATCGGCTTGCCCTCCGCGTCGCGCACCAGAGATACCGAGAGAAGAACCCATATGACCTCTCCGGAGGCGTTCACGTAGCGTTTTTGGGTCTCGTAAGAGTCGCTCTCGCCTGCCAGCAACTTACGCTTGCGATCCAGATCGTCCTCGAGGTCATCGGGATGGTTGGTCGCCCGGATCGTCTTGGTGAGCAACTCTTTCTCGGAGTAACCAAGCAGCTCGCACATGGGCTTGTTCACCTTTTCGTAACGACCGTCCAGGCTCACCAACCCAATCCCGATAGGCGCGTGTTCGAAGGCCTGACGGAAACGTTCCTCGCTATCGCGGAGCGCCTTTTCAGCTTCTCGTCTCGAGCTGATGTCGAGGAAGACCGCGATGGCGTTCTTGATGGTTCCGTCGGCAGCGAAGATAGGTGTACCCCAGACCTCGATCGAGAAGGTTCCGCCCGGGCGCCTGACCTCCATGTCATCGACCGACGAGGCTTCTCCCTTCAGCGCACGCACGAGCGGAATCTTCTCAGCGTCGTACAACTCGTTGCTGCCCGAGCGATACGCCCGGAACCGGTCCGCGGAAGGTTCGTTCGCGACCTCGGGGAGGATGCCGCTGCCGAGAAGCCTTTTAGCCTCTTCGTTCGCGAAGATGGGCCGGCCGCTCCCGTCGGTCATGAATACACCCATCGGGAGGGCTCTCACAAGCTGGATCAAGAGACCCGACTCATCGCGCTCGCTGACATCCCGGATCATTGCCATGACGCAAGAAGGCGATGAGCCGGCCCCCTCTAGGGTGGTGAGACTCATCTCGATGAGGATCTCCAAACCGTCTTTGCGGAGCGCGGTTAGCTCCACCGGTTTCCCGGTCCTGATCAGCGGGCCAGGCCCCTTCTCGTTGAAGCTCTTGATGCCTGCCAGATGTCTCTCCCGCAGATAGGCGGGCACGAGGGTCTCCAACGGCATCGATAGGGCCTCGTCCTCGGTGTAGCCGAACATGATTTCGGCACTCGCATTCCAGAGCAAGATCTGGTTCGACTTGGTATCGGCAACGATGATGGCTTCTTGGATCAGATGGAAGAGACGCCCAAGCCCTACGTCGGTTGGCTGGATGGGCTCTTCGTGCAACGGAGGTCTACTCGTCAAGGCCACCTCGGGAGAGTTGTTCGGAGAGAACCTTACCAACGCCTTTGCGACGGCTCGAGTCACGAGGCTTGCTTGCCATAAGGCGCTTGACTCTGACGCTGCGTCAGGAGGCATGCTGTCAAGCACGACCAGACTTGGAGAATGCGGTATTGACTGACGTGGGAACGGATCGCGAGCGCGGCTACTCGGTGGGCGAGGTGGCCGAGCTGACCGGCGTCACGGTGCGGTCGCTGCATCATTACGACCAGATCGGATTGCTACATCCCAGCGAGCGCAGTCTCGCTGGTTACCGTTTCTACGATCAACGCGATCTGGAACGCCTGCAACAGATCGTCCTTTATCGCGAATTGGGGTTCTCGCTGGCAAGTATCGGATCGATCCTTAGTAACCCGGATGTGGAGGCGGCAGAGCACCTTCGCAGGCAGCACCAGCTATTGAAGGACCGGATCGGCAGGTTGGAAGCGATGGTAGTAGCGGTCGAGCACATGATGGAGGTCAGCGCGATGGGCATTTCTTTAACACCGGAGGAGCGGTTCGAGGTGTTCGGCGAGTGGTCGCCGGATGATTACGAGGAGGAGGCGAAGGAGCGGTGGGGCGACACCGACGCCTACAGCCAATCACAACAACGTGTTTCGGCCTACAGCAAAGAAGATTGGGTGAGGATAAAAGAAGAGGGTGCCGCTCTCGATGAGCGATTCGCGGCTGCTATGCAAGCGGGCGTGGCAGTGGACGACACTGAGGCGATGGATCTGGCGGAAGAGCACCGGCAGCAGGTCACCAGGAACTTCTATGCTTGCAGTCTAGAGATGCAGCGGGGCCTGGCGGAGATGTACGTCACGGACCCCCGTTTCCGAGCCCGTTACGAGAAAATCGCGGCTGGCTTGGCCGAGTTCGTGAAAGGGGCGATCGTAGCGAATGCAGAACGCGCCGGGTCGAAGGGTGACGATTAGCAACAGTCATTCCCGGCCCACGTTTCTCTTCCCTCCCTGAACGCGAAAGCTGCAATCCCAAGGCCCGCCACTGGATCCGCCCACCACCATCCCCAGGCTGCGTTGAGCAGCAAACCGACGAGCAGGATCGCAGATAGATAGGCGCACAGAGAAGACTCTGATGCGTCCGCTACCAGCGCCGCGTTGCCTGTTTCCTTTCCCAGGCGCCGCTTGGCACGAGCGATGCTGGGCATGATCAACAGTGCCATTGCCGCGATAGCTATGCCCAGGAGAGAGTGTTCTGGCCGCTCTTGCCGGAAGAGTGTGTATACGGACTCGGCCGAGATATATGCGGCCAGGCCGTACAGACTCAGGCTGATCAGCCGGTGAGCAGTATGGATCCGTCTTTCATCAGCGCTGCCCAATTGCCACAGAACCACCCCGGCGGCCCCGATCTCGATGACAGAGTCGAGACCGAACCCGGTCAGCGCTACCGAGTGCGCGACGATTCCCGCGACGATCGCTGCCGTCTCTACAAGCATCCAGCCGATCGTTATGTATTCAAGGCGCAGGGCTCTGCGACGTTGGTCTAGAACCCCGACTCCCATATCCTCATTGTCCCTCGGCCGGCGTGCTTAGGGGACAGTGCCCTCGGCCCGGATTCTCGAAGGTGAACCTCATTCCTCGTCCCGGGTGGCAAGTGGCAGGCTGACCCCCTCGCTCCTGGGGAGGCTTCCCTCCTTTCGCTCGGGGCTCGGACGGGCGAGAATGACCCTTATGGCACTCACCATCTTTCTTGCCGACGACAACCTCATCGTTCGTGAAGGAGTTCGAGCGCTGTTGTCGATGGAGCCGGATTTCGAGATAGTTGGTGTGGCGGCCGACTACGACGAGTTGGTGGCAGGCGCCGGTGCCACCGCTCCGCAGGTCGTAGTCACCGACATCAGGATGCCGCCGGCGTTCGAGCGTGAAGGCATCGACGCCGCGAAAGAGGTTCGGAAGCTCCATCCCGGGACGGGCGTCGTCATTCTCTCGCAGTACGACGATCCGGAATACGCGATCTCGCTGCTTGCGGAAGGAGCTGCCGGTTACGCCTATTTGCTCAAGGACCGCGTTGCTGAAGGGGATCAGCTAGCCCGCGCCATAAGAGAGGTGTCCGCGGGCGGTTCGACCATCGATCCGAAGATCGTCGAAGCCTTGGTACGGCCGGTGAGCCCGGACGGCGAGCTGGCGCCTGCCGACGAGGACCTTCTGCGTCAGATCGCCGAAGGTCGTCCGATAAAGGCCATAGCTGCGGCGAGGAAACTTCCACCTGAGGCGGTCTCCCAAGACGTCGAGAAGCTGTTCCTGAGGATCGCCGAGGGTGCGAGTCACGGACAGCAAGGAGCCTTGCGCCGGCTGAGGATGCTGCATGAGGCGATTGTCGAGCGAGAGGAGCAGGGCGAGACGTTGAGCCGGTTCCTGCCCGGGGGCCTCGCAGAGAAGCTGCGTCGTGACGGCAGTCAGTCGGGACAGAGCGACAAGGTCACGGTCACCGTCTTGATGTCGGACGTACGCGGCTACTCGACGATCTCAGAGATATCCGACCCGGGCGTGTTGGCCTCCCAGTTGAACGAACATCGCGCCGAGATGAACCGAGCGGTAGTGGAGGTCGGCGGCACCGTCATGCAGTTCATCGGCGATGCGGTCATGGCCGTTTTCGGCGCTCCGTCTTTGCAGCCTGATCACGCGGATCGCGCGGTCGAAGCGGCCTTCGTGATGCATGCTGCCCAGGCGAGTTTGAACGAAGCGTGGACGCCTCGCGATCTGCCTCACTTCAACCTTGGCATAGGGCTCTCGACGGGTGAGGTCGCCGCCGTACTGCTCGGTTCCCAAGAGCGGCTCGAGTACACGGTTGTCGGCGACAGCGTGAATCTGGCCCAGAGGCTGCAACAACTCGCGCGCGGCGGCGAGATAGTGCTGTCAGAGCCGACCTTTACAGCCTTGAAGAAGCCGATCGAGGCGGAGGATCTCGGACCAGTCGAGGTCAAGGGCCGTCACGCCAAGATCGGCGCCTATCGCGTTAGCACTGGGAGTGGCTCATGACGGACGGATCCTCAAGCTCTCAGCACGAAACGGATACCGGCGCAGCCAGCGCCCCGGTGCGGGTCGTAATCGTCGACGATCAGAAGCCTTTCCGGATGGCCGCGAGAGATGTCATCGAACTGACCGGAGGATTCGAGGTCGTAGGAGAAGCAGAAACAGGCGAAGACGCCATCGAAGTCGTGAAGTCGGTGGGCCCGGATCTTGTGTTGATGGATCTGAACCTGCCGGGGATCGACGGCCTCGAAGCGACGAAACGGATACTCGAGGAGCAGTCGAAGCACGTGGTCGTGTTGATGGTGTCAACCTACGAAGCGGCGGAGTTTGCACCTCGGGCGGCTGAAGCGGGGGCCGCGGCTTACATCTCCAAATCGGAGTTCGGGCCAGATCAGCTCGAGGAAGCCTGGGCTGCCGCCACTGCCTCGTAGGGCTGATTTGCACCGGTCTCTTCGATCCCCAGAGGGACCCATCCACTCACGGTGGTACCGCGTCCAGGTTGAGATTCAACCTCCAACTCGCCGCCCGCCGCGGCAACGCGATCCCTCATCGCCAGCAGGCCCCCCCCCGAGCGCAGTCCTGCTACATCAAAGCCGGGACCTTCGTCATGCACAGAGAAGACCAGCCGTTCACCTTGCCGCCTCAAGGTAACGGCGGCGCGCGCTCCTCGAGCGTGACGGCCTATGTTGTCGAGCGTCTCGCGGAGACAGAAGTAGCAACTGGTTTCGATCGCCCGATCGAAACGCGCGTCCACCAGATCATCTTGGATGTGAAGATCGATCTCCAATCCGGTTTTTCGTATATGAGCCTCGAGCGCAACGACCAGCCCCTTGTCGACTAGGAGCGGCGGATAGATCCCGCGTGCGAGGTCCCTCAATGCTTCCAACGTTTCGTTGGTGCGCGTTGAGAGCCGCTCCAGCAATGCAGCTGCGACCTGCGGGTCCTTCTCGACAGCTGCTTCAGCCGCGTCAAGATCCGTCGCCATCGCGCCCAGCCTGCCTTCGACTCCCTCGCGGATCGCCTGCTCGATAGCTCGTCTGGAGGTGTCGGCCGCTGTCACAAGACGCTCGCGCGAGTCCTTCAGATCTTCGCTCTGTGCCGACAGTTCGTTCAGGCGCCTCTTGAGCTCTACCGCCAACCGATAGTTGTGAAGCACTACTCCAGCCTGGGCGGCAAGCTGCTCGAGCAGCTTTCTTTCTTGACCGGTGAACGGTTCCGCCCCCCGCTTTGTCACGCCGATGGTTCCGACAGGTTCGTTTCGGTAAGTGACGGCAACGAGTTCCTCCGCCCCGGCTCCCAAGGGTGCATCCTGCGGAAAGGTAACTGCTTCGTCGCCGTTTTCCAGATGGGCGGTCACCACGGCGAGCTTAGCGTCGAGTCCTTCGGCAGTGTGCCGGGCGATCTGAGGGAGCACGTCCTCCACTGATACCAGCGCACCCAAGGACCGAGAGAATCGAGTGAGTACCTCGTAAGGAGTCAAACGCTGCCCGTAGACGAGGCGGTTGGCGAACCCTCGAACGCGCTCTCTTACTGGTTGAAAGGCCACTGCAACGATTGCCGTAGCTGTGATGGACAACGCCAAGTTTGGCTTATCGCCTGAGCCAACGATCCTGCCGATGCCGACCACGATAGCGACGTACACAGCGGTGATGAAGACTCCCAGAGCGCCGAACACTATGGCCTTGTTTATAACCATGTCCTTGTTGAGAAATCGGTGCTTCAAGTTGGCCAGAGGTCCCAACGGCTTCTCTCTCATGCCGGTTCCAGTGCCTTAACAGGTACGCTGCCGGAAACTGTCGTTCCGTTCCCTGCGTTCGAAGTGATGGTTAGCGATCCATCCAAAGCCTCGATGCGATCAAACATGTTCTGAAGGCCGGACCGGAATGTGATCGTGTCGAGATCGAAGCCCTGTCCATCATCGCTTACCGTGAAGTTGAGTGTGGCGTCGTCGGCCGTGAGAGCGATGGTCGCCTCCGAGGCGTTGGCGTACTTGATCACGTTCTGAAGCGCTTCGAGACAGCAGAAGTAGACCGCAGCTTCGATCTCCTGCGGATAACGAGTGATGCTCTTGCCACGGACCTCCACGTCAACCGGTGCTTTCCCGGCCTGGGCTCCGAGGGCGGTTTGTAAGCCCTGATCGGCGAGTAACGGCGGATAGATCCCTCGAGCTAGATCCCTAAGGGACTCCAGCGCTTCGCCCGCCGTGACGCTGACGTTCGTCAGGATGTCCTTGGTTTGTATGGGGTTGTTCCTGGCAGCCTTTCTGGCTGACGCCAAGCCTGCGCGTACTGTGAGCAGCTGGCGCTGCGCTCCATCGTGGAGATCTCGCTCAAGGCGTCGTCTGGTTTCATCTTGAGCTGCGACCAGTCGTTGTCTTGAGATCCTGATTTCCTCTAGCCGCTGAAGCAACTGAGAGGTGAGTCCCACATTGCGCATAACAAGACCTGCCTGAGAGGCGAGGTCGGTCAATAGGGCTTCTTCGGCAGGGGTCAAGGGCTCGCCTGGGGGTTTGGTCACCGTCAACGCGCCCAGTAACTCTCCTTGATGGCGCACCGCAATGGCCTTGTCGATGCCGTCGAATTCGGGCAGCTGACCATCACTCAGAGCCCGGCTCTTGATGTCCGTTTGCGTCACGGGCCACGACGCTGCCTGCTGCAGTTCTGTGCCGGATCGCAGCCACACCTCGGCTGTGTTTGCGCCCGTGCCCTCGGCCACCGTTCGGGCCATTCTGGGAAGGACATCTTCGGTTGCGTAAGTCTCCGCGACCTTCCCCGAGAACTCGGCCAGAACCTCGTAAGGGGTTGCTCTGTCTCCGTAAACCAGATGGTTGGCGAAGTGCTGAACCCTTTCTCTGACGGGTTGAAAGGCAATCGCGACAATGGCCGTCGCAAGGATGGAGAGAGCGAGGTTGGGTTTACCGCCCGAGCCGATCAGGGCGCCGAGTCCCACCACGATGCCAACGTAAACGGCGGTGATAAAAGCTGCCAGCGATCCGAAGACGACCGTCTTGTTGATCACGACGTCGATGTCGTAGAGACGGTGCTTCAGGATGGCGATTCCAACCGCAATCGGGATCAAAACGAACGGAAAGATGGCGATGCTCCCGACGATGTCGAGCCCTTTGGGTGTCGGCTTGTTGGTGATGAGGAAAGGCAGGTTGATTGCCATCGCGATCAGATACGAGACCGCGAGCAGCCCCGCGGTGGCGGTGAACCACTTCATCTGCAACCGCTCCTGCCCACTCGAACGTCGGAAGCGCCGAACCATCGCGACTGCACAGCCGACGATGGAGATGGGGATCAGCCCGATGACCCCGTACAAGGGACCGATGATCGGGCGCAACGCCTCGATCCCGAACGGGTTGCGGATGCCGGGATATCCCTGATCGGCGAGGGAGCCGGGCGACAAGGTGATGACGGTGTACGCCAGCACCATTGCCGTCGCAGACAGCCACGCCCACGGCTTCCACCGGGCTGACGGAAGCCGGCCATCAGGGAATAAGAGGATGAGGAAGGTGCCTACCAGTCCGATCAAGGGGACCCAAGTGCCCTCATCGAGTGCCAAAGCGATATCGGGCCGCGGCAGGGAGCCGGGATTGATGTGCAGAGAGTAGGTGGCGTAGACATGGAGCACGATGGAAAGACCTTGGCCGACGCCGATCCCAAGCATGGTCCAGCCCACCGCGTTCGATTGACGCGTGACGATCAGGGCTCCCACGATCGGGAACGTCAGGACTCCAATCTCGAAGAGATCGACGCCATCCCCCTGTGTGATCGAGTAGATCTGCCCGCCCACCACGGAGAGAACGATGCAGCCCACCGCCACCCATACCGGGCGGGCTGAGACCCTCGCTCTCATGCCGGCTCCAGTGTCTTTACGGGCAGGGTCCCCGTGACAACAGTGCCCTCGTTTGGCGTCGAATCGACAGTGAGCGATCCCCCCATGGCAGCCACGCGGTCTGCCATGTTCTGGGTACCTGAGCCCTTCGCCGCGGTGCTTGGGTCGAATCCACGACCGTCGTCGGTCACAGAAAACACAAGCGCACCATCCCTTTGATCCAGAATGACCCTGGCGTGGCGCGCGCTCGCGTACTTGGCGACGTTCTGGAGGGCTTCGAGGCAGCAGAAATAGACCGCGGCCTCGATCTCTTGTGGGTAACGAACGACTCGCTCGGCATGTACCTGGACCGGCATGGTTGCTTTTCGCGCCTGGGCTTCGAGAGCGGCAACGAGGCCCTGGTCTGCAAGCAGGGGCGGATAGATCCCGCGAGCTAGATCCCTGAGGGTATCTAGTGCTTCCCCGGCCTCTTCTTCGAGGTTCGCGATCAGTTGCTCGGTTCTGCCGGGATCGCGCTCAGCGAGCCTTTGGGCGAGCGCGAGTCGCATCTTCAGCGCGACCAGATGCTGCTGAGCGCCGTCGTGGAGATCTCTTTCGAGCCGTCTTCGCTCCTGGTCCTGAGCCGCCACCAATCTCTGTCTCGAAGCTTTGAGCTCTTCGAGGCGCTGGAGCAACTCGGAAGTGAGCCCCACGTTCCGCAGCACCAAACCAGCCTGTAAGGCGAGGTCCGTCAGCAGCTTCTCCTCAGCCGGGCTCAGCGGCTCGCCGGCCGGCTTGGTCACCGTCAGCGCGCCCAGCAGCTCACCTTGATGGCGCACGGCGATGGCTTTATCGATGCCGATAAAACTGGGAAGCTCTCCGTCGGTTACGAACCGGGACCTCAGTTGGTCCGAGGCTTTGTCGGGCCATGAGGCGGCAGGCTGCAATTCACTACCCGACTTCAGCCATACCTCGGCTTCCTTCGCCCCGGTGCCTTGGGCAACCGCATGCACCATCTTGGAAAGAACCTCTTGATCGGCGTAGGTGTCGGCTACGCGGGCGGAGAACTCGGCAAGCACCTCATAAGGAGTTGCCCTTTCTCCGTAGACCAATCTGTTGGCGAAATGCTGCACCCTCTCCCTCACCGGTTGAAAAGCGATCGCTACAACGGCGGTTGCCAAAATCGAAAGGGCGAGGTTCGGTTTGTCCCCGGAGCCGATCGCATGCCCGATCCCGACCACGATGGCCACGTAAACCAGAGTGATGAAACCGGCGAGAGCACCGAAAACGACGGTCTTGTTGATGACTACATCGATGTCGTAGAGACGATGTTTGAGGATTGCGAATCCCGCGGCTATCGGGATCAGGACGAAAGAGGCCGGCGACACTGAACCCAAAAAGTTCAACCACGACGGGCTGCTCCCGTGGAAAAAGGTCTGGGGCACAGACAGCGCCATCATGAGGAAGAAAACCGCTGCAACGCCGGCCCCCGCTGTTGTCAGCCACTTCAGCTGAACCCGCTCAGTGCCTGTCGCCCGCCGGAAGCGACGGACGAGACTGACGCCGCATCCGAGGACGCAGATGGGGATGAGCGGAATGAGGAACGCGAGCGGCGTGAGGATCGCGTGCAGGGACCCGATATAGAGAGGGTTTCGCAGATGGGGGTAACCGCTATCGACCAAAAGACGCGGTCCGAAGATCATGGGAAGTGGTGGAACTGCCAGGGCCACCAAGCACAACCAGGCCAGTGGCCTCCACTTGCGCGACGGCAACCTGCCGTCGGGGAACAGAAGGAGGAGGAACGTTCCGGGCAGACCGATCCCCGGCACCCATAGCCACGCGGTGAGAGCGGCGGCTAAGTCCGGCCTCGGCAACGAACCGGGATGAGTGACCAGGCCGAAGGCGCTGTAGCCACCCAGAAACGCGGCCGATTCCCAGGACGCGCCGATCAATAGGAAGATCCACGCGATCCGGTTCCGGGGATGGCGAGAGGCGACGACAACGCCAACGACGGGAAATGCAAACATGATGGTGCTGAACAGGATTGTTCCGTACGCCCCGCCTGTCGGGCTACGGCCGCGCGCGCTGGGGGGAAGAAGGGTAAGCATCAAACCCACTATGAATAGCGTCGTCACAAACGCGAAAGCGATCCCGGCCAGGCGCCGCAGGGATCGGTCGGTCATGGTGTCATCTCGAGTTGCCTCGCGGGGATGTGGCCGGTGATGGTCGTGCCCTGTCCCTGCGTCGAGGATGAGATGTCTAGGACGCCGCGCGCCGCTGCCACGCGATCGGCCATATTCCGAAGCCCCGAACCGAACTCGACCATCTGCGGGTCAAAGCCGTGCCCATCGTCCATCACCAAGAACGACAGCGTGCCGCCTTCGTCCCTCAGAACCACGCGTGCGTGGCTGGCCCCCGCGTACTTGCCAACGTTCTGGAGTGCTTCGAGGCAGCAGAAATAGATCGTGGCCTCGATGTCCAGGGGATACCGGTCGCTGACGTTGCTGTCGATGTCGATGGGAAGGGCAGAGCTCTGCGTCTGGACCTTTAACGCGGCCGCGATGCCATCCTGTTCGAGGGCAACCGGGTAGACCCCTGAGGCGAGATCGCGCAGCGCTGTTACCGTTTCACCCAGCTCTCCTCGCAGCTGGCTCAGCATCGCGGTGGCTCTCTCGGGGGCGCGATCGATCAGCGTCTTGGTCAGCTTCAGCTTGACCGCCAGCGCCACCAAGTGCTGCTGGGCGCCATCGTGGATGTTGCGCTCCAGGGTCCGGCGTTCGGTATCTTGCGCGACTACGATCCGCTGGCGCGATTCTCGCAACTCTCTCGATTGCACTGCCAGCTGCCCGACCCTGGCCTGCAGATCGCTGGTGAGCCTGGCGTTGCGCACGATCTGGCCTGTCTGAGACGCCAGATTATCGAGCAACTCCTGGTCGGATGGCACGATCGTGTCTTCTGGCTTGATGATCGTTAGCACGCCGAGCAGTTCCCCGCGGTCCAGGATAAGAGCGGACCGCTCGTCTGGAACACGGGCGATCTGATCGGAGATGAGCTCACGCTCCTTCAACTCGTGATGTTGTGCAGGAGGAGAAGTCGCCGCCGGAACTAAACGATCCTGCGCGACCAGCCATACGCACGAAGATGTTGCTCCCGTTGCCTCGCGCAGGGTTTCGACGGTGCGTGGCAGCAGCTCCTCCGTTCCGTAGGACGATGCGATGGTTTGGGCGAAGCGGGACAAGACCTCATACGGCGTAGCTCGCTTCCCGTAAACGAGACGACTGGCCAGGCGCTGCACGCGTTCTCTCACCGGTTGGAACGCGATCGCGATGATGGCAGTCGCTGCCACGGATAGTGCGAGGTTCGGTTCGGTTCCCTGCCCGATGACCGAGCCGATCCCCACCACAACCGCTACGTACGCAGCGGTGATGAAAGCTGCGAGAGCCCCGAACACCAAGGTCTTGTGGATCACGATGTTGATGTCGTAGAGGCGATGTTTCAGGATGGCGATACCGATGGCGGTCGGGATCAACGCGAAGGAGAAGAGGGCGGCGTCTTCTACGAGTTGCACCCAGGTCGGAGAGTTGGCCGAATTTCCAGTGCCGAAACCCAGGGAAGCGATCATGGCCACCAAGTAAATGAGGGCGACGGCCGCGGCTCCTCCTGTCAGCCACTTGAGTTGGAGGCGGTCTGTGCCGCGCGCTCGGCGGAAACGAAGGATCAGACTTACGAGCGACGCGACGATGGACAATGGAATGAGGATGAGTAACCACTGCAATGGGATCAATAGCCAGTTGAGCGACCTGACCCCAAGCGGATTGATCAAACCTGGATAACCGTCATTTGCCAGTGACCCTGGCCGCAGGACGACGGCTACGGACGCGAGCACCATGGTGATCGCGGAAAGCCAGGCGAGCTTCTTCCACCTGGGCGATAGCAGATGGCCGTTCGGAAACAGCAGGATCAGGAATGTCCCCATCAAGCCGATGGCTGGTATCCACAGCCAGGAGTCGAGAGCCGCCGCGAGCGCCGTCCTCGAGGGGTCTGTCCCAAGGCTGTTCCCGGCGTAGTTCGACAGAACTCCATCGAACCCCCAGGTGAGGCCAATGGCAAGGCAGATCCACCCGATCGGATTTTTCGGATGTCGCGACAGGATCAGGATCCCCACAACAGGAAAAGAAAAGAGCGAGAGGATGAACAGGACCGGCCCCACGACGCCGCCTGAGGAGCCCCAACTGCTTGCAGCTGCAGCGCCGGCTCGATGCTGGACGGCGAACGCTACGCCGACCGAATACAGACCGGTGATAAGGAGGAACCCCATCCAGGCTAGTCGGCGAGCGATTCCCTCGTCCAACCCCCGACTCCTATCCCGAGCTCGTCCCCGGGAGGTCCGCTCGGCGACACCGCTGGATCCGGACATAGGCTCATTGTGAGCCATTCGTATGATCCGAGGAATGGTGTTTCCCGCTCAGACCAAGGGATGCTGCCCTCCCTTTAGGGGGGACATTTCGAGCCCTACAGGTTCATAACCCTGCCGTCGAAGTTCCTTTGAGGAACGTAAGCACCGCCATCACGCGCCTGTGAACCCGAGGTTCCTCGGACAGTCCGAGCTTTTGGAATATGGAGTTGATGTGCTTCTCGACGGCCCGGGGGCTGAGGAACAGAGCGTCTGCAATGGCCGCGTTGTTCTTTCCCTCCGCTATCTGCTGCAGAACGTCGCGCTCCCTCTCGGTCAGCTTTTCCAAAGGGGAATCTTGCCGCTCGTTTCGACGTCCGACGAGCCCCTCGACCACCTTCGGGTCCAACACCGAGCCTCCGGCAGCGACCTCCTTGAGCGCGCGCACGAGCTCGTCTATCTCAGCCACCCTTTCCTTGAGTAGATAGCCGAGACCGGCGGCTCCTTCCTTGAGGAGGTCGTACGCATACTCTTCGTCGGCGAACTGAGATAGGACCAAGACCCCGATCTCCGGATGCTCAGCCCTGATCCGCTTGGCGGCGTCGATCCCTTCCGTGGTGTGGGTTGGCGGCATTCTGATGTCGGTCAGCACGGCGTCGGGAGCATGTTCCTCCACGGCGTCCAGCAAGCTTTGCAGGTCCTCTACCGCGCTCACCAGCTCGATCTCCCCGGCCTCCCGGAGAAGAGCGCTTGTCCCTTCGCGCACGAGGTAGTTGTCCTCTGCAAACACGACTCGCAATGTCATCTCTGGAAGTTTCTCAGGAGAGCAGCGTGACGCGGCGGTATCCCGCGGTGCTGATCCCTGCGACTGCAGATGGATACCAGTGGGTCCTTGCTTCTGGAGGAGCTCGATGCCGTCACCAAGAATTTGGAGGGGGCCAACCCGCTCGACAGCATCGATGTTCAGTGCGGCGATCGAAAGGTGGGATTGGGTTCCAGGCCGCGCAAGCCGTTCCACGCCAGATTGACAAGGTGCGCGGCGACCACATCCCTCTTGGGATCCCCCGCGTCCAACCACCATTGCCCGACCAGGGCGACCATGCCGACCAAGGCTTGTGAGTACAGGGGCGACAGCTTCATGTCGAACCCCCGCTGTTCGAACTCCCCGCGCAGGATGTATTCAACCTGGGTAGCGATGTCGCCGATCACGCTCGCCAGTGTCCCAGTGGAGCTCGTCACTGGTGAATCCCGCACGAGGATGCGGAAGCCCTCCGGCTCGTCCTGGATATAGGTCAAGAAGGCCAGCGCCGCCTGCTCTAGGAGCGCCCTTGGATCGTCTGCGACAAGTGCTTGAGTGATTCGTTGGATCAGCGACTGGACCTCGCGGTCCACCACCACCGCGTAGAGACCCTCTTTGCCGTTGAAGTGTTCGTAGACGACCGGCTTGGTGATCCGGGCGCGCGCTGCAATCTCCTCCACTGAAGCCGCCTCGAAACCCCGCTCCGCGAAAACACTGCGGCCCACATCGATCAGCTGGGCTCGGCGTTCTTGCCCGGTCATCCTCACGCGGTGTTTCGAAGCCACACCTTCAGGCTACTGCCGTAGTGCCCGTCGCCGACGTGTAGCGAACGACGGCACCTCAGATGGGCTATTCGGCGCGCTTGACCGCTAGCTGCTTCGGAGATACGTGCTTGACGTCCTGTGCTAGGTGGAGTTTCTGCAGCAGCGAGATGAAGCCGGCGCTGGCATCGATCTGGCCTTTGCCGAGACCGTGCACGGCAGAAGTAGGAAAGGCGTGGTGGTTGTTGTGCCAGGACTCGCCGAACGACACGATTGCCAGAGCCCAGTTATTCGTGCTGAAGTCGGTGGTCTTGTAGGGCCGGGACCCGTAGAAGTGACAGATGGAATTCACGCTCCAGGTCACGTGATGAAGAAGAAAGATGCGAGCAAGGCTTCCCCATAGGAAGGCCAGGAGCGCTCCTCTTGCGGTTCCGGTGACCGCGAACCCGATGACGGGCGGAAGCCCGAACGAGATTGCGACCCACAACGGGAAGAGGCTGTCGATCTTGCGCAACACCGGATCCTTGACCAGATCGGGGGCCCACCGATTTGCAGACGTTTGCTCGTCGGAGAAGAACCAGCCCATGTGGGCGTGCCAAAGACCCTTTGCCACTCCCGTGATCCCCGGGCCCTCGTCCAGGTGCGGCGAGTGCGGGTCTCCGGGTTGGTCGGAGAAAGCATGATGACGGCGATGGTCTGCCACCCAGCGGATGATGGGGCCCTCGACCGACAACGAGCCCATGATCGCCAGCGAGTATCTGACCCACGGCTTGGCCTCGAAACTCTTGTGCGTGAAGAGGCGATGGAATCCGACGGTGACGCCGAGGCCGGCGATCACATACATGGCCAGGAATAAAGCGCCGTCCAACAAGCTGAGGCCCGTTCCCCATAAGGTCCATACGGCGGCGACGAAACCGGCGAACGGCAGGAGGGTGACCAGGAGTACGAGACGACGCTGGAAGCGAGCAGTCTTGGGCTCGAGCAGCTTCACGCCGGGGATCGCGGGCGCAACCGCCTCGCGCCGATCTTGTAAGACGGTGCTCACTGCGACCTCCTGCGGTCCTGGGGTTATGGTTACGTAAGCGTAACCTACCGCAGCGTAGCTTCTATCGTCAAGGCTTGCCCAGAGGCATCTCAGGGGACTTGACGACCCGCACAGGCGGGCCGGGACCGATCAGGGGGGTTTGGAGGATCCCTCTTCAGGTTCGGCTATCCCCGGCACGATCCCAAACAGGGTGTCGCATTCCGGGCAACGAAAGACACTGCCTTTCTCGCCGGCGGTCGACGGCACGGCGGTCACTCTGGATCCGCACGAGGGGCAGTCGACGGTAGAAGGAGGGACCCGGCTGACCTTGCCATCCGACGGCTCTGCCATGTCCCCTTCCGAGCGGTAGTGGGATCTGGCTGACTGTTCAACCGGGATGCCCAGCAATTTACTCCCTCATTTGACCTGTTTGATAGGGGTCATGGCACCGGGTGTCTCTGGTCGTAGCGGGCAAAGTCGGGCATCCTCCATGCCATCAGGCCGACACCTGCGATGCATGCGATACCGCCGAAGACTATGGAAAAGGGAACGCCCGCCCACGACGCAAGTGCTCCCGCCTCCACGTCCCCAAGGCTTGGACCGGTTGCGACCACCGTCAACTCAAGACCATGCAGGCGACCCATCATGTGGGGAGGCGTGGCGGTTTGGAGGATAGCGGTGCGATAGATACCACTGACGGTGTCCGCGGCCCCCGCCAAACCCAAAGCTACCAACGACAACCACAACGTGGTGGAAAGCCCGAACAGCACGAGGAATAGCCCCCACGCGATCACCGCCATGTACACGGCCATCCCTTGTCGCCGGATACGTCCTGTCCATCCACTGACCGCGGACACGAGAAGTGAGCCGAGCGAGGGGGCCGCGTAAAGGAGGCCCACCACGGTGGCTCCGCCACCGAGCCGTTGTGCTACCGCGGGAAAGAGAGCGTTGGGCATCCCGAAGATCATCGCGTTCAGATCCACCACGAATGATCCCTGCAAGACCGGCTTACCTTTGAGGAACCGGAAGCCATCCAGTACCGATCGCATGCTGACCTTGTCGGGATTCTCGTCCGGCGGGATCGGTCGCAGAAGCAAGATCGTGACCACGGAAAGGACGAACGTGACCACGTCGACCCCGTAGGTGAAAGGAAGACCAACAGCAGCGATCAGCAACCCGGCAGCGGCTGGACCGGAGATGGCTCCGATGTTGTGAGTGATGAACTCGAGCGCCGCCGCGGCGGTGATTTTGTCTTTGCTGACCAACCTTGGGATGGCAGAGCGGAAGCCGGGCGAGCCCAGCGCGTAGAGCGACGCCGATACCGCGGCGAGCGCGTAGAGAGGCCATAGCCGCGGCGCCTTGGTAAGCGCGTTCAACGCGAGTAAAAGTGGGCTTAGGAGCCCGATCGCTTCCGTCGTAAGTAGTAACCGGCGCCGATCCACTGCATCGGCGATCGCTCCACCGAGTAGCGACAGCGCCAATAATGGGATGAGGTCGCACAGGCCCAACAATCCGACTGCCAGCGTCGAGTGGGTGAGGCGGAATACCTGATACGGCACCGCGACCATGGTGATCTCATTTCCAAATGAGCTGACCAGATTGCCCAGGTAAAGCAGGCGCAGCTCACGGGACTCACGCAGTGGAGTTATGTCGACCGACAGGCGACGTATCCGCTGACGCCAGGTAGGTGGCGGTATTCCGGGACGCGGTGGCAAGGGATCCATGTCCATATACCGGTGAGGCTAAAGCTGTTCAGTGGCCGCGTCTCGGAGCTTCATGGTCAGCCTTATGTCCGACCGGTGAGTGTGACGCCCCCGATGCAAACTAGGGTAAGGAAAACAACCCGCAAAGGAGGAACATGCCCACCACCGCCAACTTCGTGACGAACCAAGGAACCTTCAAGGTTCGGCTTATAGACGATCACGCTCCCACCACGGTCGCGAATTTCGTCGACCTCGCGACCGGAAAGCGCGAGTGGAAAGATCCTCGGGACGGTCAGCGCAAGTCAGAGCCGCTCTACGACGGAACCGTTTTCCACCGCGTGATTTCGGGATTCATGATCCAGGGTGGAGACCCACAAGGCACGGGTGTGGGAGGCCCGGGGTACAGATTCGAAGATGAGTGCCCTCCGGGCGGACCCAAGTTCGATCGCGCCGGTGTCCTGGCGATGGCGAACTCAGGTCCGAACACGAACGGTTCTCAGTTCTTCGTCACCCTGGCGCCGACGCCGCATCTGAACGGAAAACACACGATCTTCGGTGAGGTCACCGAAGGCATGGATGTCGTGGAGGCTATCGGCAACATCGAAACGGGGGCCCAGGACCGGCCGAGAAAAGATGTCGTCTTGGAACGCGTGGAGATCGAGGAGGTCTAGCTCTCCGGCTGGCAGCTTGGGCACCAGTATGTGACGCGTTGCCTCGCGTCTCGTGCCATGGATATCCGCGTCCCGCAGCGCAAGCACGGCAGGCCGCCCCGCTTATAAACCCAGTGCTCGCGGCCCTTTCTCGTGTCTCCGGTCGTGATCTGATTTCCTGTCGAGCGGTTCGCACGGATCATCTTTCGCGCCAGCGTGAGGATCGACTCGATGTTCTGGACGTGCCCCACCGGTGTGTGTGGATCTACGCCAGCGACGAAGGGCACCTCGGATTTGTAGACGTTGCCCAACCCGGCCACCACGGTTTGATCCACCAGTGCCTCGCCGAGAGGCCGATCTGGGTCCGCAAGCATGCGCCTGGTGGCCTCGGAGAGGTCGCAGCTCTCGTCGAGGAGATCCGGTCCCAGGCGGGCAATGGTCGCTCCAGGTTCGGTGACCAGCTCGACGAGCGGCAGATCAAACCCGACTGCATCCCAATGAGCCGTTTTGAGGATGATCCTGGCCTGATGACTCGGCCTTTTCCAGCCCTGCCCGCTGCGATACAGATGCCAAGAACCCTGCATCTTGAAATGGGTGTGCAGGCTGACATCACCCATGTCGAAGAAGAGATGCTTTCCCCGGGGTCGCACGCTTCGGATCACCCTGCCGGTGAGATCCACCGTCGCATACTTCGGCACTCGGAAGTCGGAGCCGAGGATCGTCTCTCCGCTCAATGCGGAGTTGAGTCGTTTCGCTGCCAGATAGACGGTGTCGCCTTCAGGCACCGAAGCGAAGTCCCCGGGGAGACTCTACGAAGCCTGCTGCGCGCAGGGTTGCTGCAGCTGGTGTCTCGAACACTGCGCGCCCGTCCACCTTCTCCAACGACAGACGCTCCAGTAAGCCGTCTTTCACCGCGATGGTTACGCTTTCGATTGCAGCCGCGAGATCATCAGATTCGTCAGAGAAGGTCAGCATGCTGCGCCCACCTCGTTCGATGAAAACGATGAGCTTTCCATCGACCAGAGCAACGGATGCTCCAGCCTTCCGCCCAGGCCCCCCCGCTTCGGACCTTCCCTCGGGCCATGCAAGTGCTGCGCCGTAAGGATTGGCAGGATCGGTGCTGGCCAGAACATTCGTGTCGCGTTTCTCGCCAAGAGCCGGAGTGGCGAAGGCGCGCATCCGGTCGACCGCACCCGACACTGCAAATTGGGCTCCTCCCAATCCCTCCAAGAAGTAGCCGCGCCGGCAGGTCCCGGATTCCTCCATCGCTTTCAAGATCGTGTAAACGGCAGCGAAACCGCCACTTACAGCCTCGGCCGTAACGGACCCGCGCGTGACGATCCCGTGTCTGACCAACAGCTGGTTTGCGATCGCGTGAAGCCGGCGGGTCGCATTCTGTTCCACCGAAGGGAGAAGGCTCCATCTACCGGTCGCCGACGGCGGTCCAGAGCGTGTGGGGAGGTGCGGAGCTCGTCGCTGTCTGCGACCGTGTCTTCTTCCGAGTCTAGGCACCGATCCCGTCAAGATCCGTACCGGTGCCAGCGTGTCGTTCGTTGCTTGGCCCTCCCACACCAGCTCCCAGAGGGCCAGTAACAAAGCGGTGTCGTTGTCAGAACCCACCTCGTCGGCGATCTGACGGAAGAACAGAGCGCCGCGTTCTTGCAGGGCGGTTCGAACGCGCGAGGCGTCTGGGGACAGGTCAACTGCGGACGGAGGTGGGAGCAACATCTCGGCCCGGTCTGCCACAGCAAGGACGATCCAGCCGTCGCGGCTGCCCAAGGCTCCTCCACCCGCCCACACGACCTCTCCCGCGGCGCACAACTCATCCAACAGCGCCGGTGAGTACCCGGGAAGCCGCGCGGGGAGGACCTGGCGTTCGAGAACCGACGCGGGGATGCGCGCACCTTGCAGGGTCTCGACCGCATCGAGGAGGGAGTCGGCGTCGGCGGGCCTGCGGTGAGTTGCACCGATGTTGTGCCACGCCGGCAAAAACCTGCCGAGTGCCTCGGGCGGCGCGGGTTCGACTTCCTTCCGGAAAGCTGCAAGCGAGCGACGCCGGAGACGCCGGAGAACCTCGATATCGATCCATTCCTGCTCTACTCCGGTGGGGCGGAATTCTCCTTGCACCGCCCGTCCCCGGGAAAGGAGCTCCCTCAACGTTCTTTCGACCACCGCAGTGCCCAAGCCGAAGCGGGTCGCTACTTCCTGAGCCGTAACGGGCCCATGACAGGACATGAAACGCGACAGCAGCTCACCCAACGGATCCGCGGCGGATTCGAGGAATGCCGCGGGCACACCGGGTGGCAGGGAAGCGCCCAGCGCATCTCGAAAGCGCCCGGCGTCCTCGATTGCGACCCATCGGTCTTCCCCTGCAATTTTCACGCGAATGGCACGGCGTTCCCTTTCGATCTCGTCTAGCCAACCGAGCGTGGCCGCAGGATCCAGACAGCGTGCCTTTACCTCTTCATCAGAGAGATCGCCGAGGAGTCTCAGGGCATCGTGCAATTGATCGGGGCTCCGCACCTTGCGGTTTTCCGTGAGAAGTTGCAGCTCCAGCTCCAGCGCCAGCAGGGCGTCATCGTCGATCAGCTCGCGAAGCTCCTCTCGTCCAAGGATCTCGGCCAAGAGCGAACGGTCGAGCGACAGAGCTTGGGCGCGCCGCTCGGCGAGTGGGGAGTCGCCTTCGTAAAGGAACGCGCTGACGAAGCCAAATTGCAAGTTGGCGGCGAAGGGTGACGGCACAGTTGTTTCCACTTCCACGACCCGCAATTGCCGGCTGCGGATGTCCGTCATCAAGCCCCGCAGAGCGTCCAGATCGAAGACGTCCTGCAAGCACTCTCGAAAGGTCTCGAGGACGATCGGGAACGACTCATAGTTGCGAGCGACCTGCAGTAGCGACGCGCTTTTCTGCCGCTGTTGCCACAGCGGGGTCCTCGAGCCTGGTCTTCTGCGCGGCAGCAGTAGGGCGCGCACCGAGCACTCCCGGAACCGGCTTGCGAACATCGCGGAGTTGCCCACGTTGTCGATGACCACGTCTTCGATGTCCTCTGGCTCGAAGATCACGATGTCCGCACTTGGCGGCTCGTCGGTCTCGGGCAATCTAACGACAATGCCGTCATCTGTGTAGATGCTCTGTGCTTCTACTCCCATCTGCTCCCGCACTCGCGCTTCGATGGCTTGTGCCCAGGGCGCGTGCACGCGCGCGCCGAAGGGGGTGAGAACGCACAGTCGCCAG
>JAXDJO010000041.1:0-41820 GCA_034667525.1 Actinomycetota bacterium
AAGAAATCTCCCGGCTAGACGCTCTCGCGATGTATCACCAGGCTGGTGAGGGCGAAAGCCACGGCTACGCCGAAGATCACCGTTCCCAGAACGAAGACTTGAGGCGGGATGCCGACGCGCGATGCCCCGAATACCCAGAGAGGAAACGTCACCTGCGAACCCGAGACGAAGCTCGAAGTGACGTAGTCATCTATCGATAGCACGAACGCCATGAGTGCTCCGGCCATCACCCCGGGCCAGATCACCGGAAGAGTGACCTTCTGGAAGGTGACCCAGGGCGTGGCCCCCAGATCCTGCGCCGCCTCCTCGAGGCTGCGGTCGAAACCAGCGAGCCGGGCCCGCACGGTGATCGCCACGTACGCGATGCTGAACATGACATGGGCGATGAGAAGGCCCGGGAAGCCCAATAGGTGTAGCTGGGTCGCTCCTTGGACGGTGATGAAGAACCCCAGCAAAGACGCCCCCAAGACGATCTCAGGTGCCGCGATGTTGACGAACATCACTTGTTCGAACGCCATCTTTCCGACGAACCGGTACCTGACGAGGGCCAACGCGACTAGCGTGCCGAGCACCGTCGAGATGATCATGCTGGACACCGCCAGCTTCAGCGAGAGAAAGAACGCCGGAGTTAGCCCAGGTATCGCAAAGATCTGCCGGTACCAGGTGAGCGTGAAGCCCTGCCAGTTGAACACCACCTGAGGAAGGCGCGTGTGGGATTGGTTGAATCCATAGATGATCACGATCAGGATCGGGAAAACGACGAACAGGATCACCAGCGTGGAGTAGGTGGGGAGGATGAACCGCGTCCAACGTTTGCGCGGCTTACGCGTTGCAGGAGCGGGAGCCGGCCTCGGATCGGCCTTGACCGAGGCTTCGGCCGTCACCGTGCTCATACGTACTCCTCGATGGTGCGGGCCCCCAGCATCTTGGCGTAGGCGAAGATGCCGATCAGCACGGCGGCCATCAGGATGGCCGACATCGCGGAGGCCGCGGGATAGTCACTGTTAAAGAGGAACTGGTTCTGGATGATGTTGCCGATCATCGTCGTGTTGGTGCCACCCAAGATCGAAGCGTTCACGTAGTCGCCGAGGGCCGGTACGAAGGTCAGAAGGAACGCTGCAAAGATCCCCGGGATCGTCAGCGGGAGGATCACCCGCAGGAACGCCTGGCGTTTGCTCGCGTAGAGATCATTGGCGGCTTCGACCAGCGAGCGGTCGATTTTCTCCAGGGAAACGTAAAGGGGCAGGGCGGCGAACGGCAGGAAGTTGTAGGCGATACCCGTGACCACCGCTGTGCCTGTTGCCAGCACATGAAAGCTCTGCGGCAACAGGTGCAGATTCTTCAGTGTCCCCAACACGAAGCCCTGATCCGACAGGATGAATTCCCATGCCAGAGTGCGGATCACGAAGGAGACGAAGAACGGGATGATCAACATCAGAAGAAAGAAGTTCTTCTTCTTGCCTGCATGAAAAGTGATCCAGTATGCGAGGGGATAGGCGATGACCAGATCGAGGGCGGTGGCCGTAAGTGCATACGCGACCGAGCGCAGGAACTGCGTGTGATACAGCGAGAGTTGCTGTCCGAACTCCGCCCAATGCCAGGTGAGATGAAACACGCCTGTGATCGGATTCCCGGTTTGCAGCGATAACGACAGCATCGTGAACAGTGGCACCAGGAAGAAGATCAGGAGCCACAAGCCGCCAGGCAGGGTCAACAGGTAAGGGGACAGCCTCTTTCCGAGCCGTCCCCTTCCCTGAGTGGTGCTCACCCTTGGATGATTGGAAGAAACAAGTTGTTCCATTGAAGAAGGGACTGGTTGTTCTTGTACTGGTAGTAGGTCCGAGACAAAGATTGCATCTGAGCATCCGGGAAGACCGTAGGACTATTTGCGACCGTTGGGTCCTTCAATTTGTGAGCAATGATCGGTCTGGCCGCGGGGACAGGACAAACATAGTTGTTGTAGTCCTCGATCTCCGCTTGGACGGCCGGCTTGTACACGTAGTCCATCAGGGTCATGGCGTCCAGAGGATTCGCGGCCCCCTTTGGAATCATCATGTTGTCGGTCCAGAACATCGCGCCCTCCTGCGGGATGACCAGCTTCAGGTCCTTGAATCCCGACAGATTGGCTTGGAAAATGTCACCGGACCAAACCATCGATATCCACGTGTCCTCGTTCTTGAGCGCTGATATATAGCTCTGGTCGTAGTAGCTGCGGACGAGCGACTTCTGCGCTTGCAACTTATTGGCGGCTGCCTGCCAATCCGCTGGGGTGGAAGTGGCGGGCTGCTTTCCCGTGGCCAAGAGACCGAAGCTGCCGAGCTCCTGAGGATCGCTCATCATCCCGATCTTGCCCTTGTATTTCGGATCGAAGAGGGACTGAACGCTGGTGATGTTTTCCTTGATGAATTTGGTGTTGTACGCCATCGCGGTGTAACCGGACTGCCATGCCATGGAGTATTTGTTGCCGGGGTCGTACGAAGGATTCTTGACCAGCCCGCTGGCGTACTTGTCGAAGTTCGGCATCTTGCTGTGATCGATCGGGATGACCCATCCTGCCTGGATGATCTGACTGAACACCGGACTGTTGTTGGTCAGCACCACGATGTCGTAGCCGGTCGACTGCCCCGCCTGCAGTGCCGGTTTGATCTTCTGAAAGAACGAGGTGTTGTCCTGGATGGGCTCGGAGTAGGTGACCTTGATGCCGGTCTGATTCGTGAACTGCTCCAAGCTGGGGTGTTTGCCGTGAGAGGTGTCGATGTAGTAGGGCCAGTTGGCGAAGTCGACCTGGTGGTGCAGCTTCTGTTTCGCCCACCAGGAGGTGGAACCCACCGCATTCGCGCCGGTCCCTCCACTGCTGCCCGAGTTGTTGCTGGTGCCGCAGGCGGCGAGGAAAGCACTCAGGCCCACAGCTCCTGCCCCGGCCCCCGCGTACCGAAGGAGGTCCCGGCGGGAGAGCCGTCGGTCGCTCGCTCCCTGCCAGAGCGCCGGGTCCAGGCCGGGGAACTGGATCTCTTCCTCTTCGTTCACTGTTCCTCCTTCGATTCGGGCAATGGTTCCGATGGACTGACCGCGAAAGTGTGTTCCGGGCGCCACATGAGCTGTACCGGCTCCCCGGGGGAGGGAACCCTCTCGCCCCCCAGGTTCTGGGCGTACACCATGAGCGTCTCGCCAGTGGGTCCCTCGACCGTGAACTGGTGGCTGACGCCGGTGAAGGTCGACAGACCGAGCCGCCCCGAGACTGTGTTCCATCCGGCGGGAGTCTCGCCGCCCGCCCCTTCGAGACGGATCTTCTCGGGCCTGACTCCAACCTTGACGCTGCCGCGGGTACCGTTAAGTCGCTCGCTGGGCAGACGTACGGATCCACCCTCGGTCAACGCGACGGTAGTGAATCCGTCGGCCTGAGCGCCGACTTCGCCGGGCAGGAGGTTGGACGCACCAAGAAATCCCGCCACGAACTCGGTTGCGGGGTTCTCGTAAACGACCTCGGGGGTCCCGATCTGCTCGACCCTGCCCGCACGCATGACGGCGAGGCGGTTCGACATCGTCATCGCTTCTTCCTGATCGTGCGTGACGTAGATGAACGTGATCCCCACTTCGCTCTGGATGCGTTTCAGCTCGAATTGCATCTGCTTGCGGAGCTTGAGGTCTAGCGCGCCGAGTGGTTCGTCGAGGAGAAGAACGCTCGGCTCGTTGACGAGGGCTCTGGCGAGTGCTACCCGTTGTTGCTGGCCGCCTGAGAGCTGACTGGGTTTGCGATTGCCGAGCTGAGGAAGATCTACGAGGTCTAGTGCGGCCTTCGCCCGATCTTCCGCCTCGGCTTTTGGAACCTTCTTTCGCCGCAGCCCAAAGGCGATGTTGTCGAGCACATTGAGGTGGGGGAACAACGCGTAAGACTGGAACACGGTGTTGACGTTGCGCCGGTAGGGAGCAAGCTCGGTAACGTCATCCCCACCGAGATACACGATCCCCATGGTGGGCTCCTCGAAGCCTCCAATGATCCGCAAGGTGGTGGTCTTGCCGCAGCCGGAGGGGCCGAGGAGCGAGAAGAACTCGTTCTCTTCGATGTGCAATGACAAGTCATCGACCGCGGTGGTGTCTTTAAAGACCTTCGAGACGCCCTCTAGGCGTACGTCACTCATGATTTAGATGACTCTAACCGGGTACAGCAGTTTGTTCAGCCCATTCCAGTGCCTCGATCAGCACGTCTAGGCCTTCGTGCAGGTCGGCTTCAGAGATCACCAGCGGGGCCAGAAGCCTCACAACGTTGTCATACGTGCCCGCCTTGAGGATGAGGACACCGTTCTCGAGGCAGCGTTTGACCACTGCCGAGGCCTGCAGCTTGGCGGGCTCCTTGGTGAGCCTGTCGGTAACGAGCTCTATCCCGATCATCGGGCCCAACCCCCTAACCTCCCCGACCAACGTGAGCTTGTCGGCGAGTGGATCCAGCCGCTGGCGAATGATTTCACCTTGGCGACGGCCCCGTTCGAGCAGATCGGTTTCGGTCAGCTCGGCGATCACCGCGAGAGCCGCCGCGCAGGCGACAGGGTTGCCTCCGAAGGTTCCTCCCAGGCCGCCGACGTGGGGTGCATCCATCACGTCTGCGTTCCCAGTCACCCCAGATATCGGCAGGCCCGCACCAAGCGACTTGGCCGTAGTCACGATGTCGGGGATCACACCAAAGTGCTCGATGGCGAACATCCGGCCGGTTCGCCCCATCCCGGACTGCACCTCGTCATCGACGAACAAGATGTCGCGCTCGGAGCAGACGGCGCGGAGCGCCGGCAGGAAGTCATCCGGCGGGACCACGAATCCACCCTCGCCCTGGACCGGCTCGATCACCATGCAGGCGACATTGGAGGGACCGATTTCTGAATCGATTACCTCGGCCGCGTACTCCGCGCAGCCGATGCCACAGGAGGGGTATTCAAGTCCGAGGGGGCACCGGTAGCAATAGGCGAAAGGAAGCCGGAAGACTTCGGGTGCGAACGGTCCGAAGCCCTTCTTGTAAGGCATCTGCTTGGCAGTCAGAGTCATGCCCATCAAGGTGCGCCCGTGGAAGCCATTGCTGAACGCAACCACCGCATCCCGCTCCGACGAGTAGCGAGAGATCTTGACGGCGTTCTCGACGGCCTCCGCTCCGGAGTTTGCGAGCATCGTCTTTCTCGGCTGGTCTCCCGGGACGATTCGATTCAGTGCCTCCGCCAGCTCGACGTAGCCCTCGTACATGGAAACGTGGAAGCATTCGTGAAGGAACCGCTCTACCTGTTCGTGGATCGCTGCGACCACACGGGGGTTCCCCCGGCCCACATTCAGCACCCCGAGCCCACCGGCCAGATCGATGAAGCGGTTGCTGTCGACGTCGGATACCTCTGCGCCTTCCCCTCCGGCGATGAATATCGGCGCGGTATTGA
The DNA here is from genome assembly GCA_034667525.1 of Actinomycetota bacterium. GTDB lineage: Bacteria > Actinomycetota > CADDZG01 > CADDZG01 > WHSQ01 > DATAPE01. Next base: position 5,412 of record JAXDJO010000041.1, read on the forward strand.
AGACGGCACGGGGCACGGCTTCCTCACGACGTTTCGTCAACTCCGTAGAGTTCGGGCCCGGGATCGCCCCGGCGATTTCGCGGGTCATTGCAAGCAAGCTAGCATCGAGGAACAGTCCGCGCTTATAGGGAGGTCGTTTTGTCCGCAAGGAGCCTGCAGAACTTCATCGGCGGTCAGCACCGAGACGCAGCGCAAGGAAAGACGGCACCACTGATCAACCCCGCGACGGGCCAGGAGTTCGCAACTGCACCGGTCTCGACCCAAGAAGACATAGACGCTGCCTGTACCGCGGCCCGAAATGCATTCGAGTCCTGGCGTGAGACGACTCCTGCAGAGCGTTCCGGAATGCTGCTGAAGATCGCGGATGCCTTCGAGGCCCATGCAGACGAGTTCGTAAAGCTGGAGTCGGAGAACACCGGCAAGCCATTGATCTCGGTCCGAGACGACGAGATGCCTCCGACGGTTGACCACATCCGGTTCTTTGCAGGCGCCGCACGGGTCCTGCAGGGATTGTCGGCAGGAGAGTACCTGGCCGGTTACACCTCGATGATTCGGCGGGAACCGGTCGGAGTCTGCGCCCAGGTGACCCCTTGGAATTACCCCATGATGATGGCGGTGTGGAAGTGGGCTCCCGCGCTCGCGGCCGGCAACACCGTCGTGCTGAAGCCTTCCGACACGACTCCCGTTTCCACCCTGAAGATGGCTGAATTGATGTCTGAGTTCCTGCCGGACGGTGTGTTCAACGTCGTCTGTGGTGACCGGGAAACAGGAGCGACCCTCATGTCGCATCCCATTCCCGACATGGTTTCGATCACGGGGAGCGTCCGTGCCGGCATGCAGGTTGCCGAGGCGGCAGCCGGAGACCTGAAGAAGGTTCACCTCGAGCTGGGGGGTAAGGCTCCCGTGATCGTGTTCGATGACGCCGACCTTGCAGATGCCGCCGAGACGATCGCCGGGGCCGGTTATTTCAACGCGGGCCAGGATTGCACTGCGGCAACGCGCGTATTGGCAGGACCTCGTGTCTACGAGGACTTTGTCAGCGAGCTGGCGCAACAGGCGAAGGGCACGCAAACCGGAGACCCAGCCGACGAGGACACCGTTTTCGGGCCGCTCAACAATCAGAACCAACTTGCTAGGGTCCGCTCATTCTTCGAAGACTTGCCCGATCACGCTGAGGTGGTCGCGGGAGGCAACTCGCTCGATCTGAACGGTGGCTACTTCCACGAAGCGACGGTGATCGCGGGGGCCGATCAGAAGGACAGGATGATCCAGGAGGAGATCTTCGGACCGGTCATCACGGTGCAGCGTTTCGACGATGAGGCCAAGGCCCTAGCATGGGCGAACGATGTGCAGTACGGCCTCGCGTCGAGCGTCTGGACCAAGGATCACGCGCGGGCGATGCGTATGGCGAAGAACCTGGACTTCGGCTGCGTGTGGATCAACACTCACATCCCCATCGTTTCCGAGATGCCTCATGGCGGCTTCAAGCACTCCGGTTACGGCAAAGACCTGTCGATGTACGGGCTGGAGGATTACACCCGCATCAAGCACGTCATGTCGCACATCGAGTAGTCGGGGGCCCGGCTAGCAGCCGGAATTGTGAGGTTTGTGGGGTTTCTCACCACTTTCTCATGTGGCCGACTTTACCGTCGAGGTCTCCGGGGTGGCGACGGCGCTCCTGGACCCCCAGAGTGATGCCGTCGCCCCCCGATCAATCAGGCTCGGGAGAGGGATCGTGAGGGCCGGAGCTCGAGCCGCAGGAGACATCAGGGCGGCCGCGGATCTCGCTTCCATCGTTCTAGTCCGGGATCTTGTGGTGGATGCCGAAGAAGCGGGCGGGGAACCACCATTTCACGGCTCTGCCAAGGGCGGTCCGCTGGCACCAGCAGTCCGGATCGCACCCGCACTCCCGGCCCCTGGGATTATGGATGCGGGACAGCATGCTGCGACTCATGACGTCACTCTACAAACGGGGCCCACGTTTCGAGGTTAGGTGCGGGGCACTGCCCCAGAAGACTGCTGACCCCGCACGTCGATGATCGAAGATTGCTGCTCGTTGGCTCCCAGGAGGATGCGGATCTCATCCGCGCGGTAGCGGCGATGGCCCCCGAGGGTTCGGAGCGAGGACAGCTTGCCGGCCTTCGCCCAGCGGGTGACAGTTTTCGGATCTACCCGGAACACCTCTGCGACCTCCGCCGGGGTAAGAAGCTGACCATTTCCGTCTTCCGCCATCTCGATTACCTTTCGGCTAGAGCTTCCCCCCAGAAGCTCCAAAGGCGCTCTGAGTTGCCTTGCTTCTTCCACTATCCCTCGTATTGCTAGAGGGGGGAATGACTAGTTCGGGTGGTATTCGTGATTTGAGACGTTTCCAGTCTCAAGGCGCGGGGATCTACAGGCGTTCCTGTTCGCCCTAGGTCCGTAGGCCCCGGGCTCAGGCGGCGGTGATTGGGCGGGCGGCAGGCGCAGGAAACCAGGGTTTCGGTTCCTGGGTTTCTAGAACCTCGACTTGAGGGCTTCGACGATCCTTACGTATGGACGCTGGAACTTCTTCAATTGCGCACCGACGTTGGCCGGGCCGGAATTGTAGGCGGCGAGAGCCTTCTCTTCGGTCGGCTCGGTCGCCAGCAGGTGTTGCAGGTACATCACCCCGAGATGGACGTTGTCGTTCATGTTTCGCACCCGAAGGTTGCCGCCGCCGAGAACTCGATTGACGAACCGTGCGGTCCCAGGCATCACCTGCATCACGCCGATCGCTCCGGCGCTCGAGACGACGTCTTGCTGCCAGCCGCTCTCTTCCCAGGCAACCGCCTTGACGAGCTCGATGGAGACGCCGTGCACCGCCGCCTCGTGCTCGAGTGCCTGTTCGACGGAGACAGTTGGGCCAGATGTCGTCGATGCGGCTGCTGCCGCAGCCAGCCCAGGGCTGCCCGGTACCTTCAGCTTCGTGTCCACGACGATCAGGTTCGGGTCCTGGAGGTGGTTTATGCGGGCCAGGGCCGAGGGTGAAGTTCCGTAATGAGCAGCGATCGAGGACACCGTCTCGCCCGCTTGGACGGTGTGGATCGAATCGATCCGGTGGGGGCTCGGAACCCGGAGGCTTTGGCCGGCGAGGATCAGATTGCCGTCGGCCAGATGGTTCATGGCGATCAGGCGCGTGACCGAGGTTCCGTAGCGGGTGGCGATCCTGTTCAGCGTTTCACCGGCTCGAACGCGGTGGCTCGCCGCCAGTGCCTGAGGTCCCGCCAGCCACATCGCAGCGGCGGTGCCGACCACCGCGGGGCCGTGCTTCTTGGGTCGCGGCTTGAGATGCCGTCCTCGATAGCGAAGTGCGGTCATCTAGCCTCATCCTCCACAGTGATTAACAAAATGCACAACAGCATCACAACGTACGTGAGTTTCGGGCCTGCGGTCAAGGGGGCTTGCCTTGAGTGATGGCTGCTTTGAGGCCGATCGCGCTTGTGCCCGACGGTCAGGCGAAGCGCAACTCGGAATCGTCGTGATCGTCCACGACGCGCGCACAGGTGGGGCAGTACCAGCGGGCCTCTAGGGGGCTCCCACAGGCGGCGTGCCGCGGAAGGTCGCCGGCGCCATCGCTCCGGGAGCCCCATTGGGCCAGCAACCTCAGTGCCCCCGCCAGCTCGGCGCCGCCTCCCGTGAGCTCGTACTCGAGGCGGGGCGGACGCTGGGAATAGGGGCGAGCGAGCACCAGGCCCTCGTGCTCCAGATGCCTCAGACGTTGGGACAGCACGTTCGCGGCGATGCCCTCGAGCTCCGCGCTCAGCTCGTTGAAACGACGGGGCCCGTCGAGCAGGGCCTGGACGATCAAGAGCGTCCACCGGTCGCCGACCCGCCTGAGGGCGTCGGCCAGCGGCGAGGTCTCGGGGGGGGCCATCGCCGGCATCTTAGCCATCTTACTTGTCACTCTGTCTCCTCCGTAGTAACTTGCAATCCACAAGTTACCCGAGGAGGGGCAATGAGCGTTCTAGACGAGCTTCAAGACCAGGTCCAGGGTGCCGCACGGAACGTGGGGCCCGCTGTTGTCGGGATCGGGACCCGCCGGGCGCTGGGGTCCGGGGTGGTGGTTGCCGGCGGCAAGGTGCTAACCAACGCCCACAACGTGAGGGGCGACGAGATCGCGGTCACTTTCGCGGATGGCAGGGAAGCGATCGGAAGGCCGGAAGGAGTGGACGTTGACGGGGACATCGCCGTGCTCTCGGTGGATACCGGCGACGTAGCCCCTATCGAGTGGGCGCCTTCTGCGACGCCCGAGCCTGGTACTCCGGTCGTGGCGCTATCGAACCCGGGCGGACGAGGGCTCCGGGTGACCTTTGGGTTGGTGTCGGGGACACAGCGCACTTTCCGCGGCCCCCGCGGCCGGCGTATCACTGGCAGCATCGAGCACACTGCCCCGCTCCTTCCCGGATCCTCCGGAGGTCCGGTGGTCGACCGCGATGGGCATCTCCTGGGCCTGAACACGAACCGGCTCGGCGAGGGTTTCTATCTTGCGATCCCGGCTGACGAGGTGCTACGGACCCGGGTTGACTCTCTTTCGCGCGGCGAGTCGCCTCACCGACGCCGCCTTGGCGTGGGAGTCGCCCCGGCGCATGTCGCGCGCGGGCTACGCCGGGCGGTGGGGCTTCCCGAAGCCGACGGGCTGCTCGTCCGCCAGGTCGAGGACGGTTCGCCAGCCGCTGCTGCGGGATTGCAGGAAGGCGACCTGATCGTCGAGGTCGCCGGCGGTGCGATCAACGACTTCGACGCGCTGACCGACGCTATCGAGTCCGCGAGAACAGGCGCGCTCGAGCTTCGGGTACTCCGGGGAACCGACGAGCGGATGCTGTCGGTGACCCTCGAAGAGTGATAACCGGCTTGACTTCCAAACGGGGAGGAAACGCTTCGAACGCGGGTGAGGCCGAGGTTTTGGACGCTTACTCCCAGACCGTGACGTCGGTGGCTGAGCGGCTGATCCCCTCCGTGGCCAGCTTGAAGGTGATGGAACAGGTGCGAGGTGGACGGCGGCAGCGCGGAGCGGGATCTGCGGTGCTCGTCACTCCCGACGGTTTCCTATTGACCTCGGCCCACGTCGTGGGCGAGGCGACCGGCGGGAGCGCAACCTTCTCTGATGGCCGAGAGCTTGGATTCGAGATAGTGGGTTGTGACCCGCTGTCGGATATGGCCGTCATCAGGATCCCATCTCCCGATCTGCCGCCCGCCGAGCTCGGCGACGCCGATGGACTGCGCGTCGGGCAACTAGTCGTTGCCATCGGGAATCCGCTCGGTTTCTCCGGATCGATAAGCGCGGGCGTAGTCAGCGCGCTCGGCAGGTCATTCGCGGCGCAGGATGGCAGGAACGCGCGCGTCGTCGAGAACGTCATCCAAACGGACGCCGCGCTGCATCCCGGGAACTCCGGTGGTGCGCTGGCCGACAGTGCGGGTCGCGTCGTGGGGATAAACACCGCGGTCGTGGGTCCATGGGTCGGTCAAGGTTTGGGATTGGCGGTACCGATCAATGCCATCACGCGGAGGATCGTGGCGGCGCTGATGGCGGAAGGCCGCGTGAGGAGGGGTTTCCTGGGCATCGCCGGCGGCCCGCGTCCGCTGCCTCCCCGGGCGGCTCGCGCCCTGTCTCGCAGCAAGGGGGTAGAGGTTGTTGGAGTCGTCGAGGGCAGCCCGGCGGCGGGAGCCGGGATCCGGCAAGAGGACATCATCGTAGAAGTGGGGGAGGCTCCCGTTGAGGACGGCGGTGATCTGCAGAGGTTGATGACCGGTGACGTGATAGGGCGCCGCTTGCCGGTCACGATCTTTCGCGGTGGAGAGGTCCTCTCGGTCGAAGTGACCCCAACCGAGCTGTAAGCCCAGAGTTTTCCAGTCTCAGGAGCGAAGGTCGAGAGCCGGGTGGTTCAGTCGGAAGTTCAGGATCAGCTTCCTGGTGCTGGGTCGGGCAGAGCCGTAGACGAGGCCCGGCAGGAGATTGGACAACGGGATCGACACCGTCGGCAGAGAGCCTGCCGAGATCTGCAAAGCCCGATCTGAGATCTGGACCGAGACGCTGATCGCAGCAGAAAAGCCGCCCACCTTTGTGATTGCCCGTCCTTTCTTGAAGGACACGGCAAACGGCGCGCCGTGTGCCCGTAAGAAGGAGTTCAGGGATCCCTGCGTTACCGACGCGCTGCCTATCCCGCTAGCTGCATGGACCGTGTGCAGATGACCGCGGAGGAGCTGCGCGAACGAGAACCTCAGATTGAGGAGCAGGAGGTGTATCTGCGAGTAACGGAGCGGACCCTCCTTGAGGGTCGCAAGAGAGATCTGTCCGGAGGGGATCTGGCCCTGGGCGACCTCGATCAGGAATGGAAATCCACGCAGGGAGACTTGGGGCTTCGCCGATAGCTTGAGCGCACTCTGGATCGAGCTCGCCACCCGCGCCTCTTCATAGCGACGAGCCCCTTCGTCGGCTGCGACCAGCAGCACGGCGAGGGCGATTAGAGCTATCGCACCGCCTCGCATCGGGACCAGGGCGTTGCCGCCCGGGAGACCTTCCTAGCCTTCGCTCGGGTGCTGGAGGTAGTGCGGCGTGGGGCCCCCTATGCCCTCCCACACCATGGCGAGCGACCCGGCGCGCCGGCCGGGGTCCAGATCCCGAAGACCCTTCCCGGACGCGGACTCCCGTCGGCATCCAGCGAGCGGCTCGGCAGCAGTGCTCATCCCGTGGTCCAGGCGCGAGCCATGCGTGGAGCTGCTCGTTCGGCCATAGCGGGGTTCTTTCCGCGTAGAGGAGCGTCGAAACCTCGGCTGCGCTGCGAGGATGGGGGCGTGCCCACACCAGCTGAAGTGATCGCCGTGGATGGATGTGACGTCCGGATCACCAATCCGGACAAGGTTTTCTTTCCAAAGCTTCCATTCACCAAGCTGGATCTCGTCAACTATTACCTCAGCGTGATGCCGGCAGCTCTGGTTGGTTGCCATCGCCGTCCCACCACCCTCTACCGCTGGCCCAATGGAGTGGACGCTCCGGAAGACGCGTTCTATCAGAAGCGCGTGCCTGACAAGGGACGGCCGGAGTGGCTTCAGACCTCGACCGTGAAGTTTCCGAGTGGACGTTCGGCAGAGATGCTGGCGGTCGAAGATGCCGCGCATGTGGCGTGGGCGATCAACCTTGGTTGCATGGATCTCAATCCATGGCCGGTGCGCACGAAGGACGTCGATCACCCGGACGAACTACGCGTCGATCTCGATCCCACGCCCGATATCCCATTCTCGGATGCGCGTGACGTGGCGCTGGTAGCGCGCGAGGTGATCGAGGAATATGGGCTCAAAGGCTTCCCCAAGACTTCCGGTAAGCGGGGGATCCATATCTTCTGCCGGATCGAACCGCGCTGGGGGTTCAAAGAGGTGCGGAAGGCGGCGCTGGCCCTGGCACGCGAAGTCGAGCAGCGCGCGGGCGGCGTGGCCACGACCGCGTGGTGGAAGGAAGAACGCCGCGGCGTGTTCGTCGACTACAACCAGAACGCCCGAGATCGAACGATGGCATGCGCCTATTCGGTGCGTCCCGTTCCTGACGCCCGCGTGTCGGCTCCGCTGGGATGGGATGAGGTAGGGGATGTGGAGCCCGAGGATCTAACGGTCTTAACGGTGCCGGCACGCTTCAAAAAGGTTGGCGACCCCGGCGGCGCGATCGATGACGTAGCGGGAACTCTGGAGCCGTTGCTGGAGTTGGCCGCACGGCAGGAAAGCTCTGGCCTGGGCGAGGCCCCCCTTCCGCCGCATTTCCCGAAGGAGGCCGGTGAGCCTCCTAGGGTCATGCCGTCGCGCCGCCGTCAGCGCTGAGGGGGCAACGACAGCTGCTCGAAGGTGCATTCCTGGGGGGGCTTGTCTTGGCGCCACCGAAGTAGCCGGGCGGCGTGGCGGAAGCGATCACCCTGAAGGTGGTCGTAGCTAACCTCACAAACCAGCACCGGTTCGAGTGACACCCACTCGGTTTCCTTGCCTCCCGACCACCTGCTGGGGCCGCCGGGTGTTCGCCCGGAGCCGAAACTAGATCCCCCTTCGAGAGGCTTCAGCTCCTCCAAAAGTTCGCGCCGTTCCTTGGCTTTGAACGATGAGGTGTGACCGATGTAGTGGAGGGTTCCATCCTCGTCGTAGAGACCGAGCAGAAGCGAACCGACACCGTCACCACCCTTCGACAAGCGATATCCACCTACGACGCAGTCGGCGGTGCGAAGGTGCTTGATCTTCAGCATCACCCGTTCACCAGCGACGTAGTGAAGATCGGCGCGCTTGGCGACGATGCCATCGAGACCGAGGTCTTCGAACCCCTTGAACCAAATGGTCGCCTCGTCCGGGTCGGCGGTTTGGGGTGTCAGGAACACTTGCGATCCGGGCTCTTTCGATGGGGTTTGCACTGTGAAATTAGCTTCCAGCTTCCTGCGTCGTTCCTCGAACGGCGTGGTGCGGAGATCGTCGGAGCCCAGCGCGAGCAGATCGAAGACGACAAAGCTCGCGGGGATCTCCTCGGCCAACTTGGCCACGCGCGAAGCTGCGGGATGGATCCGCATCAGCAGCGCGCCGAAATCCAGTCCCTCGCTTCCTGCGATGACGATCTCTCCATCCACCACGCAGGAGGGTGGAAGGCACCCTTCGAGAAGCGGGATCAGCTCCGGGAAATAACGAACGAGATCGCGAGTGTCACGGCTCGCGATCTTGATGTCGTCCTCATCCCGGAACACCAGCGCCCGGAAGCCATCCCATTTGGGTTCGTAGAACCAGCCTTCGCCACGCGGGATCTCTTCGGCCACACGAGACAACATGGGTGATATGGGGGGCTTCACGGGTGAGACCATCTGATGATGATGCCAAGACCTAGCTCTCCGTGCCGCGTCCTCCCCCGATGACGCTGACGAATCGGCAGGTATCGGAGCTGGCGGCCATTGCCGCCCAGAGCCAGGAGGACAACAAGCAGAAGGCTCTACGGCGCTGTTCGCACCTCGCCCTCATGTGGGACGAAGAGGCAGCTGATGTGCTATCGGCCGGCCGGGCACTGACCGAGCTGGAGGGGATCGGAAAATGGCTCGATGGCGTTCTCACCGCGTGGCTGGAGGACCCGCCGGAGGTTCCCTTAACACCTCCCGTTCGTACTGATTTCCTGACCTACGCGGAGGCGCTGGCCGGGGTGGGGGCCGAGCCTGGATGGCGCGGCCAGCTTCGTGGGGATCTGCAGATGCACACGACCTACAGCGACGGCCGGGCCAGCATCTCTGAAATGGCTCTGGCAGCTCGCACGCTCGGCTACGAGTACATCGCGATCACCGACCACTCCAAGGGATTGAAGATCGCCGGCGGGATGAACGAAGCCGAGTTGCTCCGGCAATCCCGCGAGATCGACGGCGTCAATGCGGCGCTCGCGGGCGCCGGCGAACAGCTGCACGTACTGCGCGCGCTCGAGATGAATGTCAATCTCGATGGTGAGGGCGATATGGAAGACGACGCCCTTGATTCCCTGGACCTCATCCTGGGCTCTTTCCACTCCAAGCTGCGTATCACCGATGACCAGACCTCGAGGTATGTGGCAGCGCTACACAACCCTCACGTTCACGTCCTCGGACATCCGCGGGGCCGCAAGTACAACTTTCGTTTGGGTCTGGCTGCCGATTGGCAGAGGGTGTTCGAGACCGCAGCCGAGCTCGACAAAGCGGTCGAGATCGATGGCTATCCGGACCGGCAGGATCTCAACGTTGAACTGCTTGTGCTTGCGCGCGAGGCGGGCGTGCGTATCTCGATCGGAACCGACGCCCATAACCAGTCTGAGATGCGCTTCATCGATGTCGGCCTCGCCGCCGCCCTGAAGGCGGGCATCGACCGGGACCGCATCCTCAACTTTCAGCCGTGGCAGGACATCGTGGGGTGGACGGAATCGCTGCGAGCTGGGTGAGGCGGGAGATCGCACGGCCCGCTCCTCGTCGCGAGTTTCTGTTGCATCCTCACCTCATGCTGAGATAAGAGGATCTCCTTGTATCTCTGCCGAGGACCTTCCAGAGGGCTGGGAGGCATCCGGCGGCGAGAAGCAGCTTGGCGACATCCGCCAGCACGAAGGGGTACAGACCGTCTTGCAAAGCTCTCTGAGCAGTGAGACCGAGTGCATGCCCCAGCCACGGCACGCCAAAGCTGTAGATGATGATCTCGCCGATGAGCATTGCGCCGATCGCGCTTCGAACGCTGCGATCCCACCCCCGTTCCGCCAGGAAGCCCAGAACCAGCGCCGCGACGGCGAACCCCCACAGGTATCCGCCCGTCGCCGACGACAATCTCAGCAGGTCGATCCCATGTGAGCCCGCCGCGAAGAAGGGCAACCCGACGGCCCCTTCGGCGAGATAGAGGAGAACCGAGGCCAGTCCGCGCCGGGATCCCAGGGAGCTTCCCACCAGGAGCACTGCGAGTGTTTGCCCGGTCACCGGAACCGGGGTGAAAGGCAGGCGAAGAGAGATCTGGGCAAACAGTGCGATCGTCAAACTGCCCACGACGATGGCGATGACGTGTGGGAGCGTCGTTGATGATGCTCGGTTCCTCCTACCGATCGACTCCACCAAGGTCGTCATGTGATCCTCCTCTTCAGCCTCCCTTGCGCTCGGCAGCATAGGGCCACGGGTCGGGGCCGGATATCCTGCGGACTCATCAGCGGCGGCGTGGCCGAGTGGTTTAGGCAAGGGACTGCAAATCCCTGTACAGCGGTTCGATTCCGCTCGCCGCCTCTCACGCGACTCGGGCCCTCGTGGAAGCAGCGGGTAACATCTCGCAGACTGGGGGGCGTTAGCTCAGTTGGTAGAGCACTACCTCGACAAGGTAGGGGTCAATGGTTCGAGTCCATTACGCCCCACGAACGCTAGTACCGGCGGTGACGTGAAGCCACAGGCTCCCGCCTCCTTGAACATTCTCAGCAGAAGGGCCGATGAGATGACATCGGACGAGTAGACGTCCCAGAACAGGGAGGCTCTAAATGCCCGATACCATCAAGCTGAAGGCTTTCCGGATCGCCGCAGCCATTTCAACGGTCGCCCCGGTTATCGCGGTAAGCGGCGCTGGCCAGAAGTGGGGCGACTAAGCCGCAGGATTACAGGATTTCAGAACGCCCCGGAGTGATCCCCCGGGGCGTTTCTCTTTCTGGGAACCTGACACTGGCTCTAGTTGTGCTCCTAATGAGCTCACAGCATCTATCCGTGCAAGAATTCGCCCGGTCACCCGTGGAGCCTTTTGGGTTCAGTGAGACACGATCCGGACCAATCTCGCCGTCTCGTGGCCGCCTTTCACCGTCTGCTCTTTGACCTCCCCGATACCACGAACGTAATACTTGTGGTCGCGGACCGCGGGCTCGAGGGGCGTCCATTCCTTCGTCAGTTCGACGTTGTGCTTCAGTCTGTTCTTTCCGAAGTGGCCGTAAGGAACCTTGATCTCGGCACTGAGGCTAAGCACCTTGTAGTGATCCTCGGCGTGGTGACGGTAGAACTCCTGCTGAAACTGATCGCCAACCTGAGGATCCGCTTGCATATAGATCCCTGCTTGGGCTCCGTTCTTGCCGGTTCGCCAAGTCCCGTCCGTGTTAAGGACATTCCCGTTCTTGTCGAGTTCAGCGGTGTCTTCGGCGAAATACCACACGTTGCCATCCTCGTCCTGCGTGTAGTAGTCCTTGGTCCTCTCTTCCAGGACACCGTTGAGGTACAGCTTGTCCTGGACGACCCTGCAAGGGACACCGTCGATCGGGACGACTTGATGGGTCACCCGATAAAGATCGCGTGACCGCTTGCCATCCTTACTTCCTCGATAGATGTAGGTGATCCCAGGCTTCAGGGGGAACCATGCATTGTCGACCCGGGCGCTGAAGTTGGCAGGGTCGTAGCGTGGACTTTGCCGGGGACGAACACGTTGCGCGTTTGCCGCTGCGGCGTGCAAGTTGGCGCTTGCCAGGGCCTGCATGGCAACCATGCCACCTGCAAATAGCAGCCCGCCAACTATCAGCAGCGCTGCAACAGCCTTGCGGTACTTCGTTTCCGCACCTCGGACCACCCTGACCTCCTCGGATTCTGTGGGCGAACTGTTCTGTCGATCCGGAAGATAAGAGAAGCAAGCTGAAGGCAGCCTGAAAATCGAGCCGTGCAGCGAAGGTCAGTCCAGGTCGGCTGGTCTAAAGGCGGGCTCGATACACGAACAGAGGTCGAAGTCAGCCACGGTTCGGGGGACCGTTCCCCTTCCTGTCCGCACATTCTGCGCAGGTGCCGTAGATGGCGAAGTGCTCAAAATCAGCTTCGAATCCCTCGGACGCCAGGAGAGAACGGCGGAGGCCGCTTGTAATCCGGTTGTCGATCTTCTGGATGCGGCCGCACGATCCGCAGACGAGGTGATGGTGGCCCCCATGGCCGGCGGGCTGATATTGGGCGACCGCGTGACCCATGTGGACATGTGAGATCAAGCCCACGCTCTCCAGGGCCCGAAGGTTCCGATAGACGGTGGAGGGACTGACACTCGGAAGTCTCCGCGCGACTTCGGAGACGATTTCTTCCGCACTCACGTGGCCGCCGAGATCACAAACTGTCTGAAGGATCACGCGCCGCTGAGGTGTTACTCGCGGCGTCAGCTCTTTGAGATGATCGATAAGGTCGTCGCTGCGAGCCGCATGGGCTGCCGAGTCATGCTTCATCAGTCCGAGACCATTCCGCCCCAACGCTCTTCAACCCGCCGAAGCTTGAAGAGAGCGATCGAGCCTAGCCACGCGAGGATGAAGGAGCCAACGATGACGTATCCGAGCGTTTCGAAATTCAATCTGTTCAACCAAGAAAAGAAATTGTTCCGCACATCGAGTTTTTGACTCGCCACCTGGAGGTATTCGATAGTTCCCACCCCCAGAGCGACGAACACCGACAGTGCTGTGGTTGTGATGTTGTAATAGACCTTCCGAAGAGGGCTGGTGAATGCCCAGCCATACGCCTTACTCATGAACACGCCGTCGGTCGTGTCCATCAGACACATCCCTGCGGTGAAAAGGATGGGAAGGGCGATGATTCCCATGAAAGGTATGTGCACGGTGCCGTGATGGGCGGTAGAGGTTGTCGCCGCGGTTGCGGTGATAGCGAGCAAACCCACCTCGCTCGCCGTGTCGAATCCCAGTCCGAACAGGATCCCCACCGGATACATGTGCCAGCTCTCATCGACGAAGCGGCGGAACCGGCTTCCCAGAAGCCGGTTCATGAAACCGCGCTGCAGCAGAAGATCCTCTAGTTCGTCCTTTCGGTAGCGACCCTCCTTCAGTTCCCGGTAAACCTTGACGATCCCGATCAGCACGACGAGATTGAAGATCCCCACGATCCACAGGAACGTGCCGGAGACGGTTGCACCGATCAATCCACCAACATTCTGGAAGGTATGCAGATGGCGTTGCACCGCCTGGGCCGCGACCGCCACGCCGATCGCCAGTGAGAACACGATCGTCGAATGACCCAAAGAGAAGAAGAAGCCCACGCCGAGTGGCTTTTTTCCCTTCTGCATAAGGAACCTGGTGGTGTCGTCGACCGCGGAGATGTGATCGGCATCGAAAGCGTGGCGCAGGCCGAAGGTATAGGCGAGCGCTCCGGCCCCCGCATAAACGCGGCCGAAATCATGAGCGTAGTAGAGGAAAAAGCCCCACCCGATGACGTGCAGAGCGGCGATGATGCCGTAGAAACCGCCTAATCGAGCCCACTCCGAGCCCGTGAAACCAAGGCGAGCCGAGAGCGTGCGCCTGGTCTCCCTCATCGTTCCTGCTGCCACCGCACCTCCCGCTGAGATCTAGGGACCCTAATGCTATTGCGACCCATTCGCAATAAGGGGCGGAGTCAGATTGGTACAGGAGGGCTTTTTTGACCCTCGGATCCCTCAAGAGCGCTCCGCCCCCGCCGATAAAACTTGCATGGCGAATCCACCAGTTGGTCACGTGGTGCAAAGGATCGAGATCCGGGCATCCTTCCGGAACTCTCGGGAGCGGCCGGCATCATGATCTTCCGGCAGAAGCGCGTTCATACGCTCAAGTGGACCCCCACCCAAGCAGGTCGTTCCGCAGTGGAGGGCCTCAAGAACAGCCATTACTGCGAGCACGGTGAGATCCGCAGCTCGTGCGGGCAACCGCACGTGGGGGGGCCGGAACCAACTCGGTGAGTTAGCCGGTCAGCGTGGGCCGTAGCTTTCAGACCCTTACCAGCGACTCCTGTGGTTCTCCCCAGAAGAAGCCTTGCGCGATGTCCGAGCCTGAGTCCCGCACTTTCTCGAGCTGTTCGAGGTTCTCCACTCCCTCTGCAACGACCTTTAGGTCGAGAGCATGAGCCATGTCCACTGCCGCCTGCAGGAGGGCTAGATCTCTGGGCTGCGCTTCGCTCAACACGAATGATTGATCGATCTTCAGAACGTCCACCGGAAGCGACCTTAGATAGCTAAGTGATGAAAAGCCTTTGCCGAAGTCGTCCATGACCAGAACGACACCTAGATCTTTGAGGCTATGGAGCTGCCTTACCGAGGTGGGCGAGTCGGCTCCGATGACGCTCTCTGTAATCTCCAGACACAGGGTGGCAGGGTCGGTTGCAGTCTCCGCAAGGACAACTTCGACCTCATCCACCAACTCAGAATGACCGAGCTGCTTCGCAGAAATGTTGACCGAGATTGTGAGTGGTTTATCGCGGAGCCGCTCCGCGCGCCATAGCTGTGCCGTCAGGCAAGCTTGCCGGAGGACCCAACTGCCTATGGGCACGATCAAGTTCGTTTCTTCCGCCAACGGGATGAATTCTGCCGGGAATACCAACCCACGATCGGGATGATGCCAACGCACCAAGGCTTCTCCACCCGCTACCTCGCCCGTCCTGAGATCGATCTGGGGTTGGTAGACCAGATGAAACTCCTCCTGTCCGATCGCCTGTTGGAGAGCGACTTCGTCCTTCAGTCGTTGCTGTGCGCGAGCCCTCATCCGTTCGTCGAACAGCTCGTATCGCCCTCTCCCGTTCTGTTTCGCACGGTAGAGGGCAGCATCTGCGTTGCTGATCATGGCGCGCGCGTCTGAGAACCCGTCCTGAGTCAGCGCGATCCCCATGCTTATCGATATCCTTTTATCGATGTCGGAGAACGCCCCGTCACCCGTGATCGCCCCAGTGATCCGCCTTGCAACCTGGATCGCAGCCCGTTCGTCGTGAATGTCTTCACACAGAACGATGAATTCATCCCCCCCGAACCGAGCGGCGGCGTCACTCGGGCGGAGGACCGCCCGCAGCTTCTCGGCGGTCATCCTCAGCAGTTCATCTCCGGTCTCATGACCGAACGTGTCATTGACGACTTTGAAGCTATCCAGGTCGAACAACATGACCGCCACTGTTTTCCCGGTGCGCTGTTGTCGCTTCAACGCAACGTCGAAACGGTCTTCGAACAGAGCGCGATTTGGCAGGCCCGTGAGGGGATCGTGCATGGCGTCTTCGATCCGCTGATTGTTTTCTTCGACCCGCGCTGAGATATCTCGGATCGAGGCGATCAGACAGTCGCGCCCATCTACACGCGCTACAGATGCAGCGATCTCTCCATGTAGGGGAACCCCCTTCTTTGTGATCGAAGTCAGCTCCTCGATCACCGGGGAGGCGCCTATGGGCGTCTGGCTCAGAGTCATCAGTTTCGACATCTGATTGGGATGGAGAATGGATATCGGCGTAGCCAGTAACTCATCCAGTCTGTAACCAAGTAGACGGCAGCCCTGCGGATTGGCGAATAGGACCTGATCCTCCCGGGGGTCGAGCACAAAAACCGCATCGGCGATCTGAGCCAGGATCGAGCGAAACCTAGCCTCGTCCTTGATCAAGGTATCCAGCGTCGTTTCCTGGGTGAGACCCGCGAGCTCATTCCCTATCACGGCACGTCAGAACGCGTGGAGGGGCGAAGAGAGGCTCGCTGCGGGACTTGGGGTATGAGCGTGTCGACCTCCACTTATCTGGGGTCGCATCCTTGAAGCGGCCACGGCTGATTGTTCAACCGGTCTCGTTAGTAAACGCCCGAATGGGAAGAATGTCTATGGGCGACCCCCCGGCCCCCCTGAGTAGGGGGAAAGCGTGCCTTCCACCGTCTAGCTGCAGACCGCACGGCGACGCCGAGGGCCATGCCCTACAGGTACGCGCGCGGTGGCGATCACTTGCACCATCCGGTCCTCCACGGTCTTCGGCATGTTCTGATCCAGGATCGAGAATTCGAGCCACCTTCCGCTGCGTCGATTGCGCACCCACCCCGACAGGGCCGAGTCCGAATTGAAGAGGGTCCCGGTCTTGGCATGAACGTCCAGGCCTGCGAGACGCCCCCTCAATGTGCCTTGGCCGGGGCTGGGTAGGTCATGGCGAAGCTCCGGACCCCACGGCCGTCGCCCAGCCGCCGCCAACAGGCGAACGACGCCGCGCGGCGAGATCCTGTCCCGGTACGAGAGCCCGGACGAGTCGTAGGCGGCGATGTGGACGCCGGATCGCCGCGCCCAACTCTTTATCGCGGCTGCTCCCTTGTGGATCGTGCCGGGCGGCCCGTATAAGTCCGCTCCCAGCAACTTGCCCAACATCTCCGCGTAGAAGTTGTTCGAGGTTCGATCCATGAACCCGATGAGCCGCGACAGCGGAGGCGAGCTCACCTGCGCGACCTGTACCAGGTGAGCCGGGGGCTCGCCCGTGCCGGGAGCACCATCGACCTGCACGCCGTGAGCTCGGAGTTGGCGGTCGAGAAAGCGTGCGGCGGTTCGTTCCGGACTACCTCTCACGTGGTAGTTGCCGTTGATCGCGAGGGCCGTGGGCAACTCGACGTAGCTCCGGGGTACGAAAGGCTGCCACCCGGGCGCATCGAAATCGTGGGCGAAATATGTCGTCGCACCCCGGATGCTTCCTTCGATGTGCGAGATCCCGGCCCCCCGCAGTCGCTCCGCCAAGAGTTTCAGCGTTGCAGAACGCAGTGGTCCCCAGAAGTGTGCTGCCTTTGAGGTCAGGCTGGGATCGCCACCCCCCAAAAGCCAGAGATCGCCTCGAACCACTCCATCGACGACGCGATGGGCCGCTGTGGTCGTCCGGATCTGGAGATCGGGGCCCAACTGGTCGAAGAGCGCCATTGAGAGAAGCAGCTTCTCGTTTGAGGCAGGCGTTCGCCTCGCGTCCCCCTGTCGCTCGTAGAGGATGTTCCCCCGGTCGGCGACCGCGATGCCAACGGACCGATCTGCCGCCAGCCTGTTCAAACGTTTGCCCCATGCCGAGAGCTGGGGTGCGGGAGCTTTTGCCTTACCGTGCCGGGTCGAGCATCCTGCTTTCGATGCGGGGTGCGATGTGGACGCGGGCCTGGGGGCTGCCTGCACCCGGGGAGGCAACGTGGGGGAGCCTTCGCACGCAGTCAGGATGAGGGCCAGGACGATGGCGAAAGACCTCGTCACTGTCACCGAGCCAGCCTCGCATCCCTGCACCTCTCTTGTAGCCTCGGGGGCCCACGCTCGTACGCCGGCACCTCTAGAAGGAGATGAGCGAAGTGACCCAGCAGACCCGCGCTCCGGAGGGGAGCCTCGAAGACCGCGCTCTGAGCGGAAATGAGCGGGAGAGATCGCCGCTCTCAGCGCTGCTGATCCAACCGACTGGGCGGCGAGTGCGGGCTTTCTTCGACAATCACGTCGTTGCCGACAGCATCGAGGTCAAGCTCGTGCTCGAGAAGGACCACCTTCCCGTCTACTATTTTCCCGGGCAAGACGTGAACATGAAGGTCCTCGAACCGAGCGACAAGAAAACCCACTGTCCCCTCAAAGGTGAGGCTTCCTACTGGTCGATCAGCACGGGAACCAGAAAAGCTCCCGAAGCAGCGTGGAGTTATCCCGAGCCGGTCGCTGGAGCCCAGGAGCTGGCCGGGTACGTCGCCTTCTATTGGGACCGGGTCGATGCCTGGTTCGAAGAGGATGATCAGGTTTACGTCCACCCGCGCGACCCGTACTCGCGTGTCGACGTACTACAGAGCTCGCGCCATGTCCGCTTCGAAATTGCCGGCGAGACTGTGGCCGAGACAGACCGGCCCCGGTTGCTCTTTGAGACCGGATTACCCGTCCGTTACTACATCCCCAAGCTCGACGTTCGTATGGAGTTCCTCGATCCCTCGCCGACGCGGACCAGGTGCCCCTACAAAGGGGAGGCCTCTTACTGGCACGTGCGGGCCGGGGGCAAGGTCTTCGATGACCTGGCCTGGAGCTATCGGGAGCCGATCCCCGAATGTCCCAAGATAGAGAACCTGATCTGCTTCTTCAACGAGCGGGTAGATACCTTTGTGGACGGCCAGAAAACAGAGACGCCCCGCACACACTGGTCTCGCTAGCGTCGCGTCCGGGCGTGCCGGCTCGGATGATGCCAGGCGCTCTCGAAGAAGGTAGTGACCGCCCGGCCTTCCCCCTGATCGCTACTCGCTCAGGCGGACGGTACTAGATGCGGCGCAAAGCGGGTACGTCATCGTGCGCAGGCGGTCAAACTGGTCGAGAAGGTACATTGAGAGGGCTCCTCAGAGGAGCGTGCACGGCTGGAGCCATCAGCGTGCCATCTATCTCTTGGAAAGGGTCACCCGCGCATGAAGGTTGGAATCGTTGGATTAGGGCACGTCGGATTGGTGTCCGCGGCTTGCTTTGCTCACGTCGGCCATCAGGTGGTTGGGGCGGACTCGCAGGCAGAGAGGGTTGAAGGGCTTCAGAAGGGAATCATGCCCTTCTTCGAGCCGGGACTCGCGGAACTTGTCAACGAGGGCGTGGTGTCCGGACGGCTTGTCTTTGCGAGCGAGTCCGCCGCCGCTTTGGAAGGCACCGACCTCGTTTTCATATGCGTAGGTACGCCATCGAAGCCAGACGGCTCGGCCGATCTGGTCCAGATCGAACACCTGACATCGGAGATCGCAGGATTGCTGCGCGACGATCAGGTACTGGTGGAGAAAAGCACCGTTCCGGTAAAGACCGGTGAACGAGTAGCCAGAACTTTGCAAAGACTTGGTGCCTCCAAGGTGGACGTCATTTCCAACCCCGAGTTTCTGCGTGAAGGCAGCGCCTTAGAGGACACCTTGCGCCCGGACCGCATCGTCATCGGATCATCCTCGTCCAGGGCGACCAAGCTACTCAGTGACTTCTATGCCCCGATCATCGAGAAGTCGGGGTGTGCCCTGGTGGTGACCGATGTGGGCACCGCGGAGTTGATTAAACACGCATCGAATGCCTTCCTCGCCATGAAGATCTCGTTCATCAACGCGGTAGCCGAGGTATGCGAGTCCACCGATGCCGACGTACAGACTGTCGCACTCGGCATGGGCTTGGATCCACGCATCGGCCCTTCCTTTCTGCAAGCAGGCGTTGGGTACGGGGGGTCTTGTTTCCCGAAGGATGTGGCTGCATTCGCCGCTCTCGCCAACACTCTCGGCATCGATTTCAGTCTCTTGGAAGCGGTCCAAGAGATCAATCAAAGGGGAGCCGATCGCCTGCTCAACAAATTACGTGCTGAGCTGTGGCACCTCGAAGGCAAGAAGATCGCGATGTTGGGGCTTGCCTTCAAACCGGGTACCGATGACATGCGTGAGGCTCCGGCTCTGCGAGTCATACAGAGGTTGCTGGACGAGGGATCCGAGGTCATCGCGTACGACCCCGCGGCCATGCCCAAGGCGAAGGATATCTACCCAGCTGTGACTTTCGCTGAATCCGCCCTCGATGCCATGGACGGTGCGGATGCCGCGATCTTTCTTACTGAATGGGATGAATTCAGGGCACTCGAGCCCAAAGCCATGAAAGAGCTGCTGCGGTTCCCGATCGTTGCCGACGGACGGAATCTCTTCAGGCCGCAGGCTATGAAAGAGGCTGGGATCACCTATCTGTCGATGGGGCGAGGCCTCGTTCGTCCCTAGCGCCGATACCTGACAGGCCAAACTTATTCGAGCGGGGCAAGGAACGTGCTAGCGTGGAGAGGTTCGGTGTCGGGGGCGACAATCTCATGCAGGTCCGTTCTTGCTAACCCTCGACAGCAGAAAGGAAGTTGAAGTGGCAGAAGGTACTGTGAAGTGGTTCAACAACGACAAGGGCTATGGGTTCATCTCGCAGCCCGAGGGTGAGGACTTGTTCGTACATTTCTCGGCGATCCAAACCGAGGGTTACAAGTCTCTGGAAGAGGGACAGGCTGTCCAGTTCGAGGTCACGCAGGGACCCAAGGGAAAGCAGGCGTCAAACGTCCGGCCCGTTTAGCCTCCACTAGTCGCTAACGATTTCAAGGCCCCCGGTCGATCCGGGGGCCTTTTTCTATGGCGTCTGCCGCAGCTATCTAGCCTAGGCTCCCTGCCGACAGCAGGCACCGCGCTAGAATGGGAGGTAACTATGGCCGGCGAGAAATGTCCTGAGTGTGGGGAGCCCGTAGTGGAAGGGCGGCTGAACTGCCCCAAATGCGGAAGCGTGTACGAGAACATGGAAGAGAAGGATTTCGAACGCGATCCGGAGGAGCAAGGGTAGGCGGGCTTTCTCTGTCTAACCCAGCTCTCTGACGGCAATGGGGGCCGCGATCAGGAACATCCTCAGGCGAGCTTCCACCTCAGGGGACACCGTTACTACGAAGCCTTGGCCGAGGCTTGACTCTGATCTCTCTACGCGTCCGGCATCTTGCCCGTCAAGCTCCACCACATAGTGATCGCGATGGCGCGTCAGCTTTGCCGGATCGCTCTCGGGATCTAGGCCCTCCATCCATAGATCCTTCCCACGGCGGGCGATGTGGCCCACAAGTGTCTCCGTCCGAAGGTCTTCGATCTTCACCATCGGAACCACCCGTCCCAGGAGACGTGATATCTCCAGCACGGCGCCGCCCACGGGGCCTATGGAGTAGCAGGGACCGAGCTCGCGTGCGTAGGCGTCGTCTTTCTTCTTGAAGCGCCCGCTCTTCACCTCTCCGAGGACCTGGCCAAGCTCGTCTTTGATCAGGAATACCAAGCGCGACCTGTATCCGGGAGGCACGAACACCAGATAGTGACTGGAGAACAAAGTTGCGTGAGCCCCCCTCGGTGAGCTCGAACGGCTGCGCAACAGGTGGCGCGCATGGTTGATCTCGATCATCCGCCGCTCTGCTTCCTCCCGCGCCTCCTGACTGCTATCCCTTTGTAGATCGGGGTGGTAGAGCTTTACCAGTCTCCGATAAGAGGCAGTGATCTGCTGAGGAGTCGCCCCGGGATGCAACTCGAGTAGTGCGAACGGATCTTCCATATCAATAACTCCCGAACGTCAGTCCCGGGGGGCGTCGACGGGGAACACCGCTCGAACCTCTGTCTTCCTGACCTCCATGAAGTCGGGAGCGTAGAGGAGTTGCGAATCGTCCCCGTAACGCAGCTTCGTGCCGGTAACAGGGAAGAAAGCCCGGGGGTCCCGCATCACCGACTCCCATGCATCGGAGAAGCGCGTGAGCTCGGGTGGCAGATGGATCGATCCCTCGATGCGGCAGACGTCCAACATCAGCACGACGCGCACGACGCGCAGAGCGATCTTCTGTCCCTCGGTTTCTGATGCCGGCAGACGCGCGGGGCCATCCTGCTCCTGAATGGTCATACGTGCTCCGGCACCGGCACGGTCTGGAGGACAAACCGAAGGGCATCATCTGCGGTGTACTCATCGAACGCGACTTCCCGCCGCAGGATCAGGCGATGCCTAAGAACCGGTGGGACCATCCGTTGCACGTCTTCAATCGTCACATGATCGCGTCCAGCAAGGCGTGCCGCTGCTTTCGAAGCTCCTAAAAGGTGAACTGCGGCCCGGGTGCTGGCGCCCAACGACACGGTCGGGAGCTCGCGCGTCAATCGGATCACGGCCACCATGTACCGAATCACCTCTTCCGAAGCGTCGGTGTCGTCCACCAGTTGCTTCGCCTCGATGAGATCGGCAAGACCTATCGCAGCAAGAACATCGTAGAGGGTTGCCGACTGGATCCCCTCATGCTTCATCAGCATGGCGTTGACTTCGTCCGATTCTGATACGTAAGTCACCGATACCTTAAATAGGAAACGGTCTAGCTGAGCTTCGGGCAGAGGGAAAGTTCCCTCAAAGCTCGACGGGTTCTGGGTCGCCATGACCATGAATGGATCAGGCAGCATGCGCGTCTCCTCGGCGAGACTGACCTGCCGCTCCTGCATGGCTTCCAACAGTGCCGCTTGCGTGCGGGAGGGCGTGCGGTTGATCTCGTCGGCCAGCAGGATATTGGTGAAGATGGGCCCGGGTCTGAACGTGCGGCCGAGCTGGCTTTCGAACCAGTTGCCGATCAGGTCTTCCCCGGTGGTCTCGGGCGTGAACTGAACCCTTCGGAATTCCACTGCCAAGGCTCGAGACGCAGCCCGGGCGAGGAGTGTCTTGGCGACGCCGGAGACCCCCTCGATCAGGATGTGCCCACCGACGATCATCGAGATCAAGATCAGCTCAACCACGTCCTCTTGACCGACCACGACCTTGGCTATCTCTTCGATGAGACGAGCACGCATCGTGGGGATCAGTTCATCGGACATATGTAAAGCTCCTCACATGATCGTGTAGTTGGCAAGGGTTTGCGGCGAATGATCAGTTTGGCAGACAGGGGCCGGGAGGCCCAGGACTCAGGGGCCGATCAGCAGGGAGCCCTGGATGCTGTCGGTGCTGCCGCTGGGGACGTGGAACGGCACCTGGGCGGTACGGGTGGAGCCCGCGGGCACCGAACCTATGTCTATGGGTATCGAGGTCTTCCCCAGTACCAGCTTCACGGTGCCTCGCCACAGAAAGCTTGTCTTGTTCTGAATGGGGAGAACCATCGCGATCTGAGTTGGACTCAACACCCTGGCGCCCATGTTCAGGGTCAATCCGCCGCACAAGGTGGCCGCCTGCCCTCGTACCAGGCGCGAGGACGTCGCGACTAAAGGAGGACCCTGCCGTGGGATGGAGACGCTGAAAGGTGTCCTTGCTTGTTGTTCGCATGTCAGCACATGGGTCAAGCCGCGCAGGCTTGACATGCTTATCGGAATCAGGAACGCGCCAAGCAAAGCAAACAACGCGATTCGAGATCGCAGTATCGAGGGCACCTGTTGAGTTTGTCGGGGAGGAACTGTTTAGTCAAAGACTTGATAAAGCTGAAGTGATCGGGCTTCGAGACGACCGGCCACTAGGATGAAGCTGATGGATGGGGGAGTGGTCGACCGACTGAGCGCGCTGAGCTACGCGCAAGCGCGCCGGTTGTTACTTGCTGCAGGCCTCGCGATTCTGCTGGTTACCGCTGCGATCATGATGATTCGCAAGGTCGAGACCGCTGAAGTTGTGGCCACCTTGTTGTTCATCCCGATCTTCATAGCCTTCGTGTTCTGGGGCACTCGCGGCGGCCTTGTCGCTGCCTTGGCTGCTGCGATCGTTTACTTCCTCGTGCGTTACCCGGCCATCGAGGCGGTGGGGGTGGGGCGTTTCACCGGCCTGATCCTCTCCCGGTCTTTCGCCTACCTTGCCTTCGGGATCATCGGCGGATGGGCGAACGAACAGCTCCAAGGTTCGCTTACGAAGTTGGAGCTCTACGATCAGATCAACGACGCGTCCGGTCTCTACAACGCCCGCTTCTTCCTGCAGGACACGGATCTGGAGATGTCCCGCTCCGCCAGGTATCAAACGATCTTCTCGGTGGCCCTCGTGGATGTCCCCTCTTCGGCGTTCGAAACTAGTCGCAAGTCACAGAAGATCGTTAGAGAGCTTGCCGGCTTGATGAAGGACAGCGTGCGTACGGTAGACCGGACAGTACATGGGAAGAGCGACACTCTGTATCGCTTCGCAGTGGTCCTTCCGGAAACGGGCGGGGAGGGTGCCCGGATCTTCGCGGAGCGTCTTGCCGACAAGATGGGGACGTTCCTGAACGGACGTGGTGTCGTGATCGCGCGAGCGGACATCCATGCCACCGCGGCTACGTTTCCCGACGATGAAGCCGCCCTCGCAAGGATGCGTGCGGGTTTCGCGGAGATCGATCGGCTCGAACACCCGGAAGCGGCAGCGGCGGCTCTGGCCGGCGCCGAAGCAGGTGGACTCGCCTAACAGCGTTCGGCGAGCTCAAGGGGTCGTGGTTTTATTGGCGGTCCGTCGCCGGCAGCACGATCTCCTGCATGACCAGCTTGATCGATGCCGCTGCAGGGATCGCCATGAGGGCCCCCACGAAGCCCAACAAGCTGGCTCCGATAAGCGCGGCAAGCAGAACCGCCGCGGGAGACAGATCGACCGCTTTGGTCATCACCCGAGGAGCGATCAAGTAGTTCTCTGTTTGCTGATAAACGATGAAATAAACGATGGTTGCAATGCCCAACGGGATCGATCCCACGAAGGCAACCACGATAGAGGGGACCGCACCGAGCGTCGCACCCACGAGAGGGATCAGGTCGGCGATCGCTACCCATAGCGCCAGGGCAACGGGAAAGGGGATGTGGGCCAACGCGAGGAAGATGAAGGAGAGCAACCCCGCGATCAAGGAGACAGCGAGATTTCCGGCCACATAGCCGCCCACCTTCTCGAGCATCGGATCTAGCAACAGAGTTGCGCGCTCACGCTTGGTTCTCGGTATCAGCCGAAGTGTCCCTTTCCTGATCCGTGAGAGGCTCATCACGAAGTAGATCGTGAGAACTAACACGGTCACCATCTTGAATATGCTTCCGATCACCGATCCCGCAACCCCGATGATGGTTGCCAGGGAACCTCCGATGATGGTGGGCGCGCTCTGAGTCGCGGCGCGTAGCTTGTCAGGGATGTTGTTCGCCGCGATGAATCGCTCGACGCGCGGATTAGTCTTGGAAAGGTCCTGGACGTACTTCGGAAGATGAGCAGCGAAGTTAGTGACCTGCTGCACGAGCGGAGGGATAACGGCAAAGAGAAAGCCTCCGATGAACAGCAGGATGCCAACGAAAACCGCCGCTACAGCGATACCCCGGCTCAGGCCGAACCGTTCGAGCGCACGAACGGCGGGATCGAGTCCGACGGCGAGGAATCCGGACACCACCACCAAGACGAGGATGGAGCGGACGAGGTATGCGGCGTACACCAGGACCAGCGCCGCAACCACGGCGAACACGATCCGGAATACGGTGACGGTGCGGGGAGCGTAAGCGGGGGGCACACCGCTAGGCAATCATCCCCGGCCTGCTAGGCGGTGGATTTGTTCAAGACGGGTCTGTGCTCGGCAGCGCCACTTTGAAGCACGCTCCCTCAGAGCCGTTCGCCGCGTAGAAGACATCGCCATTCTGAGCCTCGGCAAGAGCTTGGACGATGGCCAGGCCAAACCCAACCGACCCCTGATGGTCGTGGGCCCGGAACGGTTGAAACAGGCCGGGCCTTTCGTCCGGAGGGATGCCGGGGCCGTGATCCCGGAACTCCAACATGACTTTGCCGTCGAAAGTCTCTGCGCCCACCCAATAGGGGGCCTTCCCATAGCGCAGCGCGTTCGACAGAAGATTGACCACGATCTGCTCTAGACGCTGCGGGTCGGCGCGTACCCGCAATGAAGGGTCGACGTTGATCTCTACCTGCTCCTCGGGGGCCACGTACCCCACCGCCGAAGAGATCGCGTCCTTGACGAAGACATCCTGGATGTGCAACTGCAACATCCCTTGCTCGAGACGTGCAAGATCGAGCAGATCGGTGGCGAGCCGTTGAAGCCGTTCGGCTTGGCGGTCCGCCACCTCAAGAAGCTCAAAGGACTTTTCGGGGGAGATGCTTTCCGCCTCCATCATCAGGATCTGATTGGTTCCGCGTATCACGGTGAGGGGATTGCGGACATCGTGAGCAAGCGTCGATATGAGCCCGGCCCGGAGGCCATCAACACGCTTCAGCTCTCCCAATGTGTGATTGAGGCGAGTCCTCTGGTGCACGAGGTCCCGAGCCAGGAGCCCTGCCACGAGAGCGATGATGAACCCGATGCCCATCCGGAACGAGATGCTGTTCCACTGCAGCGGATAGTCGAAGCGGTGCGATCCCCAGATCTCTCGAGCGGAGTAGAGCACCGTTCCTCCGAGCCACGCGCCCATCGCCCCTGTCAGCTGGAAGCGCGTCGCGCCTTCCAGCGGAAGGATGAAGATGATCGCCCAAAGAGCTGCGGTTTGGTCGAACGTGTACAGCCAGACGAACCCGGCGATGACGATGCCGTCGAATATCAGGCTCCCAATAGCAAGCGTTGTTACCACGCGGGGTCTCGCCGTGACGCGATGTAGCGCCATGATGATGAGATTGCCGATGGCGATCAACGCCACCAGGGCGAGACCGATGTTCTTGAAGCCGGCTGGGTAGGGTTTATCGGAGTATGTGAGCACCTGAAAGAGGATCCAGGGGACGGCGATCCAGCGGGCGAGGATCATCGTCCTTTCGGACCGCCTCAGGTCGTTCTCCCGCTCCGCTCCGTTCTTCAAGTCCGTCACTCCCACGTCGTCAGCCGCGCGCGCTCAAAGCGTCTCCCCCCATCTGAAGCGTTCGCCGCAGGGCCTCCGGTTCCCTTCACTCCATTCCAAAGGCCCATGCCGGTTGGTCCCCGCCGCCCTCTAGGTAGGCTGGTCGTCATATGAGCGCTGTGGAGGTGAGGGATCTCCGGCGCACGTATCACACGACCACCGGTGTCTTCAAGCGACGTCCGGTCGAGGTGGAAGCCGTGCGGGGGATCAGCTTCGATATCGGTGAAGGCGAGCTGTTCGGGCTGCTCGGGCCCAACGGCGCCGGAAAGACCACCACCATCAAGATGCTTATCACTCTTCTTCTTCCCACGTCGGGCACCGCAACGGTTCTCGGGCTCGACGTGGTGACCGACGCACGCGCCGTGCGCGAGCGGATCGGTTATGTCTTCGGAGGAGACCGGGGGCTCTACGAGCGACTCTCCGCGTTGGACAACCTGCGCTACTTCGCAGAGCTTTATGGTCTTGCCCCGTCGACGCAACGTGCCCGCATCGGATACCTGCTCGAGCTGGTGGGGCTTGAGGGCCGAGAGAAAGAAAGGGTCGAGGGTTACTCCCGCGGGATGCGCCAACGTCTGCATATCGCCCGGGGCCTCCTTCATGATCCCCCCGTGGTTTTTCTCGATGAGCCGACCATAGGTCTGGATCCCGTGGGAGCCCGGGAGCTCAGAGCGACCATCGCCTCATTGACCGAGTCGGGCAAGACGGTGTTGCTGACGACCCACTACATGTTCGAGGCGGACACGTTGTGCGACCGCGTTGCCGTGATCTCGAAAGGGCGCATCGTGGCCGAAGGGACGCCCCGGGATCTCAAGGCGAGTGTGGCGGATAGCACGATTGTAGAGATAGAGGCTTACGGCGTCGACGATGACACCGTCGACCGCGTGCGCCGCATTCCCGGCGTCGCTTCGGTGTCGGTCGAGGATCGAGATCAGGCGCAGGTTCTGCTGGTGCAGTCCTCGACCGGGCTCGAGCTGACGCAGGAATTGTTAGTCGCGCTGCAAGCGTTCCGCGTCGGCAGGGTCGCGTCGCGCGAGCCCACACTGGAAGACGCCTACGTGGCGCTGGTGGAAGAGAGCTAGATGCCGCGTTCCAGAGTTCGCCGGGTCGGCCGCATCCTCTTCAGTGGTCTTGCCTTCCACGTCAAGACCTTGTCGCAGTCGAACTTCTTCATATTGGTTTCTTTGATCCAGCCGGTGATCTTTGCGTCGATAGCCTTCTACATGTTCCGCGCTGGCGGCCGAGCCCCCACGTTGCTTTACGCCGCGCTGGGGGCCGGTCTCATGGGGGTCTGGTCGTCCACGTTGTTCGGATCGGGCGGAGCTATCCAGTGGCAGAGATGGCAGGGGACCCTCGAGCTCATAGTCGTGGTGCCGCCCCCTTTGATCCAGGTGCTGCTGCCGTTGACGGTGGCAACCTCAGCGGTCGGCTTGTACTCGATAGTTGCGACGCTCGCTTGGGGGGTCCTGTTCTTCGGTATGCCCCTCCACCTGGTTCATCCGTTCATGTTCGCGATCGCTTTGATCGTGACTGTTCTGGGGCTGGGGCTCCTGGGATTGGTTCTCGCTTCCACCTTCGTGCTCTACCGACACGCCAACGCTCTGTCGAATCTGCTGGAGTACCCGGTGTGGCTGACTACCGGCGTACTCGTTCCCTTGTCCCTGCTGCCGGGGTGGACGCACCTCATCGGCTGGGTGTTGGCTCCCACCTGGGGGATCAAGGCTCTTCGCACCGCAGCACTGGGTGGTGGCAATCCGTTCGTGGGCATCGGGATGTGCCTCCTCCTGGGTTGCGTTTACCTGCTTATCGGCGGGATCTTTCTGAACCATTTCGAGCGCCTCGCGCGGGATCGCGGCACGCTCGCACTGGCGTGAAGTTTCTGAGGGTCTTCTTCATCGGCGGTCTCATCGCCTACAAAGCGTTGTTCAACTGGCTGAAACCGTCGCTCTACATCCCCACGATGCTGGGAAGCCCCCTGTTTCAGATCCTTTTCTTCACCTACCTCGGGCGCTTCAGCGGCGTTCAGAACGACGCCTTCTTCGTCGTGGGGAATGCCGTCCAGGCTTGCGCCATGTCTGCGATCTACGGGATGACCATGACGATCGCCAACGAGCGCTTCTTCGGTACCCTCGCTCCGCTTCTCGCATCGCCTGCCAACAGACTGGCGATGTTTCTAGGCCGGGCTCTGCCGGTGGTGGTCAACGGGCTGGTGGTTTCCATCTTCGGGTTCTGCGTGGGCCTCCTGTTCTTGCATTTCCACCTCGCGCTTGGCCAGGTACCTGGATTGGCCGCCGTCCTAGTTGTGACCGTGACTTCGTGCACCGGTCTCGGGATGCTGCTTGGCTCGATAGGTCTGCGGGCACGAGACGTCTTTTTCATCTCCAATGCTGTTTATTGGTCCATGTTGCTCGTCTGCGGCGTGAACGTGCCGCTGTCCGTCCTTCCGGGATGGTTGCAGGGGATCGGCCGCGCTCTTCCGCTCACTCACGGCATCGCCGCGGCCAGGAGGATCGCTGCCGGAGGTTCGCTCTCAGATGTGGGAGCTCTCGTAGGGGCCGAGTTCCGGATAGGGGTTCTCTATGGGCTCGCGGCCTACGGCTTGTTCCGCCTGTTCGAGGTTGAGGCGCGTCGGCGTGCCTCTCTCGAACGCGTCTAAGCAGCTCTCAGGTGCAACTTACGGAACTTCCTCTGAATCTTCACAACTCCCTCGACGGGCTTGGTCACTCGGTGGCTACGGTTCTCCTATGCGTTCCCACACCTTTGAGCTCAGTGTCGTGGCGCCCGGGCGGCACGAGTTCGTCGATCTCACCGATGACCTACAGGCTGGCATCCGCGAATCCCAGATCAAAGAGGGCTGTTTGGTCGCATTCTGTACCCATACCACCTGCGCGCTTCTCATCAACGAGTGGGAAGACGGCGCCATGAACGACATCGCACTGCGTTTGCGTGCGCTGGTCCCCGACGATATCTATTACGCCCACGACGATCTGGAGAGGCGGACGCAAAACTTCAACGATGAGGCCGAAGAGCGAAGGAACGGGCCCGCGCACGTCAGCCAGATGATCGTAGGTGGAACGTCACACGCGATCCCCGTCAGTAATGGAGAGCCAGCTTTCGGAAGGTGGCAGCGTCTGGTGCTGCTGGAACTCGACGAGCCGAAAGAGCGAAAGATCCTCTTCCATCTCTTCGGCCAATAGCCGCTAAGAAGCCACGCTCCCGCCGCTTCGCCAGTATTTTCCGGCATCTCGTGACAGGAATCCTTCATCGACGAGGTACCGGCGCAAGGACGCGTAGTCATCGTAGAAGCGCTTGAGTATCCGATTGACCTCTCGCTCCTCGTAGTAGTGGCCTGGTTCGAATTCCTGTGCGAGGTGATCTAGAACGGCAACACGCTTGGCACGTGCGGCGGGCACCGATACGAGACGTCCTTTCTTGAGAAATCGAGCCAGGACCTCGTCTTCCGGAGACCTCTTGCGATCCACCTCAGAACGTCTGCGGCCAGCTGCCCGGGCGGCCTCCCACAGCTCGTCGTTGTCGAAGCGGTATCCGTCGGCTTCTTGGACCACGAGGCCGCCATCCATCAGTCGATTGAGCGAGGTCACTACCACTCGGGGACTCGACCCGGTCGCCGCTTCGATCTCTTCCGCCGTCTTGGCGCCCAAGATCAACGCCGCCGCGACCCGGAGTCGCTCGGGTTCGGCCAGCAGCCCAATCAGCCTGTCGCCCCGATCTCGTTGCATGATGTTGATTGTGCAGGATGCGGATCTCTTGGTCACACCGGGCTGATGGGGCAATCCTTTCGGGCACTTCCTCCGTATCACCTCATGTGGTCAATTTCTGATGAATCGTTGCTCGCAGCTATGGGGGCCGGCGATGCCGAGGCTGCAGCCGCCTTTCTTCGCCGCTTCCAGGCAAGGGTCTTCGGCCTCGCCCTCACCGTGGTGCGCGATCGAGGGACGGCCGAGGAGGTAGCCCAAGAAACCTTCGTGAGGGCGTGGCAACATGCTGCGGCTTACGACTCCAGACGGGGGAGGGTTTCTACGTGGTTGCTGTCGATAGCGAGGAACCTGGCCGTGGACCGCATCCGAACCAAGAGGGCCCAGCCCATCGATCCTGAGGTACTTATGACTATGCAACTTCCATCCACCGAGATCGACCCCGAGTACGCCGGCATCAACGCTCATGAGAGCGTCCGCGTGCACCGGGCCCTGGCTACTTTGCCGGCGGAGCAGAGGCAGGCCTTGTTGCTGGCATCGTTCTACGGCCGGACGGCCCGCGAGATCTCCGAGCTCGAAGGTGTCCCCGTCGGCACGGTGAAGACGAGGATACGAACGGCGATGATCAAGGTGCGCTCTCAGCTCGAGGTAAACGATGAGCACTAGATCCGACCACGAGGAAGTGCGCGACCTTGCGCCGGAGCTTGCCCTGGGCATCGCCAGCGGCGAGGAGCGGGCGCGTGCTCTGGAGCATCTGGCCTCGTGTGCTGAATGCCGAAGCTTCGTCCAGGAGATGTCGGATGCTTCCGACGAGTTGCTCTTGGCCGCTCCCGTGCACGAACCGCCGGTGGGATTCGAGACCAGGATGATCGATCGTTACCGGGCCGGGTTCCGGAAGAAGACCAAGCCGCGCATCGCGATGCTGCTGGCGGCAGCCGCGATATTGCTCGCGGCGGGGGCCGGCGGCACATACCTGACCCTCCGATCCGACGTCCGCTTCGCGAACCACTACCACAACGTCTTTGCTGCGGCACAGGGGCAGTACTTCGCGTCGTCTCCCCTTTACAGCGGCAAACGACCCATGGGTCAGGCATTCGCCTACGAGGGATCGCCGTCATGGGTATTCGTCGTGCTCAACGGAGCGAACACGGCCGACGGTTATGCCGTAAAGCTGGTGACCCGAGACGGTAGAGAGATCCCGTTGGGCAGCTTCAAGAGGACAATCGGGACAACTAGCTGGGGACGCGCGCTTCCCGTCGACCTCCGCTCGGTGTGGACGGTGAGGCTGGTTCCCAAAAAGGGCAACACGCTGGAGGCTGAGTTCCACAGCCAGTGACTCGAACCGACTGAGATGCAGGTCATCGGGTTTCTGAGGCATCGCGCGCGGCCTCGGCCCGCGCTTGTAAGGCCTCCGCGGATGCCCTGGCCCCCTCGGCCTTGGCCCGAGCACGCACAGCGGCTTTCTCGGCGCGGTTCGCTTCGTCCTCAAGTTCTTGAGCTTCGGCGCGCGCGGTTTCAGCTTCTTCTAGAAGTGTTGAGGCGCGTTCTCGAGCCTCGTCGGCGCGCTGAGAGCTCTTGCTTTCCGGCGGGAACGAGACGAATAGATCGCCCGTTGGGGCGAAACCGCCCGGCTCTAATTCGCGGGCGAGCCTGCCTTCCCGCAGGGTAGCTCCGGCCTGATCGTCGGAGGCGGCCGCCATGAGGCTTTGGGTAAGCCGGTTCTTCACGCTCTGGGTCGCTTGTTTGTTTCCCTCTTCCAGCACTGCTTGCGCCCGTGCCAAGAGCTTGGCTACCTGATTCCTGACCTGAGCGTGCAGCGCCCGGAGATCACCTGCTTCGCCCTGCTGTACCCGCCGCAGCTTGTTCGCGGTTGCGAGCAGCTCGTCCACGGCATCGGGGTCGCTCCGAGTCAGCTGATTCAGCGTCCACGCAGTGGTGTTGGGTTTCTGAAGCGCCCGAACCTCGGCCGCGCCGTCCTTGTCTCCGCCCGCCGTCAATTCCTTGGCGACGCGGTTGCGCTGGGCGGTGAACTCCTCGAGCGGCGCCGCGTACAGGGCGTCGAGCCGGCCGCTGTCCACCGTCATCCCCGAACCTCAGCTGCTGCCGTTTCCCGGTTCGGGCCCGGTTGGACCGGCCGCCTACCTCCCAGGTTCGCCCTGGCTGGTGTCGCCCAAGTCGCTTTCGCCGGCTCCCGATTTGCCCGGCCCATCAGCGGGACCCTCGATCTCTTGGGTCTCGTCCGGCGGCTTGCTCGTCTCGCCTTCTCTTTGTTGTTCCGAATCGTCCTGGTGCACAGCGGCCTCCTTTGCAGTTGGGTCGCTCATCCTCTACTACCGTTCGGATGTGGAGGACGTGGTGATCTGCGGCGGCGGGGCAGCAGGGTTGGCCGCTGCTCTGTGGCTGGGACGCTACCGTCGCCAAGTCCTCGTCGTGGATGCCGGAGGGCAACGGAACCTGGCGGCGGAACGCAGCCACGGCTACCTCACGCGCGATGGCATCTCGCCCGCGGAGCTGCTGGCGGCAGCTCGAAGGGATGCCGCCGCATACGAGACAGTCTCGTTCTTAGAGGCACGAGCGGAAGGGGCGGCATATAGCAGCGAGGGCTTTGTGGTCCGCACCGATCGGGAGGCGGTAGAAGCGCAACGCGTGATCCTCGCCACCGGGGTGACCGACGAGTTCCCGGCGATCCCGGGATTCGAGGAGCTCTACGGAAGCCATATCTTCCATTGCTCCTGTTGCGATGGTTACGAGACCACGGGGCTCGAGGTACTTGCCATCGGGTGGGGCGAGCATGTTGCTGGTTACGCGCTCGACCTACTCGAATGGGGGGCGAAGGTCCGGGTGGTCACGAACGGCAACGTCTTCGAAGGCGATGAGACTTGCCGCAACGCGATGAAGAAGTACGAAATCGATCTGATCGAGGAGACGGTGGAGGAGTTCTATGTCGAAGATGGAGAGATGAAGGCAGTTCGCCTCGGATCCGGCCGGGAGCTCACCGCTCAGCGGGCGTTCTTCTCCATCGCGCATCACCCTCGCAACGAGCTGGCGGCACAGTTCGGCTGCGTGATCGATGGGTCTGGTTACGTGGAGGTGGGTCCTCACGGAGAGACCACGATCGAGGGCGTCTACGCAGCAGGGGATGTAACTCCCGGTGAGCAACTCGTGCAGGCGGCTGCATCCGAAGGCGCGATCGCGGGTATCGCCTGTGCGATGTCCCTGCGCGGTTCCCGGACAGGTTCATCCGCACCCGATCCAGGTCCCGATCCCGAAGAGGAGTTGCAAAATTAAAGGCCCGAGGGGTAGCCGGGCTGTCGTTCGACGATTGCCGGTCCTGGTCGGATGCTTTCCTCAAGCCCGTGAGAACGCGAGGCTGCCGCGGCTGTAAGGGATCGCGTCGCCACCACGTTCCGCAGCACATTCACGTCCCTGCGGACCCGCAACTTTCGGCTGTTCTTCATCGGGCAGACCACCTCGAATACTGGCAACTGGCTGACCAGCGTCGCGCTTACGCTCTTGGTGCTGCACCTTACGAAGAGCGGCGTTGCCGTCGGGCTTCTGCGGTCGTCGGTGCATTGGTGATCGCCAACAAGAGACTCGTTCGGATGCGCCATATCATCATCGGCTCAGCTTCCCTGGGTGTGACCATGCTCGGCTTGGCGAGCGTGCGCAGCGTCGCCTCGGCGATCCCCGCCGCGTTGCTGGTCGGAGTTGCTTCGATCCTTTACCTGACCTCCACCACTGCCATCATCCAAGTCGAAGCCGACCGCGCGCTCCATGGACGGGTGCTTGCCCTTCAAACCTTCGTTCTCGTCGGTGCCATACCCGTCGGCGGTCCGATCCTCGGCTGGCTCGCGGACACTCGAGGCGCCCGCGCTCCGATCGTTCTTGGCGCTATCGTCTGCCTCGCGGCTGCAGTCTTTGGTACGACTGCCAGTCGCTTCGCCCAACGCTCGCACCACCCTGCCGCCACATCCGATGAAGGGGAGCACGATGACGCTGACCACGATTGACCGCACGCCCGCACTGGTCGTGATCGACCTTCAGAAGGGAGTGCTTGGGATTCCCACCGCGCATCCTGTCGACGAGGTCGTGCAGCGCGCAGCTCAATTGACGGCATCGTTTCGCCGCCACGGGCTTCCTGTTGTCCTCGTAAACGTCGCGGGCAGAGCGCCCGGGCGCACCGAAACCGGTCCAGCCGTCGTTGATCCACCCCCGGACTGGACGGAACTGGCCGACGACTTGGACCCGCACCCAGATGACATTCGCGTGACTAAGGAGCGGTGGGGCGCGTTTTACGAGACCTCACTCGACGACTCCCTGAAGGACCTGGGGGTCACGCAGATCGTTCTCGCCGGAATCGCAACGAGCGCAGGTGTCGAATCGACCGCACGCGCGGCCCACGAGCGCGGATACAACGTTGTTCTGGCCACCGACGCGATGACAGATCGCGATCTAGCCGCGCATACCAACAGCATCGATCGGATCTTTCCCAGGCTAGGCGAGACAGCCACCACGCAAGAGATCGTCGGGATGCTCGACTCCACTCCTCCGGGCTCCCGATCATGACTGAGTGCCGGCAGACCTGACCCAACCGCCCTGCGACTCGCAGATGTTCGAGATCGCGCTAGCTGCGGTCTGCGTCGAACTAAGAGGAGGAGTACCTCTCGCCGGCTGCGATCGCGATGTCGAGCCGGTTCGGCGGCGGCGCGAGGGGGCACACCCACCGGGGGTCGTAGGCGCAGGAGGGATTGAACGCGAAGTTGAAGTCCAAGACGATCCGGCCGCCGTCCATGCCCAGATCGGCCCCTTTGATCGTGTCGAACAGATAGCGCCCGGCTCCGTAGGTATCTCTACCTGCGGTCGCGTCCCGGAAGGGAACGAACAAACCCCCGCCGTAGCCGTCGAGCCAGTAGAGGTCGAGCGTGCACTCGCTTCCCGCAAGCTCGAAGGCAGCAGTTGCTACCCGCGTGAAGCCGTAGGTGCCGTCGCCGCTAGTTGCGATGTCGAAGTGCGCAGGTTCGGCGGGAGCGATCTCTCCAAGCACACGCGCCGCGGGGTCGTAGTCGAAGTAGATGAGCCGGAACAATTCTCTGTTCGCCGCCGGAACCGGCGACTGAGGATGAGTGGCGAACATCTCGTCCCTGGTTCGCCGGAAGTCCGCCCACGCTCCCACGGGATCCTCGGCGGAGCGGATCCTGGCATACAGAGCGAAGATACGGCGTTTCCAATCGAGCAGGCTGGGCCACTCTGCGGGAGCGGGAGTCATCCGGTCGCGGCCAGAACCAGACGCAGGAGCGTGAGGATTATCGGCGTCGAGGGATTTCGGTCGGCCAAGATCGCAACCTACCGTCCGGAGGCCAACTAACTAACAAGAGGCTACGGCGGCATCGTGTACCTTCGCTCGGCGACGACGGCAATCTATCGGCGACGATGCACGTGGAGGTGGCAATGGCCCGCAGCGGATCCCTTGTTCCCGACGAATTCTTGGCCATCCTGGAGAAGAAGGCATACGCCCATATCGCCACGATCGGCCCGGACGGGGCTCCCCAGTCCAACCCGGTTTGGTTCGAGTGGGATGGGCAGCGTCTCCTGTTCAGCACGATCAAGGCGCGTGCGAAATACAAGAACCTGACGGCGCGGCCGGCCGTTGCGGCTTCCATCCTCGATCCGGACGAGCCCTATCGCTGTCTGGAGCTTCGCGGCGTAGCCGAGATCGACGAGGATCCCGACAAGGGCAAGGCCTTCATCAACAAGATGGCTCACAAGTACACCGATCAGGACTTCGGGGATCGGCCCGGCGAGGAGCGGGTGATCGTTGCCATTCGCCCGCACCGCATGCTCCCGCACTCTTAGCAACTCAAGCCTCGAGGGGCACAAGCGCGCACTACCGCCGCAGCGGTTTGACGGGGTCCGAAGGCGTCCCTATTATTGCGAGGCTGTTGCAGGACGACGGAAGGATACGGGTGTCGAAGAGTTCCACTGGGGTAGGCGCTTAGGCGTAAGTCGCGCAACCATCGCCTAACGCTCCGCCGGCCTTGAGTTCGAAAGCCGGCGGTTTTTTATGCTCCCAGAACAGAACCCTGAAACCGAAGGTCCTTCCAGAAGTAGAACCTTGGAAACTCCATAGCGAGCGCGAGCATCTATACCAAGTTATTAAGGGCGTACGGTGGATGCCTAGGCGCTAGGAGCCGACGAAGGACGCGGTAGGCTGCGAAAAGCCCCGGGGAAGAGCC